>CANRFJ010000008.1 GCA_947629865.1 uncultured Lachnospiraceae bacterium | reverse complement strand
GTTTCGTCCCGAAGCTCAGCGCCGGACTGCTCTGCCTTTCCTGCCAGCCATTCATCAAAAGAACTGCGCCAAACATTTAATCCGGGCTGCTCAAACCGATACTCTTTCCCTTGATTGTTTGTAAAAATCATTCCTCGGTTTTCGGCAGGAGTGCAGGTAACACAGTACGGGGGCGATTCTCCGAAGTACTGTTCCACCAAATTCAGCGTCTTTTGGATCAGCTGTCCCGAACAGGATTTATACCGAGGCAATTTGAATTTTTCGGTAAACAACACCCGAAATCCGTTTTCCGCAAGTATTTTTGCGGCGGTACATCCCGCCGGACCTGCGCCAACGACAATGACATCATACATAAAGTGTTTTCCTCTCATACAGTTCCGATTCACTTCTCGACAAATTCCGATTTGTTTAATTGTTCAACGCTGATATTATACCACAACCACACACACAATTCCATTAAAGTTTACTTAGTCTTTTGCTTTACTCTTTGCAATCATCATCGGTAAAAACGTCGGTTTCTTCTTTTTGTAAAAATAATGGTATTATGATATGATAAAAATAATCGGGTATTTGCATAACAAATTTTGAAATGGAGATTAAATATCATGGATATTATTGATACATATTCTTCTGCCTTGATATCTTATGACGGTTCAGAATTTTCCTTTGAACGGTGGAAGAAATATATTGACTCTGCGCTTCCGGAGCTGTTTCCAATGCTTGTGGCAGATAAATTTTAAACGCTAAGTATGTTCAACTTAGCAAACTTGGGTAAGGGCATATCGTTTTACGAATCATGGAATGATAAGGATATCGCTAAAAAATTGTTAATGAAATATCTGTGAATATGTGTTATCATTTATGAAAAGAAGAAGGGAGGCGGCATGAATGGCTGTTGTGGCATACAATGACCAGTTAAGGAGTCTATTAGCTGGTGTGGACTGTGTGTTGGCATTTGATACGGCAGCGGATTTTTTGGGGCTGACAAATGGCGGCTACAGATCGGTGGCTCAGATATTTGTTAATGAGAAACAGAATGTTGAGGGGACGGAGCAGTTTGTGGTGCCGTCTTTAGATGCGCTTGAATGTGAGGAACGGGGCGGATTGCGCTGTACTACGGTGAATAGGACCATCGTTGACCTTCTGGAACAGAACGGCGATGAGCAGATTATTACGGAGAGCTTGGCAAATTACTATGATGAACATCATGAAAGTTTTGAAGGGCTTGAAATACCGGAACATCTGTGGCAGAGATTTAAGAAGTATGGTGCATGGGCAAAGGAGTATTATGAGGAGTAGGTGATATGTTTGGAATTGATGGAGTTTTTATACAGAGTAATGGAGGAGATGGCAGATGCCGGAGTACCCATTGTCTTTAAGGGGGCTATGGTGCTGAATCTTGCCATCAGGGATAACAATCCATCAAAAGTAGAGAGGGCAACAAGGGATATTGACGGAGACTGGACCGGTAAATATCCAACAATGGAGGAAATGGAGCGGGCATTACGGAATGCAGTAAAGAAAGTGGATTCTTCCATGGATGTGCAGGCCGGTAGGATATTTGGTGAGAAAAGATCAGCAGGTTTCAAAATAATCAACGAAAACGGAGAGAAAGTGGCAGGTGTTGATTTAAGTGTCAGACAAAACCGGTTTTGCAGACCATATGTTTCTTATGTGAATGGAGTATCCATCAATGGTGCCAGCGTATTGAAGATGCTGTCGGATAAAATCTATGCGATTTCAGGAGAACAGGTATGCAGGAGAATGAAAGATATACTGGATATTTATGTCTTGTCATTCATTACAGAAATTGATGCAGGCGGGTTGTACAGGATATGGGAGGAAACAGGCAGGAAACCGGGGAATTTTGAGACGTTCAGGACAAAATCTGCCGAACTGAATGAGGCTTATGACAAAATGAAAGGCATCAAAAATAAACCGGCTTTCATTGATGTTTATACTCGTGTAAGCGATGTAGTGGAAACACTTAGGCTATAGAGGGAAATAGAAGTTTCTCATTCATAAAGAGAAGAAAAATAATAACTTGTAAGGGCATCAGGCTGATTGTAGTCTGGTGCCCTTTATATTTAAGAAAGTAAAACAGGAGGTGCAGGGAATCTGGAAATGGATGCGTTTGTTTACATCATTTGCATGATAGTGAACAGTTTGCATCATTTACATGATAGTAAACAATTCACATCACTTACATGATGTGAATAGGTTGTATCCCAGCGCCAGACAGGCAATCATAATACAGAGGGCGAGAAGGCCGTTCCGGATAAAGAGCATAATGCACATACCGATGCCAATCCAGAACAGAATAAAGCCGATAAGCCGTTTCACAAAGCATCACCTGCCTATCCGGAAAAAGCCGGTGTAGTGTTACTCTATTATATGCAGAGAGACGGATTTGGTTTGCTTTTTTTCCCGCTATAGTGTAAAATGTAAACAAGTATGTTGAAAATAAAAGAAGATAGATTGGAGGCTTACTATGAAGGGACAGATGGATACAGAGATGGGAAAAATCATTGTAGATGAGGACGTGCTTGCAAAGTACGCCGGTTCTGCTGCCGTGGAGTGCTTTGGCGTGGTGGGAATGGCATCTGTCAATGTGAGGGACGGCATTGTAAAGCTCCTGAAGCGCGACAGTATCCGGCACGGCGTCAATGTCACGCTGGAAAACGATAAACTGCTGATTGAACTTCATATTATTGTCGCCTATGAGGTCAGTATCCTTGCAGTGGCCGAGAACCTTGTGGACAATGTAAAATACAAGGTGGAGGAGTATACGGGAATGGAAGTAGGAAAGATTGTGGTGTGCGTAGAGGGTGTCAAGGTGATTAACTGATTTTACCGTACCATATCAAATTTTTGGAGGAAAAAACATTGATAATTAAAACGATAGATGCGGCTGTTATACAGAAATGCTTTCTGGCCGGTGCGGGCGCCATGGATGCCAAAAAGGAGATCATCAATGATCTGAATGTATTTCCCGTGCCTGATGGAGATACCGGAACCAACATGACGATGACGATTATGTCTGCGGCAAAGGAGGTGGCCGCCCTGGAGGAGCCCGACATGCCCAGGCTGTGCAAGGCGATTTCCGGCGGTTCTCTGCGGGGAGCCAGAGGAAATTCCGGCGTGATCCTGTCCCAGCTGCTCCGCGGATTCACCAAGGAGATTGCCGGACAGGACACAGTGGACGTCAGTACTCTGACACGGGCTTTTGAGCGGGCGGTGGAGACGGCTTACCGGGCCGTCATGAAGCCGAAGGAAGGCACGATTCTCACCGTGGCCAGAGTCGGAGCTGAGAAGGCGTTAGAATTGTCTGAGAGGACAGATAATCTGGTGGAGCTTGTCAATGCAGTCCTGCTGCATATGAGAGACGTGCTGGAGCAGACGCCGGATATGCTTCCGGTGCTGAAGGAGGCCGGCGTGGTGGACTCCGGCGGGGAAGGTCTTCTGACGATTCTGGAGGGCGCCTATGACGCCCTTCTCGGCAAGGATGTGGACTATGAGGTGAGTGAAGACGCCGCAGCGATCTCGCCGGAGCGCGCCGCGGGCGGCTCAGAGGCGGGCGCAGATATCCGATTTGGATACTGTACGGAATTTATCATTATGCTGGAAAAAGAATTTCACAGCAAAGAGGAGCAGGAATTCAAGGCGTATCTGGAATCCATAGGCGATTCGATCGTGTGTGTGGCGGACGAGGATCTGGTGAAAATACATGTTCACACAAACGATCCGGGGCTCGCCATTCAGAAGGCTCTTACTTACGGTTCGCTGACGCGGATGAAGATTGACAATATGCGGGAGGAGCACAATGAACGCGTAATCAAGGACGCCGAAAAAAAGGCGGCTGAACAGAAGGAGGAGGCCCGTATCCAGACAGAGGAGCCAAAGCGGGAGACGGCGCCGATGGAACATAAGAAGGACGGATTTATCAGTGTGTCGGTGGGGGACGGTCTCAGCAATATCTTCCGTGAGCTGGGCGTGGACATCGTCATTGAGGGCGGACAGACCATGAATCCGAGCACCGAGGATATTCTGGGCGCGATTCAGCAGATTAACGCTGACAATGTATTTATCCTGCCGAACAATTCCAATATTATTCTGGCGGCGGAGCAGGCGAAGGATCTGGACGAGGAGAAAAACGTAATTGTAATTCCGTCCCGAAACATTCCGCAGGGAATTGCCGCTATGGTGAATTATGCGGAGGGACTGGGACTGAGCGAGAACATAGAGGCAATGATGGAGGCTCTGTCCACGGTTCAATCCGGTCAGGTCACATATGCCGTCCGCGATACAGCCGTGGACGGGCGGGAAATCAAAGCCGGAGACATCATGGGGCTCAGCGACAAGACGATTGAGGCTGTGGGAAGCGATGTGGTAGAGACCGCGATAAAACTGCTGAAGAAAATGATGAACGAGGAGTCCGAGCTGGTCACTATTTATTACGGGGAAGAAGGAAACGAGAAGGATGCGGAGCGGATTGCCGCCGCCGTACAGGAGATGGACAGCGAGGTAGAGGTCGAGATCCAATACGGAGGCCAGCCGATCTACTACTATTTTGTGTCGGTGGAGTGATGGAGATAAAGGAGAGTAATTGCTTATGAAGGCCCCAAGGAATAAGACAATTGACATAGGCGTGGATGAGGGAGCACGCTATCTTGAGAGATGTATAAGGCCAGACGGCCCAAGAGAGCTTGAGGAAATTATTGACAGGACGATTTGCGGAGATTTTTTTGAAACTGTTTCGACTCTGCCGACAAAGTTTGTCGACCTGTTAATCGCTGATCCGCCATACAATCTGGACAAAGATTTTAATGGAAAAAAGTTTAAGAGGACTTCCGATGAACTCTATGAGGAGTACACGGAATCGTGGATACATGCCGTCATTCCGCTCCTCAAGGAGGACGCCACTATATATGTGTGCTGCGACTGGCGCTCAAGCGCGTCTGTCAACCGCGTACTGGGAAAATATTTCCATGTGCAGAACAGGATCACCTGGCAGCGGGAAAAGGGACGCGGGGCGCTGTCAAACTGGAAAAACAGCATGGAAGATATCTGGTTTGCGACAAATTCAAAGACATATACTTTTAATGTAGAGGACGTGAAAATCAGAAGAAAAGTAATTGCGCCCTATAAAGTAGATGGAAAGCCAAAGGATTGGGAGGAGACAAAAAGCGGAAACTTTCGGAATACTTATCCGTCAAACTTCTGGGACGATATTTCCGTTCCCTACTGGTCAATGCCGGAGAACACGGCGCATCCAACGCAAAAACCCGAAAAACTTCTGGCAAAACTGATACTTGCCAGTTCAAATGCCGGCGATATAATTTTCGATCCCTTTCTCGGTTCCGGCTCGACGTCTGTGGCGGCAAAAAAACTGAGACGGCATTATGTCGGAATAGAAATCAATGAACAGTACTGCGTCTGGGCGGAGAAACGTCTGGAAATGGCAGAGGCCGATCCGACAATCCAGGGGTACGCAGACGGTGTGTTCTGGGAGAGAAATACAGGCGGACTTTCACAGACGCGTCAAAAATCTAACAGTATATGAATAAAAACAATCCAACGGGAAATAATGTAAAAAGAAAAAATTTTTAAAAAATTAGCACTCACCTCTTGACAGTGCTAACAAATTGTGCTATAACATATATAACAAGTAAAGCAAGAGAGGCGATAAGCCTCCCGCCCGACTTGTTCGGGAGCAGCCACAGAGGCTCACAGCCGCTGTGAGTATAAGAAAGAAGGAATGAATTATGCTGAGACCAAGTATTTTCGGAAGTAATTTTATGGATAATGTACTGGACGACTTTTTCCAGACTCCGTTCTGGAACGATAGCCACATGAATGTGGCAGGTACCATGAAGACAGATATTGCAGAGAGCAAAGACGGATATCAGATTGAGATGGATCTGCCGGGCTATTCCAAAGAGGACGTCAAGGCGCAGTTAAAGGACGGTTATCTCACCATTGAGGCCTCCCGCAACCAGGATAACGAGGAGCGCGACAAGTCCGATCGGGTAATCCGCAGAGAGCGTTACCGCGGTATGTGCCGCAGGAGCTTCTATGTGGGCGAGCAGGTTACAGAGGAGGATATTCGGGCGAAGTTTAAGGATGGCGTCCTGACACTGAATGTTCCCAAGAAGGAAAAGCAGCCGGAAGTAGAACAGAAGAAATATATTGCCATTGAGGGCGAATGAGGATCGGATTCATTATTGCAGGAGCGAACAGCCGGGGTTATACCGGCTGTTTTGCTGTCCGGAGGGCAGTCGGGCGCTTTCCGACAAAGTGGTTGCCATGCTCAGCGGAAAATGGTAAACTGAAAGTGTCAGAGACAAAAGAAATCAGACGGCTTTCCGGGGAGGAAGGCTGTGGAATCGAAGGTTGGTTAAAATGTGGAGAACGATTGCGGAAATTACAGGGGACGCGCTGATTGACAGCGCGCGGCTTTTACCGTTTTTATTTGTCACTTATCTGGTGATGGAATGGCTGGAGCACAAGACAGGGAGCCGTACCCAGGCGGCTATCCGCCGCGCGGGAAAGGCAGGGCCCCTGATCGGAGGGGCGCTTGGCGTTGTCCCACAGTGCGGATTTTCCGTGGCGGCGGCAAATTTGTACGCTGGCGGTGTGATCACGGCCGGTACGCTGATGGCCGTATTTTTGTCCACCTCGGACGAGATGCTGCCTGTTTTTATCTCCTCTGCCGTGCCGGTGCATACCATACTGGGGATTCTTGCGGTGAAAATGCTCTTTGCCATTGTCAGTGGCGCTGTGCTCGATTTACTTTATCACAAACTGCTCCGCAGGGAAATCCGCTACAAAAACATTCATACCATGTGTGAGAGTGAACATTGTCGGTGCGACGAGGGGATTTTTCGCTCGGCGCTGAAGCATACGGCCCAGATTATTCTGTTTATTTTTCTTATAACGATTGTTTTGAACGCCCTTATAACCGGAGTGGGAGAGGAAAGATTGTCCGGATTTATATTTCGGGTGCCGGTGGCGGGGGAACTGCTGGCGGGGTTGGTGGGGCTGATTCCCAACTGTGCGGCCTCTGTGGTAATCGCCCAACTATATGTGGAGGGCGTGATGGGGACGGGAGCTATGATGACGGGGCTTCTGGCCGGCGCCGGAGTCGGAGCGCTGGTTCTCTGCCGCATGAACAGGCGGCATATGAAGCAGAATATCCTCTTGATTGCTTTTTTGTATGTAGCCAGTGTATTTTGGGGTATTTTGATTGATTTTGCGGGTATTTCTTTCTAAATGAGAAAATAAAAAGAAAATAAAAATAGTAAATAATAAAAATAAATAAATAAAAAGAAACGAAAAATAAAAATAATAAATGAATTAAAAAGAAAGGAGCAGCGAAATGAGCACATTCTCATCTAAGATTACATTGAACAACGGCATAGAGATGCCGATTCTGGGACTTGGCGTATTTGATTCCGGAGAGTCCACCGCTCCGGCCGTTCAGTGCGCCATCCAAAACGGCTATCGGCTGATTGACACAGCGGCCTTTTATGGAAATGAAAGGGAGGTGGGAGAGGGCGTTAAGAGCAGCGGCGTGCCAAGGGAGGAGATTTTTGTCACCACAAAGGTGTGGAACGATATGCAGAGGGAAGGCCGCCAGAGAGAATCTTTTGAAAAAAGTCTGCGGGCGCTGGATATGGAATATGTGGATTTGTATCTGGTTCACTGGCCGATACCGGGGAAGATCCACGAGACGTGGAAAGTGCTGGAGAGGCTGTATGAGGAAAAACTGGTGCGGGCCATTGGCGTAAGTAATTTTTTGGAGCATCATCTGGAGGAACTGGACGCACAGGCCAATATAGCCCCCGCGGTCGATCAGTTTGAATGTCACCCCCATTTAATAAGGAAAGAATTGAGAGAATACTGCAGGGCCCGCGGTATTGTGCCGGA
This sequence comes from uncultured Lachnospiraceae bacterium, assembly GCA_947629865.1. Lineage (GTDB taxonomy): Bacteria > Bacillota > Clostridia > Lachnospirales > Lachnospiraceae > Eubacterium_F. Next base: position 106,747 of record CANRFJ010000008.1, on the reverse strand, counting down.
GGCGTGGAGCCCGCTGGGAAGGGGAGAGGCCTTGACCGAACCGCTTTTGAAAAAGCTGGGTGAAAAGTATGGCCGCACGCCGGCCCAGATTGTCCTCCGGTATCATGTGCAGAATGGCGTGGTGCCAATTCCGAAATCCGTGCATCCGGAGAGGATCTGCCAGAATAAGGAAGTCTTTGACTTTGCCCTGAGTCCGGAGGAGATGGCGGATATAGAAAAACTGGACTGCGGCGATATGCACGGAGATCCGGATCATGTGGACTGGTAAGGAACGAGATGGGGTGAAAGGAAATGAAAAAGAGAAATATTACTTTTGCGCTCATTGTTGCAATATGCGCTGTCGTTATTGTGATAGTTGCTGCCATGGGCCGGAAGGAGTTAAAAAATGATGCGGTCAGAGTGGAAAAGAACGATGTTACTGCAGATATGGAGCAAGAAGAACCGGACTATAGTGGATTGGGAAATGAGCAGGGAAACCTGGAAAACGGGGGAGCCCAGACGTATTTGGAATCGAAGGGAATTTTGATTGCCCTGTCAGATGAAGAAAATGCTGAAATGTTGTACTTTAATGACGATTCACAACAGCTGCAATTTTTCTGTGAAAAGGAATCCTGCCTGCATACAGGGGGCGACTGCATATCCAACCAACAGTTGATGTATTTGTGTAGCTATTCGTCGGTTGTGTTTGGAGTTTCGGTTAGTTCCAGAAATGAGATATGGAAGGTTCAGAACAATGAGGTGAGTTGTTTTTACAGGGCCGATTCAGATAAAATATTGGGAATGTGGGCCTATAGAGGTTACATTTATTATATGGGTGAGTTCAGTCTGTACAGATTGCCCATTAATAATTCGTCCGGAGTTCAAAAAGTGCTGGACAGGCCGATATTATATGAATATCTGACATTTTATGGAGATAAAATGTATTTTTGCCAGGAAGATACCTTGTTGTATCAGGCAAATTTGGACGGGAGCGGAAAGGTGAGATTCTGTGATGAAAAGCTGGTATCGCCTCAGGTGTGCGATGGCTGGTTGTACTACAGAAGCATGGAATATGACAAAACGGGAGTTTATCAGACGAAAAATACGCTGAAAGCCATTTCACTCAAAAATAAAAAGGAGAAAAAAATTCTCGATGAAGTGTATCAGTTTTGCACAGATACAAAAGAGAAAAAAATCTATTATGAGGGCATATCAAAAAGTGATGATACTACTTTGAATGTGTTGGATTTAAAAACGGGCAAGTCAAGTAAACTCGCAGATTGTGCCAGCGCTTATATGTATGAATTTCCCCAGAGCGACTGGATTGTCTTTGCAAAACATGAGGGTGAACTGGAGGAAGGAGAGATTGGCGGAAGACCGGAGCATTTGTACTGTGTAAGAAAGGACGGCAGTGCTGAAAAGAGATTGGAATATCCCGAAAGGATTCAGAACTGAGGACAATCCGTGAATTATTTCGGAAAATGGCAGCAGGAGGCGCTTATGAAATTAGAAATTAAAAACATTAGTAAACGCTATCGGAAAAAAACCGTTTTATCTGATGTGAATCAGAGTTTTGAGAGGGGTATTTATGGTTTGTTGGGCCCCAATGGAGCGGGAAAAACAACGTTGCTAAATATTATTGCTACGGTTTTGCCTCCCTCGGAAGGAGAGGTTTTTTGCGACGGGAAAAACGTATATGACATCGTGCAGGAGTATCATTCGGCAGTTGGGTATCTGCCGCAAAAAATGGGATTTTACAGCCATTTTACCGGATATGATTTTATGAAATACATATATCATCTGAAGGGAGGAAAGGCGGGAGATACCGAACAGATAGATGAACTTTTGAAAAGGGTGAATCTGTATTCGGTGAAAGATAACCGCATAAGCACATATTCTGGAGGAATGAAGCAGCGGCTCGGAATTGCCCAGGCATTTTTGGGGAAACCGTCCGTTTTGCTGCTGGACGAGCCCACGGTGGGCCTGGATCTGGAGGAGAGGGCGGAATTTAAGAATATGGTACGTCAGACAGGAGAAAATTCCATCGTACTTCTGTCTACACATATTGTTTCCGATATCGAGGAAATCGCAGATTATATTCTGGTCATGAATGAGGGGAAAGTACTGCAGAATTATGATAAAAATTATTACAGAAACTATATCGAAAAAAATAATTTGTCAGGACTGGAACAGTATTATCTTCAGTTGACGGGGAGAAAATTGTATGATTCAGGCGATTAAATATGAACTGAAAAAATATGTGTTCTCAAAGAATAATTTTATAATTATCTTGTTGCTCACTTTGGCATGGCTTATAATAGTTTTTTTGATGATTGAGGGGGGACTTTTCTTTGAAAAGACGGAGCGGCAGGATTTTTATTCTCATGCCGTCCGCTCGTTTACAGTTGCCGATGAGCAGAAAGTGACAGAGGAGAGGGACGAACTGTACCGTGAGTTGTATGAAGAAAAGGAAGACGGCACACAGCAGGCGAATACAGAGGCAATGAAAAAGAGGGGGAAGTATACCAGTACCAGAGTGAATGATTATTCCTTTTTAAATGAACTCATAACCTGCATGGAAGTTATTAAAAAAAGAAATGAAAACACGGCGTTGATTGTCGATAAATTGGACAAAGATTCCCATGATTATGAGAAAGAGAACAATTATATGCTTGCGGACAGGACAAAACTGACCGCAATTGTTCGCAGTATGTCCTTTGGCTGGCTGCCATGCCTTGCTCTCATTATTATTCTGAGTTTTTCCTTTTCCATGGAATATGAGAATAATATGAATCTGCTTCTGTGTGTAACTAAGCGGGGGCAGTGGACGATAACCATGGCGAAAATAGCGACAGGGATTCTATCTGCTGTCATACTGAATATTTATTTCTGGATGGTATATTTAGCTTCGCAGATTTTTTTTGTCGGAATGACAGGAAGCGATTGGGAGCAGCCTCTTTTTCTGGCAGACGGTTATCAGTTGTGCGCCTCTGGCCTGACGGTAAAAGGTTTTTTTGTAAATCAGGCGGCCTCGTTGTTTCTGGTGTCCGTTCTGGTAGTGATGTTTACGCTGTTGCTCTCAAAGATAATAAGAAAAGGAAATTATACCCTTTTGGCAGCGCTGGGGATTTTTGTAATCATGCTTTTGCCAGATTTATTGGACACGCTGATATATAGCAATGTATATCTGTCGGATATGAGCAATTGGTATCTGTTATCTGAGCCGGCCTTTTATCGGATATTGGCGGCGGAAAAGATTTTTAACCCGTTTTCTATGATTCAGTTCGGCTATTATATGGAGCAGCCAAGGTATATACAAATTCAGGGAGCGGAATATCCGACATACTCTATTCCTGTCATACTGGCGGTGATTCTTATCGGGACGGCCGGTATTGTTTTGCTATATGAGAGAGTGAGGAGACATACTAAATGATTAAATATGAGTGCAGAAAGATTATAAGTGTTAAAATAATATTTTGCCTTCTGGTGATAGACATTTTATTCTGCTTTTGTTTCTGGCTGCAGAACAGGGGAGTGGAAAAGGCAGCCAACACCCCTGTGCTGCAGAGCGTTTACAGTGAGGTTGGCGGAGAAATAACGGATGCCAGAGCGGAGAAAATAGAATCCCTCATAAAAAAACGGGACGATATACTTGGCAGTGAGAGCGAGATGGAACAGAAATACCGGAAAGGTGAGATTGATGTAGACGACTACATGAAGTACAGAGATGATTTTCATCTTATGGACAGCAGAAAAGATGCGATTGATCTGGTCTATGAGAGGTATCGCAGTAACCGGAAAAATGGTTTTTGGCTGATTTTTGACGGATATTATAACCAACTTTTTGATTCCGGACGAAATCAGTGGGGACTGATTCTGTCCGTTTTTCTTCTGGCAGTTCTGCTGGTATGCTGTGAGTCAAGGGAACTGGCTCCGGTCATTGGCATCACCCGCATAGGAAAGCGCGGGATCTGGTTGGAGAAGGTAGCTGCCATTGTGGTAATAAGTATAATCTGTACGGTCATATATGGACTGGAGGAGTATGGTATTACGGGCTGCTTTTTTCCGGATAATAATTTGTCTGCACCTGTACAGAGTATTTCCTGTCTGTCAGATGTAAAAATTTCTGCCAATATCGGGCAATGGCTCATTATAATCCTTGTGCTTCGGATATTCAATGTTGCTGTTATGTCAGCGGTTTTTTGCACGGTACTCTGTTTTGTGAAAAGTAAGAAAGCGGGAATCCTTCTTTTGACAGCCGCTATTTTTGTACCTATGATACTGTCAGAGGTTTTACAACTGGACGGCGGCAGCATAATATCCAAATGGATTGCGGTATATCCTCTTTTCAGTTAGAGAATTCAGGTATTGGGAACAGGCGGTATAAGCAGCAGGCGTTCCGAAAGAAAAAACAATCCCCCGCCCGGAAGTTCATCTATCCGGCGGGGGAAAACGGTCGGCTGTTTTTTCAGCCGGATATCATTCTGCCTTTACGAGCTTTACGGCTGTGCCGTAAACCATAATTTCCGCTGCTCCCTGCATGACGGATGCGGAGTTGAAGCGCAGGCATATAATAGCGTCGGCGCCCATGGTCTCCGCTTTTTCAATCATGCGGCCGGTGGCGACTTCCCTGGCCTGTTCCATCATTTTGGTATAGGCCTTTAACTCGCCGCCCACCATGCTCTTAAAGCCGGAACCCATGTCCTTGAACATGTTTTTGGACTGGATAGTGCTGCCCTGCACCAGTCCGAGAGTCTGAATGTTGTAGCCCTCGATGTGCTCAGTGGTTGTCAGAATCATACGTTTCCTCCTTTTACTCATTTGTATTATGTCTATATATAATTTATCACGGATTTCTATAAATTGCCAGTAAAAAAAGAGCGGATTCCGATATTTTTTTCTTCTGCGCCCTCTCATGTTGCGGCTCGCACTTGACATAACGCGCCCTTTTCTTTATACTAAAAAGATAAAAGAATCCTAAAAGACAGATACTATATGGAGGGTGCGTATGGATTTTAATATAGCGGTGATTCCGGGAGACGGCATCGGCCCGGAGATAGTGGCCGAGGCGCGGAAGGTGCTGGAAAAGATAGGAGAAGTATACGGACATACCTTTCATTATGAAGAACTTCTGATGGGAGGATGTTCCATTGATAAATACGGGGAACCTCTGACCGATGAGACGCTCGAGAGAGCGAAAAAAAGCGACTCCGTACTGTTGGGGGCCGTCGGTGGCAACGTGGGGCAGAGCCGTTGGTACGAACTCCCGCCGGACAAAAGGCCGGAAGCGGGACTTCTGAAGATACGCAAGGGCCTGGGACTGTTCTGCAACCTGCGTCCGGCTGTCCTCTTTGACGAACTGAGCGGCGCCTGTCCGCTGAAGGAAGAACTGACGGAGGGCGGTTTTGATTTTGTCATCACGAGGGAGCTGACGGGAGGCCTGTATTTTGGGGAGCGCCACACCAGGGAGGTAAACGGTGTGCGGGAGGCCACGGACACCCTGACTTATAACGAGACGGAAATCCGCCGGATTGCCCGCTGGGCCTTTGACATAGCGATGAAGCGGAACCGGAGGGTGTGCAGTGTGGATAAGGCGAACGTACTGGATTCCTCAAGGCTCTGGCGCAAGGTCGTAAAGGAGGTCAGCGCCGGATATCCGGAGGTGGAGCTGAGCGATATGCTGGTGGATAACTGTGCGATGCAGATCGTCCACGATCCCAGGCAGTTTGACGTCATTCTGACGGAAAACATGTTTGGCGACATCTTGTCGGACGAGGCCAGCATGGTGACAGGCTCTATCGGTATGCTGGCATCTGCCAGCCTCGGAGAGGGGACGCTGGGACTTTATGAACCGAGCCACGGCTCGGCGCCGGATATAGCCGGTCAGAATAAGGCCAATCCGATTGCCACTGTCCTGTCGGCCGCAATGATGCTGCGCTATTCCTTTAATCTGACGGAGGAGGCCGACGCAGTTGAGGGAGCGGTACAGGAAGTCCTGAAAAAAGGGCTTCGAACTGTGGATATCATGGCTGAGGGCAAGACGCTCTTGGGCACGAGGGAAATGGGAGATGCCATTGCAGCAGAAATCAGGAGGAGATAACGATGAAAAGTGATTCGGTAAAAAAAGGAATGCAGACTGCACCTCAGCGCTCGCTGTTTAACGCGCTGGGTATGACGAAAGAGGAGCTGGATAGGCCGTTAGTCGGTATTGTCAGTTCTTACAATGAAATTGTGCCAGGACATATGAACCTGGATAAGATAGTGGAGGCCGTCAAAGTGGGCGTCGCCATGGCGGGCGGTACTCCGATTGTATTTCCGGCCATCGCCGTGTGCGATGGAATCGCCATGGGACATGTGGGCATGAAATACTCGCTTGTCACCAGGGATCTGATCGCGGATTCCACCGAGTGTATGGCATTGGCCCACGCCTTTGACGCGCTGGTCATGGTGCCAAACTGTGACAAGAACGTGCCGGGGCTTCTGATGGCGGCCGCCCGAGTCAATGTGCCGACGGTGTTTGTCAGCGGCGGCCCGATGCTGGCGGGGCATGTGCAGGGAAAGAGGACTTCGCTCTCCAGTATGTTTGAGGCAGTGGGCGCTCATGCGGCCGGTAAGATGACGGAGGAGCAGGTGGACGATTATGTCAGCCACGCCTGTCCGACCTGCGGCTCATGTTCCGGTATGTATACGGCCAATTCCATGAACTGCCTCACCGAGGCGATCGGTATGGGACTTCAGGGAAACGGTACGATTCCGGCAGTCTATTCAGACCGCATCAAACTGGCCAAACACGCCGGTATGCAGGTGATGGAGCTGTACCGCCGCAATATCTGCCCGCGGGATATCATGTCGGAGAAGGCTTTCTTAAACGCCATGACAGTGGATATGGCGCTTGGATGTTCTACCAATACCATGCTTCATCTTCCGGCTATTGCCCATGAGGCCGGCGTGGAATTGAATCTTGACATTGCCAATGAGATCAGCGCAAAGACGCCGAACCTGTGTCATCTGGCGCCGGCGGGGCCGACCTATATGGAGCAGCTCAACGAGGCCGGAGGTGTCTACGCCGTCATGAATGAATTAAATAAAAAGGGACTTTTATACACCGATCTGATAACTGCTACCGGCAAGACGGTAGGCGAAAATATCGAGGGGGCGGTCAACCGCGATCCGGAGGTTATCCGTCCGATTGACAATCCGTACAGCGAGACGGGCGGAATCGCCGTCTTAAAGGGAAATATCGCTCCGGATTCCGGCGTCGTCAAGCGCTCGGCAGTCGTGCCGGAGATGATGGTGCACGAGGGGCCGGCCAGAGTCTTCGACTGCGAGGAGGACGCCATTGCCGCCATTAAGGGAGGCAAAATCGTGGCAGGGGACGTCGTGGTTATCCGTTACGAGGGGCCGAAGGGAGGCCCCGGCATGAGGGAGATGCTCAATCCGACCTCCGCCATTGCCGGCATGGGCCTTGGCTCATCTGTGGCGCTGATCACAGACGGACGATTCTCCGGTGCGTCCCGCGGCGCATCCATCGGCCATGTTTCTCCGGAGGCGGCCGTGGGAGGCCCGATTGCTCTGGTCGAGGAGGGCGACATCATTAAGATCAACATTCCGGAGAATACGCTGAATGTAGACGTGTCTCCGGAGGAGATGGAAGCGAGACGCAGGAAATGGCAGCCGAGGGAGCCGAAGGTCAATACGGGCTATCTGGCCCGCTATGCCAATATGGTCACATCGGGCAGCAGGGGAGCCATTTTGGAAAAATAAATACGGACGGGAAAGAGAGACATTGATAGGAAAGAGGTGCAGGATATGCAGTTAAACGGTTCACAGATTATAATAGAATGTCTGTTGGAGCAGGGAGTAGACACAATTTTTGGATATCCGGGCGGTGCTATTTTAAATGTGTATGATGAATTGTACCGCTATCAGGACAAACTCCGCCATGTGCTGACCTCCCATGAGCAGGGGGCTGCCCATGCGGCGGACGGATACGCCAGGGCCACGGGGCGCGTCGGCGTCTGTATGGCGACCAGCGGGCCGGGAGCCACGAACCTGGTTACGGGCATTGCCACTGCCTATATGGACTCGGTGCCGATGGTGGCGATTACCTGTAATGTCACCCTGCCGCTTTTGGGCAAGGACTCCTTCCAGGAGGTGGATATTGCCGGTGTTACCATGCCGATTACGAAGCATAGTTTTATTGTAAAGGATATAAAAGACCTGGCCGGAGTCATGCGCCGCGCCTTTAAGATCGCCCAGACGGGGCGGCCGGGCCCGGTGCTGGTAGATGTGACGAAGGATGTGACGGCGGCGGTGACGGAGTTTACCCCCCAGACGCCGGATATTATCCAGCGGCAGGTGGATACGATCGACCAGCACGAGATGGAGGCAGTGCTGAATCTGATCCGCGCATCGAAAAAACCAATGATCTTTGTGGGCGGCGGCGCCGTTATCTCCGGTGCGGAGGCGGAACTGAAAGAGTTTGTGAAAAAGGTAGACGCGCCGGTCACTGACACCCTGATGGGCAAGGGAGCCTATGACGGAACGGATGCATACTATGTGGGAATGCTCGGTATGCACGGAACCAAGACCGCCAATCTGAGCGTCACGGAGTGCGACCTTCTGCTGGTGCTCGGTTCCCGTTTTTCCGACCGTGTAATCGGAAATGCCAAGAGATTTGCCTACAATGCCAAAATTGTCCATATTGACATTGATCCGGCGGAGATAAACAAAAATATCATGGTGGACTACTCTCTGATCGGTGATTTGAAATCGATACTGGAGATTATGAACAGGAAGCTGGAGCAGCAGTATCACAGGGAATGGATTGACAAGGTCATGGCAAGGAAGGAAGCCCTGCCAATGACATACAATCCGGACGGACTGACCGGCCCCTATGTAATCGAGCGCATCAGTGCGCTGACTGACAATCAGGCCATCATTACAACCGACGTGGGGCAGCATCAGATGTGGGCCGCACAGTATTACAGGTATCGCAGTCCGAGACATTTTATCACGTCCGGCGGTATGGGAACCATGGGCTATGGCCTGGGGGCCTGTATCGGCGCCAAGGTGGGACAGCCGGACGCTACGGTTATCAATATTGCCGGAGACGGGTGTTTCCGCATGAATATGAATGAGATTGCTACGGCTACCCGCTATAACATTCCAATCATAGAGATTGTCTTCAACAACCATGCGCTTGGAATGGTGCGGCAGTGGCAGACGCTGTTCTACGGGAAGCGGTATTCCAATACCATATTAGAGGATAAACTGGACTACTGCAAGGTGTCGGAGGCCATGGGCGCGAAGGCGATTCGCGTGACAGCGAAGGAGGAGGTTGACGATGCCATAAAGACGGCGATCGGCGCCGGAGAACCGGTAGTGATCGAGGTAGTCATCGACCATGACGATAAGGTGTGGCCGATGGTGGCGCCGGGCTCGGCAATCGAAGATGCCTTTGACGAGAAAGACCAGGCGGCCGGAGCCGGCAGGTGACGGAGAGAACTGGCAGGCGACAGTGATAAAAGGCCGGCGCGCCGGAAATTCCGGCGCACGGTTTGAAATAACATTTTCAACGAGGATTGTAAGGAGGATTTAAAAGTGGCTAGAGTGTATAACTTTTCAGCAGGCCCGGCGGTATTGCCGGAGGAAGTATTAAAAGAGGCAGCAGATGAGATGCTGGATTATAAGGGAACCGGCATGTCCGTTATGGAGATGAGCCATCGCTCCGCCGCCTATGACGCGATCATTAAGGAGGCAGAGCAGGATCTGCGCGATCTGATGGATATACCGGACAATTATAAGGTTCTGTTTTTGCAGGGAGGCGCTTCCCAGCAGTTCGCCATGATTCCGATGAATCTTATGAAGAACGGCGTGGCGGATTATATTGTGACCGGCCAGTGGGCGAAAAAAGCCTATGCAGAGGCGTGCAAATACGGGAAGGCAGTGAAGATTGCCTCCTCTGAGGATAAGACTTTTTCCTATATACCGGACTGCTCGGATCTGCCGATTGACGAAGATGCCGACTATGTATATATCTGCGAGAACAATACTATCTACGGCACCAAGTACAGGGAGCTGCCGAACACCAAGGGAAAAACGCTGGTGGCAGACGTCTCCTCCTGCTTTTTGTCAGAGCCGGTGGACGTATCCAGGTACGGCGTGATCTATGGCGGCGTACAGAAAAATATTGGCCCTGCCGGTGTGGTAATCGTGATTATACGGGAGGATCTGATTCCGGAGGAAGTGGACAAAAGCGTTCCCACGATGCTTCAGTACAAGGTTCATGCGGACGCGCAGTCCCTCTACAACACACCGCCGGCCTATGGCATTTATATCTGCGGCAAGGTATTCAAGTGGCTGAAGAAGATGGGCGGTCTGTCTGAGATGAAGAAAAGAAATGAGGAGAAGGCCAGGATACTCTATGATTTTCTGGATTCCTCCAGCCTGTTTAAGGGCACGGTTCGCAAGGAGGATCGCTCTTTAATGAATGTGCCGTTTGTCACGGGAGATAAGGAGCTGGACGCCAAGTTTGTGGCAGAGGCGAAGGCGGCCGGATTTGAAAATCTGAAAGGGCACAGAACAGTGGGCGGTATGCGCGCCAGTATTTACAATGCCATGCCGAAAGAGGGCGTGGAGAAGTTAGTGGCCTTTATGAAAAAGTTTGAGGAAGAAAATGGAGGAAAAAAATGAAGATCAATTGCTTAAATCCCATTGCGTCCTGCGGTCTGGAGATGCTGGGAGACAACTATGAGATAACAGAAAATACAGCGGAGGCAGATGCAATCTTAGTCCGCAGCGCCGTCATGCACGACATGGAACTGCCGGACAGCCTGCTGGCGGTGGCGAGAGCCGGAGCCGGTGTGAATAACATTCCGTTAGAGGCCTGTGCGGAAAAGGGAATCGTCGTTTTCAACACGCCGGGAGCCAATGCAAACGGCGTAAAAGAGCTGACGATTGCCGCTATGCTTTTGGCGGCCCGCGATATCGGCGGCGGTATTCAGTGGTGCAGGGAAAATAAGGACAATGCCAATATTGCAAAGGACGCCGAGAAAGCGAAGAAAAACTATGCCGGCACGGAAATCAAGGGAAAGAAGCTGGGAATCATCGGGCTGGGCGCTATCGGTGTGCTGGTGGCCAACGCGGCCAACCGTCTGGGCATGGACGTGTACGGATGCGATCCGTATCTGTCGGTGGAACATGCGCTGAATATGTCCAGGGACGTCACGATGGTAAAGACCAATGATGAATTATTCGAGATGTGCGACTATCTGACGGTGCATGTGCCGCTGCTCGACTCCACAAAGGGCATGTTAAACAAAGAGACCTTCAGCAAAATGAAAGACGGCGTTATCATTCTGAATTTCTCGCGCGACACACTGGTCAACGAGGCGGATATGAAAGAGGCGCTGGCTTCCGGCAAGGTAGGCAAATATGTTGTGGACTTCCCGAATCCCAACACAGTCAATATGCCCAATACCATCGTAACTCCGCATCTGGGCGCTTCCACTCAGGAATCCGAGGACAACTGCGCCAAAATGGCCGTCCATGAGATCCGCGAATTTCTGGAAAATGGAAACATAAAGAATTCGGTAAATTATCCGAACTGCGACGCGGGCGTGTGCCCGACTGAGAGCAGGGTTACTATAGCCCACAAAAATGTGCCGAATATGCTGAGCCGGTTTACCTCCCTGTTCTCCAAGGACGGTATCAATATCGAGAACATGGTAAATAAGAGCCTTGGCAATTTCGCCTATACCATTCTGGACATCTGCTCGGACGAGGTTGACGGCGTCGCCGAGGAACTGGAGGCCATGGATGGGGTAATCCGCGTGAGGATTATTAAATAGACATCTTGCAGACGCCGCGGAAAATGAGTACAAAATGGTGACAAGGGGACGGAGAGACTGAATGTTTCATGGGTACATGGGGTTCGGTTTCTCCGTTTTGTAAATTCTGCCCCGCGGTGCGAAGGGGAAAAGAATGAATTATGAGGAAGCAGTGCAATATATACAAAATGCCGCCCGCTCCGGCATGTCTCTGGGACTGTCGCGAATGAGGGAACTGTGCCGCCGGTTGGGAAATCCGGAGGCAAAACTTCGCTTTATCCATGTGGCCGGAACCAATGGGAAGGGCTCGGTTGCCGCCTTTATCAGCAGTGTACTGGCGGCGGGCGGCTTCCTTGTCGGGCGGTATTCGTCACCGGCTGTCTTCTGCCGCGAGGAATGTATCCAATGCCAGGACGCGGAAGGGACGCGCTTGATTGACAGGGAGATGTTTGCCCGCATAGTGACGGAGACGGCAGCTGCCGTCCACGAGATGGAGCGGGACGGCTGGGACAGCCCTACGGTCTTTGAAATCGAGACGGCCATGGCTTTTCTGGCCTTTCTTCACTGGGAGTGCCGGATTGTGGTTCTGGAGGTGGGACTGGGTGGCAGGGAGGACGCCACGAATGTCATCGGGACGCCGCTTGCCGCCGTCATTACCCCCGTTGGACGGGATCACGCGGCGGTGCTGGGAGATACTGTCGCGGAGATTGCCGCTGAGAAGGCGGGGATCATAAAGGAACGGGGACAGGTCATTACTTTCCAGAGAGAGGAGGAGGCGCTGACGGCCATCGCGCGGGAGGCGGAGAAAAGACAGGCGCCTCTCACGGTTGTCCGGGCGGAGGATATCCGGATCCTCTCCGCCGGACTGGAGGGGACAACCTTTTCCTACCGGGGAGAAAATTTCAGACTTGCTGTGCCGGGTGTGTATCAGGCAGAGAATGGGGCGCTGGCCATTGAGACGTGCCGGCGGCTGCCGGAGCCCTTTGCCTCCGGCACGGAGCAGCAGATGCTCGGACTCCGCAGGGCTCTCTGGCCGGGGCGCTTCGAGGTGGTGAGCACACGTCCGCTGATTATTCTCGACGGGGCGCACAATCCCGACGGGATTCGGGCGCTGGCGGACAGCCTCCGGACGCTCCTTCCCGGGCGCAGACTCCACGGTGTGATGGGGGTGTTTGCCGACAAGGAATACGGGACGATGGTGGAGATGGCGGCCCCTCTGTTTTCAGATGTGGTTGCGATTACCCCGCCGGGAGAGAGGGGATTAGATGCGGAGATACTGGCCCGGCTCTGGCGGGAGCAGGGGCGTCCCGCAGCTGTGGCGGAGACGCCGATGGAGGCGCTTGCGGAGGCCGTGGCCCGGTGCGGGGACACAGATGCCGTTGTTCTGTTTGGCAGTCTGTCCTTTTTTCGGGAGCTGGCGTGGAGAGAGGAGGCATAGACCATGGCGAAAAAGGAAAAGGCGATCAGAACCAATGCCATGCGCATACTGGAGAGAATGAAGATTCCCTTTGAGGTAAATACCTACGAGTGCGGGGAATTTATAGACGGGATCCATATAGCCGACCAGCTGGGGCAGCCGAGGGAGCAGTCGTTTAAAACCCTCGTCATGCAGGGGAGGAGCAAAAACTATCATATATTTGTCCTTCCGGTGGCAGAGGAGGTGGATTTGAAAAAGGCGGCCCGCGTCGTGGGGGAAAAATCCCTGGAGATGGTGCCGGTGAAAAATATCCAGTCGGTCACAGGTTATATACGGGGCGGTTGTACGGCCATCGGAATGAAACGGAATTACAACACGGTTATCCATGAGTCGGCGCGTTCCTTTGACAAGATCATTGTCAGCGGTGGGCGGCTGGGCGCGCAGATATTGCTGGCGCCGGAGGATCTGGCGGCGGCCGTGTCAGGAAGTTTTGCAGATATTATTGTGAAAAAATAGAGTTCATGCTATACTATTCACGAAAGAAATGCAGGAACTGGACAAAAGCGAGGTATATATGGATTACGAAAAAATCAGGCGGGCGGCGGCCCTGCTTTTAGAGGGGATCGGGGAGGACATTAACAGAGAGGGCCTGCGGGACACGCCGGAGCGGATTGCCCGTATGTGCGGGGAACTGTTCAGCGGATATGAGGAGAAGGCACAGAAGCACCTGTCCCGCACTTTCCAATCCGATACAGGGGATATGGTCGTGGAGAGAGATATTACCTTTTACTCGGTCTGCGAGCACCATCTTCTCCCTTTTTTTGGCAAAGTACATATCGGCTACGTTCCGGACGGGAAGGTCGTGGGGCTCAGCAAGCTGGCGCGGACGGTCGAGGTATACGCGAGGAGAGCCCAGCTACAGGAGCAGCTTACCAGCCAGGTTGCGGACGCAGTTATGGAGGGACTCTGCCCCAGGGGAGTTATCGTTATGATCGAGGCGGAGCACATGTGCATGACAATGCGCGGAGTGAAAAAGCCGGGGACAACGACTGTCACCTATGCGGCCAGGGGCGTCTTTGAGGAGGACGACGGCCTGCGGCGGACATTTATGGACATGATTCGCTGAGAGAGGGCGGGACATGCTTTGCAGCTTTCTCATCGACTTCCCACGACAAGTCGCTCGGAAATGGGGATTAGTGTGAAAAATGAGGATGATCATGGAAATCGGAAACCGAAGCTTCCCGTTGGGGGAGCGCACCTACATCATGGGGATTTTGAATATCACGCCGGACTCCTTCTCCGACGGGGGCAGTTACGGGACGCTCGGACAGGCGCTGCGACGGGCAGAGCAAATGCTCGGAGAGGGCGCGGACATCATTGACGTGGGCGGCGAATCCAGCAGGCCGGGATATGTGCCGGTACCGGAGGAGGAAGAAATCCGTCGGGTGGAGCCGGTTGTCCGTGAGATAAAGAGGCAATTTGACGTGCCGGTATCTGTGGACACCTGCAAGAGCGGCGTGGCGGAGCGGGCGCTGGTGGCGGGAGCCGACATGCTCAATGATATATGGGGCTTCCGGAGGGACAGGCGAATGGCGGCGCTGGCGGCGGAGTATGGCGCGGCGGTCTGCCTCATGCACAACAGAGAGCGGGCGGAGTACGCCGACCTGATGGCGGAAGTCAAGGCGGATCTGCAGCAGTCCCTGGACATCGCCGCGGAATACGGCGTAAAAAAGGACAAAATCATGCTGGATCCCGGCGTGGGATTTGGCAAAACATACGAACAGAATCTGCAGCTGCTGAGAGAATTGGAAAAACTGACCGGCATGGGTTATCCGGTACTCCTTGGGACATCACGGAAAAGCGTCATCGGACAGACGCTGGGACTTCCGGTGTCCGAGAGGGAGGAGGGAACCATAGCCACCAGTGTGCTCGGCGCCATGAAGGGCTGCGCATATGTACGGGTACACGATGTGAAAAAAAACGCACGGGCCCTGCGAATGGTGGACGCCATTTTGCACAGTCAGTGAACCGGAGGAAAGAGATGGACGAAATAAGGATTGAAAATCTGGAGGTGTACTGCCACCACGGTGTTCTGAGGGAGGAGACGGTGCTGGGGCAAAAATTTCTGGTGTCCCTTGTGCTGTTTACCGACACGAGGCAGGCGGGCAGAACCGACGATCTGTCCCACTCGATTGATTATGCCAGCGTTTCCCACTTTGTGGAGAAGCGCATGAAGGAAAAAAATTACAAGCTGATCGAGGCAGCGGCGGAGAGGCTGGCGGAGGATATTCTCATGGATTTTCCGCTGGTGGAGAAGCTCCGGTTGGAACTGAAGAAGCCGTGGGCTCCGATTATGCTTCCCCTGGACACAGTCTGCGTCTGCATCGAGAGGGGGTGGCGGACGGCATATCTGTCGGCGGGCTCCAATATGGGAGATCGTCAGGCCCATATCGAGGCGGCGGTGGAGGCTCTCAGCGCGGACAAAAAGATCCGTGAAGTCACCGTGTCCGGACTGATTGAGACGAAGCCCTACGGTTACACGGAGCAGGCGGATTTTTTGAACGCAGCCATCGGACTGCGGACACTGTATACACCGGAGGAACTGCTGGAGAGACTCCATGAAATCGAGGCGGAGGGCGGCAGGGAGAGGACGATTCGCTGGGGCCCCCGCACGATTGATCTGGATATTGTCCTGTACGGGGACGAGATAATCCAGACAGATGCGCTGACGATCCCCCACAGGGAGATGCACCTGCGGGAATTTGTCCTGAAGCCGCTGGCAGAGATCGCCCCCTGGGCGAGGCATCCGGTGCTTGGCAGCACGGTGAGTGAATTAGAGAGGAAAGCGAGGAGTACAGCCAATGATTGATTTATCTGTATCAAGGCAGCAGATTGACGAGATAGACCGCCAGATCGTGGAGCTGTTTGAAAAGAGAATGGCCGTGGCGAACGAGGTGGCGAAATACAAGATGGAGACAGGGAAGCCGGTGCTTGACAGAGAGCGGGAGGAGTCCAAACTGGAGAAACTGTGCGCCCTCTCCCACGGGAGTTTTAACGAGCGGGCCGTGAGGGAACTGTTCAGCCAGATTATGTCCATCAGCCGCAAATACCAGTACGGGATTCTGCCCCACAGCGACGAGGTGACAAATTTTAAGAGGGTGGACTGCGTGTTTCAGAAAAACCACCCAAGGGTTTATTATTTCGGCGTGCCGGGCACCCATACCCAGCAGGCCATGGAGGACATATTCGGCGCGGATATCGAGGGAATCAGCTGTCAGAGTTTTCAGGGAGTGATGGAGGCAGTGGAGAAGGGCCGGGCCGATTTTGGCGTACTGCCCATCGAAAATTCCTCCACGGGCGGGATTACTGCCAACTACGATCTGCTCCTCAATTACAAAAATGCCATTGTGGGGCAGCATGTCATGAAAATCAACCAGTGTCTCCTGGCGGTGCCGGGGGCCAGGCTGGAGGAACTGCGCACCGTGTACTCCCACCCCCAGGGATTGCTGCAGTGCCGTGAATTTATGGAGGAGCACCCGTATATGCAGGGAGTGGAGTACGACAGCACGGCGGCGGCGGCCATGAAGGTGGCCGGAGACAAAAACCCTGTTCAGGGGGCCATAGCCGGACGGCGGGCGGCGGCGGAGTACGGACTCGCCGTGGTGGCCGACAGCATCCAGCAGGAAAAAAACAACAGCACCCGATTTATTATCATCGGGCCGGAGGAGGTATACACAAGGGAGAGCAACAAACTGGCTCTCTGTATCGAACTTCCGCACAGGAGCGGGAGTTTGTACCGCATTTTGTCCCATTTTCTCTACAACGATTTGAATATGACGCAGATCGAGTCCCGCCCGATTCCGGGAAAGAACTGGGAATATCGGTTTTTCGTAGACGTAGAGGGCAATCTGGAGGACGCCTCGGTGAAAAACGCCCTGCGGGGTATTCGTGAGGAAGCCGCCTTTTTGCGGGTATTAGGGAATTTTACCGCCTCGTGAGAACCGCGTCTGTTCACAAAAACGCCATGTTTCAATCACAGAGCCTTCAAAAATAAAACAAATTCCGCACACATTTTTAGCATATGCTGATAAAAAAGCGGAAAGGAAGTGTTGTAACATGAGACGGATCGCGAAGTTAGTGGCGGGAGCCGCCATTTTTGGATTAACAGCGGGAGTCGTATTTCAGGGAGTGGAGTGGACAGGCAGATATGCTGGAAATTTTCTTTTTGGAACCGAGCAGCAGCAGGACGGGGAGGAGCCGGTCAAGCTGACGGCTGCCGCCACAGTGTCCGCGGGGACGGCGGGCGGCGCCCAGGACGTATCGGCCATCGCGGAGCAGGTGCTCCCCTCGATTGTGGCAATCGATGTGACGGAGGAGGGATATTATAATACGCCCTTTGGCATACAGCCCCAGGAGAATACGGGGAGCGCCTCCGGCATCATACTGGCGGAGAAGGACAACTGCCTCTACATTGCCACCAACAATCATGTGGTGGAGGGAGCCGAAAAGGTCACGATCCGGTTCAATGATGACAGCACGGCGGCGGCCGTGATAAAGGGGACGGATTCCGCCACGGATCTGGCGGTCGTCATGGTGGATAAGAGCAAACTGTCGGCGGACACACTGAAAAATATCAAGGTGGCGTCCGTGGGGGACAGCAAAAATACAAAAGTGGGCGAGCAGGCCATTGCCATTGGAAATGCACTGGGGTATGGAACCAGCGTGACAGTTGGCTATGTCAGCGCAAAGGACAGAGAGATTGACTCGGAGGACGGCGAGAATGTAAAACTTCTCCAGACCGACGCAGCCATCAATCCCGGCAACAGCGGCGGAGCCCTTGTGAACAGCCGCGGCGAGGTGATTGGTATCAACTCCTCCAAATTTGCCTCGGAGGAAGTGGAGGGAATGGGCTTTGCCATTCCGATGGCGACGGCGGAGCCGATTCTTGAGAGCCTGATGAACCAGGATACCGTGGACGAATCGGAGCAGGCATATCTGGGAATCACCGGACAGGACGTGGGACGGGAGGAGAGCGAGGCCTATGGGATCCCGCAGGGAATTTATATACGGGAGGTAACAGAGGGCTCGCCGGCAGAAAAGGCCGGTCTGAAGAAAGGAAATGTGATTGTGGGGGTAAATGGGCAGAAGGTCACGACTAAAGCCCAGTTGCAGGAAAAATTATCCCGCTGTCGTGCAGGGGACAGGGGGAGCATAACAATAAAAGCAGGTGCAGGAGACAGCTACGAGGAAAAGACGCTGGATATAACCTTTGGCAGGAGGGAGGAGAGCTCCAGATAACAGACGCCTTCCGCACCGGCAGAAAAGGCTGCGGAGGAAAATATGTTTGATTATCAGAGGTTAGAGGCCGTGGATGTACACGGCGAGGCGCCGGAGAGGGAGCCGGAGCGCCAGTATTATTTCATGAAAAAATGCCACGAGTGGGCGGAGGGGGAAAAAAAGAGAATGGGCCGCCCGCCGACGGTTTCCATACAGACGCTTGGCTGTCAGATGAATGTCAAGGACTCGGAGAAGATGACGGCCGTGCTCATGTATATCGGATACGAGCCGGTGGAGCAGAAGGAGGCGGATTTTGTCCTCTATAATACCTGCACCGTGCGGGAAAACGCCAACATGAAAATATATGGAAGGCTTGGCTACCTCAAAAACCAGAAAGAAAAAAATCCGGAGATGAAGATTGCGCTGTGCGGCTGCATGATGCAGGAGGCGGACGAGGTGGAGAGGGTGCGCAGGGACTATCCCTTTGTGGACATTGTATTTGGCACCCATAACATTTACAAACTGGCGGAACTGTTTTACCGCCACATTCAGTCGGGGCGTCCGGTCATTGATGTGTGGGAAAAGGAGAGGGAGATTGTAGAGGATCTGCCGGGGCATAGAAAATATGCTTTTAAGACCGGAGTAAACATCATGTACGGCTGCAATAATTTCTGCAGCTACTGCATCGTTCCCTATGTGAGGGGGCGGGAGAGGAGCAGGGAGCCGCAGGATATCCTGGACGAGATCCGTGGTCTCGTAAAAGACGGCGTAGTAGAGGTGATGCTGTTGGGGCAGAATGTCAATTCCTATGGGAAAACGCTGGAAAACAGACAGACCTTTGCGCAGCTTCTCCGTGAGGTGAACCAAATCGAGGGGCTCAGGAGAATCCGCTTTATGACATCTCACCCGAAGGATCTGTCTCCGGAGCTGATCGATGCCATGGGAGAGTGTGAGAAAGTGTGCCGCCATCTGCATCTCCCGCTGCAGTCCGGCAGCAGCAGAATATTGAAAATGATGAACCGGCATTATACGAAAGAAGAATATCTGGCGCTGGTGGAGAGACTTCGGGCCGGAATACCGGACATCTCGCTGACTACGGATATTATTGTGGGGTTTCCGGGTGAGACGGAAGAAGATTTTGCAGAGACGCTGGACGTGGTGAGAAAGGTGCGCTATGACAGCGCCTATACATTTATCTATTCAAAGAGGAGCGGCACGCCGGCCGCCTCGATGGAGGGGCAGGTGCCGCCGGAGATAGTAAAAGAGCGGTTTGAGCGCCTTTTAAAGGAAATCCAGGCTGTCTCCTCCGAGATAAACGGCAGCCGTCTGGGACAGGTGGCGGACGTTCTGTTCGAGGAGGTCAACAGCCAGGACGATTCCCTCATCACCGGACGGCTGTCGAACAATGCCATCGTGCACTGCCCGGGCACGGCCGATTGGATTGGCCGGATACTTCCGGTAAAACTCACGGAGAGTCGGGGTTTTTACTACATGGGAGAGATTGTCTCCGGTTCCCCGTAATCCACGCCAAAGGTCTCTGCGGAGACCTTTTTCATTACAACGGGCGTCACCGGCATGTCGCTCCAGTCCGTCTCCGTTCCGGCGATTTTGTTCACCGCGTCCATGCCCTCCGTGACTTTTCCGAAGGCGGCATAGGCTCCGTCCAGGTGGGAGGCCTTTTTGTGCATGATAAAAAACTGTGAACCGGCAGAGTCCGGATGCTGGGAGCGGGCCATGGATATTACGCCGGGATCGTGCGCCAGCGGGTTATCAAAACCGTTGGCGGAAAACTCGCCCGGTATGCTGTAGCCGGGGCCGCCGGTTCCGTTGCCGTCCGGATCGCCTCCCTGGATCATAAAGCCCTCGATGATGCGGTGGAAGGTGAGTCCGTCATAGAACCCCTTGTTTACCAGTGAGATGAAATTCTTTACGGTATTTGGCGCTGTCTCCGGATACAGTTCCACTTTTATGACGTCTCCGGAGTTCATTTCAAAGGTGACAATTGGATTTTGTTCTGCCATATATTTTTTCCTCCATTCTGTCAGCTGTTCCTGACGATGCAAATAACGGTTCTATTGTAAAAGATTTTGGGCAAATATGCAAGCGGTTCGACAAAGTGCGACAGAGGATATTCCCCGACTGTGGGATATTCTCTTTTTTTTGCGCGCGTTTTGTCGGTAAATGTCGGGAGGACAGGATATTTTTCCCATTGTTTCCCACTGATTTTGACAAATTTTGCAGGGGACGGCCGTTATAATGGGGACATGGAAAAGAAAACGGCGGCGCTCTGATGGGGACGCTGCCTGGAGGCCGGAGAGAGGGAGCGCATGAAGATTTATCTCGATGTATTTTTGGTGATCAATCTGGGAATGAATTTTGTCGTTCTGATGTTGGAGAGTTTTTTTCAGCGGAGGGAGATAAGGCTGCGGCGTCTCCTGTCGGCGGCGGCGGTGGGGGGCGTCCTGTCGGCGCTGTTTCTGGTCTCCGGCGTCCACCGCTGTCCCTGGCTGTCCATGCCCTTATATCTTCTGGGGAGCGCCTTTATCATCCGGCTGGCCTTTGGGAAGACCACACCGGGAGCCTTTGTCCGGAATATGGTGATATTTTACCTGAGCGCTTTTGTGCTGGCGGGATTTTTAGTGCAGCTTCAGGGCGCGCTGGGAAAATGGGGCGGGGGAGCGCTTCTGCTGGCCGGTTCCGGAGCGGCGCTTGCGCTTGTGTACCGGCTGGTTCCTCTCGGCTCGCGCTGGCGGGAGAGGGCGGAGCGCTATTTTCCCATCTGCCTGCGCTATGGGGGACAAAGTGTGAGGGGAAACGGACTGATGGATACGGGAAACCAGCTCACGGAACCAATCAGCCACCGGCCGGTGGCAATCGGCGGACGGGATCTTGTCCGGAGGCTGTTAAAGGAAGACGACATGCCGGTATTCCGCTATATTCCCTACCACTCCATCGGGGAGGAGCAGGGAGTGCTTCCCGCTTTTCAGGCGGAGTGCCTGGAGGTCAGGGAGGGAGGAAAGTGGCGCAGACAGGAAAAACCCTGGATTGCGATTTGTGACAGTTATGTATCGGCCGATGGGGAATACGAGCTTATTCTGCATCCGGATATGTTGATAAAATACGAATAAGATCAGGAGGGATTACACTATGCTACTCAGAATATCCATGCCAAACCGGTTTCAGTTCCGCATGATACAGGATTGGAGAAACGTGCTGTTTCATCAGGGAAGCGACATTCACTACATAGGAGGCGCGGAGATCCTGCCGGCGCCGCTGGAGCCGGGCGAGGAGGCCGCATGTATCGAATGTCTGGGGGAGGAGGAAGACGAGAAGGCAAGAAACATGCTGGTGGAACATAATCTGCGGCTGGTAGTTTACATAGCGAAAAAATTTGACAACACGGGAGTGGGGGTGGAGGATCTGATCTCCATAGGAACCATAGGGCTGATGAAGGCCATCAATACATTTAATCCGGGTAAGAATATCAAACTGGCTACCTACGCCTCCCGCTGCATAGAAAATGAAATTCTGATGTATCTGCGCCGGAACAACAAGACGAAAATGGAGGTGTCCATCGACGAGCCGCTGAATGTGGACTGGGACGGCAACGAGCTCCTGTTGTCGGATATCCTCGGCACCAGCGAGGATATCATATACAGGGATATCGAGCGGGAGGTGGACAGAAAACTTCTGCGCAAGGCGCTGGAGACGCTCAGCGAGCGCGAGCAGAAAATTATCCGTCTCCGCTTCGGATTGGGAGACGTCCAGGGGCGGGAACTGACTCAGAAGGAGGTGGCCGACCGGCTGGGGATCTCCCAGAGTTACATATCCCGCCTGGAGAAGAAAATAATGAAGCGCCTGAAAAAGGAAATCCTGCGGCTGGAGGGCCGGTGAGGGTACATGAGCATGACCGGCAGCGCCCTTAGGGGCAGCCGGATCACTTATATGTCATGTAGTCAAAGTCAGCCGCCGTATCGCTTTCCTTTCCATTGGACGTGGCATAGATGCCGATGGTGGTTCCCACAAAACCGCCGGCCACATCGGTGCTGAGCATCCGTGCGTCCACATGGTCGGCCAGCGTCCTAAACATCCTATCATCGGTGCTGAAACTGAAAATCAATTCCTGTTCTTTCTGTGTTATCCGGAGAATAATCTCCGGATAAAAATTGTCCAACAGAGCCTGTGCGATGACTTCTTCTTCGTCCTTGTAAGTCCGCACGAGAAACAGCGCCGTCTTATTTTTCTTTTTGCCCACCAAAAACTGGTAATTATAGGACTGGCTCTGGTAGATTACCAGGCCGGCCTGTTCATTTTCCGCCTGCGGTTCAAAAGAGACAGCCGTTTTGGCGGTGAAGTCAAAGGCCAGCTGGCGGCGGCACACATAACTTGGATTGCCGCGGGAGGATATTGTATCCGGATCCAGCTTCAGGCGGAGATATCCCGGCCGCTCGGAGAGAGAGTAGTTCTGCTCCTTCGGGTTGCGGATAAACATAAAGTTCATTGGGAGATCCGGACAGTCAAAATCCTCTTTGGCCGGTACGTTGTCCACGCCTCCCACCGGCAGTTCCGGCGACATGACGGTGTCCTCCACGATTCCCTTTCCGGGGTTGACAACCGGCCATCCGTCTTCCCAGACCATGGGAACCAGATAGGTCTCCCGGCCGAGATTGCGGTAATATCCACCGGCCGTCCGCGAGGCGAGGCATACCATCCACCACTCGCCGTTCTGTGTCTCCACGATGTCAGGGTGTCCCACGTTGACAATGGGGTAGGAGTGGCCGAGGTGGCGGTGGGTTAAGATTGGGTTGCCTCGGTGCCCCTCAAACGGCTCCGTGAGGCTTTTGCTGCGGGCCACGGAAACGGCGTGGTTGTGTCCGGTTCCCGCCTCGGAGATCATCAGGTAGTACCAGCCGTCCTTCTTATAAATGTGCGGCCCTTCCGGCCATTCTACATTTCGCAGCGCACCGTGCCATGCCGCATAACTCTTTCCCACAAGTTTCATGGAGGACAGATCCAGTTCCTGTATATAAATCTCATTGTCGCCAAAATACCGGGCGCCCTCCCGGCGGTCTCTCGTCCCGCAGTAGTAGCATTTCCCGTCGTCGTCAAAGAACAGGGAGGGATCGATTCCCTCGGAGCCGAGCGGGTACGGTTCCGACCATGGGCCGGCCGGATCGGTAGCGGTCACAATAAAATTCCCCAGTGGATTGTTCGCAGAGACATTGGTTGTAATCATATAAAAAGTACCGTCGTGATAGCGGAGAGTCGGGGCAAAAATTCCCTCGCTTGTCTCCGTTCCGTCCAACGGGAGCTGGCTTTTGCGGTTCAGGATATTTCCGATCTGGTTCCAGTGAATCAGATCCCGGCTGTGAAAAATCGGCACGCCGGGGAAATAAGCAAAGGTGGAAGTGACCAGATAGTAGTCCTCTCCCACACGGCATATGGACGGATCGGGATAAAACCCCGGCAGTATTGGATTGGTATTTGTTGTTTTACTGGGCATAATGTCCTCCTTATCCGGAATTTAGTATTTTTGCATACATAATTTTAATATAATAAAGAAAAAAAGTAAATAGAAAAGATAAATTGCCAAAAAACAAGGTATTTTTTCGTCGTTTTTCATAAAAAATGTGGAAAAAACTGTAGACATGTTACAAAAGAGGTGCTATAATTTATGGTAAACTGTATGCAAATTATACAAAAAGTTAAATGTGTGGATTGTCAGGGGAGTTTCTTTTTGGCGAACTGCATAAAAAAAGAGAAAGGACGAAAGGAGATTGTGACAGCTATGTCTAAGTTGATTAAGAAAAAAGGCTTGCGGACATTCCTTATAGTTGTTGTTGTTCTGGCAGCGATTATACTGTTTTTCCAGCTTAAGGGATCGTCGGCGAGCGACAACTCCGACAAGTATGAGGGCGTGGATTTCAGCGCTTCACAGGATGACTATGGGCGCAGCGACACCTATGCGAAGTACATAGAATCCCATGAAGATGTCACCCCGCCCGCGGAAGGCAATACCTATGATGTAGATGTTCTCGGCTACAGTAAAGGCGAAGGCGCTTCCAAAAGAAGTGACGTGGGGCCGGACGGGGATAAGTCCGATGCGCTGCAGATTGGAGAGGAGGGCTATGCGGAATTTGAGGTAAATATCAAAGAAGCAGGCTACTACAATATGTATGCGGAGTACTATCCGACGACGGACGAGGACGACCGCGGCATCACGATTGAGTCCAAAGTTGAGATTAATGGCGAGGTTCCGTTTGGCGGCGCAGACGCTATTTCCTTCAACCGTGTATATACGGACGAGGGAGAGTCGAAGCAGGATAATCAGGGCAACGAGATCCGCGCCACCCAGATTGAGGATCCGGCGCGCACATGGATGACGACTTATTTTGAGGACGCGACCGGATATGAGGTAGAACCGTATCGCTTCTGGTTCAACAAAGGTAGGAACACAGTCCGTCTCACAGGTGTCAACGAGAAGCTGGTGATCCGTAAGTTTGTGATTGCAAACAAAGCGCCTACTCCGAGTTACGAGGAGTACCGGAAGGCCAACGACGGCAAGGCCAACAGTGTGGAAGCGGGTTATGTGCAGAAGATTCAGGGAGAGACGGCCAAGAGACGTTCTTCACCGTCCCTGTACGCCTCCTATGACCGCACCAGCGGCGACACGGAATATGTCCAGGCGGACGGCCAGGTGACACAGGACAACACCGATAAGCAGGTGCTCGACATGACCGGCGGTACCAACTGGAAGGTAACAAACGACTGGATCGAGTGGGATATGGAGGTTCCGGCCGAGGGCGACTATGTAATCGGCATCAAGGGACGCCAGGGATATAACCGCGGTTACATTGCGAACCGCTCCCTGTATATCGATGGCGAGATACCGTTCCAGGAGGTCTCACAGATTCGTTTTGGCTACAGCAATACATGGTCTTTGAACTGCCTGCAGAACGAGAAGGGCGAGGCGTACAAATTCCATCTGACAGCTGGCAGCCACACGATCCGCATGAAGGTTACGCTGGGAGATCTGGGGCAGTACCTGTCAGAGCTGTCGGACAGCGTGTTTAATATGAACAAGATGTACCGGACCATTTTGGTGCTGACCGGTACGGAGCCGGATGAGTTCCGCGACTATCAGATTGACAAGGTGTATCCGGAAGTCATCGAGGCCATGGACGCAGAGTCCAAGAGACTGTACAAACTCGTAGACGACGTGGTTGCCTACACCGGTGAGAAGGGCGGAGAGATTTCCGTGGCACAGACGCTGGCAGGACAGATGGAAACCTTTGTGGATGATCCGGATAAGATTCCGAATACCCTCTCCAACTTCAAGGAGAATATTTCTTCCCTCGGTACCTCCATCAACAACCTGAGCGCAACGGCTCTCGACATTGACTACATTGTGCTGGCAGATGCCAGTGAGAGCCTTCCGGAGGTGAATGAGACAGGATTTGACAGGGTTGTGCATGAGTGCAAGCTCTTTATCAATTCTTTCCTGAGCGACTCCTCTGCGCTGGGTAATGTATATGATTCCGATGATCCGAATGTGATCGACGTGTGGATTACGGCGGGCCGTGACCAAAGTGTGATTCTCAAGAACATGGTGGATCAGATGTTCACGCCGGAGAGCGGAATCAATGTAAACGTCAAACTGATTGACTCGGCCAACACCGTGTCGTCGAACAGTTTGAACGTTATGCTTCCGGCGGTTATGTCCGGAAACGGGCCGGATGTGGGAATCTGCATCGCGCAGTCGGAGCCGGTAAACTATGCGCTGCGCAACGCGGTAGTGGATTTGAAAGAGTTCGGTACGGAATTAGATGATGTTCTCTCAGAATATTATGAGAGCTCCTATGAGTCCTATAAATTTAACGGCGGCCTGTATGCGCTGCCGGAGACGCAGAACTACAATGTATTGTTCTACCGCACCGATATAATGGGCGACCTTGGAATCGATGTGAAGAAAGATGTAAATACATGGGACGATGTATTGGAAATTCTGCCAATCCTTCAGAAAAACAGTATGACATTTGCCGTTCCGTCTGTAGAGCGTAAAATCGGTAATACAACCAACCCCGACCTGGCAAACTACTATGCACAGCTGTATCAGAGAGGCGGAAGGCTGTACGACGACGACGGCATGGAGAGTATGATTGGAGAGCCGAAAGCGATTGAGGCCTTTGAGTTCTACACCAAACTCTTTACCAACTACAAACTGGAAAAGCAGTATGACTTCGTAAACCGCTTCCGCAGCGGCGAGATGCCGATTGGTGTGGCGGACTACAATAACTTCAATACGCTGGCCGTATTCGCGCCGGAGATCAAAGGTCTCTGGGATTTCGGACTGCTTCCGGGCGTAAAGCAGGAAGACGGGACGTTAAACCGTGCGACGCAGTCCTGGGGCACCTGTGCGATGATGCTCCGCGGCGCCGAGCAGCGCAACAAGAAAGACAAGAGTTGGGAATTCCTGAAGTGGTGGGCAAGTTCAGAGGTTCAGGCCAAGTTCGCCAGCGAGCTGGAGGCGGTCATGGGCGCTTCGGCCCGTTACGCAACGGCCAACCGCGTGACCTTTGACACGCTCTCCTGGAGCAGGAAGGAATCCAGTGCACTGAAAGAGCAGTGGAAAGAGGCGTTCGGCCTGCCGGAGGTTGCCGGCGGATATTACGCTTCCCGCCACATAACCAATGCGATCCGCAACGTCATGAACAACAACGAGGATCCGCGCGAGACCATCCTGGACTACAAGCGGACTATCGACGAGGAGCTGACGAACAAGCGGAAAGAGTTTGGGCTTCCAACCCTGCCGGAGGAAGCGGAGGATGAGGACACGACAGAAAGCGTTTCGCAGGCGCAGGGAAAACTAGAATAAAGAGAGGAGAGGAAACATGGAATTTCTGGGAAAATATTTGCAGATTAAGAAGCGGAATGCCAAAATTGCATGGAAAAAGGCAAAGATGTCCAAGACGTGCTACCTGTTTCTGCTTCCTTACATGATTGTATTTACTGCATTTTACATTTTGCCCGTAGCGATGTCGGTATTTTACAGTTTTACTTACTTCAATGTGTTGGAGCCGGCAAAGTTTGTGGGCCTGGAAAATTACATCAATCTGCTGTTGGCAGATGACATTTTCCTTATTGCCGTAAAGAACACCTTCCTGCTGGCGGCCATTACCGGCCCGTTGGGATATATCATGGCGTTTTTGTTCGCCTGGTTCATCAACGAGCTGCCGCGGTATATACGTGCCTTTGCCGTGCTGGTGTTCTATGCGCCGACCATTTCCGGCCAGGCCTATCTGGTATGGTCTATTCTGTTCAGTGGAGACGCATACGGCTATGTAAACTCGTTTTTAATCAAATTTGGTATTATCAGCGAGCCTGTCTTGTGGCTCACCGATACCAATTACATGATGAATGTGGTCATAATCATCGTCCTCTGGATGAGTCTCGGCCAGGGCTTCCTGTCCTTCGTCGCAGGTCTTACCGGTATCGACGCCTCGCAGTTTGAGGCCGGCTATGTGGACGGTGTGAAAAACCGCTGGCAGGAGCTGTGGTACATCACCCTGCCCAACATGAAGCCGATGCTCCTGTTCGGCGCCGTTATGGCAATCACACAGTCCTTCGGCGTCGCCGACGTCACCATGGCGCTGTGCGGCTTCCCAAGTACGGACTATGCGGCCCGAACGGTAGTCACCCATCTGATCGACTATGGTACCACCCGTTTTGAGATGGGGTACGCCTCGGCAATCGCAACTGTATTGTTTGTGGTTATGCTCTTGTTGAACAAGGCGATACAGGCAGCGCTGAGCAAAGTAGGAACTTGATAGGAGGTATGTCACGATGAAATTCATTAAAATTAAAAAGAGAAAACCAAATCGTTCTCTTGGTGGTGATATCTGTATCTACATACTGCTTATCCTGTTCGGCCTGTTCTTTGTTATGCCGCTTGTATATTCGATTAGTAGTGCATTTAAACCACTGGATGAGATTTATCTTTATCCGCCGAGATTTTTTGTAAAAAATCCTACGTTTAACAACTTTCAGGATTTGCTGGTAGTAATGTCCAGCTCCTATGTGCCGTTCACCCGTTATGTATTCAACACAGTGCTCGTCACCGTGGTGGGTACGGGCGGACACCTGATTATCGGCTCCATGGCAGCCTATGTGCTGGCAAAATATACTTTTCCCGGAAGCCGTACCATATTTAAGACCATTCAGGCAGCCATCATGTTCAATGCCTATGTGCTGATGATACCGACGTATCTGGTGCTGACGGGCCTCGGCTGGGTAGATACCTATCTGGCGCTGATTGTGCCGGGCATGGCGCTGCCGATGGGACTGTTCCTGATGAAGCAGTTTATGGAGCAGATACCGGATGCGCTGCTTGAGGCGGCGAAGATCGACGGTGCAAAAGAGGGAAGGATATTTCTCCAGATTGTAATGCCGAACGTTAAGCCGGCATGGCTGACAGTAACCATTTTCTCGGTACAGAATCTGTGGAACCAGAAAGGTCAGGTTTATATTTATTCCGAGGAATACAAGATGCTTCCATATGCGCTCCAGCAGATTATGCAGGGTGGTGTATCGCGTGCCGGCGTCGGCTCGGCGGCCACCATGATTGTCATGATGGTACCAATCATCATATTCGTTCTGGCAGAGAGTAATATTCTGGAGACCATGGCAAGTTCTGGTATTAAAGAATAGTAAAGGAGGAAAGGAAATGAGATTATTCAAGCGATTTACTTCTGTATTTGCGTTGTTGCTCGTTGTATCCCTCCTTGCAGGCAGCGTGGAATCTCTGGCAAACAGCACCGACGGCAATCATTACACATATACCTATGATTGCTGGGGCATGGACAGAGAATCGCCGGATGCATATTCTGTGACGCGCACGATCACAGGCTCCGATTATCCATGCGGCAATTTCAAAGATCCGCAGGGCCTCTATGTGACAGGCACGGAGACTTATGTGGTGGATACTGGCAATAACCGGATCGTTCATTTTACATATCAGAACGACACATTCAAATATGTAGATGAGATTTCCGAATACACAGACCAGCAGGGCAATAAAGTGAAATTAAAGACGCCAGAGGACTGTTATGTGACAAAAGAAGGCGAGGTATATATTGCCGATACCGGCAATGACAAAATTGTTCATCTGGACAGCAGCAGAAAGCTGGTAAAAACCATTGGCCGTCCGGACGATCAGACCTATGAGCAGGAGTCCTTCCTTCCGGAGAAGATCGTAGTGGACAATTCAAAGCGTATTTTTGCCCAGGTAAAAAACGTAAACAAAGGCTTTATGGAATTTGACTCCCAGGGAGCATTTACCGGCTATGTGGGAGCCAGTGAAGTAACCTATGACTTCCTCACATATCTGTGGAAGCTGGTTGCTACCAAGGAACAGAGAGAACAGATGGTTCAGTTCGTTCCGACGGAGTATTCCAATCTCTGTCTGGACTCAGAGGGCTTCATATATGCGACAATCAGCGTCTTTGAGGGCGAGGTAGAGGCGGCGAGCCCAATCCGTAAGCTGAATGTAAAGGGTACGGATATTCTGGTTCGGAACGGTTATACCGATCCCTATGGAGACCTCCGCTATACAGACGGCGGAGAACTGAAGGGGCCGTCGAAGTTCTGCGATATTGCATGTCTTGACAATGACGTTTACTATGCGCTTGACAGGACAAAGGGACGTGTTTTCGCCTATGATTTCCAGGGCAACATGCTGTATGCCTTTGGCGGGCACGGATACAAAGCGGGCTTCTTTATGAACCCGTCGGCCATTGAGGATTTGCAGGACTCCCTGCTGGTAGTTGACCAGAATCTCGGTACGATTACCCAGTTTACCCTGACGGAGTACGGCAAGCTGATTAACGAGGGCCTGTCCTATTACAAGCAGGGCGAGTACGACAAATCGGCGGATACATGGAGGAGAGTCCTCAAATTAAACGGAAACTATGACCAGGCCTACATCGGCATTGGCCGTGCGCTTCTCCGCCAGAAGCATTACAGACAGGCAATGGATTATTTCGAGTTGAAACTGGATACCAAAAACTATTCAAAAGCATACCAGTTATACCGAAAGGAATGGTTTGAAGATAATATTGGCATTATCATTGCGCTTCTGGTAATAATTGTTCTTCTTTGCTTCGGTATTGGCTTCGTCAAGAGAGCCAGAAGGGAGGTTGAGAAAGGATGAAGATAAAAGAGAGACTGTGTAACAAGGAGGCCTGGATCCGTTACCGCAAGAGTATGCGCTACGCACTTCACTGCTGCGTCCGCCCCTTCGACGGCTTCTGGGATCTGACTCATGAGAAACGCGGTTCCATAGCGGCAGCCAACACGATTGTGATTCTGGTTCTCCTGACAAATCTGATAAAACTTGGTTTTACCAGTTTTATCTTTTCCCCAGTCAACTGGGACGAGGTGAACATGATTCTGGAAGTAGCCACCTTCCTGGTTCCCTTTGTTGTATACTGTGTGGCCAACTGGTGTCTGACAACGCTGTTTGATGGAAAGGGTACCTTGAAGGATATCTGGATGGGTACGGCATATGCCATGACTCCCTATGTGCTGATTCAGATTCCGTTGATTATTTTAAGTAACTTTGTAACCGAGGAGGAGGGTGCGTTTTATACCTACTTTGGATATTTCTCCATGATATGGTGCGGACTGCTGGTAGTTGCCTCCGTAATGATGATTCACGATTTCCTTTTGGGAAAGGCATTTTTGTCCCTCATCTTTACGGCGGTCGGCATGTTGGTTATCATATTCCTTGTGGTACTCTTCTTCAGTCTGATCAGTGACGGTGTTTCATATTTCTACTCGATATATAAAGAGACCGTCTTCCGATTCTATTGATGAAAGGAGGAAATATCAGAATGAAAAATAAATTGTATTTGCTCCTGATTGCAGTGCTTTGTTGCTTCGCCTTATCGGCCTGCAGCGGAGACGATACCGGAAGCGCCGAGATGAAGACCTATGAATACGATAACAGTGGAGATGTGACGATTGAAAATGATTCACTGAGTCTGACGGTAAGCGGTTCTTCCACCCAGGCGACGATTCTGGATAAGAATACGGGCAAAACTTACACGTCCAATCCGTCCGCTGATGATATCGCCAAGTACGGCAATGCAACCGGGCAGTATGCGGATATCCTTCACGCTACCCTGGCGCTGACCTACTCCAACAACACCAATACGGAGACGTCGATCGATAACTATGCCTCCTGTATTGTGAACGGCAATTACCAGATTGAAAAAGCCAGCGACACAGAAGTAATCGTCCACTATTCCGTGGGTGATTTCGAGAAGACCTACGCGTGTCCGATTGCCATCAAAGAGAGCAGAATGAAGCAGTATATGGACAAGATGAGCAGTTCGGCCCAGTCTGCTATCAAGCGCTACTATGATTACTATAATTATGAAGATCTGACAGGTGAGGACGCCGATGACGACGACGCGGAGATGCTGGCAGCAGCAGAGGCCCTGTTCCCGGATCTGAAGGATGAGCCCATCTATTATCTGAAGGACGGAATAACCGATACCCGTCTGCAGAGCTGTGAAAAATATTTTGTAGAGGCGGGCTATACAGACGACGACCGGATCGCAGACATGAAAGGCTACAAGGTTTCCCGTAACGAGGGAAAACCGGTATTCGACATATCGGTGCACTATATTCTTGAAGATGACCAGATGGTTGTCAAGGTGCCGATGAGCGAGATCAGTTATAATACAGATTATCCGATTGTAAAACTGCAGGTGCTGCCCTACATGTCAGCCGGCAACACATCGGAGAAGGGATATATGCTGGTGCCGGAAGGAACCGGCGGACTTATCCGCTTCAACAATGGCAAGACCGGACAGCAGACATATCAGAGCAATGTCTACGGCTGGGACTACGGCATGAACCGAAGCGTGATCGTAGACGAGACAAAAGCGACGTTCCCGGTATTTGCAGTTGCCAATGAGACCACGCAGAGTTCTGTTCTGTGCGTCGGCGAGGAGGGAAGCTCCTACGCCACAGTGGAGTCGGATATCTCCGGTAAGAACAACGGATACAATTATGTGACTTTTGCCTATCAGATGGTACACGGCGAGAACATGGACGTATCGACTAAGTCGGACACCACTGTCCGCGTGTATGAAGACGGTCTTCCGGACGAGACGCTGACACAGAGATATATCTTCAGCAAGGAGACCGATTATGTAAAACTGGCGGAGTTGTACCGCGCTTATCTGATGAAAAAGAATCCGGAGATGACACGGAGAGAGGACAGCAGTGTCCCGATGGCGGTGGAGATGATTGGCGCCGTAGACGACACGGAGCACATTCTCGGTTATCCGGTTGTCCGCTCCCAGTCACTGACATCCTACGAACAGGCAAAGACGATTCTGAAAACGCTGAAAGACGCGGGTATCCAGAATCTGAACGGCAGATATACCGGTTGGTTCAATACCGGTGTTAAGCAGACGTCGGCGGCCAAGGTAAAGACGGTGGGCCGTCTGGGAAGCGCTTCAGACCTCAAGGATTTGACGGCTTATGCAGAACAGACCGACGGACTGGATCTGTTCCTGAACGGTACCTTTACCTTTGTCTACAAGGACAAGATGTTCGACGGCTTTGGCGCCAACAGAAACGCGGCGAAATTCTGCAGCCGCGAACTGTGCGAGTTATATAACCGCGATCCTGTTACCTATCAGGCCAACGAGGATATTGTGGACTATCAGAACAACGATACCTATTATCTTGTAAAACCGCAGTATTCCATGGATAATATCAGCAGTTATGCGGAGAAAGTAGCCGATTACGGGACGAAGAATATCGGTCTTGAGGACATCGGCAACAAACTGGCCGGCGATTACAATCCAAAGGACAGGGTTTCCCGTGAGAAATCACTGAATATGCAGGTTGAGAAGCTGAAATCCTTAAAAGAGGGCGGAAGCAGGATAATGATTACCGAGGGAAATCAGTATGCGGTTCCGTATGCGGACTACATCACCGATATGAACATTGACTGCCGCTCCGTCAATATTGTAGATGAACTGGTTCCATTTTATCAGATGGCCCTTCACGGATTAGTGGATTACTCCGGTTCAGCCATAAATCTCTCTGAGGACAGGGAGGATATGATCCTCAAGTCTGCGGAGACGGGAGCGGGGTTATACTTCACCTATATTTATGAGCCGACGAGTGAATTGCAGGATGGTAAATATACCAGATATTATGCATGTAACTTTGACCAGTGGAAAGAGGACACCGTAGACCTCTACAACAAGTTCCAGGAAAAACTGGGAGATACTTACAACCAGTACATTACCGGACATGAGAAAGTGGCTCCGGGCGTTTATAAGACCACATATGAAAACGGCAAGAGCGTTCTTGTCAACTATAACTATGAAGATTATGACTACGAGGGAACCACAGTTCCTCAGAGAGACTTCGTAACAATGAAGGGAGGTGCGGAGTAAATGGCTCGTAGGAAAAAGAAAAAGACACTGGCATTTAAGAATGCGGTTGCCGGCTACCTGTTTATTTGCCCGTTCATCATTGGTTTTATCATGTTTCTGGTAATTCCTCTGATACAGTCTCTGCAGATGAGTTTCAGCACAGTGGAGTTAGAGGGCGGCCTTTCCATGACATGGAAGGGAATTGAAAATTACTACTATGCCTTCAAGGTAGACGCCGAGTTCGTTCCGGCGCTGCTGGGCGAGCTGGCTAGAATGGCAACCAATGTACCGGCTACCCTGATATTCAGTTTCTTTATTGCACTGCTTCTGAATCAGAATTTTAAGGGTAGAGGAGCAGTCCGCGCGATATTCTTCCTGCCGGTTATCCTCTCCTCCGGTGTCATCATCGGTCTTGAGAGCAATAACCAGTTGTTGAAGGATATGCAGGAGGTTATCGACAGTACTTCCCAGGACGCCAGTATAACCGGTGTGCTGGAGAAGATTCTTGTCACTTCGGATTCCAGTCCGATGTCCACGATGTTCCAGTATGTATTTGACATCATCAACAGCGTATACGACATCGCGATTGCTTCCGGTATCCAGATTATCATCTTCCTGTCTGCCCTGCAGACGATCTCTCCGAGTATGTTTGAGGCGGCCAAGATTGAGGGCTGTACCGCATGGGAGAGCTTCTGGAAGATTACGCTGCCGATGGTGAGCTCCATGATACTGGTAAACATTGTCTACACCGTTATCGACTTCTTCCTGAAGACGGACAATGAAGTCATGGTGAAAATCAATAGTGAGGTAGGAGAGAAACTGCAATATGGAACAGGTTCCGCAATGGCATGGATATATTTCCTGTGTGTGATCGCGGCGTTGGGAATTGTTTCGTTGATTATTTCTAGGAGGGTATACTATTATGAGTAAGATGGAAAAATTTAAAGCCTTCAGGGAACGTAATCGGAAGTCCAACGGTTATCTGCTCAGAAAGACATCTTTCAACGTTGCATACAAGATTGTGCGCTTTGTGTTGCTGTTTGGATTGTGTTTCCTGATTTTGCAGCCATTGTTAAACAAGATTTCGCTGAGTTTCATGGAGGAGAGAGATTTATACGACTCCACCATCAATGTAATTCCGCGTCACTTTACGACAGGCAACTATAAGATTGCCAGTGAGCTGATGCAGTACTGGCAGGCGCTGGGGAATACCCTGTTGATCTCGCTGTTAGTCAGCGTGCTCCAGATTATTTCCTGTACGCTGGTAGGATATGGATTTGCCAGATATAAGTTCCCGTTTAAGGGGCTGTGGTTTGGATTTGTAATCCTGGTGATTGTAATTCCGCCATCGACAATCCAGTCCTCCCTGTACCTGAATTTCCGGTACTTTGATATATTCGGCCTGTTTAAGGCAATAACGGGAGAACCTTTGAACCTGCTGAATTCCTTTGCGCCGTACGCTTTGATGTGTCTGGGCTGTATGGGACTGAAAAATGGTCTGTATATTTATATGCTGCGCCAGTTCTTCCGCGGGATTCCGAAGGAGTTAGAGGAGGCGGCCTATGTGGACGGCTGCGGCAAGTTCATGACCTTTGTCCGCATCATGCTTCCGGACGCAAAGCCGATGATTACTTCCTGTTTCCTGTTCTCCTTCGTGTGGCAGTGGACAGACAGTTTTTATTCGGGAATGTTCCTTTCTTATGACTTTGCCATTCTCTCCAACAAACTGGCCCGTCTGTCGGAGGTGCTGAATGGCTGGCTGAAGGCGACGCAGGGTATTGAGAAGGCGACGACGGCCTATTCCTCTGCTATGATTGGAACGGGTACGCTTCTCGTCATTATACCGCTGATAATCGTGTATCTTTTTGCCCAGAAGGGATTTGTAGAGAGCTTGAGCCAGACGGGTATTAAGATGTAATAAAAATGTTACAGAAAAGTCATATCATTATGACACAGACGTGTTATAATGAAAAAAATGTTGTGATTATTATCTGCTGCGGAGGCAAACCGCAGCAGATGATATAAAAAATTTATAAGGAGGAATGAAAATGAGAGCAAGCATGAAAAAAATGGTTGCTATGGGTTTGGTCGTGATAATGGCCGTGGGAACCATGACTGGCTGCGGCGGCAGCAGCAGTAGCAGCGGCGGAGATTCTGCAAGCGGTTCTGCTACGACAGGTAAGTCTTCCGGTACAGAGAAGAAGACTTTTGATGATCTGGGAGGTATGGATATACTGATTGGCGACTGGTATACCGCTGATACAGAGGCCAAGACCGATTATCAGAAGGATACGGAGAAGTACCGCAAGGAAATCATGGACACCTATCATTTCAACATTAAACGTGATAACGTTTATTCCTATACAGACCAGCAGACCAATTATGTAAACGGCGTTATGGCGAACAACCCGCAGTGTCAGTTGTTCTATCTGTATCAGGAGATGGTTTCCGAGCCGCTTATGCAGGGCCTGATGAAAGACCTTTCCAAACTGCCCGAACTGGATTTCACAGAGGAGAAATGGAATCCGACGGTTACGGAGCTTATGAGCATCGGAAGCGGTATCTGGGGTATGAGCCCTGAGGCCGAGCCCCGCGGCGGTGTTTTCTTCAACAAGAGAATGTTGAAGGAAGCAGGTATTCCGGAGGATGAGCCCTATGACTTACAGGCGTCCGGTGAGTGGACCTGGTCTAAATTCGAGGAGTACTGCAAGAAGCTGACCAAAGATACGGATGGCGATGGAAAGATCGACCAGTATGCAATGGCAAGTTTCTCCAAGTATTATCTGCCGATGTGTGCCGCTAACAACAACGCAACCTTTATCAGCCGTGATGAGGACGGCAAGTATGTCAATGCCATTACTACCGACGAGTTCAAGTATGCGATGAACTGGGGCGTTGGCTTGATTGAACAGGGTTACATTCAGCCGAAACCGGATCCGAATGTGGCATGGGATTGGTATAAAGCTGCTTTCCGTGACGGTGAGTCCGCTATGCAGACCGCAGAGGTTTATGAGATTTCTGCCTTCGCTGACATGCAGGACGATTGGGGCTTTGTAATGTTCCCGTACAATGAGAAGAACGAGGGTGCGACCAACAAGACGACACCGAACGACAACATTGTAGTAATGCCGAGCTGTTTTGATGATGCGACAGCTGAGAAGATTGCATTTGCCTATGACCTTTACACAGAGCCCACGCCGGGTTACACGCTGGAGGATGTATACAAAGAGCCGTATTATCCGCAGTTCCGTGATGACCGCGCTGTAGATGAGACTCTGGTAATGATGAGAGAGGAAAAACATAAGCAGACCTCTTATCTGCCGATGGTAAGCGATATTGACTACGGTGACTTCTGCTATGGCGTATATGCACTGGCAGCGACGCCGGCCAAGAAGATTGAGGAGCTTTCCACTCAGTGGGACAGCAAGATCGCGACGGTAAATGCAAACTACGAGAAGTTTGCGAAAGAACATTCATGATTTCTAAAAGAATAAGGATTTAGAGAAAAGAGGAACTTGACAGGGGCTGTTCAGAATGAGCGAAATGTTTGTTTTGCACAGCCCTTTCCTTAGTATAAGAGATTGATGACAAGGAGAGCGAGATGGAAGCATATCTGGATGAGAATTTGTCTTTTGAGGAGCGGGCGGCGGATCTGGCCTCGCGAATGACTCTGGAAGAAAAAGTATATCAGACACTTCACGGCGCTCCGGCTATCGAGCGGCTCGGGGTGAAGGCATACAATTACTGGAATGAAGCACTGCACGGTGTGGCGAGAGCCGGAGTGGCCACTGTCTTTCCGCAGGCAATTGGTCTGGCGGCAACCTTTGACGAGGATTTTCTGGAGAGGGTAGCCGGAGTGATTGCAGACGAGGGCAGAGCCAAGTTCAACGCACAGCAGAAGTATGGTGATTATGACATCTATAAGGGACTGACCTTCTGGTCTCCGAACGTGAATATTTTCCGCGATCCGCGCTGGGGCCGGGGGCATGAGACCTTCGGAGAGGATCCGTATCTCACATCGCGTCTGGGAGTGCGTTTTATCGAGGGCCTGCAGGGAAAAGACGGAAAATATATGAAGGCGGCTGCCTGTGCCAAACACTTTGCCGTACATTCGGGGCCGGAGGATCTCCGTCACAGTTTTAACGCCGAGGCCACGGAGCAGGATATGAGAGAGACGTACCTGCCGGCATTTAAGGCCTGCGTAGAGGAAGCCGGGGTGGAAGTGGTGATGGGAGCCTATAACCGAACCAACGGAGAACCCTGCTGCGGGAGCAAGCGCCTGCTGGAGGATATCCTACGCGGGGAATGGGGATTCCAGGGACATGTGACCTCGGACTGCTGGGCCATTAAAGATTTCCATGAATTCCACATGGTGACGGCCAATGCCGTGGAGAGTGTGGCGCTGGCTATGAATCGGGGTTGCGATCTGAACTGCGGCAATATCTATGGCAATCTTCTGAAGGCAGTGGAGCAGGGGCTCGTAAACGAGGAGACCATTGAGCGGGCCGTGACGCGTCTTATGACAACGCGTATGAAACTGGGACTGTTTGACGCGCCGGAAAAGGTTTCCTATAACACGATCCCCTATGAGGTGGTGGACTGTGAAAAACACCGGCAGATCAACGAGGAGGCGGCGCGCAAGAGCGTGGTTCTTCTGAAAAATGAGGACGGACTTCTTCCGCTGAACCGGAAAGAACTTCACACCATCGGCGTCATCGGGCCGAACGGCAATAACCGGAAAGCCCTGGTGGGTAACTATGAGGGAACGGCTTCCGAGTACATAACCGTACTGGAGGGAATCCAGCGCTATGTAGGTGATGAAGTAAGGG
Organism: uncultured Lachnospiraceae bacterium; assembly: GCA_947629865.1. GTDB lineage: Bacteria > Bacillota > Clostridia > Lachnospirales > Lachnospiraceae > Eubacterium_F. The sequence continues at coordinate 67,953 of CANRFJ010000008.1, read as the reverse complement.
TTCTCTTTTCCGAGGGATGCCATCTGTGCAGAGACAGGATCCAGGGATTGTCTGCCGGAAACGACCGGATAGCCGAGGTGCGCGCGGTGGCCGAGGCGTCCGATGTAATTATTGCCTGCATGGGACTGGACGCCAGTCTGGAGGGAGAGGAAGGCGACGAGGGCAACGAGTTTGCCAGCGGCGACAAGCCGGATTTGAATCTTCCGGGACTCCAGGAGGATATATTAAAGGTTCTGGCAGAGTCCGGCAAGCCGGTCGTTTTAGTTCTTCTGTCCGGAAGCGCCCTGGCGGTCAACTATGCAGACGAACACATTCCGGCCATTCTCCAGGGGTGGTATCCGGGCGCCAGAGGTGGTATGGCCATTGCGGAAATCCTCTTTGGCGACTATTCGCCGGAGGGCAAACTTCCGGTGACGTTTTACCGCACGACGGAGGAACTGCCGGAGTTTACCGATTATTCCATGAAGAACCGGACATACCGCTATATGAAGCGGGAGGCGCTGTATCCATTTGGCTATGGCCTCAGCTATACCGATATCGTCTGCGGCTCTGTCTCCATGGAGAGGACAGGACAGAATTTTACGATACAGACGGAACTGGAGAACAGAGGGGATATGGTCGGAGCTGAAACCGTACAGGTGTATGTGCGGGCCTGCCGTGAGGATGCGCCGAACTGGCAGTTGAAAGCATTGAAAAAAGCCTCTCTGAAGCCGGGTGAGAAAAAGACGCTGATACTTTCCCTCTCCGAAGCAGATTTCGGCCTCTACAATGAGGAGGGAATCCGGGTGGTGGAAGCCGGCGAGTACGAGGTCTATGTGGGGACTTCCCAGCCGGACGCCCGCAGCATTGCGCTGACAGGGCAGACGCCGGAGAGGATAGCCGTGCACTTTGACAGCGAAAAGATCATACCGGAGTAGCGGACAATTATGTGAGAAGTGACAGAACCCCTCCGACCGGAGGGGGACTGTCGGGAAATGAGGAAGACATGGATTTTAGCAAGTGCTGGCTGGATTATCAGCCGATTGAATGTAAGGAAAAGGCTTTTTCCACACTCTCTGTGCTGTGTGACGGGCGGGTGGTAAAAAGTGCGGTGGAGGAATACTGCCTTGCCATGGAAGCGATGACGGGCGCTGTTGTGGAGGTGACGCCGGAGGGCGGGAGAGAGTGTGTCTCGCTACGCCTGGACGCCGCCCTCTCCGGAGCGGACAGCTATGAGATATGCAGAGAGGGCGACGGTTACAGGATTACCGGACAGTCGGAGAGCGGCGTGCTGTATGGCGTATTTGAGTTTCTGCGGCTGGTGAGAACCGGACATCTGGCAAGCCTGCCCCTTGTGAACGGGCCGGAGATGCCCCTGCGGATCATGAACCACTGGGACAATATGGACGGAAGCATCGAGAGGGGATATTCGGGAAACTCTTTCTTTTACAGGGATTATGAGATCCTCTGTGACGAGCGGACAGAGCAGTACGCCCGACTGATGGCGTCCATTGGAATCAATGCCGTCGTAATCAACAACGTCAATGTCCATCAGAGGGAGACGTATCTGATAACCGATACATATCTGGAACAGGTGAAGGAATACGCGGATCTGTTCGGGCGCTATGGAATCCGCCTGTACACAAGCGTAAATTTCGCGGCGCCGATGGAGCTGGCGGGATTTGACAACTGCGATCCGCTGAATCCGGAGGTGGCGCAGTGGTGGAAGGAGACGGCTGCGCATATATACGAGGTGATACCGGAATTTGGCGGTTTCCTCGTAAAAGCGGATTCCGAAGGCCGTCCGGGCCCCTTTACTTATGACAGGACTCATGCGGACGGGGCCAATATGCTGGCGCGGGCGCTGGCGCCCTATGGTGGCATTGTCATATGGCGGTGCTTTGTCTATAACTGCGGTCAGGACTGGCGGGACAAAAAGACGGACAGGGCAAGGGCTGCCTATGACAATTTTATCGGGCTGGACGGCTGTTTTGACGACAATGTGATCCTGCAGATAAAGAACGGCCCCATGGATTTTCAGGTGAGGGAACCGGTGTCGCCGCTGTTTGGCGGATTGAAAAAGACCAATATGATCTTAGAGGTGGAAATCGCCCAGGAGTATACCGGACAGCAGATTGACCTGTGTTACCTGCTTCCCATGTGGCGTGAAATACTGGATTTTGACACCTGTGCAGCCGGAGAGGGCTCCACGGTGCGTCGCATTGTGAATGGGGAACTCTACGGACAGAAGCTGTGCGGAATGGCGGCAGTCATCAACACAGGGGACGATTACAACTGGACGGGAAATGATCTGGCGGCGGCCAATACATATGGCTATGGACGGCTCGCCATGAATCCGTCCCAATCCTCGGAGAGCATCGCCAGAGAGTGGACGGCGCTGACGCTGGGAGGGGAGGTTGAGGATACGGTGACGCAGATGCTCATGGGCTCCTGGAGCACTTATGAGAAGTATACCTCGCCCCTTGGCATCGGCTGGATGGTCACGCCCCATTACCATTACGGCCCGGACGTGGACGGCTATGAGTACGATCGGTGGGGAACCTATCACCGGGCGGACTGGCGCGGGCTGGGCGTAGACAGAACGCCGGCGGGAACCGGTTACACCGACCAGTACAACGAGCCGTGGAGAAGCGTGTATGCCGACCGGACAAAATGTCCGGAAGAACTTCTTCTCTTTTTCCACTATGTGAGGTATAATGAGAAATTGAGGAGCGGTAAGACGCTGATCCAGCACATATATGACACTCACTTCGAGGGAGTGGAGGAAGTAGAGGCTATGGCGGAGACATGGCGGCAGCTTGCCCCGAAACTCGCTCCGGACGTCTACGGACGGGTGAAGGAGCGGCTGGAGAGACAGCTTGCCAACGCCAGGGAGTGGCGCGACCGCATCAATACATATTTTTACCGGAAGTGCGGTATACCGGATGAAAAGGGAAGAAAAATTTATGAGTAGAAGAATGTCGCAATGACGGCAGAATGGAGGAAAACAGTATGGATATGACACTGAGATGGTACGGCGAGGGCAACGACAGCGTGACGCTTCAGCAGATCCGCCAGATACCCGGCGTGACAGGCGTGATCACCGCCCTGCATGATATTCCGGCCGGAGAGCCGTGGACGTATGAGGAAGTCATGAAGCGCAAGCAGGAGGTAGAGGCTGCGGGACTGAAGCTAGTGGGCGTGGAGAGCATCAATGTCCACGAGGACATCAAAATCGGTCTCCCGACCAGAGACAGACTGATTGAAAACTATTGCAAATCACTGGAGGCAGTGGGAAAAGCGGACATTCACCTGGTATGCTACAATTTCATGCCGGTATTCGACTGGACGAGGACAGACCTCGCCATGCCGCTTCGGGACGGCTCCACCGCTCTTGCCTATGACGCATCGGTCATTGACGGAATCGATGCCGGCGAGATGTTTGAGAGGATTGAGAAGGCCAGCGGCGGTTTTGTGATGCCGGGCTGGGAGCCGAACCGTCGGGACGAGATCATGGAGCTCTTTGAAAAATACAAAGATGTGGACGCCGACAAACTGAGGGAGAATTATAAATATTTTCTGGACGGGATCATTCCCACCTGCGAGAAATACAAGATCAAGATGGCGGTTCACCCGGACGATCCGGCCTGGGACGTATTCGGTCTGCCGCGCATCGTGACATGCGAGGAGGATCTGCTGAAGATCGCGGCGATGAATCCGAGCATTTATAACGGGTTTACCCTCTGTACCGGCTCACTGGGCAGCAACTTAAACAACAATCTGCCGGCGATTATACGGAATCCGAAGATTGCCGAGCGTATCCATTTTGCGCATCTTCGCAATATCAAATACGAAAACGACGACTTATTCCACGAGGTGTCCCACCTGTCGGCCGACGGGGATTTTGACATGTATGAGATTGTCAAAGCGCTGATTGAGACCGGCTTTGACGGCTGTATCCGTCCGGATCACGGGCGCATGATATGGGACGAGCAGGCGAGACCGGGCTACGGATTATACGACCGGGCGCTCGGCGTGGCCTATCTGAACGGCCTGTGGGAAGCAATACAGAAAAACAAGTAGAATGACAGGGAGGAAATCATGAAATTATTGGATTTGCAGAAAACGGTTTCCCCGGAGTGGGAAAAGAAGGGCTATCAACTGCCGTCCTATGACAGGGAGGCTGTGAAGAAGGCCACAAAAGAGGAACCGGCCTGGGTGCACTTCGGCGCGGGTAATATCTTCCGGGCTTTTCCGGCGGCAAAACTGCAGGAGATTCTGGACAGCGGAAGTTATGGCAAGGGCGTCGTTGTGGCGGAGAGTTTTGACCATGAGATTATAACCAAAGCCTACCAGCCATATGACGGGCTGAGTCTTTCCGTCGTCCTGAAGGCAGACGGCACAATTGAAAAGATTGTCGTAGGAAGCGTAGTGGAATCTCTGGTGGCGGATCCGTCGTTTCCGGACGACTATGCCCGTCTGACAGAAATATTTGAGAACCCGTCTCTGCAGATGGTGAGCTTCACCATCACGGAAAAGGGGTATTCACTGGTAAATGGAAAGGGAGAGAAACTCCCCGGCGTAGAGGAGGGAATGACGGCCGGGCCGGGCGCGCAGAGCCACCTGATGGGACGCATCGCCTCTCTGTGCTACAGCCGTTTCAAAAAGGGAGGCGCGCCGCTTGCCCTGGCGAGCATGGATAACTGCTCCCACAACGGGGACAAACTGAAGGCCGGCGTCATGGCGTTTGTGGACGCCTGGAGAGCGGCCGGACGGGTGGAGGAAGACTTTGCCCGCTATATGCAGGAAAAGGTGTCCTTCCCGTGGTCGATGATTGACAAGATCACGCCGCGGCCGGACGGCAAAGTAAAGGAGATGCTTGTGCAGGACGGCTTTGAGGACACGGAGCTGATTGTCACGAGCCGCAACACCTATACCGCGCCCTTTGTCAATTCTGAGGAGACGGGGTATCTCGTGATAGAGGACGATTTCCCGAACGGGCGCCCGCCGTTAGAGAAAGCCGGTATTTTATTTACGGACCGTGAGACGGTGGACAAGGTGGAGAAGATGAAGGTCTGCACCTGTCTGAACCCACTGCACACGGCATTGGCTGTCTATGGCTGTATGCTCGGATATACTTCGATCCACGACGAGATGGAGGACAGGGAACTCAGCGCGCTGATTGAGACCATGTGCTACCGGGAGGGAATGACGGTTGTAGTCAATCCGGGTGTGATCGATCCGAGGGAATTTGCAGACGCCGTGCTGAAACTCCGTCTGCCGAATCCGTTTATGCCGGACACGCCGCAGCGGATTGCCTGCGACACCTCCCAGAAGCTGCCGATTCGGTTTGGGGAGACTATCAAAGCTTATCAGGCGCAGGCGGGGCTGGATCCGAAGGATCTGACGCTCGTTCCCCTGGTGTTGGCGGGCTGGTGCCGCTATCTGATGGGTGTGGACGACGAGGGAAAACCATTTGAGCAGAGTCCGGATCCGCGCCTTGCGGAGTGCAGGGCCCATGTGCAGGGGATTGCCCTCGGCCATACCGGAGATGTGCACGGGGCGCTGGAACCCCTTCTCTCGGACAGTTCTATCTTCGCCGTGAATCTGTACGAAGCAGGTCTCGGTGAAAAGGTGGAGGGCATGTTTGCCGAGCTGGCGGCAGGGCCGGGAGCCATTCGCGCCACACTGAAAAAATATCTGCCGTAAAAATTTCATTGACACTCAAGGGTACTGTTTTTTGTGAGGGTACAGCATACAAAAAAAGCCGACGGTTTTATTTCACCGTCGGCTTTTTTGACGTCCGGTGGGAAGGGGAGTAATAAAAAAGTAACAAAATAGTCATATCATTCATACAAAAAGGTCATATCGTCATTGCACGGGCGCAGTATAATATAGATAGTAACAAAGCGTGTGGCTTAATAAGGAGGGATTAGTGTGAAAAATAGCTCGATAGCTATTTTTCGCACAACTATTTGTGTCGGAGCGCCACAAATAGTATGATGTACAGAGCAAAAACAGCTACGCTGCTTTTTGCTCGTACTTCCGTCGCTGCGCTCCGGAATGGAGGGATTAGTGTGAAGACAGGAATGAGAAAAACGATTGCTACGGGACTGGTTGTGATATTGACTGTGGGAACCCTGACCGGCTGTGAGAGCGGCAGCGGGAGCAGCGGGGATTCGGCGTCTGGCGCCGCCTCAACAGGCTCTGTCTCGTCAGACGGTACTTTGACGGACAGTTCTTCCGGCGCAGGGAAGAAAACTTTTGATGATCTGGGTGGTATGGAGATCGTGATCGGGGACTGGTATACCGCCGACACAGATGCCACGACCGATTACCAGAAGGACACGGAAAAGTACCGCAAGGAGATTATGGACACTTATAATTTCACTATCAGGCGCGAGACCGCCTATGCGTATCAGGATCAGATGACTACCTATGTGAACGGAACCATGGCAAACAATCCGGCGTGCCAGTTATTTTATCTGCACCAGGAGATGGGTGTTTCCGAGCCGCTGATGAAAGGTCTGATGAAAGATCTGTCCCGACTGCCGGAGTTTGATTTCACAGAGGAGAAATGGAATCCGACTGTCATCGAGCGTATGAGTATCGGAAATGGCATCTGGGGTATGAATACGGAGGCCGAGCCGCGCAGCGGGATTTTCTTCAATAAGAGAATGTTGAGGGAAGCGGGGATTCCGGAGGATGAGCCGTACGATCTGCAGGCGTCCGGCGAGTGGACCTGGGCCAAGTTTGAGGAGTACTGCAAGAAACTGACCAAGGACACCGACGGGGACGGCAAGACCGATCAGTATGCGATGGCCAGTTTTTCCAAGGATTATCTGCCGATGTGCGCAGCCAATAACAATGCGAATTTTGTCAGCCGCGACGAGGACGGCAAATATGTCAATGCCATCACAACGGATGAGTTCCGATATGCCATGAACTGGGGAATGAGTCTGATTGACCAGGGCTACATCATGCCGAAACCGGATCCAAATGTGGCGTGGGATTGGTTTACAGCGGCTTTTAGAGACGGCGAAGCCGCCATGCAGACCGCACAGGCCTATCAGATCAGCGCCTTTGCCAATATGAAAGACGACTGGGGCTTTGTGATGTTCCCGTACAACGAGAAGAATCCGGACGCGACCAATAAGACAATACCGATTGACAACATTATTGTGATGCCGTCCTGCTTTGATGATGCGACAGCGGAGAAAATCGCGTTTGCCTATGATCTGTACACAGAGCCGACACCGGGCTACACGCTGGAGGACGTGTACAAAGAGGACTATTATCCCAAATTCAGAGATGACCGCGCCGTGGACGAGACTCTGATGATGATGCGGGAGGAAGACCACAAGAGAGCTGATTATGTGGATATGATAAGCGATATTGATTACGGCGATTACTGCTACGGCGTATATGCCCTGGCATCGACGCCGGCCAAGAAGGTGGAGGAACTTTCCACCCAGTGGGACAAGATGATTTCAAATGCAAATGCGGCCTATGAGAAATTTGCCGCGGAGCACTGATTCAATGCTAAGAGGTGAGAGTTTGAAATAGATAACAGGGCCTCCGCTTCCCTCCGAAAACCGCAATGAAGTGCGGAGAGGGGAGAGCGGAGGTTCTGCCGTTTCCGGAGGGGAGGCGTCTCCTACATGAGATGGTTTTTCATCGTATTGAGCGCATTTTTTTCCAGGCGGGAGACCTGTGCCTGTGAGATGTGGATTTCCTCTGCCACTTCCATCTGGGTTTTTCCCTCGAAGTAGCGGAGGCGTATAATATGGTTTTCGCGCTCCGGCAGGCTTTTCATGGCGTCCTTCAGCGAGAGGTGCTCCACCCAGCTGTTCTCCCTGTTTTTTTTGTCGCTGATCTGATCCATAATATACAGAGTGTCGCCGCCCTCTGAGTACACCGGCTCATAGAGGGAGACCGGACTCTGTATGGCGTCCAGGGCGAAGGCGATATCCTCCGCCGGTACGTCGATGGCCGCGGATATTTCTTCCAGTGTGGGCTCCTTTTCCTGCTTTTTCATAATGGCCTCTTTGGCATAGATGGCCTTGTAGGCGGTGTCACGCAGGGAGCGGCTGACTCGTATGGCGTTGTTGTCCCGCAGATATCGGCGCACTTCGCCGATGATCATGGGCACGGCATAAGTGGAAAATTTTACCTCCTGCTTTATATCGAAATTGTCAATGGCTTTGATCAGGCCGATACAGCCGATCTGGAACAGGTCGTCAATGTTTTCGTTGCTGTTGTTGAACCGCTGTATTATACTCAAGACCAGTCGCAGATTTCCCTTGATGTACTTTTCCCTTGCCTCTTTATCACCTGCTAGTATTTTCTGAAAGAGTTCATCTTTTTCATCATTGGAGAGAAGTGGCAGTTTGCTTGTGTTAATGCCGCATATTTCGACCTTGTACTGAGCCATGATATCCTCCATTTCATTTTCTGTCTGGTAATCTACTAAGTAGGATTGACGAAACGGGAACGAATTATGCGCGGGAAAATATAATGGTAAAAAAGGAGTCGCCGGCCTGCGGCGGTGACGGGCGGAGGCCGTGTGACAGGAGAGAACCGGATTATATGAGAATCTGTGACTTAAAGGAAAAGGAAGTAATCAACATATGCGACGGCGAGCGTCTGGGCTATGTCGAAGATGTGGAATTTGACCTGTGCACCGGCAGAATCACCCATATCATTGTGCCGGGCCCCTGCAAATTTTTCGGCGTGCTGGGGCGCGAGGAGGAATTTGTAATCGAGATATGCAATATATGTAAAATTGGCTGCGATCTGATTCTGGTGGAGGTGAATCTGGACAAGGTGCGGAAAAAGTGCTGCTGAGAGTATGCCCGTCGCGGGAACCGCCCTGCCGCCTTCCGCTCGCGGATTTGCCTCTTTACATACCGCACAAAATACACTATACTAAAACAAGAGAGATACTACATTTTGTACTACCGGTCTGCGTCGGCACGGCGTCCGCAGGCCAGCCGGATAAAAAAGCCGTGCAGAAAAGGGGTTTACTATGAAATGTCCATTTTGTGGAGAGGCAAATACCAAGGTGATTGATTCCCGTCCGGCGGACGACAACAATTCCATCCGGCGACGCCGCAAGTGTGAGAAGTGCGGGAAGCGTTTTACTACCTATGAGAAGCTGGAGACGATACCGCTTGTGATTATCAAAAAAGACGAGGCCAGAGAACCCTATGACCGCTCGAAGATTGAGAGGGGCGTGTTCCGCTCCTGCATCAAGAGGCCGATTTCCGTAGACCAGATCAACGAGCTGGTGGACAGTGTGGAGAGCGCGGTATTTAACCTGGGGGAGAAGGAGGTGCCCAGCAGCCGTATCGGGGAGATACTTATGGACAAACTGAAGGATCTGGACTCCGTCGCCTATGTGCGCTTCGCCTCGGTATACAGGGATTTTAAAGATGTCAGCACCTTTATGGACGAGATCAAGAAGATTCTTGACCAGCAGGGACAGTGAGCGCCGCGCACAGCGGGTGCGCTCATCGTCTGAACGCATCTTGCAATTACATATATCATAGTATATAATACAGGCAGATTGATTCTCCGGGAGGAGGACGTATGTTTTGCAGCGTATACGGGGCGGACGTATCCGGCATGGAGGCCAGAGTGATCCGCATAGAGGCAGACGTCAATGATGGTCTGCCTGTTTTTGATATGGTGGGATATCTGGCTTCGGCGGTAAAGGAGGCCAGAGAGCGGGTGCGCATTGCCCTGCGCAATATCGGGATCCGGCTTCCGGCCAGACGGATTACCGTAAATCTTTCACCGGCCAATCTGAGAAAGGAAGGAACCAGTTTTGACCTTCCCATCGCAATTTCACTTTTGACCGCTTTCGGTTATCTTTCCGAAGATCTGACAGAACAGACGCTCTTAATAGGGGAACTGGGGCTGGACGGCAGCATACGGGAGGTAAAGGGCGTGCTGGCCATGATTATGGAGGGACGCAGACAGGGAATAAAAAAATTTGTTGTTCCGGCGGGAAACGCCTCTGAGGGAGGCGCGCTGCCGGACGTAGAGGTATACGGAGTCTCCGCCATCCGGGAGGCGCTGGATTTTCTGCGCGGGGAGAAGAAGCTGGCGCCGATTCGTTTTTCGTTTGAGGAGTATAAAAAGAGGGCGAAGGAGAGCGGCGACTTTTCCGAGGTGTGCGGACAGGAGGGACTGAAGCGGGCGGCGGAGATTGCTGTCAGCGGAAGGCACAATCTCCTGATGATCGGGCCGCCGGGCAGCGGCAAGACGATGGTGGCAAAGAGAATCCCCTCGATTATGCCGGAGATGTCTCTGGAGGAGAGTCTGGAACTGACAAGGATATACAGCATCTGCGGCTTATTGTCAGGAGAGGAGCCCATTGTCACAAGGAGGCCGTTCCGCACGCCCCACCACACGGCGACGCCTGCGGCACTCACGGGCGGCGGGCGGATTCCCGTGCCGGGGGAGATTACGCTGGCGGCAAAGGGCGTGCTCTTTCTGGACGAACTGCCGGAATTTTCGCGGGCGGCGCTGGAGGCGCTGCGCCAGCCGCTGGAGGAGCGTCGGGTGACGGTCTCGCGGCTGGGGCAGACCAGTGAGTATCCGTCGGACTGCATTTTCCTGGCCGCCATGAATCCATGCCGCTGCGGGTTTTACCCCGACAGGGAGAGGTGCCGCTGCACGGAGGGTGACATACGGAGATACCTCAATAAGCTCAGCGAGCCCCTGCTGGATCGTATGGATATCTGTGTGGAGACGGGCCTGCCGGAATTTCATCTCTATCAGAGCGGGGGAGAGGACTCGGCGGCGATACGAAAGAGAGTGCAGCGCACGATGGATATACAAAAAGAGCGTTACCGGAGCGAGGACTTTTCCTACAACGGGGAAATGCCGGGAAAGTCGATGGAGAGATACTGTGCGCTGGGCCGGCCGCAGAGGGAATATCTGGAGGAATTTTTTCGGGAGGGCGACTGCAGTATGAGGCGGCTCTCGCGGATTATACGGGTGGCCAGAACCATTGCGGATATGGACGAGAGCGACGCGATTACGGAGGAGCACATCACAGAGGCGGTGTGTCTCCGGAGTATCAATAAAAAATACTGGAGGTAGGGTATGGAGGACAAATACATTGCTTACTGGCTCTGCACCAGGCCGGGCATAGGGGTAAAGAGGGCGGAGCGGCTCCTGGAGCACTTTGGCGCCCTGTCGGAGATATACCGGGCCGACGCCCGGCGGCTGTCCCGTGTCCGGGGACTGTCGCCGGCCTGTATCCGCACGCTGTCGGACAGCCGCGGCAGAGAGGAGGCCAGACGCGAATGGGAGGCTCTTGGAGAGAGGGGGATCCGGTATGTCTCCTGCTTTGACAGGGAGTATCCTGAGAGGCTGCGGTGGATCTATCAGCCTCCCAAGCATCTGTATATAAGGGGAGAACTGCCGGATATGTCCCGTCCGGTAATCGGTATCGTGGGCGCCAGGGACTGTACCGCCTACGGGCGCGATATGGCGCGGCTGTTTGGCCGTCACCTGGCGGAGGCGGGGCTGGAAGTCATAAGCGGAATGGCGAGAGGGATTGACGGCTGGGCCCACCAGGGGGCGCTGGAGGGCGGCGGGAAGACCTATGCCGTCCTCGGCTGCGGGGTAGATGTCTGCTATCCGGCCGAGCACCGGAGGCTGTATGACTGTATAAAAAGGAGGGGCGGGATTCTCTCCGAACTGCCGGTGGAGATGCGGGCGCGCCCTTCGTTTTTCCCCATGAGAAACCGCATCATAAGCGGGCTCTCCGACGGGATTCTCCTCGTGGAGGCGAGGGAGAGGAGCGGCTCCCTGATCACGGCAGATGCGGCGCTTGAGCAGGGAAAAGACGTTTTTGTGGTTCCCGGCCGAATCGGGGATGTTCTCAGCGTCGGCTGCAACCGCCTGATTCGCCAGGGAGCCGTTCCCGTGACTTCGCCTCAGGATATTCTGGAATACTACGGCGTCACTCCGGCTGACGGCGCGGAAAAGACAGGAGGGGAGGAGACGGCGGAGGAGAGGATACTGGCCTGCATGGGAGCCGTGCCGGTTCATCTGGACCGAGTGGCGGCAGAACTGAAGATTAGCCGAACCGAGGCGATGAAAGGAATTCTGAAACTGAAAAAGGAGGACAGGATTCGGGAGACTGCGAGAGGATATTTTGTCCTCTCTTAGGGGATAAAAAATTACAGAATCTTTACAAAAAATAAAAATAAAATAAAAATAAAATTTTATCTTTTCCTTGAAAGTCAAAAAAAAATGGTGTATGCTGTTTTAAGGTTTCATTGGAAAAATAGTAAGGGAGCAGGCAGATTTGTTCGCACTGGTATCAGCGCGCTCCGGAATAGAGGTTAAAATGGCTAAGAATCTTATCATCGTCGAGTCACCGGCAAAATCTAAGACGATCAAAAAATTTCTGGGGAAGAACTACGAGGTAGTGGCCTCAAACGGACATGTCAGGGATATGCCGAAAAGTCAGATGGGAATTGACATGGAACACGATTTTGAACCCCATTACATTACGATAAGGGGAAAGGGCGAACTTCTGGCGGGACTCCGCAAGGAGGTCAGGAAGGCCGACAAAATCTATCTGGCGACTGATCCAGACCGGGAGGGCGAGGCGATCTCCTGGCATCTGTGCCAGGCCCTTAAACTGGATCCGGCGAAGACCAGCCGCATCACCTTTAACGAAATAACCAAAAATGCCGTGCGACAGGCGTTGAAGCAGTCCAGAGGCATTGATATGGATCTCGTGGACGCCCAGCAGGCCAGACGCGTGCTGGATCGTATGGTGGGATACTCCATCAGTCCCCTGCTGTGGGCCAAGGTAAAGAGAGGCCTGAGCGCCGGCCGTGTCCAGTCGGTTGCCCTGCGTATTATCGCCGACAGGGAAAAGGAGATTGAGGCGTTTATACCAAAGGAGTACTGGAGCCTGGAGGCGTCTTTTGCCGTGTCCGGCGTAAAAAAGCCGCTGACAGCCAAATATTACGGCGATCCGGAAAAGAGAGAGATATCCGGAAAGGAAGACGTGGAGCGCATAGTGGGCGAACTGCAGGGAGCAGACTATCACATTTCCTCGATCCGTCGGGGCGAGCGCACGAAGAAGCCGCCTCTGCCATTTACGACCTCTACGCTTCAGCAGGAGGGCGCCAAACAGTTAAATTTTGCCACGAGAAAGACGATGCAGGTTGCGCAGCAGCTCTATGAGGGCGTGGCGGTCAAAGGACACGGCACGATTGGACTGATTACCTATCTTCGTACAGATTCTACCAGAATTTCGGAGGAGGCAGACACTGCCTGCCGCGAATTTATCACAGAAAATTACGGAAGTGAAAATATTACAGAGGGAGCGAATACTGCCGGGAGCGGGAAAAATATCCAGGACGCCCACGAGGCGATCCGCCCCACCTATGTGGAACTCACTCCCGCCCAGGTGAAGGACTCGCTGAGCAGGGATCAGTTCCGGCTGTACCAGCTGATATGGAAGCGCTTTGTGGCGAGCCGGATGCATTCGGCCCGGTACGAGACGGTATCTGTCCGCATAGACGGGGGAGGACACCGCTTTACGAGCGCCGGTTCAAAACTGGTATTTCCCGGATTTATGGCGGTATATCAGGGAGAGGACGACAAGGAGGAGGCCAATACGGCCCTGGCAAAATTAAAGGAGGATTCCCGCCTTCAGTTGGAAAAGCTGGAAAAGGAACAGCATTTTACCCAGCCGCCGGCCCACTATACCGAGGCGTCCCTTGTAAAGGCGCTGGAGGAGCTGGGAATCGGGCGGCCGAGCACCTATGCCCCCACCATTTCCACACTGATCTCCCGACGCTATGTGGTGAAGGAGCAGAAGAATCTGTACCTGTCAGAATTGGGAGAGATTGTAAACCGGATTATGCTCACAAATTTTCCGGGGATTGTAGATGTGAATTTTACGGCTACGATGGAGGCCCTGTTAGACAGCGTGGCTGACGGGGACGTGGAGTGGAAGACGATTATCCGGAATTTTTATCCGGATTTGAAGGAGTCCGTCACTCAGGCGGAGAAGGAACTGGAAAAGGTTGAGATTGCAGATGAGGTCACGGACGTGATCTGCGACCAGTGCGGGAAAAATATGGTAATTAAATACGGCCCACACGGGAAATTTCTGGCATGTCCCGGATTTCCGGAGTGCCGCAACACGAAACCGTATTATGAGAAAATCGGCGTGACCTGTCCCAAGTGCGGCGGACAGATTGTGATCAAGAAGACGCAGAAGGGACGCCGCTACTACGGCTGTGAGAACAATCCGGAGTGTGATGTCATGACGTGGCAGAGGCCGTCCGGAGAAAAATGCCCCAAATGCGGCGGGATGCTCTTAGACAAGGGGAACAAATTAGTGTGCGCGGACAGCGCCTGTTCGACAATAATCGAAAAGCAAAAGAGTTAATGCTTGTCATTTAAACTGTTTTATGATAAAATTGTTCCATAAGATTCCGAGGAGGATGCCATGAGCATTGAGTTACTGGATAAAACCCGTAAAATCAACCGCCTCCTTAATGACAGACATTCTTCCAAAGTGGCGTTTATGGATATATGCTCTGTGCTGGGGCAGATCCTTGGAGCCAGCGCTTTTATCATAAGCGGCAAGGGGAAGATGCTGGGAACTTATGTTGCGGACGATGATGAGACAATTCGAGGAGTTCAGGAGAAGCGCGGCGGCCATATAGACTCAAAGCTGAACGAACGTTTCCTGAATGTATTATCAACAAAGGAAAACGTCAATCTGGAGACATTGGGATTTCCCAGGGAGGCTACAAGAGGCCTGAAAGCGCTGATTACGCCCATCAGCATTGGTGGGGAGCGCCTTGGCACACTGTTTCTGTACCGGAAAAAGAAGACTTTCGGTATTGAGGATATTATTTTAAGTGAATACAGCACCACTGTGGTAGGACTGGAAATGATGCGGGCGGTTCAGGAGGAATCGGATCTGGAGCGCAATAAGCAGAAAAATTTTTCCTCTGCGATTATGACCTTGACGCCGCTTGAGCAGAAAGCGGTCACTCATGCGATACATGAACTGGGCGGACGGGAAGGAATGATCGTGACGAGCAAGCTGGCGGGGCAGATCGGCATTACGCGGACAGTTATCGTAAATGCCCTTCGGAAGTTAGAGAGCGCCGGACTGATCAGGACGAAATCCTCCGGAGTGAAAGGAACGCACATTGAGATCATTAATGATATCGTATATACGGAATTTGAGCACTACTACAGGGAGAAATGGAATTCTTAAACGCGAAGGGAATCGTGATGTTATCATGGTGCCATTTGCGTTTTTGTGAGAAAGGAGCGGGTATATGGTTTTATCGAATGCCTACAATTACATCAACGTGCTGGACAAAGCGGCGGACGCGAGCTGGCTGCGCAACGATGTACTGGCCAACAATATCGCCAATGCCGACACGCCGAATTATAAGCGGAAGGACGTGCAGTTTGAGACATATCTTGCCAATGCGGTAGCGGGGACGGATTCTCTGGACGAGACGGTGAGCAAGATTGACTTAAATACCTTGAACGCCAGCACATATACGGAGCAGGTGAATCTGAGTTACCGCATGGACGGCAACAATGTTGATATCAGTACGGAGAATGTTGAACTGGCGAAGAACCAGTTGAAATATTACACGTTGATGAATTCCATCAGCAATGAGTTTTCGAGGCTCAAATCGGCAATCAGAACCTCGTAGTTCCGGATAGTTCCGTGATTTCAGCGCGGACGGGGGCTTAGACAATGTGAAGTTCAGATACGAAGGGAGAGATATATATGTCAGTATTTGGTGCAATGGACGTGAGCGCTACGGGCATGACGGCCCAGCAGCTCCGCATGGATACTATATCGGAGAACATCGCTAATGTGGATACCACAAGGGACGCAGATGGCAATGTCTACCGGAGAAAGACCGTTGTGTTTGAGGAAAAGAGTTATCCCACGTTTGACGAGAGTTTCAGTATGGCCCGCGGGCATATTGGCAAAGGGGTAAAGGTGTCCCAGATTGTGGAGGACATGACGGAGGGAAGTCTGGTATACGATCCCTCGCATCCGGACGCCAACGAAGACGGCTATGTGATGTACCCCAATGTGAATACGGTGACGGAAATGACCAATATGATTGATGCCACCCGTGCATATGAGGCGAATATAACCGTTCTCAATTCCACGAAGAACATGGCGCTTCGCGCCCTGGATATCGGCGGCCAGTCGTAAAACGGCGGACAGAATAAAGAACATAAGGAGAATAGTGTGAAAAATCACGCGGATGCGCTGATTTGTTCACACCACTATTTGTGCCGGAGCGTCACAAATAGTATTGATGTACAGAGCAAAAACAGCTACGCTGCTTTTTGCTCGTACTTCCTCCGCTACGCTCCGGAATGGAGGATTAAATGGATGTGACGAATATTTCAGCCATTAACGGATTGGATAGCGTCAGCCGCTATGCCACGACGAATCCCATCGCGGATATGAACAAAAGCGACGGCACAGCCAGTTTTGACAGTCTGTTAAACTCAGCAATGAAACTGGTCAGGCAGACCGAGCAGTATTCCAATGCGGCAGAGGAGCAGGAAATCAAATATGCCACAGGCGAGTCGGACAGTCTCCATGACCTGATGATCGCCCAGCAGAAGGCAAATGTCTCGTTGCAATATACCGTAGCGGTGAAGAACACGGTAGTCGAGGCTTACAGAACCTTAATGAACATGCAATTCTGACAGATAAGGCGAAGACTACATAGCTTTGGGGAGCGATGAGACATATGATGGAACAATTGATATCCATTAAGGATAAGATTCTTGAATTTTGGAATAAGTATACAACCCGGCAAAAAACTATTATTGTCTGCGTGACGTTAGCAATCTTTTTTGCTTTAGTTTTGCTGGGCTATTTTCTTACCCGCCCGGTATATGTAGATCTGATGACGCTAAGCGGTAGCACCGCCAGTGAATTTTCGGAGGCCCTTGATTCCGACGGGGTGGATTATGAAATGGAATCGGACAACAACGGGAATACCACGTTCCGCGTGGAGCAGTCCCAGTATTCACAGGCGATGCTTCTGGTGGGAGCCAATAAGGTACTCGATGAGAATATGACATGGGATGATGCGCTTGACAACGATATGACTACGTCCTCGGCGGAAAAGAGCACCAAGGCCAATCTGGCCCTGCAGGCATCTATCCGCACGGGACTGTTAAATTTTGACGGCGTGGAGGACGCGACGGTCTATCTCAACCGTCCCTCGGACGACGGGACTGTGTATTCAGAGAAGAAGGAGACGGCAGTCAGCGTCGCGTTCCGCCTGAAAAAGGGCTATGAGATGACGTCGGAGACGGCCACGGCCATCGCCTATTATCTGGCCAATGCAGTGGGAAATGCGACCACGGACAACATTGTGATCACCGATACGGCCGGGACGCTGCTCTATGGCGCCAAGGAGGACAATACGCTGGGTGGCTCCGTGGCGGGAACGGCGGATTATGTGAGCAAACTTCGCAATACCTTTGAGAAAAATGTCAGCGACATGCTGTTGAAGGCGGGATATGACGACGTCCAGATTGGAAGCGCCAATATAGTATTTGACATGGACAAAGTGACGGAGTTGGTAAAGACCTACACGGCCAACGAGGGGCAGGACCAGGGCCTCTATTCCAGTTCCTATAATTATAAATCTACCGGTACTTCCGGCTCCGGCGGCATACCGGGGACGGACACCAACGGGGATGACACGGATTACGACATCGCTTCCGGCGGTACCAGCAACAGCGAGACCACACTGGATAAGTACAATTATCTGCCGAATGAGACGGTGCAGAATATTGAGCACGAGGTGGGGGCGGTGCGCCCGGAGGAATCCTCAATCGGCATCGTTTTGACAAACTTCAATGTGGTAAAGGAGGAGAGCCTGGAGGACCAGGGCCTTCTGGACGACATTTCGTTTGATGAGTATGTGGAGCAGAACAGCGCGGTGACGGCGCTGGAGGTGCCGGATGAACTGACGCAGCTGGTGGCGGCGGCGACCGGTATTGCCACGAACAATATCGTCATACAGGCGCAGCAGAAACCGCTGTATGAGGCGGCGGAGGAGGGCTCCTTCAGCGACAATATATCCAATTATCTCATGGTGCTTTTGACAATACTCATTGCCGGACTGCTCATTTTCGTGATTGTTCGCGGAACTTCGCCGGTAGAGGTAACGGAGATGGAACCGGAACTGTCGGTGGAGGATCTGCTCGCAACGACGCAGGAGAACGAACAGAATCTGGAGGAGATCGAACTGGGAGAGAAATCCGAGACGAGGGTTATGATAGAGAAATTTGTAGACGAGAATCCGGAGGCTGTCGCATTATTGCTTCGCAACTGGATTAACGAAGACTGGGGAGGTGTATGATGGCTAGCAGCAACAGTATGTCCGGACTGGATGGATTGCAGAAAGCGGCGATTCTGCTGATCAGTCTGGGGCCCGATAAGGCGGCCACTATTTTCCGTCATCTGAAGGAAGATGAAATTGAACAGCTGACGCTGGAGATCGCCAACACCCGTAGCGTATCCCCCTCTCAGAAAGAGGATGTGCTCAATGAATTTTACGAGGTGTGTCTGGCTCAGCAGTATATCGCAGAGGGAGGTATCGGGTATGCGAAAGACCTTCTGCAGAAATCCCTGGGCGAGGAGCGGGCCAGAGCGGTACTTGGCAAGCTGACCGCATCGCTTCAGGTGCGCCCGTTTGAATTTATCCGCAAGACAGAGGCCTCGCAGATATTGAACTTTATCCAGGATGAGCACCCGCAGACCATTGCGCTGATCCTGTCCTATCTGTCCCCGCAGCAGGCGGCGGGCATCATAAGCGCCCTGACGCCGGATAAGCAGACCGACGTTGCCAAGCGTATTGCCCTGATGGACCGAACCTCACCGGACGTCATCAAGGAAGTGGAAAATATACTGGAACAGAAACTGTCCTCTCTGGTGAGCCAGGATTATACCATTGTCGGCGGCGTGGACTCTGTGGTTGAAGTGCTCAACACGGTGGATCGCGGTACTGAGAAGCATATTATGGAAAATCTTGAAATTGAGGAGCCGGAACTGGCGGACGAGATCCGCAAGAAGATGTTTGTGTTCGAGGATATCCTTATGCTGGACGACCGCTCGATTCAGCGCGTCCTTCGGGAGGTGGAGAACAACGAACTGGCCGTTGCGCTTAAAAACGCCAACGAGGAGGTTCAGAATGTTATCTTTAACAATATGTCCAGCCGTCTGTCCGATATGATTCGCGAGGATATGGAATATATGGGCCCTGTCCGTCTGAAAGATGTAGAGGAAGCCCAGCAGAAGATTGTAAATGTAATCCGCAAACTGGAGGATACAGGCGAGATTGTGATCTCCCGCGGCGGAGGTGACGAGATTATTGTCTAATTTGATTAAGTATCCCTTTGTGAACATGGCGGGAAAAGACGCCGTGCTGATTGATTATGAAAAGGATGATAAGCCGTTTGTCCCGCTGGAAAAAAGCAGTCGGGTAAAGATACGGACGGTCGAGGAGGCAGAGGCGGAGAAGGCGGCCGCCAAAGCCAGAGCGGAGGCGGACGGTGAGTTTGAACCGGGTATGCCGGTAGTGAATTTTGACGAATTGCTGGCAGAGAAGAAAGAAGAAGCGGAGCGCCTGGCTGAGAAGATTGTGGCGGAGGCGCAGGAAAAAGCCGCGGATATACTGAAGGGGGCGGACGAAAAGTCGGAGCAGGTTCTCCAGGCGGCCAGAGAAGAAGGACTGGCAGCGGGAAGGGAGGAGGGCCTGGCGAAGGCAGAGGAGGAGCTGGCCAGAGCCCGCACCGAACTGGAAGAAGCCAGACAGCAGCACGAGCGGGAATACCAGCAGATGCTCGCGGAGGTGGAGCCCCGCTATGTCGAGATTCTGTGCGCTCTTGTCCAGAAGCTGACCGGTATTCTGATGTCGGATAAGCAGGACGTGCTTCTCTATCTGATCCGCAACAGTATTTCGGATATTGAGGCCTCTAAGCGCTATGTCATAAGGGTAGCGCCGGAAGACGCCATATATGTGGAGAGCCACAGGGAGGAGATTCTCAGAAAACTGGACGCCGGAGTTTCCCTTGAGATTCAGGAGGAAAAAAGTCTGTCAAAGGATGAATGTATCATAGAGACCGATACCCAGATGGTGGACTGTGGATTCCGGACACAGTTGGATAATCTGGTCAGCACTCTCCGGATGCTGGCGCAATAAAGGATTGAAGGAATGATACCATGATTCCCATTAATTTTGAAAAATATGAGGCGCTGTCGGACAAGAGTTTTGTCAGCCAGTTGGGGAAGGTTTCCAAAGTGGTCGGCCTGACGATTGAATCAATCGGGCCCAATGCCAAACTCAATGACCTGTGCCTGATCAAATCCAACACCAGACCAGAACCCGTAAAAGCGGAGGTAGTGGGCTTCCGTGACGACAGGGTTCTTTTGATGCCGTATGATGATGTGGAGGGCGTGGGACTGGGAAGCTGGGTGGAAAACACCGGAGCGCCCCTGCAGGTGGCGGTGAGCGATGAATTGCTGGGAGCCACTCTGGACGGAGTGGGAAGGCCCATGACGATGGATGAACTGAGCGGGCAGTGTCCCCGCTATTCGGTGGAGGCGCCGCCGCCGGATCCCCTTACCAGGGAAATCATAACGGATGCGCTGCCTCTTGGCGTCAAGGCCGTAGACGGCCTGATCACGGTGGGAAAGGGACAGCGTATTGGCATTTTTGCCGGAAGCGGCGTGGGAAAGAGTACTCTGATGGGGATGTTTGCCCGAAACACCCGGGCGGATATCAATGTTATTGCCCTGATCGGGGAGCGTGGCAGAGAGGTGAGGGAGTTTATCGAGAGGGATCTGGGCACGGAGGGAATGAAGCGGTCGGTAGTGGTGGTGGCCACATCGGACAAACCGGCTCTGATCCGTAACAAGGCGGCCAAGACGGCCACGGCGGTGGCGGAGTATTTCAGGGATCAGGGGAAGGACGTGCTCCTTATGATGGATAACCTGACTCGTTTCTCCATGGCCCAGCGGGAAATCGGACTGGCCTCCGGAGAGCCGCCGGTGTCCAGGGGGTATCCGCCCAGCGTGTACTCGGAGATGCCGAAACTTCTGGAGCGGGCGGGCAATTCGGACAAGGGCTCCATCACCGGCCTGTATGCGGTGCTAGTCGATGGCGACGACTTCAACGAACCGATTGCCGACACGGCGCGCGGTATACTGGACGGACATATCGTGCTGTCCAGAAATATGGCGCAGAGAAACCACTATCCGGCCGTGGACGTGCTGGCCAGTATTTCCCGTGTCATGAGTTCGGTCGCCACGGAGGAGCACAAGCAGCTGGCGGGCCAGATGAAAAACGTCCTGGCAACCTATCGGGACGCAGAGGATCTGATCAATATAGGGGCTTACAGGGCTGGCTCCAATCCGGGCATTGACTTTGCCATCGAGAAAATAGAGGCGGTGAACGCCTTTTTGCGGCAGGGCACGGAAGAAAAGTTTCAGTTTGACGATATCGTCCAGAAAATGAGGGATATTTTCGAGGAGAGCGATTCGGAGGGAGGAGAGGAATAGTGGCGAGATTTCTTTTTTCCATGCAGAACATCCTGGACATAAAGGAAAAACTGGAGGAGCAGGAAAAAAATAATTACAGCCAGGCGAATCTGCGGCTACGGGAGGCAGAGGAGGAACTGGAGGCCATAAAAGCCCGGCTGGCGGCGGCGGAGGAGCAGCTGCGCCGGGAGGTGTCAAGGATCCAGAGTGTTCCTGAGATCCGGCGGAAAGAGGACGGGGTGGAAATTCTGAAAATGTATGTGGCGGAGCAGGTTCTTGTGGTGCGGGCCAGGGAGAAAGAGCTGGAGGAGGCCAGAGAACGCCTGAACGAGGCCATGAAGGAGCGCAAGACGTTTGAAAAACTGAGGGAGAAGGCCTTTGAGAAATTTGTGGAGGAAGAAAACAGGAAAGAGCAGAAGGAAGTAGATGAACTGGTGAGTTACCGCTACGGCGTGGCGGAGAAAAGATAGATGGGATAGTAAACGCACGGCGGCCGGATAAGGCGGCGGAAAGGATATTGCTATGGCGAAGAAGGACAAAGATAAGGAAAATAACACAGATACTCTGGTGGAAAAGGAAGAAGGAAACGGAAGCAAAATCGTCACGATACTGATTGTGGCCGTCATTGTGCTGATATGGCTGTGTATTTTTGGCGTGCTGATAAAGCTGGACGTCGGAAATTTCGGGAGCGACGTCCTCTATCCGATATTGAAAGACGTGCCGGTGGTGAACTGGATTTTGCCGGAGCCGGACAACGGAGACACGGTGGAGACGGAGGAGTATGACAATCTCACAGAGGCCAATGCGCGCATAAAGGAGCTGGAGAGCAAACTGGCTGCCGCGGGCAGTGCAGACAGCGCCAACAGCAGCGAGATCGAGGATCTTCAGGCAGAGGTCAACCGCTTGAAAAAGTTTGAGGAGAATCAGAAGGAATTTGCCAGAAGGGTGAAAGAGTTCGACGAGAATGTTGTGTTCAATGACAAGGCGCCCGACACCTCGGAGTACAAGACATATTATGAGGAGATAGAGCCGGACAATGCGGAGGATATTTACAGGGAAGTATGCCGCCGGTTCGAATACAGCCAGGAGATTCATGACCAGGCGGATACATATGGGAAGATGGAACCGGCCAACGCCGCCGCTATTCTGGAGGAGATGTCCAACGATCTGACGCTGGTTGCCAGCATACTGGACAGTATGCAGTCCTCCAAGAGCGCGGAGATACTCGCGAACATGAAGCCCACGACAGCGGCTCAGGTCACGACAAAGATGACGGCCATGAAAAAATAAATAATGACCGAAATACCGCCGGAAAAACAGAGACAATTTTTCCTGCGGCATTAAGGGCGGCATAAAAAATGCCGATATAAACCATGTAGAAAATTTTTAAGAAGAAAGGAGGGGAGAGGATGAAGACACAGGGAATTTCCCTTGTCACTTCAAAGATGTCCGGAATGGGGACGGCAAAGAGCACCAGAGCAAAGGATACCACCTTTGACAGCTTTATGGCCAGCCGGGCTTCCGGTGTGGAAACTGGAAAGGCGAAGCCATCCAGGGAAGCCGGAGACAGCGTATCTGTGCAGACGTCGGCGAAAAAGGCCGTAAATCAGGATGAAAACACATCCGGAGACGCGCCTGTAAGCGCAGACAGACCGCAGGTTCAGGGAATGACGGCGAAGAAGCCCGTGGCGGAGCAAAGTCCGGAGGACAAGATGCTTCAGGCGCAGAATCTGCCGGAACTGGTTTCCCGGATGATGAATCTGCTGAAAGAGAAGTTTGGACTGTCAGACGAAGAAATTCAGGATATGCTGACAAAGCTGGGCATGGATCTACAGGCCTTTGCGTTCCAGATGAACTGGGCGGACGGCTCCTTGCAGCAGACGGCCGTATTCGATCTGAAAGAACTGGTGATGGAGTTTCACGGTATAGAGGACTCATCGGTTTTCCTCACCAATTCGGATCTGAACCAGGAACTGACGTCGCTGGCAGAGGATATGGCAGAACTGATGATGAGCTTTGCGGATGAAATGTCTGAGGGCGGTGAGGGTACAGATGTGTACCAGATGATCGCAGAGGAACTGCCGGCACAGATGGAGACACAGCCAGTCAGAGGAGAGGAAGCACCGGTACCGGTGCAAAACCTGTCCGAGGAGACGGCGGCAGTACCGGAGGAAGCGGCAGATAAAACCGAGGGATTCTCCGTCGTTGTCGAGGATTACACGGCGGGAGGCTCAGAGGACAGCGCCGCGGACAGCGGAGCCGGAGACGGAACCGCAGAGATGGGATCTGGTACGGCTCAGACGGCAGAAACCGGAAGAAATACCGATTCTCATGAGGCAGCAGGTGCGGCCAGCCTTTTCACAGAGCGTCTAGCACAGGCATTTGAGCCGGAGACAGAGGCGATTGCACCGGCAGAGCGCAGCATGGTGGACATTGTGGAGCAGGTGGTTCGACAGGTCAGGATTCGGGTTATGCCGGATACCACAAGTTTGGAACTGCAGTTGCATCCGGCCAGTCTCGGAAGGGTGAGCATACAGGTATCATCCGTAGCCAACGGAGCGGCGACCGCTGTACTCGCCGTGGAGAACCAGATGGCGAAGGAGGCGCTGGAAAGCCAGTTAATCGCACTCAAACAGAGTTTTGAAGAACAGGGATTAAAAGTGGATGCGGTGGAGGTCACTGTTTCAGAATTCGGACTGAACAGGGAACAGCAGCAGGCCGGACAGGAACAGTCCGGAAGACAGCAGAGAGGACGCCGGTTCCGCGCTGAGGCGGGAAGCGGACTGGAGCGGGAGGACGATACCGCGGAAGTGACAGAGGCATCCCGACGGGATGTGAGCAGCACAGTAGACTATACAGCATAGAGTAAAGGAGGTAATTATGGCAGGAGTAAACAGTTCCGATTTGACGACGAGTCTGGAAGAACTCTCAAAGACAGACAGAAATGCCGTGACTGTGAAGAAGACCAGAGGATCGAGTGAACTGGGCAAGGAAGAATTTCTCCAGCTTCTGGTATGTCAGCTGTCCAATCAGGATCCGCTGAATCCGCAGAGCGACACGGAATTCATATCCCAGTTGGCGCAATTCTCCTCGTTAGAGCAGATGTCAAACCTGAATACGGCGTTTGCCAACTCATCGGCATACAGTCTGGTAGGAAAGGATGTTATCATTCAGCCGTCTGAATCCGCCGAGATAAGAGGCACCGTGGACTATGTGGAGATCCGCAATGGAAAGGCATATTTGTCCGTCAACGGCGAATCCTACAGTGTGGACGATCTGGTACAGGTAATGGACAGTTATTATGCCATTCAGGATTATCTGCCATCGGTAGACGAGCAGACGGTGATTTTCGATCACGAGGATCCGTCTTCAGCGGGCATCCGGCTTAATCTGGGAAGCAACGGATATGAGGCCACCAGCGTGGTGGTAGCGGTCAACGGCAATTATATCAGTTCGGAGTATCTGCAGTTCTCGGACGGAATGTTGAAGATTTCACCGGAAGCGTTTAAGGATTTGCCGACCGGAAGTTATTATCTGGCATTTTACTTTAACGATCCGTATGGAACGTCCGTTGTTGACAAGGTAAAAGTAGATGTCTTAAATGGCGACAATGTAGGAAAAGAGGTACCGCAAGAACCGGAAGAATCAGAAAAAACGGAGGAACCGGATACAGAGGTTGACACAGAAAACTGACAGGGAGGTCGGGCGATATGAATGTAAAACAGGCAGAGTATACATCCATTGAGCAGCTTCGCAGCCGACTGCAGGGCGCAGCGCCAGTCAGTGCGGCGGACAGCAGGGATACAAAACCCGCAAAGACCTTTCGTGACATTCTCACAGATAAAACCAGTCAGATAAAATTTTCCAAGCACGCAGCGCAACGGCTTCAGACCAGACAGATTGACATGTCGGAGGAGCAGAGAGCTAGACTGCAGGATGCGGCGGGACAGGCCAGGGAGAAGGGAATGAGAGAGTCTCTGGTGATGGTTGACAATCTGGCATTTATCGTAAATGTCGCAAACAATACGGTAATCACTGCGGTGAATGACACATCTCATGCTGTTTTTACAAATATCGATGGAGCGATTATCAATTAAAACGAGCAGCAGCAAACAGACATGCTGGCCCTTACAAGGAAGCATGAGCGCTTTTGAATGACAGATAAAGCGCAGAAAAAAGATATTTGGAGGGTGATTCATTATGATGAGATCATTGTTTTCCGGAATTTCCGGATTGAAAGTCCACCAGACAAAGATGGACGTGATTGGTAACAATATTGCAAACGTAAATACATCTGGTTTCCGTGCCGGCACGGCGCATTTTACCGACGTATTCTATCAGACGACTCAGAGTGCGTCCGGCCCGAACGAGGCCACGGGCGCGGCGGGAACCAATGCGACGCAGATTGGTCTGGGCGCTAATGTGGCGGCCATCTCCGTGGATCTGAGCGGTACGGGGGCTACCCAGCGCACAGACAGAGGCATGGATTTGATGATAAACGGAGACGCATTCTTTATTGTGAGAAGCGGAACCAATACCTGCTTTACCAAATCCGGATATCTGGATATTGACGCCAACGGTATGCTGTACTGCGGTACAAACGGCGCTACCGTTCTTGGCTGGGGCGTGGACGAAAACGGAGAGATTCGCAAGGACACAGTGGCTCCTCTGACTTTGATGGGAGGCGAGTGGGCTTACTCGGATCCGGAGGCTACTACCCATGTGGAACTCCAGGGAAACATTGACGGCAACGACGAACTGGTACAGTTCTCGGAAGATGGTACCGGCTACCCGATTTCTTTCAGCTTTTATGACAATGTGGGAAATCTCTACACTGCTAAATTAAGCGTCATGAAGGCGTCCGAGACAGATGACTCTGTATTTTCCGTAAAGGTTACGGATGTGCTCGGTTCGGACGGCAAATCGATTTTGAGACGGGAATCGTTGGACGAGAGCGGAAATCCGACCTATGAATCCACGGAGCAGTATCTGAATTTCAACGGTGAGGATTTGTCCTACACGGTGGACGCAGACGGCACTATCAACTTTGAGGGCGGCACATGGCCGACGCTTACCTTTAACGGTTCTACCGGTAAGTTTACTTCTGTTTCCAGCGACGACGGCAAGACGCTGAATCTGACGATGAATGATGGGGCGGCCGCCAACAACCCGTTCCCGGTAGCGGGCGTAGACGTGGATTTCTCCACGCTTACCAAGTATGCCAGCAGCGGAATCAGCAGTGTCCAGCCGGGTGAAAAGGATGGATATTCGGCAGGAAGCCTCAATGGCTATTCGATTCAGCAGGACGGAAAGATCTACGGCGTATACAGCAACGGCGACACAAAACTGATGGGACAGATCGCCGTGGCTACTTTCCCGAACCCGTCCGGACTGGAGGCAGTGGGCAACAGCCTGTATGCGGCGACGCTCAACTCCGGCGAATTCGACGGCGTGGGGATCGACATATCGGAAGTCGGCAGTTTTTCCATCGGCGCGCTGGAGATGTCAGATGTGGATCTGGCGACCGAATTTACCAATATGATTACAACCCAGCGTGGTTTCCAGGCGAATTCCCGCGTCATCACCACGACGGATACAATGCTGGAAGAACTGGTAAATCTCAAGAGATAATTGAACAGACGGCAGAATGTCTTGTGAAATGGGTGACTCATTGGCAGTCGCCCATTTCCTTGTATGTGAAATGTATGCAGGAGGAGAAGATATGATTGATGTGACGAGGATGAACGGTTCAGTGGTAAGTATTAACAACGATTTGATTGAAACCGTCGAAGAAACGCCGGATACAGTCATCACCCTGACAACCGGAAAAAAAATAATTGTAAAAGAAAGTAGACAAGAGGTGAAAAATCTAGTAAAATGTTATAAAAAAGAAATATCTTGTAACTTTTAAGGTGGTGTAAGTTTGGATTTAGCAACAATAATCGGAATCGTCGGTTGTGCGGGCGCCGTTGTATATGGTATTGTATCAGGAGACCAGGGTGTGGCCGCCCTGGGCAATTTTGTGGATATCCCATCTGTTTTGATCACAGTATTGGGTTCACTGATGTGTATGCTCACCATGTCCGACAGCTTTAAGGGCTTTGTGGGTTCCCTGAAGTCCTTCCTTCTGACGACCAAGGTGCCGGCCTACAACGAGGGCGAAGTGATACATAAAATCATCGACCTGGCCAATGTAGCCCGTAAAGAGGGACTTTTACAGTTGGAGGAAGCAGCGGGCGATATTGATGACGACTTCCTGAAAAAGGGAATTATGTTGATTGTGGACGGTACGGATCAGGAACTGGTGTCCAATATCCTTGAGACGGAGCTCAACTGCATTGAACAGCGCCATAACAAGGTAATCGGATTCTGGGAAGGACTGGCGGCCATGGGGCCTGCCTGGGGTATGATCGGTACCCTGATCGGTTTGATCAACATGTTGAAGCTTCTGGACGATCCGAGTTCCATCGGCCCGAACATGGCGGTGGCGTTGATCACTACATTGTACGGTTCGCTGATTGCAAACTGGCTGGCTACGCCGGTGGCGCAGAAACTCAAGACGATCAACAGCCAGGAGATTATGATGAAGGAAGTTATCTGCGAGGGAATCCTGTCGATTCAGGCGGGCGAGAACCCGCGTGTTATTGAGGAGAAACTGAAATCCTTCCTGTCTCCGGGAGACAGGGAATCCGTATTGGGAAATCCGGAGCAAGGTGGTGAGGCTTAATGGCTCGTAAAAAGGAAGAACCGCAGTCTCCGGAAGGCGGCTGGATTAACACCTTTGCCGATTTGATGAACCTGCTGCTCTGCTTTTTCGTGCTCCTTTTCTCCATGTCCACTGTAGATGCGGACAAATACGAGCAGCTTGTTACCTCCATGACTGAGAGTATCAACATTTTCTCAGGCGGAGGTTCGGCGGTGGGCGAGGGGGCCTTTGTCTCCAGCGGGACAGACCAGATGGTGGCCATCTCCAATTACTTTAACGAATTTGAGAAATCCGGCGAGGAAGACGACGAGGACAAGGATCAGCCTACTCCGAGTCCGGGACAGCAGGGCACACAGAGTCAGGATCAGCAGGATGTGAAGATTACAGACGACATAAAGAAGATGGTGGAGAGCCAGGAACAGGATCAGTTAAAGAAGCGCACGGAGAAGATTTACGAAAATATCATGGAGGAATCCAGAAACCGCAATGTGGAGGATCAGATTTCCGTGAATATGGACAAAAAGTATCAATATGTCCAGATATCCATGAACGGGGCCCTTCTCTTTGATTCGGGCGCGGCGGAGATCAAAAAATCTACCATGCCTCTTTTGAATAAGGTGGGGGACATACTGAAGCTGTATGACAGCCACCTGATTAAGATTGAGGGACACACGGATAACGTGCCGATATCCACGGGAAAGTACCGGAACAATATGTGGCTCTCGACGGCCAGGGCCACGGAGGTCTTTGAGTATCTGAAGGACAAAAAAGGCCTGACGCCCAAGAGCATGGAGGCCACGGGGCGAAGCTTCTATGATAAAATAGCGAGCAATGATACGGAAAAAGGCCGGGCTAGAAACCGGCGCGTGGAAATAAAAATATATACGGACGAATAGGAGGAACTGTTTCCATGAAAAAAAACATATTGACAATTGTGATAATGGCGGCGACGCTGATGAACCTGGTTCTGACCATAGTGCTTATTTTTGCCGTGATGCCTGCGATGAATAAGACGGGTAATCTGGTGGACAAAGTGGCCTCGGTCATTGATCTGGAGATTGATTCCGACAAGGATGAGGAAGAAGATTACGCCATCACGGATCTTGTCACCTATCCGGTGGAATATGAGACGGCGAAGACCATCAACCTTCAGAAGGATCCGGGAGATACTTCCTCTCACTATGCCCAGTTAAACGGCATTGTCATATCCTTTAACCCCAATGCGGAGGACTACAGCGATATATATGCGGCAGTGGAGTCCACGAGCGTATATATCGAGGATATCGTTGTAGCGACAATCGGGGAGTACACAGTCACCACCATCAACGAGTCGGCTGTCAAGCAGGAGGCGGTCAAACGTATCCAGGAGAGGTATAATACGAAGTGTATTGTGGATATTTCCCTGAACGGATTGGTAAGTTCGTAAAAATATATATCGACAGAATGTTAAAAAAATTAACACCAGACGACAATATATTTTAAAAAGTGCTTTATATTATTCTTAAAATGTGGTATGATGATATGAGGCATTATATATGCTGTTTGACATTGGAGTGAGGTGAGAATGCTATGGGGGACGTGCTGTCGCAAAACGAGATAGATAATTTGTTGTCTGCTTTGAACAGCGGTGAGTTTGATCCGATGGAAATAGACAACGAGGACGAGCGGCAGATTAAGGAATATGACTTTGCAAGGCCGTCCAAATTCTCCAAAGAGCATTTGCGTACGCTTGTATTTATATTTGAACATTATGCCAGGTTGCTCTCCACCAATCTTCCGGTTTATCTGAGAAAGAGCGTTCAGGTAGAGGTAATGCACTCGGAGGCGGCCACCTATCAGGAGTTTTCCAATTCCCTGTCGGATCCGGTATTGCTCGGAGTAGTGAATTTCGCACCGCTGGAGGGCAATATCATCATGGAGATGGCGACGGGGCTTGGATATGCGATTGTGGATCGTATGCTGGGCGGCGACGGACAGCCGTTGGAGAAGAACAGGGAGTTTACGGAGATCGAGCTCACCATTATCGAGCGCATCATTGTAGTCTGCGTCAACCTGTTAGTGGAGCCGTGGCAGAGCGTTCAGCAATTGGAGCCGCTGCTGGAGAGGATAGAGACCAGTTCACAGTTTGCCCAGTTTGTCACGCCGAATGAAATGACGTCCATCATTACCATGAATATCCGGATTGGCAATGTTGAGGGGCTCATGAATGTATGTATTCCGTATGCGGTCATCGAACCGGTGATTGACAAGGTAAATACTAAATTCTGGTATTCGACCTCCCAGATTAAAGACGACGGGATCTACCGGGAGGTACTGGAGGATTCCCTTCAGAGGGCGAGAATCCCTGTGCGGGCGATTATGGGGCGGAGCGCCATATCGGTCAACGACTTTATTCATCTTCAGCCGGGGGACATTATCAAGGTCAATACCCGCCTGGAGGACGAACTGGACGTTTATGTGGGGAATATCAAGAAGTTTTCTGCAATACCGGGGGCCTATGAGGACTCTTATGCAGTGAAAATAAAATCAATCTACAGAGAGGAGTAGTGCAATGGACGGAATGTTATCGCAGGAAGAAATCAATGCGTTACTAGGCAGTATGGACACAGACGCAGAAGATACATCTGAAAACGCCGAAAGCGCCGAAGCATCCGCAGTCGTTGCAGATTCCGACAGGCTGTCTCCGCAGGAGAGCGATGCCGTGGGAGAAATCGCAAACATCAGCATGGGAACAGCCGCAACGACACTTTCCATACTTGTGAATAACCGGGTAGACATCACGACGCCGTCTGTCTCCTATGTCACACTGGACGAATTGGCAGAGCAGCAGAAGACGCCTTGCGTGTTTATCTACATTTCCTATAAAGCAGGTCTTGACGGACAGAATATTCTGGTTCTTGACGAGCAGGATGTAAAGGTTATCACGGATTTGATGATGGGAGGAGACGGCACAAACATTGACACTGAGTTGAACGACCTGCATCTGAGCGCCATCTGTGAGGCGATGAACCAGATGATGGGCTCGGCGGCCACCTCCATGTCGTCCATGATTGATGAGATGGTAGACATCAGCCCGCCGACGGCTACGCGGGTGAATATGAGTGAGGAATTCGGAGAAGAATTACAGGATCTGATCGGAAAGACCTTTGTTATGGTGTCCTTCCGCATGGTGATAGGCGATTTGGTGGACAGCCAGATCATGCAGCTGTATCCAATCGAATTTGCCCGTATGGTTTATCAGCGCTTTGAGAGCGTGACTATGGGAGATGCAGCAAATGAAGCGCAGGAGGAGACGCCGGCACCGGCACCTCAACCGGCGCCACAGCCGGCCGCGCCGCAGCCGCAGGCGCCGCCGCAAAGCGCACCGATGCAACAACAGCCTTCCGGGGCAGCAATGCAGCAGCCAATGTATGCAATGCCCCCGCAGGATTTAAATATACAGCCGGCACAGTTCCAGAGTTTTGCGCCCATGCAGAATCTCGATGGAATTGCACCGGAGAACATTGATCTGATTATGGATGTTCCGCTGGAAGTGACGGTTGAACTGGGCAGAACCAGTAAGTCGATTAAGGAGATTCTGGACTTTTCTCCGGGCACCATTATTGAACTGGAGAAACTGGCAGGAGAGCCGATCGATGTTCTGGTCAACGGAAAGTTTGTTGCAAAAGGCGAGGTTGTTGTAATTGAAGAAAGTTTCGGCATACGAGTGACCGAGATTATCAAAGAATAAAAACGGAGGGGAACAGACAATGGCAAAAAGTGTTCTTATTTGCGATGATGCAGCGTTCATGAGGGTTATGATCAAGGATATCCTGACTAAGAATGGCTACGAAATTGCCGGCGAGGCGGAAAACGGCGTGAAGGCAGTTGAAAAGTACAATGAGACCAAGCCGGATCTGGTGATGATGGACATTACCATGCCGGAGATGGACGGGATTGAGGCGCTGAAAAAAATCAAAGAGGCAGACTCAGGGGCGACGGTTATCATGTGCTCCGCCATGGGCCAGCAGGCTATGGTAATCGAGTCTATCCAGTCCGGAGCCAAGGACTTTATCGTAAAGCCGTTCCAGGCGGATCGCGTGCTGGAAGCGGTAAAGAAGGCAGTTGGTTAAAGAATGTTATCAAATATTCTGCAGCTGCTGGCAGTGATTGTCGTCTTTGTCCTTGTGCTGGCGGCAACCTATTACGCGACAAAATGGATCGCCAAGTCCGGTGCGATTCAGTCCCAGTCCGCCAATATCCGGTTGATTGAGACGTTTAAGATTGCACCGAACAAATACATTCAGATTATCCAGCTGGGCACCCGCTATTATTCCATCGGTGTCACAAAGGACAATATTACCTTTCTTACCTCCCTGGAGGAGGAACAGCTGGATTTTTCCGGAAAGAAGGATCCTGCCGATGGGCAGCTCCCCTTTAAGGAAATTCTGAACCGCCTGAACAACAGGGCGGGCAAAAAAGAAAAGAGAGAAAAATAGAAAAGGTTGGTATTTATGGATACACAGAAGAAAGTACGTCATATTTTAATGCACTATGGGATTCTGTTGGTTTTGCTATGTATATTAACCTTTTTTTGCAGTGCAGAAGTTTATGCGGCTCCTATAGATTCAAGGAGTAATGTGGATCAGATCGAGGGAAGCACTGCAGGCGAGGTACAGGATCCGGATACGCCGGAGGATTTCCAATTTAATATTTCCACAAATGCGGGAAGCAGCACACTGTCAGCGAGTATGCAGATGCTTCTCGTGTTGACGGTTTTATCAATAGCACCCTTTATTTTGATTATGGTCACATCATTTACCAGAATTATTGTGGTGCTTCATTTTGTCCGCTCGGCTCTGGGGACACAGACCACGCCGCCCAACCAGGTGCTGGTGGGCCTGGCGCTGTTTCTTACGCTCTTTATCATGCAGCCGGTCTTCGCCCAGGTGAACACGGACTGTATCCAGCCCTTTGAACAGGGGGAGCTTACGCAGGAGGAGGCGCTGAACCAAGGCCTGAAGCCAATCCGGAATTTTATGTTTGAACAGACAAACCGCAAGGATATCCGGTTGTTTCTGGAGATTGAAAAACAGAGCAACGAGGTGTCGGTGGACAATCCGGATGAGATTCCCACTCCTGTGCTGATTCCGGCGTTTATGATTAGTGAGCTCAGGACAGCATTTATCATAGGATTTTTGATATATCTGCCCTTTATTGTAATTGATATGGTGGTGGCGTCGACGCTTATGTCCATGGGTATGATGATGCTGCCCCCCACTACGATATCCATGCCGTTTAAGATTCTGCTCTTTGTGCTGGCGGACGGCTGGAACCTGGTGATTGGCCAGGTGGTAAAGACTTTCTACTGACGGGAGGCGATTGAATGACAGATATAGAGGTGATGGACATTGCCAGGGATATGATATGGTGCATATTCAAATGCTCCCTTCCGCTTTTGATTGTATCTCTGGTGATTGGACTGGCTATCAGTATTTTTCAGACAGTGACGTCCATTCAGGAGCAGACGCTGACGTTTGTGCCTAAGCTGATTGGGATTTTTATTACCCTGCTTCTGTGCGGGGGATGGATTATGAACACCTGCGTAGAGTTCCTGACCGACCTGTGCAACCATTTCGCTGCCTATGTAGGAGGCTGAGAATGTCGTTTACTGTTGAGAATCTGGAATTTTACCTGTTGGTGCTGATGCGCATATCCGCTTTTGTCCTGACAGCGCCCTTTTTTAATTACAACTCCATACCGGCACGGATGAAAGCGGCTCTGAGCCTCGTGCTGACGATTGTGGTAATCCAGACTCTGCCGGTTATCCCTCTCTCGTATATCGGCGTACTGGGATTTTCGATTCTGGTGCTGAAGGAGACTGTAGTGGGAATGATACTCGGTTTTCTGTGCAACGTATGTTTTTACATCATCAACTTTGCGGGGCATGTTATGGATATGGAGATGGGACTTGCCATGGCCAGCCTGTTTGATCCGGCCACGAATGTCCAGATTACTGTAACCGGTAATATATATAATTATTTTGTCATGCTCATGCTGGTGGTGACAAATTCCCACTATTACATTATACGGGCCATTACAGACAGTTTTTCGTACTTCAATGTAGGACAGGCCGTATTCCAGAACGGGATTGAGGGCATTATCATGGACTTTATGGGAAATTATTTTCTCATTGCCGTGCGTATCTGCCTGCCGATTTTCTGCTGCATGATGTTAATCAATGTCATTCTGGGCGTCCTGACGAGGGCGGCGCCCCAGATGAATATGTTTGTAGTGGGTATCCAGATTAAGGTGCTGGCGGGGTTAGTTGTTCTGGTTCTGATCATGCAGACGCTGCCGACCGTATCGGATTTTATATTTACGGAGATGAAGGAACTTGTCTCCCAGGCTATCCGGGCCTTTACGCCTTAGCGCGGAATGGAGTGATTTTATGGTGCTGGAATATAATCTGCAGTTTTTTGCCAAAGAGGGCGACGGCGGTGAGAAGACCGAACCGGCGACTCCTAGAAAACTGGAGAAGGCGAGAGAGGAGGGGCAGGCGCCCCGCAGCCAGGATTTGAATACGGCTTTTCTGCTCATCGTGCTGTTTGGCGGGCTGCGCATATTTGGCGGTTATATGGTGGATACCATCTACGGGATATTCCGCTACAGTTACCAGAGTATCTCCGAGTACACTGCGGAGGAGTTTACCACGGGAAGGAGCATGAACCTGTTTTCCTACGGGATTCGGGAGATCATACTGATTATCCTCCCAATCATAGCCTTCGGACTGCTGACCGCCTTCGTGGTGAGCCTGGTTCAGGTAAAATGGAAAGTGACATTGAAGCCTCTGATGCCGAAACCGTCCAAGATAAGCCCGATCAGCGGCTTCAAGAGAATGTTTTCCAAGGACAAGCTCTTTGAACTGCTGAAGGCGATTGTCAAAATCGGGATACTCTTTTATGTAGTATATTCCTCCCTGCGGGACGAGTGGGGATTGATAATCAATATTTATCAACTGGATCTGGTTTCCGCCGTCTCGTTGATTGTGGATTCGGTGCTGAATGTGTCCCTGCGAATCTGTATTGTGTTTCTCATCATTGCCTTTGCGGACTGGGCCTATCAGAAACACAAATTCGGCAATGATATGAAGATGACCAAGCAGGAGGTCAAGGACGAGTACAAAAATACAGAGGGAAATCCGCAGATTAAGGGACAGATACGCAGGAAGATGCAGGAGGCGTCCCGACGCCGTATGATGCAGGAACTTCCGGAGGCAGACGTAGTCATCACAAACCCGACGCACCTGGCCGTGGCGCTCAAATATGACAGAGAGCAGGCGGAGGCGCCGATTGTGCTGGCGAAGGGCGCAGACTATGTGGCGCAGAAGATTCGGGAAATAGCCAGGGAAAACCGGATTGAGATAGTGGAGAACAAACCGCTGGCGAGGATGTTGTATTACAATGTGGAGATTGGAGACCAGATACCGCCGGAACTCTATCAGATGGTGGCGGAGATTCTGGCTTATGTATATGGACTGCAGGGCAGGGTGAGTTAGCCGGCAGGGAGAGACGCAGAAAGGAGGATAAGGAATGAAGCGGGCCGATATTGCACTGGGTGCTTTTATACTTGTACCCGTATTATGTCTGATAATTCCAGTGCCGCTGGCGCTTCTGGATGTCCTTTTTGCGTTGAATATTTCCTTGTCCATGATTATTCTGTTCAACGCCCTGTTTTCAAAGGAGCCGCTGGATATGTCCAGCTTCCCCACGCTGCTGCTTTTGACTACGCTGTTCCGTCTGGCTCTGAACGTCAGCTCGACCAGAAATATTCTCCTGTACGGGGATGCCGGTAACGTAGTCAATACATTTGGTAACTTTGTCGGCGGCGGTAATCTCGTTGTCGGCGGCGTTGTGTTCTTCGTGCTCGTCATCATGCAGCTGTTGGTTATCAACAAGGGTTCAGAGCGTGTCAGCGAGGTGACGGCCCGTTTTACCCTGGACGCTATGCCCGGTAAGCAGATGGCCATCGATGCGGATCTGAACACGGGCGCCATCACAGATGAGCAGGCAAAGGAGAGGCGGGAAAAAATCCAGCAGGAGTCGGCGTTCTTTGGTTCCATGGACGGTGCTACCAAGTATGTAAAGGGAGACGCCACGGCCGGACTGATTATCACAGTGCTGAACTTTGTGGGCGGACTGGCGATCGGTATACTGATGAACGGCATGGACATGGACACGGCGCTCCAGACCTACTCCATACTGACGATAGGTGACGGCCTGACGGCGCAGATCCCGTCTCTGATGATTTCCCTCGCGACCGGCGTTCTGGTGACAAAGAGCTCCAAGGAGGCGGACATCGGAAATATCCTGCAGAGGCAGCTTTTTTCCATGCCAAAGGTACTCAATATCGTGGGAATCGCCCTGATTGGACTGGGAATTTTTACCCCGCTCAATATTATTATCTTTTGCGGCTACGGCGTGCTCTTTATCATTGCCGGACGCATGATTGCTAATGAACTGGAGATGGCGGAGATCGACGAATCCGTATCCGAGGAGGAGGAATCCGCCGAGGAGATACGGCGTCCGGAGAATGTTTCTTCCCTGTTGCAGGTGGACGCCATCGAGCTGGAATTTGGTTATGGTATCATTCCGTTAGCCGATGTAAACCAGGGCGGAGACCTTTTAGACCGCGTCGTCATGATCCGGCGGCAGATTGCCCTGGAACTGGGCTGCGTAGTACCGATGATACGTCTGCGCGACAATATCCAGTTGAATCCGAACCAGTATTTGATTAAAATAAAAGGTGTGCCGGTGAGTGAGGGTGAAATCCTTTTTGACCACTACATGGCCATGAATCCCGGCTATGTGGAGGAGGAGATATCCGGTATTCCCACTTTCGAGCCCTCGTATCATCTGCCGGCCATCTGGATTACCGAGAGCCAGCGGGAGAGAGCGGAATCCCTCGGATATACGGTGGTGGATCCGCCGTCCATTATCGCAACTCATCTGACGGAGATTATCCGCACGCACTTAGACGAACTTTTGACAAGACAGGACGTACAGAACCTGATCGACAATGTAAGGGACGCCAACGAGACGCTGATTGGCGAACTGGTACCAAAACTTCTCAGCGTGGGCGAGATACAGAAGGTATTGCAGAATCTGCTGGCCGAGGGCATTTCCATTCGGGATCTGGTCACTATATTCGAGACGCTGGCAGACCATGCCGCGACTACCCGCGATACCGATATACTTACTGAGTATGTGAGACAGAATCTGAAACGGGCCATCTCCAACCAGTATTTTTTCAGCAACGAGCCGACCAGCGTGGTGACGCTGGATCCAAAGGTGGAGCAGGACATCATGGATTCTGTCAAGCAGACAGAACAGGGTTCGTATCTGGCGCTGGATCCGGACTATACCCAGCGGCTGACGGCGGCGCTCCGCGAGGAGTCGGCAAAACTGGAGGAACTGGGCAAGACGCCGATAATAATTACCTCGCCGATTGTGAGGATGTATTTCAGAAAATTGATGGCAGAGCAGTTTAGAAATCTGCATGTATTATCATATAATGAGATTGATTCCGATGTGGAATTGCAATCAGTTGGGATGGTGACGGTTGAATGATTATCAAGAAATATCTGGCAAAGACAGAGAAAGAGGCCATTGAAATGGCAAAGAATGAGCTGGGGAGCAGCGCCATTGTCATGAACATCAAGACGGTGGCCCCCAGAGGCCTGGCAAAGCTTTTTGTCAAGGGAAAAGTCGAGGTGACGGCAGCGCTGGACGAGACACCCCCCTCCCGTGCGGAGAAGGAGACGCCCGCCGACAGGCCGGAGGATAAACCGGCGGCGGGAGAGAGAGACAGGGCTTCGGCTGCAATCCCGCCCATGCCCTCTGCCGCCAAAGAGAGCGCACCGAAGGAGGCCGGCGAGGCGGACATCCTGGCAGACAGGCTCTCCCGTCTCCAATCCCTGCTGGAGAAGCAGATGCAGGCGGAGAACAGGCAGAAGGAGAAGATGGAGAAGGTGGAGAAACTGGTCTCCTCCGATCAGGAAAAGAAGGAGGAGAAGGAGCAGGAGGAGGAAAAGACGAGAGCCTGCAAGAAACTCATCTATGAACAACTGCTGCAAAATGAGGTGGAGAAGGAAATCGCCGATTCCATTATGGAGGAAGTAAACCGCTCCCTGCCCATGAACGCGGCGCTGGACCAGATTCTTGCCAGCGTATATCAGAAAATCATTCTGATGATCGGCCAGTCGTATCTGATTGACGCCCAACCCTCAGACCGAACCCGGTTCATCTTTTTCCTGGGTTCCACCGGCGTGGGAAAAACCACGACGATCGCAAAGATCGCCTCCCGGCTCAAACTGGACAAAAAAGCCAATATTGCGCTGGTGACGGCGGACACATACCGCATTGCGGCCGTGGAGCAGTTAAAGACCTATGCCGGTATTTTGTCCGTGCCGCTGAAGGTGGTATACAGTCCGGGCGAACTGGGGGATATGATGGAAGAATTAAACCAATATGATATCTGCCTGGTGGATACCGCGGGACGCTCCCACAAAAACAAGGAGCAGATAGAAGATATACGCAAACTGATTGAACAGGTGCCGATTGCGGATCGCCAGGTTTATCTGGTGCTGAACGCCGCGACAAAATACAGTGATCTGCAGGAAATCGCCAGAGTCTATTCCAGTCTGACGGATTTCAGCCTCATCTTTACCAAACTGGATGAGACATCCTCCGCCGGTTCCATGCTGAATATGAGAATCAAGACAAAATGTCCGCTTTCCTATGTGACATGGGGGCAGAATGTTCCGGACGACATTGGCGAGGTCAATGCCCAGGAGATAGCCAAACGGCTTCTGGGAGGAGACGGGAAAAATTCGTCTTTGGCTTGAGAAAGGGGTGAGGTTAAAATGGATCAGGCAGAAAATTTGAGAAATATAATAAAAAAACAGGAAATACAGCCTGAAACCCCGACCGCCCGCGTAATTACCGTTACGTCCGGCAAGGGAGGCGTCGGCAAGACCAGCGTATCCGTGAATCTGGCGATAAATCTGAGCCGGATGGGGAAAAAGGTCATCATTCTGGATGCGGACTTCGGACTGGCCAACATCGAAATCATGCTGGGTATCCGTCCTAAGTATAATCTGGCCGACCTGATGTTTCGGGGAAAGAGCATCACGGATATCATTACATACGGGGCCGAGGATATCGGACTGATTTCCGGCGGATCGGGCATCAATGAAATGGCCAACCTCACACGGGAGCAGGTCTATCATCTGATTCAGAAGATGACAGAACTGGATAAGCTTGCCGATATAATAATTGTGGACACGGGAGCGGGAATCGGTGATTCGGTGCTGGAGTTTGTGGCGGCCAGCGCAGAGGTGCTTCTGGTGGCGACGCCGGAGCCGACCTCCATAACGGACGCCTATGCGCTGTTGAAGATGCTGAACCGCAATTCCTCTTATCACAGGGGGAAGACCACGGCCAAACTCATTGCCAATCAGGTGCGCAGTGACAGAGACGCCGATGAATTGTTTGAAAAACTGGGTATTGTCGTCAATAAATTTTTAAATATAGATATTGAGTATTTGGGGGCAATCCCTTATGATAGTAATATGTCAAAGGCAGTGATACGGCAGGAGCCGCTCTCTCTGGCGCTTCCAAATTCAGCGGCGGCGAAATCGCTCAGCTGGATTGCGGCTGTGCTGCTGAACCGCGAGGAGGAGGATGCATCGCGCCGGGGCGGGATTGTGCAGTTATTTTCCCGTGTTATCCGGCTTAAACTGCGGCGGTAGAGCGGAGATGGAAAGGAGCAACGGATTGTGAAAAAGGTAATGTTCAAAATCGGAGATAGAATAGAGATGACACATGTGATCAGTGCTGCGGGGGGAGCTGTGTCCGATAAGAAATTCGGGAGTCAGTTACTGGACTTCGACGGGATCCGCACGGCAAAGGTATCGATGCCAATCTATGAAAACCGGATTGTGCCGTTGGAGATAGGGGACGAGTACCAGATGTGCTTTTTCACAAATTCCGGACTGTACCAGTGTCGGGCGCGTATAAGCAAGCGCTACACGGAAAAGAAAATGTATGTGATGGACGTCGTACTTCTCACGGAGATGAAGAAATTCCAGAGGCGGAGGTTTTACCGCCTGGACTGTATGTTTACTGTTAAGTTTCGCGTGCTGTCAGACGTGGAATGTACTCTGCGCGAGCGGCTTGCAAAGAACGAGTTCGAGTCGGAGAGCGACAGGCAGCAGTGTCAGGAAGCGATTGAGAAGATGCCGAGGGAATGGCAGGAGGGGACTATTTCAGACATCAGCGGCGGCGGTATGCGCTTTCACAGCAGGGTAGAACTCAAGAGAGACGAGCTGCTTGAAGTGAGATTTCCCCTGTCGTTCCGGAACGGGATCCTTCCCATGACCTTTGTGCTGCGTGTGATTGCCTGCGTCTACTACGAGGGAAGCCAGATCGC
Source organism: uncultured Lachnospiraceae bacterium (assembly GCA_947629865.1). Lineage (GTDB taxonomy): Bacteria > Bacillota > Clostridia > Lachnospirales > Lachnospiraceae > Eubacterium_F. The sequence goes on along the minus strand of CANRFJ010000008.1, from coordinate 27,187 downwards.
CTATGAGATTCGGGGAGAATTTGAAAACGTGAAGGACACGGAGAGAGAGATTGTCATTAAGTATGTATTTGAGGAGCAGCGCAGGAGACTGAGAAAGGAGTAGGCTTACATGCAAAAAAAAGTATTGATAATTGACGACTCTGCACTCATGAGAAGGGTTATATCTGATATAATAAATGAAGACGAGAGACTGACCGTAGCCGACACCGCCAACAGCGGGCAGCCTGCTCTGGATTTTATCGATCAGGGGAGGCGCTATGACGTTATTCTGGTAGACATTCATATGCCCAAGATGGACGGCGTCCAGTTTCTCAAGGAATTAAACAAGAGACAGGTTCAGATTCCCACGATTGTGGCGAGTTCCGCTGCCAGCAGGAGTACAAACGAGACGATTGAGGCGCTGGAACTGGGAGCCTTTGATTTTGTGAAGAAGCCGAGTGGGCCGGTGAAATACGGTTTTACAGGTTTCCGCACGGATCTTCTCGTGAGAATCTATGTCGCCTGTAATTTGGGCAATTATCCGGGAGAGGTTCCGAGAGGACTGATGGATACAGCAGAGCCGCCGCACACGGCGGCGCCGGTGCAGCAGCCGGCTCCTGCGCGTCCGACAGCTCCCGTGCAGCCGGCCCAGCCGTCCGCCCAGACCGGAGCGTCCGGACAGACGACTCAGTCAAAGGAGGCATCGTCCAGACAGCCGGCACGGAAACCGGCCGGACAGTCCCGTCCGACAAAGACGGCTTCTGTGGACAGGACGGCAAAGCCGACGACTCCGGTGACACAGCCGGCCAGACCGGCCGTCTCAGCGAAGACGAACCAGACGGTTTCCGCCGACCAGCCGGCCGCCGCGCCGCCGGTGAGAAGGCCGACGGTGATGCGGACAGTGCGTCCGGGCGAGAAGCTGGCGGTGATTGCATCTTCCACCGGAGGGCCCAAGGCGCTGCAGTCGGTAATTCCGATGTTTCCTAAAAATTTCCCTTATCCGGTCATTGTTGTCCAGCATATGCCGGAGGGCTTTACGGCTTCTCTTGCCACCCGCCTCAATGAAATGAGCCAGCTGCCTGTGAAGGAGGCTGAGAACGGCGAGGTTTTGAGGGGAGGAGTCGTCTACATAGCAAAGGGCGGAAGACAGTGCGAACTGTATCAGGAAAAAAATGGACAGTACCAGATTTTATCGACAGATAAACCCGCCAGGGGCGGACTGAAGCCCTGTGCGGATATTCTGCTGGAATCCCTGATGGACACTTCCTTTGAGAAGATTGTCTGCGGCGTGCTGACGGGAATGGGCGGCGACGCCAGCAAGGGGATTGTGAGGGCAAAATCCTGTAAGAATATCAAGGTAATTGCTCAGGACGAGGCTACCTGTGTTGTGTACGGTATGCCGCGGGCGGCGAAAGTAGCCGGTGTAGTAGATGAAATGGTGCCTCTGGAGAGCATTGCGGGCACGATGATAAAAACTATAGGAGTGTGAATGTATGGATACGAGTCAATATCTGGATTTATTTATTGATGAGACAAAGGAGCATCTTCAGACGCTGAATGAACATGTTCTTATTCTGGAGAAGGAGCCGGAGAACGAGGATACGATCAATGAGATCTTCCGCGCGGCGCATACGCTGAAGGGAATGTCCGGCACGATGGGATTTGCCCGTATGCAGCGTCTGACTCATGACATGGAGAATGTATTTTCCGAGATTCGGAACGGCAACATGAAGGCCAATGCCAAACTCATCGACGTGCTGTTTCGCGGACTGGACGCGCTGGAATCCTATCTGGACGTCATCTCCACGGAAGGCAACGAGGGAACCGAGGACAATGAGGATATTATCAACGATCTGAATTCCCTGGTAGAGGAGCAGAGCGGCGCCCCGGCGGCGGGGAGCGGGCCTTCGGGCGGAAGCGGCGAGAGCAGCCCCGCCGAACCCGCAAAGACGGAGGAGGCGCAGACGGGAGATGGACAGGACAAGGACAAGTGCAAATTCCTTCAGATCCCAATCTCCGAGGAGGAGACAGTGGCGATTCGTTCCGCCAGGGAAGAAGGGAAAAACATATACGGAATCACGGTATATCTGCAGGAGAGTTGTATTCTGAAATCTGCCCGTGCATTTCTGGTATTCAAATCGGTGGAGAGCAAGGGTGAACTCATCAAGTCCGTTCCCACCACCGAGGAGATTGAGGACGAGAAATTTGATTTTGATTTCAGTTGGATCTTTGCCACGTCAGAGCCCAAAGAGACGATCAAAAAACTTATCATGAACGTCTCGGAGATAGCGGACACTTACATTGACGATTTACCGGTTGCAGAGGCGGCGCCGGCAGAGGAGGACAAGAAGAAAGCGGCCGCCGGGGGCAAGGCGGACAAGCCAAAGGTCAAAAAGCCGGTTGAGCAGAATAAAGAGCAGCCCAAGAAGGCGGCGGCAAACACGGCGAATAAGGCCAAGATGGGAAGCCGCTCGGTGCGTGTCGATATTGACAAACTGGACGTGCTGATGAATCTTGTCAGCGAGCTGATTATCGCGAAGAACGGCCTGGTATCTGTCAGTGCAAACGGTGTCAATAGCGAGGAAAATTACCAGACCTTCCATGAGCAGATCGAGTATCTGGAGAGGGTAACTACCAATCTTCACGAGTCTGTCATGAAAGTGCGAATGGTGCCGATTGACAGTGTGGTAAACCGTTTCCCGCGTATGATCAGGGATTTGAACCGCAAATTGAACAAAAAGATGGAACTGTATATGAGCGGTGAGGAGACGGAGTTAGACCGTACCGTCATCGATGAAATCGGAGATCCGCTGATGCACCTGCTGCGCAACTCGGCCGACCACGGGCTGGAGAGCAACGAGGAGCGTGTCCGGTTAGGAAAGCCGGAGGTTGGTTCCATATTCCTGGACGCTTATCAGGACGGCAACAACGTTATCATTGAAGTGCGGGACGACGGCGCCGGCATCAATATAGACAAGGTAAGGGAAAAAGCCATCAGCAAGGGCTCGATCACGGAGAAACAGGCGGAGACCATGACGGACAAAGACTTCATCGATCTTCTGTTCATGCCGAGTTTTTCCACGGCGGACAAGATTACGGACGTCTCCGGACGGGGCGTCGGGCTGGACGTTGTAAAGACAAAGATTGAGGCTCTGGGCGGCAGCATCAGCGCCAAGTCTGTGGCAGGAGAGGGAAGTACCTTTACGATACAGCTTCCTCTGACGTTAGCGATTATTCAGGCGCTGATGGTAGAAGTCGGAAAAGAAAAATATGCCATTCCTCTCGGCAATATCAACGGCATCGAGGATATAAAGAAAGAGGAAATCTGCTTCGTGCAGTCCAAAGAAGTAATTCATCTGAGGGGGAGCGTCATTCCGATTCTCCGACTGGATGAGATACTGGATATCGAAGAACCGGAGAGAGACAGCGACTCCCTGATTGTAGTTGTCATGAAAAAGGGAGAGCAGCAGGTCGGCTTGATTATTGACAAACTGTTAGGTCAGCAGGAAACCGTTATTAAATCGCTGGGACGTCATATTACCAATAATAAACTGTTCAGCGGTGCTACGATACTGGGAGATGGTGAGGTTGCCCTGATCCTGGATACAAACACATTGATTTAAGGGGGTGTCAGAATGGAAGACCTGATGAATGAAGTTGAAAGAGTGGAAGAAATTCAGTATATAGTGGTAAAACTGGGAGGCGAGCAGTACGGCATTGACATCCGCTATGTAGATAATATTGTCCGAATGCAGAGGATAACCAGAGTGCCAAAATCCCAGCCGTACTATGTAGGCGTTATCAATCTTCGCGGCGAGGTGGTTCCCATCATGAGTCTCCGCAGGCGTTTTGGCCTGGAGAACGACGAGTATAAGTCGGCTACCCGCATCATAATCATTCGCATGGAGGACCAGTCCATGGTAGGCTTTATTGTGGACGAGGTGCGGGAGGTTGTGAATATTGATCCGCGGACGGTGGAGAAGCCGACATTCCGCCTAGACGAGAAAAACGCTTCTTACCTGGCCGGTATCGGCAAGAAGGGAGAAAGCCTGATTTCACTCCTCGATATACAAGCAGTTGTCGAGGGCAATAAAAATGTATGAGCGAGGTAATACGAGTGGGGATGGCAGATTATAAGATCTGCCGCGCCCCACAGAAAATATCAACCCTTGGACTTGGTTCCTGTCTGGGGGTTGTCTTATATGACAAAACCACCCGTATATGCGGAATGGCCCATGTGATGCTGCCGGACAGCCAAAGGATCTCCAAAAACGAAAACCGCTACAAATTTGTGGATACCTGTTTGGAGGATATGTATGGCGAACTGCTGGAACAGAAGGTCAATCCGCGGAACCTGACAGCAAAAATGGCGGGTGGTGCAAAGATGTTTTCTCATCACGGAGAGAATGAACTCTTAAATATTGGGGAACAGAATATAGTAGCGGTGCGGAAAAAACTTGGAGACTGGGGAATCCCGATTTTGGCGGAGGACGTAGGACAGACCTATGGACGGACTATTACATTCGATCCGGAGACAGGAGAGATGTTGATTCGGGCTGTCGGGATTGGCGATTCCATTATCTGATATGAGGTGCGTTGGATTATGAAGTATCGATATATACCGGCATTTGTCATGCTTCTGGCGGGACTTGTCTGCTGTATTCTCAGTGTGGTGCAGGGCTGGCCGGTCATGACAAGCCTGGTGGCGCTTGTCATTGTTCTTCTTGTCTTTTATATTATAGGACAGATCGCAGCCCAGGTGATAGGGCGAGTGCACGCCGAACACATGGAGGCTGTGGAGGCGGAAAAGAGGCGCAGGGAAGCAGAGGAACAGAGGCGTCAGGAGGAAGAACAGAGGAAGCAGGAAGAAGATGCGCAGCAGGACGAAAATGAACAGGAAGACGAGAGCGGTGAAGAACAATCTGAGTGAGAGGTATACGCATACTGACGCGGACGGTGTCCGTGCGGCAGGGGCGGCAGTTACAGATTAGGGGAAAGGATTAGTGAATGAAAGAAGCGGAAAGACAGAAACTATGGGACAATTACATGAAGACGAAGTCTCCGCAGCTCCGGGAGCAGTTGATTTTGGAATACGCTAACGTAGTAAATCTGGTTGCCGGGCGGCTCAGCATGTATCTGGGTTATACGGTGGAGTACGACGACCTGGTTGGCTATGGTATATTCGGACTGATTGACGCCATAGACAAATTTGACATGCAGAAAAATGTAAAATTTGAGACGTATGCGAGCCTTCGGATTCGGGGAGCCATTCTGGATCAGATACGGAAGATGGACTGGATTCCCCGTACCCTGCGGCAGAAGCAGAAGAAGATGGAGACAGCGGCCGCCAGTCTGGAGGCGGCTTACGGACGACCGGCCACGGCGGACGAGATAGCAGATGAACTGGGAATATCCCGCGAAGAATACGAGGGCTGGAAATCCGAAGCGGAATTTACAAACATGGTCTCCCTGGACGACTACCTGGAACAGGGCAGCGAGGGGAGAATGGAGACTTTCGGGGCCAAATTCCAGCAGCCGGAAAAAGTGGTTCAGAAGCAGGAATTAAAGGAAATGCTGGTAGAGGCCCTGAAGACATTGACAGAGAATGAACAAAAGGTCATTACCTTTTATTACTATGAGGAGCTGACGTTAAAGGAGATCAGTCAGATACTCAGCGTATCGGAGTCCAGAGTTTCGCAATTGCACACGAAGGCATTGCAGAAGATTAAGAACCAGCTGGGCGACGCTGTGGATTTGCTGAATTTATTTTAGCGCGCAGATGGAGGTGTGGCGGTATGGCACGAAACGGATACTTCCAGGTAGTCAATGAGGACGGCAGGGCCTGGCTGCGGGTTCATATGCCGGAAGAAGGCGGAGAGACGGTATCGGTAGAAGATGTGATGCAGTACCTGGACAAAATTTCCCTGGAAGACTATGATGTATCAGAACTGAATCAGTATATACAGAATGGAGAGTTTGACCTGCCATTTAACCTCAGCGCATCGGAGGTGCTGCCTGAGTCGGAGAAGTGTATCATCACAGTGGAAGACGAGGGCAGACGCGCCCTGGCCAGATTTTATCCGCCCGTCAGCGGAGGGGCTGCCATGGAGGAGCAGGATATCATAAGCGATCTGAGGCTGGCAGGTGTGCGTCATGGCATACATAAAAAGGCAATCAATCATTTTCTCGCCAACCGCGAATACTGCCATGACTATATCATTGCGGAGGCGACGCAGCCCGTGCAGGGGTATGATGCGGAGATAACCTACTTTTTTGACGTCAACGCCACGGCAAAACCCAAGCTGAATGAGGATGGAAGTGTAGATTTCCACCAGTTGGGAAATATTAAGACGGTGACGGCTGGAGAAAAACTGGCGACTCTGAAGCCGGCCAACAGAGGCCGTGCGGGGATATCTGTACTCGGCACCCCGTTAAAGCCCAAGAAAGTAAAAGTCCGCCATCTGCGGTTTGGTCGCAACATCGAAATATCTCCGGACAAGTGCAATATATATTCAAAGGTGGCCGGTCATGTAACACTGGTGGACGATATGGTAATGGTATCGGATATCTACCGGGTGCCTGCCGATGTGGACTCCTCAACCGGAGACATAGATTATAACGGGACGGTCGAGGTGGCGGGAAATGTCAATACCGGCTTCCGGATCAAGGCCGAGGGAGATATTATCGTCAACGGTGTGGTCGAGGGCGCGGTTCTGATTTCCGGCGGAAATATTGTGCTGAAGCGCGGTATGCAGGGAATGGAGCGGGGAGAGTTAAGGGCCGCCGGCAATATCACGGCCAAATTTCTGGAGAATTGTAAAGTCTCCTGCGAAGGAGGCCTGCGGGCGGACGCCGTCTTACACAGTGAGGTGGAATGTCGGGAGCAGATTCAGGTGCGCGGGAAAAAGGGACTGATAAACGGCGGTTCAGTCCGAACATATGCCGGTATCCATGCCACTTCTCTGGGTTCCACGATGGGTTCTTCCACCCAGGTGGAGATCATGTCTGATATTGAACTGGGCAAGAGAGCCAATAAGCTGAAGGAAGATATACAGGAAAAAGAGAAGAACCTGCGCGACATTGAAAAGATGGCCGATGCGATTCGCGAGATGCGCAAATCCAGGCAAGAGGTTACGCCGGAACAGGTTAAGAATGTAAAGACGGCTGCGCTCAGCAAGCCGATACTAAAGAAAGAGGTACAGGAAATGCGGCGGGAGAGAGAGGAACTCCTGGCCAGAATCGAGAAAAACCGGAATGTCTGCATCAAGGTGGAGGGCACCGTGTACTCCGGTGTGAAGATCGTAGTAAAGGACGCCATGAGAATTGTAAAGGATAAAATGACACACTGCCGCCTGGTTCGCGAGGGGGCAGACGTCCAGATGAAAGGACTGTAGACCGGAAAACCGGAAAAGGAGGTTGCTATGTCGTCAGTAAATTCCATTGATATTGCCACGCTGCTGCCCAGGACTGCGGAGGCGGCGAACGCACAGGGCCGCGAGACCAACCAGGCCCAGAACGCAATACAGCAGACCGCAGTTCAGTTCGAGGCCAGAACAGAGCGGGAGGCCAGGCAGACTGTTGAAGCACAAAAGAGCGAGACAGAGGAATATGATATGGACGAAGGTTCCTCCGGCGGCGGAGGCGCTGGCGCCGGCGGCCGTCGAAAGAAGAAGAAAGATACGAAAGAAGCTCCGATGGCTCCCCGTTCAGACAGCAGCTTTGATATTATGATATAGAGCGCATATTTTGGCGCGAACATGAAATGGAGAGTAGTGTGGAAAATCACACGGACGTGCTGATTTTTCACACGGGAATTTGTGCCGGAGCGTCACAAATTCCCCTGATGGCAGACGCGAATTTGAGATTCGCGTCGCCCCGTCGCGAAAACGCTCCGGAATGGGGATTAGTATGACAGTATATGAAGTGGTTTTAATAATAGCAGGGATTGCCTGTATCTGCATCAGTTTTTTTGTATCCCGAAAATCCACGGACGATACGGGAGAGGAGTCCGGCGCGGGGAATACTTCTGCCAGCGTGTGGACGGAGAAGGACGAGGAGAGGATTCGGGAGCGGGTAAACGAACTGCTCGAGGAGTGGCAGAGTACGCTGATCGAGGATACGCAGGATCGTATGAACCGCCTCTGCAACGAGAAGATTATGGCTGTGGACGATTTTTCCAAGCAGATTCTTGAGAAAATAGACAGCAACCATCAGGAAGTTGTCTTTATGTATAACATGCTCAATGAAAAGGAAAAAGAGATAAAGAAGATCATGGCGGAGAAGATAAAGCCCGAACCGGCTCCAGCGAAGGAGAGTTCGGCGGATCGGACGGCGGAAGAACCCCGTCAGATCCCTGCGGCAAAAGCTTCACGGAAAGGCGCGGAGGCCCGTCGCTCAGAGACCGGCTCCGGCGCCAAAAAGGAAAAGGAACCGGCGCCTGCCCGCCGCACGACGGCGACGGAGGCCGCGCCTAAGCGTCCGACCGGTACCGAACAGGTTCAGAGCGACCGAAAAGAGGAAAATGTGAACCTACAGATACAGCAGATGTATAAAGAGGGCAAATCCATACTGGAAATCTCCAAGGCACTGAATATCGGGCAGGGAGAAGTAAAACTGGTAATTGCGCTGTATGGAGGCAGGAAAAGATGAAACTGAAATATTTTTTGCGCGGACTGGGCCTTGGAATTCTCCTGACGGCCCTCGTGTTATGTATCCGTTACCGCAGCGGGGACAGTGGAAAAGATGTGGTGGAACAGGCCAGAGAGCTGGGCATGGTATTTCCGGAGGGCACGCAGGAACCGCCCTCGTTTGGAGATGCGGTCTCACCGGCGGAGATAACGGCAGAAGTGGTGTCGGCGTCTCCGGATAAGTCTGCGGAGAAGAAACCGACGGATTCTCCGGAGCCGACGATAAAAAACGGCGCAGGCGTGGACGTGGGAGAGAGTGCAAAACCGGAACCGTCTGCCGAGACACCGACGGCGACTCCGTCTGCCAGCCCGACCAAAAAGCCGGATTCCGGCTCCCGAAAGACAAAAACCTTTACGGTGCGGGGCGGACTTTTATCCAGTTCGGTGTCCCGTGAATTGAGGGAGGCAGGAATTATCAAGGACAGCAAAGCGTTTGACGCCTATCTGGAGGAGCACGGGTATTCACAGATTGTCCGGGCCGGCACCTATAAGATACCGCTGGGTGTTTCCTATGAGGAACTCGCCAAAATCATCACAAGGACAAAATAAAAAACTTGCAATCTGCACAGTAGTATGATACAATAAATCGGATTGAAAAAAATCACATCTGTTGATTTTCGCTATGGTGCCCTGCGCCTGTGTGCAGCCGGGTGTAGCGGAGATGAGATGCAGATGGAAGAAAAAACCAAATGGAGGTATGGAATAATGAGCGTTATTTCAATGAAACAGTTACTGGAAGCAGGTGTTCACTTCGGACACCAGACAAGAAGATGGAATCCGAAAATGGCCGAGTACATCTACACCGAGAGGAATGGTATTTATATCATTGACCTGCAGAAATCGGTGGGCAAGGTAGACGAGGCTTACAACGTGATTAAGGACATTGCAGCCGACGGCGGTAAGATTCTCTTTGTCGGCACCAAAAAGCAGGCGCAGGATTCTATCAAAGCAGAGGCAGAGCGCTGCGGCATGTTCTATGTAAATGAGAGATGGCTGGGCGGTATGCTGACCAACTTTAAGACTATCCGCACCCGCATCAAGAGACTCAAGGACATTGAGAAGATGTCAGAGGACGGAACCTTTGATGTACTTCCGAAGAAGGAAGTTATCAATCTGAAAAAAGAGTGGGAAAAATTAGAGAAAAACCTTGGCGGAATCAAGGAGATGAAAGATATTCCGGATGCTATTTTTGTAGTAGATCCGAAAAAGGAGAGAATCTGTATTCAGGAGGCCCATATTCTGGGTATTCCGCTGATCGGTATTGTGGATACCAACTGTGATCCGGAGGAACTGGATTATGTCATTCCGGGTAACGACGATGCGATCCGCGCCGTCAAACTGATTGTTTCCAAAATGGCGGACGCCGTAATTGAGGCAAATCAGGGCGAGTCCATGGCAGACGAGCCGGCTGAGGAGACAGAGGAAGAAGCTGTTGAGGAAGCAGTGGCAGAATAATAAATCAGTGGAACAGATAGAAAGGCAGGTTTTAAGAAAATGGCTATTTCAGCATCAATGGTAAAAGAATTAAGAGAAATGACGGGCGCCGGAATGATGGATTGTAAGAAGGCTCTTACAAACACGGACGGCGATATGGATAAGGCAGTGGAGTGGCTTCGCGAGAATGGTCTTGCCAAGGCGGAGAAAAAGGCAGGACGCATTGCGGCAGAGGGAATGGTTGCCGTAAAGGTGAGCGAGGACGGCAAAAAGGCGGCTATAGTAGAGGTAAATTCCGAGACAGACTTTGTTGCCAAGAATGAAGTTTTCCAGAACATGGTAAATTCCGTGGCGACTCAGGCAGTCGGGACTTCAGCCTCGGATCTGTCCGCATTTCTGGCAGAGCCGTGGTGTGAGGATTCTTCCGTGACAGTAGAGGAGAACTTAAAGAACATGATCGCCAAGATTGGCGAGAACATGAATATCCGCCGCTTTGAGAAGGTGGAGCAGCCGGACGGACTGATTGTTTCCTATATCCATGCAGGCGGTAAAATCGGCGTTTTAGTGTCGGCAGAGACAGGCGACGCATCGGATCAGGTGAGAGAGTGCCTGAAGGATGTGGCTATGCAGGTCGCCGCCATGAATCCGAAGTATCTCTCCTCTGACGACGTATCCGAGGAGTACAAGGAGAAGGAGAAGGAAGTTCTCCTGGCTCAGGCGAAAAACGATCCGGCCAACGCAAACAAGCCGGACAACATCATTGAGAAGATGATTATGGGCCGTCTCAATAAGGAACTCAAGGAAGTGTGCCTGACCGAGCAGATTTATGTAAAGGCTGAAAACAAGGAGACGGTTGCCAAATATGTGGATTCAGTCGCCAAGGCAGCAGGAACTGACATCAAACTGACTGGTTTTGTCCGTTTCGAGACCGGCGAGGGCATTGAGAAGAAAGAAGAAGACTTTGCAGCTGAGGTTGCAGCACAGATGAAATAATCGTGACTATTGAAAAATAGCGGATTTAACCCCATAAGCATTGATAAATACGGTGCTTATGGGGATTTTTTTACACTATTTGGTGAAGTTTTTGTTTGTGAAATTGTCTTCTGATCAAACTTATGGTAAAATAAAAAAATGATATGTCGTCATGGAAAGAGGTGAGATTGTATGGATTATTCTTTGCTCTGTCAGAAAAGAGAACAGCTTAAAAAAATACATGAACAGTTGCCGAAAGAGGCATTACAGAGCTTCGAGAAAAGTTTTGATATTGAGTATGCACATAACTCCACTGCGATTGAGGGAAATACATTGAGCCTGCTTCAGACAAAGGCAGTGCTGGAAGATGGCATTTCTGTTGGGGGAAAGACACTTCGTGAGATTTATGAGGTAGTAAATCATAACAGAGCATTTGATTATGTGAAAAAATGTATCTCTGACAGAAAGCCGCTGGACGAGAATACAGTGAAGGATATCCATGCACTGCTGATGGACAATATCCTTACCGGTGGCATCTATCGGACTGTAGAGATACGCATATCCGGTGCAAAGCATAAGCCGCCGGTACCAAATGAAATGTATGGACAGATAAAGAATTTCTATGCAGAGATGCAATATAAGAATACTGAAAATGCGATTGAACTTGCAGCATGGACTCATGCTGAGTTTGTAAAAATCCATCCGTTTGTGGATGGGAATGGCCGCACATCCCGTATGATTATGAATTATCAGTTAATGGCAGCCGGATTCCTTCCGGTATCCATTGCAAAGGAAAATCGACTGGAATACTTTGAAGTCTTGGAAACCTATGCGTTGAATGGTGATTTGCAGCCATTTGCAGAAATGATAGCTGAACTGGAGGAAGAACGACTGGATGAATATTTGGGAAAAAATATGATGTTAAAGTAGAAAAATAGAAGATGGGAAAATTAAAGTAGGAAGGAGAAGAACACGATAAATTTATTGGTATATTTACTACAAATTTATTGACATTATTATCTGCCTTATCGTATAATAGATACAGAATAGGAAATGCTATGGATGGATTGAAGGAAAGCGGAACATGGTTCGCTTCACAAGTTTACTGTGGTAAACTTGCAGAAAGGAGGAAATATGAGGCAGATGTCTGTAACGGGGATGCTGAAAACAATGGTTCCCATTTCCCGTTTTAATAAAGGGGAAGCAAACAAAATTTTTGATGAGGTGGAAGCGACAGGAACTAAGATTGTGGTAAAAAACAACAAGCCTGCCTGTGTACTGATTTCGCCGGCACAGTACGAGTCGCTGATGGAGATGCTTTCGGATTTCATTCTCCGGGAGGAGGCAGAAGAACGCATGGAACATTATGATGCCTCTGAGAACCGGACACAGGAACAGATGATGCAGGAGTTTGGCATTACCCAGAGTGAGTTGGATGCAGTAGACGTGGAACTGGAATAGGAGTATAGTTTATGAAATGGACAGTGGAATATATCAGGGAGGCACAGAAGGACTTGAGGAAGTTGGATCCATATGTGCGGAAACTGATTTTGAAAGCCATTGACAAGACAGCAGAACGTCCACTGCCGCCGCCGGATGGAATCGGAAAGCCGCTAGGCAACCACGCCTCATCAAAGTTGAGTGGGTTTTATAAGATAAAGCTTAAAAATCTCGGATACCGGGTAGTATATGATTTAGTCCGTGAGGGCAGTGTCATGAAGATTATCATCATTTCCGTGAGGGATGATGAGGCGGTTTATAAAGAGGCGGAGCATCGGATTCATGGCTTGGTAAAACCAGTGGAATAGGGCATCTTTGTGATGCCCTTTCTGCATGACAGGAAATAATAACAATAGTATCTATTATAAAATATGTTCTTTGTAAAACAAAGCATAAAATAGGTTGAATTTATCCTAGAAACTGGATATAATAAAACTATCAAACCGTCCAGGAGGTGTGAGAAATGACGATAAACACAGACACATTAGTTTCTATTACCGAAGCCAACCAGAATTTTTCCAAAGTGGCAAGACTGGTAGATGAACATGGAACAGCAGTAATTCTCAAGAACAATGTGCCGAGATATCTTGTTATTGACTTTGGTAAGGCAGCAGATAATACTATTGCTTCGGATGAAGATGTATTAAGTATTTCAAAAAGATTAATTGAACAGAATAGAGAGGCCTATGAGGTGTTGGCAAAATGATTACACTGACAGAGGAACAGATTTTAATACTTCATTCGGAACTAATCAGGATGACAGGGGGCAGTGATGGCATTAGAGACATTGGACTACTTGAATCTGCCTTAAAAACGCCTTTTCAATCTTATGGTGGAGAAGAATTATATCCGAGTATTCAAGCAAAGGCAGCGAGATTGTGCTATGGATTGGTAAAGAACCATGCAATGGTAGATGGAAATAAAAGAATTGGTGCTCATGCGATGTTGGTGTTTTTATCCGTTAATGGTTTTCAATTGGAGTATACACAGAAAGAGTTATCAGATTTAATACTGGATGTAGCAGCGGATAAAAAGAAGTACGAAGATATACTGCAATGGCTGTTAGTACATCAAATATAACTTGACTAATCCCTAAATGATGCATTGATTGTTCCACCAATGAATGTATTTGTCTCGCTATTTGTGCTGGAGCGCCACAAAATAGTAAGGCGAACGTAGTTCGCTATGAGGTGCAGAGAAAAAACAGTTACGCTGCTTTTTGCTCGTATCTCCTTCACTGCGCTCTGGAATGGAGGAGTAATATGTCGATTACAGCAACAGAGTTAAAAAATAATTTAGGAAAGTATCTGCTTTTATCGGCAACAGAGGATATTCTGATTACGAAAAATGGGAAAGTTGTGGCGAAGCTGGTGAACCCTCATCAGAACAGAGTAGATACAGCGAAATCATTGTTTGGAATTTTACCAAAAGATGCAGATATTGAGGAAGCCAGAGCAGGAGGAATCATAGGTTTAACCAATGCAACTCCGCACGGGAAAAAATTGTAGAATTATATTGAGTGTTATGTTATACTGTTCATGTTGAAAAATTGTATCAAAAAAATTTTTAAGATTTACTATAGAACGTTTAGCAGTATTTTATATATATTTCTGAGGAGGTATTGACGATTAAAAATATTTTAAAATATCATGATAAACTTTCTAATATTGCAAAAAGATTTCCCGATGCTGAAATTTATGTATTTGGATCGCAGGCAAAAGGCAATTCCCGTAATGATAGCGACCTTGATGTGGCTGTATTTGGTCAAAAAGGTGCTTCTTTTGCAGAAATTGAGGAGGCTTTTCAGGAAAGTACCATACCATTAACTATGGAAATAATATGTATGGATATGATGAAAGGATCTGCATTGGAAAGAGAGGTTTTGAAATATGGAATCAAGATTTGAAATTAAATTCAGAAATTTTTTGAATTCTGTAGAAGGATTGCGCTCTTACAATAATGATGATCAAGTCCATCAAAAAGCCTTATTATATGATTTTAGCGGCGCTGTGGAACAGGGGTGGAAAATCATAAAATATTATCTCGAATATGTAAATGGTCTGGACGATTTAGGTAATCAGTCAAAAAAGATTATACGTGCAGGAAAAGATGATGGCCTTTATAACGAAGCAATTGCGGATTCTTTAATGGAGATGATTGATCTTAGGAATGTTCTGGCTCATGAATATGATTATGAAAATATGAATAGTAAATGTCAAAGAATACAATCATTCATGTCAACGGTAGAAGATCTTTATACGATTATAAATAATCTAAGAATACAATATGCAAAATATTGGGAAAAGGATACCGTAGATCTTTGAAATTGTATTGAGCGATCACCCTTTAACTTCAAACTTTTTATACTGGATTAGGAGGAAGATATTAGTATGTCTGCTACAAATAATGAGAGTAAAAACGTGTACTCGGTTTCGCTGATTCCATTGTATGGCACAGAAGAATTAGTTTCAAGTGTGCAGCATTACCTGGAGGAAATCTACAGTATAGGGGAATGCAGGGTTGTGCGATCGGATATCCTGCGTTTTACGACAGGAGACGCAAAGGCCGTTTTGGAGGAAACGGTCCGAGGTACAGATGTCTTTATTTTAGTTGATGTCGGAAATTATTCCTGCTCATATAAAATGTTTGGACAAGAGGTTATCATGTCGCCGGATGAACATTATCAGAATCTGAAAAGGACTATTTCGGCGATTGGTGGAAAGGCGGCCAGAATAAATGTTATTTCTCCCATGTTATATTCAGGCCGTCAAGATCGAAGAATTGCCAGGGAATCGTTGGACTGCGCGGTTGCGCTCCGCGAACTGGAGAACATGAAGGTTGATAATATAATGGCTTTCGATGTGCATGATAATCGGGTTCAAAATGCAATTCCTTTCGTGGGATTTGATGATTTGTTTCCGGTTTATCAGGTTATAAAGACAATGGTAAGGAATTACAGCGACATTGTATTTGATAAGGAGCACACGGTTTTCATATCCCCCGACTTCGGCGCAACAAATCGAAATTTTACATATTCGGATGAGTTGGATTTGGATATGGGAATTTTTTATAAGAGACGTTCAAAAAGCGAGGTTGAAAATGGGAAATATATTGTGGACGAGCACAAATATATTGGCCCGGACGTAAAAGGAAAAGATGTAATAACGGTGGATGATATATTGTGCTCCGGCGAGACGATATTAGATGTGGCGAAAAAAATGAAAGCAATGGGAGCTAAACGTGTTTTCGTATCGGTAACTTTTGCGCTGTTTACAGAGGGTGTTGAACTTTTTGATAAAGCGCATAGCGAGGGACTTATCGAGGCGGTGTTTATTACCAATGCGTCATATAGAAGAAAACAGATAAAGGAAGCAGTCTGGTATAGAGAGGTAGATGTGACGAAATATATTTCGTACTATATTTATTGTATTAATCAGGGAGAGTCAATCGCTAAGATTTTAGATCCGCACAGGAAAATAATGAAATTATTTAACGATAAAACGATATAGAGAGATTTTTTTCGGAACTATTCGTTATGCAGTTCCTGACACGGAAAAAGCAGGGCATACTTCTTTGGGGTATACCCTGTGTGTTTTTTAAATGTCGTAATAAAATTGCTGTAATTTGTAAAACCGGAGAGTTCACAGGCTTCCGTCACATTCTTTCCGCTGCGCAGGAGCGATTTCGCGCGGGCTATCCGCAGCAGGAGGAGATAGTTAAAAATCGTCGTGCCGGTGTCCTTCTTAAAACGGTGGCACAGATAGTATTTGTTGATGGAAAAGATGCGGGCGAGGGAATCCAGTGACACAGAGGAGGTCAGATGACTGTCCATATACTCCATGACAGCCTGGATCGTCGGCGTGTAACGGGAGGCCACCAGAGACGAAGCGTGGGCAAACAGGTTGTTGACGAATACAAGAAGCTGCAGCAGATAGGTCTCCAGCATCAATTCACTGCCCGGCATCACACGATGATCGTTTTCGGCTATGCGGGCGTACTGGATGCGAAAGTAAGCCAGTTGCTGTCCATCCAGCGCGAGCAGATTTCGCTCGCCGTCCTTTCTTGCCGTGAAGCAGGCGGCCAGATCCAAATCTTTTGTATTATTATAGTGGATAAGAGAGGAAAATGCAAGTCGTAATATAGTTGGTTTGGCTGTGCTGAGAGGACAGCCGACGGGAAGGAGGACAGTGTGGGCAAATTTGTGATTGATGGGAGAGAGGGACAGACGGCGCTTTATGTGGGGGCTGACGCCCCCGCAGGAATCAGGAGGGTGGCCGCCACGCTCTGCAGGGACATCGCGCTTGTGACGGGGAGGGAGCCGGAGCAGAGCGACGACCTCTCACGGGTGAAGGCCGCCAATGTGATTATTGCCGGTATCTGTGACGAGAGCGCGGTCATGAGACGGCTTGAGGAACAGGGCGCCGTGGATTTACAGAAAATAAGGGGCAGGAGGGAATGTTATCTCCTGAAGACGGTGGAAGCTCCTTTTCCCGACGAGCCGCAGATAAAAAAGGCGCTTCTCATTGTCGGGAGCGATAAACGGGGAGCGATATATGGAATGTTCCATATATCGGAGGAGTGCGGCGTGTCTCCTCTTGTGTTCTGGGGAGATGTCGCGCCGCTTCCGAGAAAACAGGTGGTTCTGACTCTGGACGAATGGATTTCCAGGGAGCCCTCTGTGCAATACCGCGGATTTTTTATCAATGACGAGTGGCCTGCATTTGGAAAATGGTGCAGCCAACGCTATGGCGGCGTCAACGCGGCCGCCTACGAAAATATTTTCGAACTGCTTCTTCGTCTGAAGGGCAATTATCTGTGGCCCGCCATGTGGCGAAGTTCTTTCTGGGAAGATGGGCCGGGACTGGAGAGCGCCAGACTAGCGGACGAATACGGTGTGATAATCGGGACGTCCCACCATGAGCCGCTCGGACGCGCCGGCGTAGAGTGGCTGAGGCAGTATAAGCAATATGGAGAGGACAATACATGGAGTTTTGTCACGAACAGCGATGCCATTACCGATTTCTGGCGGGACGGCCTGAAGCGCTGCCGGAATTTTGAGTCGGTTATCACAATCGGTATGCGGGGTGAGGACGATTCTCTGCTGATGAGTGAGGACACGAGCATAGAGGAGAATATTCGGGTTATTAAAAAGGCAATCCATGCCCAGAATCAGCTGATCAGTGAGGAATACCACAAGCCGGCGGGAGAAGTGCCGCGCATGATCGCTATTTACAAAGAAGTAGAAGATTTCTTCTACGGAGACGGACACTGCGAGGGACTCCGTGAGTTTGACGAGATGGAGGATGCAATCTGGCTGCTGAGCGATGACAATTACGGACATCTGCGCTCGCTTATGCAGTCGGGGGATCGCCCGCACAGAGGCGGATATGGCATGTACTATCACTTTGATTACCACGGGGCGCCCTACAGCTATGAATGGCTGGGCAATGTCAATCTGGTCGAGACGTGGGAGCAGATGACGATGGCATACGAGTATGGCGTGCGCAGCATGTGGATCGTCAACGTGGGGGATATCAAAGGAAATGAGTATCCGCTCAGTTATTTTATGAATCTGGCCTACGACTATGACACATGGGGCGTCTCCAACAAAAACAGCGTGGGGGAATTTACGGAACAGTGGATTGGCAGACAGTTTGCGGGCGTCGACGCTTCGGGGCGGGAAAAACTCCACCGGGTACTGGACTCCTATATGAGGCTCACAAGTATGCGACTGCCCGAATCGCTGAATGAAAATGTCTACCGGTGTGAATTTCACGAAAACGAGCGCGTCTGGGAGGAGATTCAATCGGTGGAAAAAACGGCGGCTTCCCTTCACGAAGAACTGCCGCCGTCTGCGATTCCGGCATATGAGAGCATGATCTATTATCCGGCCATGGCCTCCTTAAATATCCTGGCCATGAACCTGGCAGCGGGCCGGAATGTCGAACTCGCCGGACGGGGCGTGCTGGCTGCCAACAGAGAGGCCGCCTGTATGGAGGAGCGGATCCGTCTGGATCGCTTTTATGTCGGGCAGTTCCATGCAATGCTGGACGGAAAATGGAACCATATGATGGATTCGGCCCACACAGGATTTCGCAACTGGGACGATAATGACTGGCTGTATCCAAGGGCGCAGACGGTCTATCCGATTCCCGGTGGCAAGATCGTTGTCAGCTTTCGGGGGAACGGCGCATATCATCTGGGGGCGCACTGGCAGGACAAAGCGCCGCTCTGCAATGAGGAAATGCTGCGCCCCGACTGCTCGCAGATTCTTCTGGACATAGACAGTCGGGGGAGCGAAGACTTCCACTACACAGTCCGCTGCCGCGCCCCATGGCTTTTCGTGTCCAGCACAGAGGGAACGTCCTGTCTGGAAAAACAGCCGCGCACTACCATTGCGCTCACATGTGACAAAACCTGTCTGGAAGGAGAGCAGACAGCTTCCATACGCATAGATATTGAATTTGCGGGAGGCGACAAGACGTGGTCGGAAGTAGAGGTAAGGGCGGCCGGGCAGAGGACGGCTCTCTGCGGCAAAAATATTTTCATGGAAAATGAGGGCGTTCTCTCCATAGACGCTGCGCACTACAGCCGGAAGGTGGACACAGGAGAGGGAGGCTGGCAGGTGATTCCCCGTCTGGGCCGGACGTCCGACGCCCTGAAAGCATTTCCCGTGACAAAAAACTGGGAGGGGGAAAAGGAGCGCCCCTATGTGGAATATTCCTTTCTGGCAAAGAGAGAAGGAGACTATCTGCTGCGCTTTTATCTCGCGCCCCGCAATCCGCTGGTAAAGGGCGGGACGATGCAGGGAGCGTTCTGTATAAACGAGGGGGAACTCCGGCGCTTTGATGCGGTAAATTCCGGTTATTTTGCCGAGTGGCAGAACACGCAGTGGAGCAGCGGCGTAACCAGTCATATCCGTCTGATCGAGCAAAATGTAAAACTGAAAAAAGACGTCAATACGCTTCGCTTTTATGCGGCCGATCCCAATATCATACTGGAAAAGATCGTACTGTACCGGACAGATCTGCCGCTGCGCGAGACATATCTGGCGCCGCCGGAAAGTTATAATAGTTGTGGAAACTTTTAGTGCTCGTTTTATCAATGGCCGGCTGTGCGGGAAAGCCGGCCACGGTTATCATAATTTGAGAGCCTTATTCATGCTGCCCATTTGATAACCGTCTAAGTCCAAGGTTACATACAGAAAGCCTATCTCGTGGAAGCGCCGCGCAATTTGTTCCGCCGTCTCAGGATCTAAAAACCTGCCCATCTCGGATTTCTCTATTTCAATTCGTGCGATCATGCCGTGAATTCGCACCCGCACCTGATGAAATCCCAAATCGAGCAAAAGCTGTTCCGCCCGGTCCACCATGGACAGTTTTTCCTCGCTGATGGTCTCGCCGTAAACAAAGCGGGAGGACAGGCAGGCAAAAGACTGTTTGTTCCAAGTCGGTAAACCAAGCTCTTTCGACAGTTCGCGGATTTCTGCTTTTGTCAGTTCTGCATCTCGCAGCGGACTTTTAATTCCCAGTTCTTTGACGGCAATCAGCCCCGGACGATAATCTCCGTTGTCATCCATGTTAGAACCCTCCGCCACTGCGCTGATTCCATTTTGCTTTGCAATCTCCCATATCTTTTCAAACAGTTCATGCTTGCAAAGATAACAGCGGTTTTTGGGATTCTGGCGGAATCCCTCAATATCCAGTTCCTCCGATTGGCATATGAAATGGGTGATTCCGTGGGAGTCACAAAAGGCTTTTGCCTCGTCAAGCTCCCGCTTCGGGAAAGAACAGGACTGTGCCGTAACAGCAATCGCACGTTTTCCAAGCACCTGATGGGCGACATAGAGTAAAAAGGTAGAATCAACGCCCGATGAAAAAGCAACGGCAACGCTTCCCAAATCATACAGGTATTCTTTTAGATGTTCCAGTTTTTTATGCAGCATATCCATAATCTTTATCACTTCCATTCCTCTTGATTTTTAAGTTGCCCCATTATATATCCTCAAGAAGCTTCTTCACTTCTTCAATACTGAGAGCCTGCCCACGCGCAATTTGAGCGAGGTCTTCATATTCATATTTTGTGCGTGACACGCCGTAACCGGATGAAATCTTGCGGTGAACTTTTCCGTATGGAGTTTCCAGCGTCTCCATCCGGCGGTCGAGAATATACCGATGTGTCGGCGTTTCCCGTACCCCGATGGTAGAGGTGTATTGGAAAATCAGATGCAGCATTTTTTCACGATCCTGCTCTTTGCACATAACCCGAAGTAATGTGCCGGGACGGGATTTTTTCATACCAATCGGAATGGTAAAGACCTCGTTTGCACCGCCTTCAAAAAGGCGATCCATTGCAAAGCCAATCTCCTCGGCCGTCATATCGTCCACATTACAGGAAAGCTCTAAAACCGTGTCCGTTTTATCCTCACTTTCGCCGAACATAGCGCGGACACAGTTCGCAGTTTCAAAATCCTTTTTCCCCATTCCGTAGCCAATCGCCTGCGTTTTCATCACGGGCATATTGCCGAAATGTCTGACAAAATGTTTGAGCAGGGCAGCGCCTGTGGGGGTACACAGTTCCCCCTTGATGCCGCCTCCATAAGTGGGTACGCCTTGTAGAATGAATGCCGTCGCGGGCGCAGGGACAGGCAAGATTCCGTGAGCGCATTGGACATGACCGCTCCCGACGTGAATGGGAGAGCAGATCACGTCATCCGGCGCAAGCTCATGCATCAAAAGGCAGACCGCCGCAATGTCTGCAACCGCATCCATTGTGCCAACTTCATGAAAATGAATATCGGAAACGGGAACTCCGTGCGCATGACTTTCCGCCTCGGCAATCAGCCCGTAAACCGCAAGGACGTCCTTTTCAACTTTTTCGGGAAGCTTCAAATCTATAACGATGTGTTCAATCTCATGCATCCCGCTGTGATGGTGGTGTCCGTGTTCATGCGTATGCTCGTGTTCGTGTGTATGCTCATGGCTGTGATGGTGCTCCTCTGCCCCTTCTTCCGCACCATGAATGAGAACAGACATATGCGTGCCGGTGATGCCGCACTTGACCATTTTTTCTTTGCGAAATTCCACGTCGGGGATTCCGAGCGTATTCAGCTTGTCTACAAATCGATCCGGTTCGGGCAGGAGTTCGAGCAGCGCGGCAGTCAGCATATCTCCCGCAGCGCCCATTCCGCAGTCCAAATAAAGTGTCCTCATTTTTTTACCTCCATATGGTTTATCATGTTTGCAAGATATCCTGCTCCGAAGCCATTATCAATATTGACGACGGATACGCCGCTGGCACAGGAATTGAGCATTGACAGCAATGCGGATAATCCCCCGAATGCCGCCCCATATCCTACGCTGGTCGGGACGGCGATCACAGGACAATCGGCAAGTCCGCCGATTACGCTGGCGAGCGCACCCTCCATTCCGGCGATGGCGATAATCACGCTGGCGCTCATAATATCTTCTTTATGGGCGAGCAGCCTGTGAAGTCCCGCCACGCCGACGTCAAAAAGGCGAACCACCCTGTTTCCGAAAAACTCCGCCGTGAGCGCCGCTTCCTCCGCAACGGGAATATCGCTTGTGCCTCCCGTGGCGACGACAATTGTTCCGATTCCATCGGGACTCGGTATAGAACCATAATATCCGAGCCGTGCATCTTCCTGATAGGTAAGAGAATAGGACTTTGAAACGGTCTCAGCAGCTTCCTTTGAAAAACGCGTGATCAGGATTTGCTTTTGCCCATTTTTCAGCATAGCATCCATAATGCCGGCAATCTGTTCCGGTGTTTTGCCGGCGCCGTAAATGACTTCGGGAACACCCTGCCTGATTTCACGGTGAAAATCAACCTTTGCATAACCTAGATCGTCAAATGGAAGTGCTTTTAAGCGGACGAGCGCCTCGTCCACCGAAATAGAACCATTTTGAACCGACTCTAAAATTTTCTTTGTTTCACTTTGCATTTTAACCCCCATTCCGGAGCGTTTTCGCGACGGGGCGACGCGAATCTCAAATTCGCGTCTGCCATCAGGGGAATTTGTGACGCTCCGGCACAAATTCCCGTGTGAAAAATCAGCACATCAGTGTGATTTTTCACACTAATCTCCATTTCTGAGCGACTTGTCGCGAGGAGGCGATAAGAAAGCTGCGTATGCAGTTTCTTATCTGCCATCACAGCAATTTGTTTTCGCCAGAAACAAATTGCCGTGTGAAAAATAGCTATCGAGCTATTTTTCACACTAATCCCCAAACAACAGAAAGCGATTCTGCAAAATCCGTCAGAACCGCTTTCCCCTCTGCTAGTTTTCCTTGCGGAAAAGCGCCGCTCTTACAACGCCCTTCGGATCCTTCACCAAAAGAACAATCAGCCAGATGACAAGACCGAGGGCAACCACGGAAAGTCCAAGATAGAAATCATTGAGCATATCCGCCGGAGCCGGGGTAAAGTATTCTGCGTGAAGCTCCGCATACTCAAAGATTGCATCGACCAGCCACATCAAGGAAGCTCCCCAATACAGCCAACAGAGCACACCGATTTTCATCTCGCTTTGCGGCGCACCCCTGTACCAGATAATGGTGCAGATAACGGCGGCGAAAATGGTAGTAAGTAATGTCATTCCATGCGCCTCCTGTCTTTAGTTTTTGGAAGGCAGTATTTTTTGCGCTTTTTTTTCAATAACAGAGCTTACTACAAGCATACCCGCCCAAACAGCAGTTACCAAAACCGACATCGTAACGCCTGCGGTTGACATTTCGTGCAGCATTTCTGCCGCATCGGCGGGATTGGACGCAGCCGTAAGGAACGGGAACCACGGCGCTACCTCTCCGTGCCAAACATGCTCAAATGCCAAAAGGGCAGAACCGCCCCACAGCAGCTTGTTGAGCCAACTGAGCTTTCTGGAAAAGGGAAGCTTTTCCGCTTCGACAAGCTCCGCACCGTCAAGCTGTATTTTTACGGTTTCGGGATTTCCCTCTTTGGATTTCATCACCTTTGTGGCGATTGTGGTAACGACAGCCTCAGCCGCCGGAACAATAAAACATGCCATTGTTTCATCCTCCTAAATTATAAATTTTTGATGATTCGTATGCCAAATAAAAAGGCATACGCTATCTCTCCTCAGAGAAAACGCATACCTTCAGAGTACGCCATTCAAAAAGAAAATCTAAAAACACTTCTGTGCCGATGGCCAGCTTCTGCTGAACCATAAAAATTATAGCGCATTTATACGGAGTCTGTCAAGATACTCCGCATGATTTTTTCACTTCTGTAACAGTTTTTTGGATTAAATCTGTCGTGCTTGCCATTTCTGTTCCCGCAATGACAGTGTCGCAATGGCTGAATGGAATCAGGATTCGCTTTGCGCTGCTCTGCGCCACGGCGAGGGCCATTTTCGGCGTAATTTCTCCGAGCATGGAATCTGCTATGACAATCCCGATGGGCCCGACGATAATGTCCGCCTTTCCCACGCAGACAACAACTGCGTTTTCGCCGGTTGCGGCAGAAGGAGCGCCGGCCTTTAACATTGCGGCAGTCGCCGCCGCATTGGTTCCGACAGCCAGTATCTCGACATCCGGCAGCGCCTGTTTGATAGACAATACAAGCTGCCGGCCGATTCCGCCGCCTTGTGCATCAATTACAAGTACAGTCATAAGGGTAAACCTCCGAATTTTAAGTTACATAATGATTTATTTTAACATTCTTTTGTGAATTTTTCAACTTACGATAGCCTTCAATCAGGCACGAGATTTCTTGACAATTTTTTGAGGAAGTATATAATGAAGAAAATGGAGTTATATGTCCGGCGACGACGTGGAGATGCCGGGCAGAAAAAGGCAGGTATAGGGGGGTAATGTATGAAACCAAAGACATCTTATGGAAAAATCGGGATTATATGCGTTCTTTTTCTGACTATGTGCTTTTTGCCGGGGTGCCAGAGCGCCCCAGACAAAACGGATACAGATAAGGGCGAGTCTATTGAAAAAATTCTTGCTTCTGCCCAATATGTTTCGTTGTCTGAGGCAAAGGAACAGGTAGAAAAATTAAAAGGGAAGAAGATAGATGGACTTTATTTTCCGGAACAAATTCAGATGCCGGATGTCCAGAGCGTGTCCGAGGTGAAGCTTACGCCGTATCATTGGGAAGATGAAAATGATATGATTCAGGCAATCCGCACGCTGTGGAGGGACTATAATTCGGTAAACTGGAAGACGGTAAAAGAAAAAATTCTTACCAGAAAGAGTGATTCTGCGTATTTTGCCAAGGAAAAAACGGATAAAAAAACAAAATTCCACTATGGATACGATACATCAGGTTTTTTTTCTGCCGATTCAATTGTAGTGAGCGGGACAGAACTTGATGTGTCTTCATGTGTGGCGGAGTATGATTTCGAGTGGGGTGATACGGCGTCGGGAACAGCAATCTATCCAATGGAGGACGGAGAGGTTTCTGTGCCTGATGCCGTTGAATATACAGAACGCGAGTTGAATAAGTATCTTTCACCGATTGAGAAGAATCAGTTTACATATAAGATTCAGCACTTGTATGTGATGAAAAACCCAGATACGGGTTTTCACGACTATAAGATGGTAATTGGACGGGTGTATAAGGGAATTGCGCTGGATACCAGCGCCAACTTTAATCTTCCGGCCGGAAGTTATTATGATAAAGTACACAGTGGCGCACACATAGTTGCTATAATGCGTCACAGGCAATCGCTTGACAGCATTATCAATGGTACGGAATCTCTGGAGATCGGAGAAGAATCTGAGAAGGATACAGTCATATCACCTTTCTGGGCAGTCCGTCAGATTGACCGAGAGATAGCGCATGTCAATGGGCTGCGCTTTGAGGATTGTGGTCTTGTTTATCTTCTTGTGCAGAAGAATCCTAATGTAAAAGACAAGGAACAGGGAGTATATGGTGAAGTAGATGATACGACTTATCTGAGACCTATGTGGGTTTTTATGTCAGAGGGCGGGACAAACGATTTTGCCTCCAGGACAAAAGATTACCACGGCAACAGTGCACTGGTAGACGCACTTGATGGCACTTTGTATTATTATATGGATACAGGCGCGTACTGATGTAAAGATTTATAAAAAGGAGTGAGAGACCAGATGCTTGTGCTTGAGACAAAAAAGAGCATAAAAAATTTTTCCTTTCTGATTTCTATCTTTCTTCTTTATATAATTTTTATGTTGGGGGACAGTGGAGCAGTTCTTCCAGGAGAAGAAACTACCACTATAATGGGAGCTGTCTGGAATAAATTTCATGGCAACTGGTATATGTGCAGTGACTCCTCCTATCTGGTGCGAATGTACCGTATGTGGAATGACAATATGTATCTGCCGGTTTTGATGCCCTTTGTCTGTGGTCTTCCCAGTGTTGTTGTCTATTTGGAGGAATTGCGGACGGGAAATAAAAGATGGATTCTTGCCCGCTGTTCTTTTAGGCGGTACTATGCGGCCAAGATTGCGGCAAACGCAGTTGCGGCCGTGCTTGTTTCTGCTACAGCAATAGTTCTTTACTATGTGACACTCATATGTTTCTTTGACAATGTACCTTTTTCTCATGAGGAGTTTCCAGTGATATATTACAGTATAACAGGAGTGTGGACAGAGGATATATCAACATTTTCCATGTGGGTTATTTGTGTCAGAATATTAAAAAGTATTTTTTGTTTTTTTATCTATGCTGTCATGAACTCCTCGTTTTGTCTGTGTATGGCAATTTGGTGTCGTGATACGTATGCAGTTTTCGGCGGGACTATTTTTGTCTCATATTTACAGTGGCGCATTTTTGACGAACTGGCGCGCAAGTATGCAAATGAGGGTATTGAAATATTGGGCCGGATTGCAGATATAATTAACCCGACGTTTCTTCAATATGCCGGCACGAGCGGCTTTTATGAAGACAAACAGTGGTTGGCGATTGGAATTGCGGCTGGGATAATTCTCATCAACTATAGCATTGTGGTATTGTTGTCGAAAAAATATTATGACGTCAGCCAGCGCTAGCGAAATGGAGGGGCGGCTATGGAACAATTGAAAAAGACGTTTCTGGTATTACGGGCCGGACTGCAGCAAACCTTTACAGACAGGAAGGTGATTATCCTTCTGGTACTGCTCGGATTCATTCTTGATAATGGAATACGTCCGTTGGTACATAATGCTATGGAGGTAGGACAGCCGATTGGTATTTTTGAAGGCTTTATCATGTGTACGAATCACTGGTACTATCTCATTGTTCTCCTTGTTGGGTTTATTTTTCTTCTGACAGGTATACCCAGGTTGGACAGTGGACAACTCCTGATTATTTACCGGACAGGGAAAAAGAACTGGCTGTTTGGTGAAATCCTGCAAATTGCAGTCAGTGCTGTTATTTATATTATGCTTTTGTTTGCAGGCTGTATGATTAGCACGTTTAAGTATGCGTATATTGGAAATGTGTGGAGTAATTATACGATAAACTATGAACTGGCATATAAAGATATGTTGTCAGACAAGTATCATTTCATTGATCAACAGGTATTCAAATATCAATGTCATTTAGATAGTCACCAAAACCAAATACAGTATATCAAACCTGCCTGTTTTTGTCAAAAACATCGTTCA
>CANRFJ010000007.1 GCA_947629865.1 uncultured Lachnospiraceae bacterium | reverse complement strand
TGAGTATAAAAAGCGGCTCCCAATGAATAGGAACCACTTACATATAACTATTAACTTGTTAAACTAAATGACATTGTCTTCCTCCTTTCTTTGCATTTTGGGTCAAATATGCGGCGGCTGAGAACCGCGCCGCTCTAAAAACGCCCACATCTTTTTCCATTTCGCACTTGCTTTTCCGCCGATTCCATGTATAATGGCAATTATACGGAGGCTAAGAAGGGATGTGTTTTTTTTGCGTATACTGATTTGTGATGATGACCAGAATATTATCGAGCAATTAAAAAAATATATCACTGAATTTTTCCGTCACGGAAAGGGCCGAACCTGGGAACTCCAGTCATATTCCAGCGCCGAAGAACTTTTATCAGATGCCGGAGCAAAGGATATTGTCTTTCTGGATGTGGAAATGCCAGGTCTCGACGGTATTTATGCCGGACAAGAGTTAAAAAAGAAAAATCCGAATACAATCATTTTTATCGTCACCTCTTATGTGGAATATCTGGACGAAGCCATGCGCTTCCATGTGTTCCGCTATTTGTTGAAGCCACTGGATAAGCAGCGTTTGTTCCGGAATATGAAAGATGCAGTTCAGTTATATAATTCCACCAGCCTTAAGATACCAATTGAGACGAAAGAGGGAATTTTCACTGTCAATGCAATCGATATTATTTTTATCGAAGCACAGAATCGCCGTATAATCGTCTATACGCTGAGCAAAAAGTTTATATCAGTGTCAGGCATGAACCATTGGATCAAAGCCCTCAACAGCCCCTGCTTTTTCCAGACGCACCGCAGTTTTATCGTCAATATGAAATACGTATCCCACTTTGACCATTTTCTGGTCTACCTGTGTGACGACCAGTATAAGGCCTACCTGACAAAAAGAAAATACTCACAGTTTAAGGAAGCATACCTTTTGTTTCTGGAAAGTACGAGGTAACTATAGAATGATTACAATTTGTTTTAGTATTATTTATATGTTGGAAGCATGTATTCTCTGGCAATATTGCGAATCCCTGTTTTCTTCCAGACACTCAGGGCCGGTAAAAGCGCTTGCCCTGTTCTTCAGCTATCTCCTTTTATTTATCCTTTCTCTTTCAGAAAACTTTTGGATTAATTTTTTTATGTTCCTTATTATAAATTTTTGCTATATTCTGTCTATATACAAGGTCAGACCGCTCACTGCCTTTTTTCACTCTTTCCTTATCACAATAATAATGGTATTGAGCGAATTGGTTATTTTCAGTATTCTCTCATATTTTGTTCCCAATTATTATGATGAAGAAAATCACTTTTGGAATATGGTAATTCTCACTATTCCAAGTAAATTGCTATATTTCCTCATCCTGCAGCACATTGCCCTGTTTGTTAAAAAACGAAAAACACGGGAACTCTCGTCTGACAAAAGCACCTTATATCTCAGCGTGATTCCGTTGATATCCAGCTTCATCTCGCTGGTTTTTACCACGGTCTGCATGAATGTACACCTCTCGTTATTTATGAATGTCATGATTGCAATCAGCGCTTTTTTGCTTCTTATTATTAACATTTTTCTCGCCTGGTTCCACACCTATATACAGGAAAAAAACCAAAAATTTCTGGAAATGCAGTTACTCCTTCAGAAGGAATACGACACAGCAAGATATTACGACGAACTTCTTAGGCAGGACGAGAGACAGAAAATACTGATACACGATATTCGAAAACATCTTCGGGCGATTGCCGAATTAAACGAAAAAAAGGAAACGGATAAAATAGCAGCCTATATCCGGCAGATTGTCCAGTCTTCAAGGCTGCAGGACTCTGTGCGCATCTGTGACAACAATCTTCTGAATACCCTGATTTTGCGGGCCAAATGGCAATGCGAGGAGTCTGGCACTTCACTTATTACCGATATCCGCTCCGAAACCACCCGCTTTCTCTCTGAATATGACATAACTTCCCTATTCAGCAACCTTCTGGATAATGCCATAGAAGCCGCGAGGGATATTCCCAACTCTTACATTGAGTTAAATGTGGTTCCGCACAACGGCAGAGACTCCATTATCACAATGAAAAATTCCTGTCGGAAAAACCCTTTTTCTGACAACGGCCGCCTGGTATCAACAAAGAAAAATGCCCGGCAACACGGCTACGGCATGAAAAGCATTGACCGCATCGTCAAAAAGTACAACGGGAACTCCCACTTCTATTTTGACGAGGAAACTTACACATTTCACACCATAATCACCCTCACCAATCCCGAAGACGATCCCATCCGCCCCGTTGCATCTCAGAACTTATCATAGAACTTGCCGTCAACCATAGTAAGGTAGGCGATGCCAAAGGAGCGCAGTCCGCCATTGCTGGCACAGGATACCGACGTCTTCTGCACGATCACATTCTTAAACGGCACATACTTGAGAACTTCATTCAGAAATTCCTCCTGCTCCCTGACAGTGCAGCCGGCATGGGTGATGAATACCACCCGATCGTCGATCCGGTCTTTTTTGTGGAGCATTTTGTGAATAAAAGATTTTCTCGCCTTATCGAGATTGCCGGAGCGGAACCCAATTACCTTTGCACTGCTCTGGCATATTTTTACAAATGGATGCAGATTGAACATATTGAAGAAGGCCGCCTGTACCCTGCCCCCGTGGCCGCTGACGTAATAATTCTGTATATTGGGCATGATAAAGGTGGTTTCAATCTGATTTTTCAGCACCTCCAGCTCATTGCAGAGCGCATCCGCCTCATTGCAGCCGTTGCGGATCAGATGGCCGGCAGACATCACTAACAAGCCCTGGCCGCAGGAGAGATGGCCGGAATCGATTACATGCACATGGTCAAATCCCTCGCTCGCCTGGGAAGCACAGCTGTAGGCGTCTCCTGTCCCCGAAGCAAGGGAAATGTGGACGACTTCTTCCGCCTCCGTCAGAGCCTCTGCGAAAAAGGCCTCATATTCCTCAACGGGCGCGCTGACAGCTAACGCCCTGCTTCCAGTGTGGGACAGATGGCGCGCCAGATTGTCCGAATCGATTTCCAGCGTATCGCGGAAGGTTCCATTCTCTGTCTTCACATAGGAATATATCATCTTAATATCATAGTATTCCGTATAGTGCGGCGACAAATCACTGGCGCAGTCTGTGGAAATCTGTATTTTCTTTCTCTTGCGCCGCAGCACCGCTTTGGCTGCCGCCGTGTTCTTCGTCTCGACGCTGGCGCGGTACTCAATCAGGCCGTCCGGCAGAAATTTCAGAATTTCAGCCTCAAGGAGCGCTCCGTCCACCGGCTTGGCGAGATAGCCGTCAAATCCATCCTCAAGATATTTCTGCTTGTCCGTGGCAGAGGCATTGGCTGTCACGGCGATAACCGGCGTCTGATACCCCATACCGGATTCCTGCCGCCGGATAACCCGCAGCACCTCGGTTCCATCCATTTCCGGCATCACACTGTCCAGGAGAATGACATGGTATACTTTTTTCTGGAGCATTTCGATACATTCTCCGCCGCTTCGCGCCGTATCGACCTGAACCTTCGTGGCCCGCAGCAGTTTGCTTATCACCATCAGGTTGGTCTCATTGTCATCTACAACGAGGATTTTCGCCATCGGCGCTTCAAAACTCTGTTTGTAATGCCTGTAAGCCCCCGCCGTCAGTTTTTGCAGGTAGTCAATATTTCCCACGGGCGTATCGTCTACGATTGGCTGTTCCAGCGTCACCGTAAATACAGAACCCTTTTTGTAAATGCTGTCAACCGTAATGGTACCTCCCATCAGGCTGAGTAGCTGCTTGGTGATAGCCAGTCCCAGACCGCTTCCCTCAATCTTCCGGTTCTTTTCCCTGTCAATTCTCTTGAAGTAATCATACAGGGATTCCAGATCCTCCTTCTTAATACCGATCCCCGTGTCCGTGACAGAGATTACCAGTCGCTCGACTCCCTCTCTCACTTCCTCGCCCTGTACGGTAAGCGTCACGGAACCCTTCTGTGTATATTTCTCCGCATTAGTCAGTATATTAATCAGAATCTGCTTGATCCGAATCTCGTCCCCCAGCATTTCGGACGGCAAATCGCTCTCTATATCCACATAAAAATCCAGATTTTTCTCACTGATCCGCGTCTGGAGAAGACCGATTACGTCCTCGAACAGCTCCTTCGTGCGGTATGCAACCGGAACAATTGTCATGCGGGCGCTCTCAATCTGTGAAAAATCCAGAATATCATTTATCAGCGTGAGAAGCATGGTACTGGCATTTTTTACTCTCAGCGCGTCCTCCAGCACCTCGTCGGGGAGATCCTCCCTCAGTATCATCTCGTTCAAACCGATAATCGTGTTGATTGGCGTGCGGATTTCATGGCTCATGTTGGCAAAAAAATCGTCCTTTGATTTAATCGCCTTTTCAATCTCGTCCTTCTGCATCAGAGTCCGCTCGCGCTCTCTCTCATAGGAGTGAAGCTGAAACCTCATAATGAGCCCCACTGCGATCCCCACCACCAGAACTCCGAACAGGGAATCGTAATATACAGCCATTTTCGAGCCAAGCGACACGACCTTGTCCTGATTGTAATAGGCCAGTATATAAGTGCCCGTGTTGATGATTGTTGCCAGAGAGAGAAATATGACAAGCTTCTTTCCGCGGAACATAATGAATATATACAAAATCCCCAGCACAAACCACACCGTGGCGCCGCCCTCGATTCCGCCGCTTGTAAAAAACACCACCGGAAACACGCCGCAGATAATCAGCACGGCAAACAGGCTCGTGGCAAACTCGACTTTGTGATACCGGAATGTCGCCACCGCCGACAGCGCCATGACTGCCAGCATACCGATAATGGGGACGGCATTGATCAGCGGGTGGTTCAGGCCCAGGCCCGCCACGATCGAGACTACGCACACAGTTATCCCCACAATCAAAATCAGCCGGAATATTTTTTCCCGAATATCGGCGGCGTCCTTGTAAACTAATCTCTCTAATATTTCTTTCATTTTGTCCCTCCATTCCGGAGCGTTTATGCGACAAACTCCGTCCTCACTGCGTCACGCATCTTCCTTCAGCATATCCTTCAGCCTGGCAATTACCTCGGCGGCGGATAAATAGTCTGACATCTGGATCTTCCGCATAACCGGCTTCATCTTTTCCTTCAGCGGGCGTCCGCACAGACTGCACTTCATCAGCCGCTCGGCGATGGCGGTCATGCGCCCGTGCTCAAAGGCAAAGGCGGCGTCCTCAAACTCCAGCGCCAGCTTGTCCAGTTCCTCTACTTCGATCGGCTCAAGTCCCTCCAGGGATTCCTCCACTCTGTCGGGATAGAGCGTCCGGCTCTTTTTCATCAGGGCGAGGATCCGACTGTACTCCTCCATCATGTCCTCGTGGTGCGCCGCAATAAATTCCACATCATCCCGCTTGCCCGCAAGTTCCAGTTCTTTTGCCATGCCAGAGAGTTTTTCCACACCGATGCTCAGCATGGTACTCTTTAGTGCGTGAACAAGAGTCGTATAATTTTTCCAGTCCTTCTCCTCGTAGAACTGCCGGATCCGGTTCCAATCCTCCTGTCCGGCCCTGCTTGTCAGGCGCATAACCTCTATGTAGTTCTCCATGTCGCCGCAATACTGTATCCCCATCTGCTCGTCAAAGTACTCCGTCGGCAAATCGGTGTGATGTATTCTCCCCGGCTCCACCGTCTCACTCAGAGACTCTCCCTGTCCGGCAAAACCACCGTCCACCGCATCGAGAACCTCGTCCGTCTGTCCTTCCTCTGCCTCATTCTGCACAATCAGTTTTTCCTGCGGAAGATTCCGCCTCAGCACACGATCCAGCACCGATACTTCAATGGGCTTTGCGATAAAATCCTGAAATCCCTCTTTCAAAAACACTTCGCGCATACCGCCCACTGCGTTGGCCGTCACTGCAATAATCGGTATCTTCTTGAAATAATTTCCCTGCTTCTGGCGGATTCTGTGGAACGTCTCGATTCCGTCCATCTCCGGCATCATGTGATCCATGAATACCACATCGTAATTCATATTCTCTATCTTCTCCAGCGCCTCCGCCCCGCTGGTCGCAATCGCCGTCTTGATCTTGTACGGCTGAAGCAGTCCCTCCAGCACGCGAATATTCATCAGGTTATCGTCCACAATCAGCGCATTTGTATCCGGCGAGATAAAGCGGTGATGATAATAGGGATTCACCTCGACATCCTGTACCAGTTTCTCGTCATTGAGCGCCATGACAATGGGCAGGATAAAAAACGGTTTATACAGACATTGGATTTTCGGATTGGCAACCCGCGGCGCATTGATGCGCTCAATGATAACTATAATCTGCACGTCGCCGGCCAGGGAATCAAAGAAGCGCTCGTCCTCCTCATACTCCTCAACGCTGATAAAAATATGGGTGAAGGATTCTCTCTCCGCCCTTCTCTTTAATTCCTCCAGATTTTGGCAGACATGGGCCTTCACATGCAGCTGTGCGATCATATGGAAGATCACATGTCCGTATGCCTCCCGTATCTCCGGACGGTCATATTGTTCCATATTTACATAAATCGCCACATTCACCCGCTCCGGATTCTTCACGACGGCAATCGGCGTGGAGTCCACTACCTTCTGCGGAATGACGAACTGTATCTCGGTTCCCCTCCCGAACTCACTGGAGACGGTGATGAAACCGCCCATCATATCGACCATTGCCTGAGAAATCGCAAGACCGAGGCCTATACCCTCTCTCTGGCGGTTCCGTTTGGTGTCCACCTGGTTAAAGCTGGTAAAAAGCTTCTCCATGCTCTCTTTTTTCATGCCGATACCGGTATCCTTCACAGCTACGATCAGATTGATACCGTAATCGGTATTCCGGGAGTTGATGACGATGGTGACGCAGCCCTCCGTTGTGAATTTCAGCGCGTTGTTGACGAGGTTCATGATGACTCTCCGGATTTTCTGCTCGTCTCCGCGCAGGCCGCTGGGAAGATTGGCGCTGCAGTCAACCACCAGGTCGAGGTTTCTCTCATTTTTGCGCGCCATAGACATATTAATCACGTCATTGATCGTAGAAGTGATGTTGTATGACTCCTCTACAATCACCATTTTTCCGGACTGCATCTCCGTGAAGTCCAAAACGTCGCTGACAATGGACTGAAGGTTACGGCCCGCTGTCTGGATACTGAATACGTCCGAGCGCACCTGCTCCTCCAGATCCTCCCGCAGGATCATCTCGCTCATGCCGCAGATGGTGTTGATCGGCGTGCGGATCTCATGGCTGAGATTTGCCATAAAATCATCTTTGCTCCGCTCCGCCTGCTTGAGCGAATCGATTATCTCCAGCTGCTTCTCCATTCCGTCCAGTCGCTTTTTATTCATGATATGCGTGACATATTCAATAAAGAAAACCGAAATGATTCCCACAATCATCTGTAGGATTTTCATTCCGGAAGAAAGGTCAACAGTACGTTCAATTAGTACATGGTAGATGCACAGAAAAACAGAGACAGGGACTGTCACATAGATTGTCTCCATTACTCCATAGAATACAAACAGCACGGCGAGCATGGAGAGCACCGGTATCGTCATAAAGAGGCTTTTGGACGCTATCGACCAGAGCACCGCCCCGATCAGCATGAGGGACGTCACCGCAATGGCACGGAACACATAGTCCTGTACCTTGGCAGCATACAGAATCACCGCAAATCCCCAGCACACATCCGTGAGCACGGCCATCCAGATTGGCCAGCCGCTTTTGATAAAAATAACGGTCATGGCAACGCTGCCAATAAAATAGAACAGCAGTATGAGCTTCTCCACATCGGCCCTCGTCCTCTGTTGTATCTTTCCTTCTTCTGACATACAGTTCCTCCTACGTCCGCTCCGACAGCTTCTCCATCGCATCGGCCAGCTTCAGATATACGTTGACGCGCGCCCTCACAGCCTCAGGAACAAACGGCTTCGTCACATAGTCGTCCCCGCCCGCCTCAAAGGCTCTGACAATATCCTCCCTTGTCGCAAAGCCGGACGCAAAAATAACCGGCACGTCCTTTGTCTCCGGATCTTCCTTCAGTCTCCGGCACAGTTCGTATCCGTCCATCTCCGGCATGGCAACGTCCAGGAGAACCAGTTTCGGGTTGCACCTGGGAAATACCTTTAGCGCCTGTGCGCCACTCTCGGCCAGCACAGGCTGATATCCCATATCCATTATTATATTTCTGAGTATAAACCGCTGTCCCTCCGCATCATCTACGATCAGTATCCGCGGTTTCTCCATTTCTGTCTCTTGCATCTGAATCCCCCCAGGTCAGGCACAGGCTGCCTCACTCCAATAATTTCTCAACAGTCTCCAGCAGGCGGTTCTGCTGAACCGGTTTTAACAGATAACCCTGCGGCCGGTACACAAGCACTTCCTCCACTTCCTTGCGCCCGTCCACACCCGTGAGAAATACGACAGGGATATCTTTGGTCTCAGCCTGCTCCTGCAGCTTGCGATATGTCTCTTTGCCGCTCATAATCGGCATATCGTAGTCCAGAAGAATTAGATCCGGCTGCTCCTCCTTGGCGAGCGAGAGGCCCTCCAGACCGGACGTCGCCATGACCGTCTCGTACTTGTTTCTCAGCAATCCCTGCAGGATCCGCAGCTGGATCATGCTGTCGTCAATCAATAATATACGTTTCATTCCTATCCTTCCTTTTGTATGTAACCTCTGATTTGTCTACAGAATTTCATATTAAAATAAGTATATCACAAGAATGTCAGCAAGAAAAGAACTTTCCTCTCCTTTTTTGAAATTCTGTCAAAAATTTCCAACTTCTCCGGCCGGAATCAGTCCTCCATGATATCCACGTTCTCGCCCCGAAGGATTTTATTGATATTGCGCACGGCGCACATCTTCCCGCACATAGTACAGGTATCCTCCCTCTCCGGCGTGCTCTCCGCACGGTACCGGTGGGCCTTCTCCGGATCCATTGCCAGTTCGAACTGCTTCTCCCAGTCCAGGTTGCGTCTGGCCTCGCTCATGGCGAAATCCCAGTCGCTGGCCCCCGGCAGCCCCTTGGCCACGTCCGCTGCATGGGCAGCAATCTTCGAGGCAATGATTCCCTCCTTCACGTCCTCCAATGTAGGCAGCCGCAGATGCTCTGCCGGCGTCACATAGCAGAGAAAAGACGCTCCGTAGGTGGCCGCAATAGCCCCGCCGATGGCGCTGGTTATGTGGTCGTACCCCGGCGCCACATCTGTCACAAGCGGCCCCAGCACATAGAAGGGAGCTCCCTTGCAGACCGTCTGCTCTATCTCCATATTGGCGCGGATCTGGTTCAGCGGCATATGTCCAGGCCCCTCAATCATCACCTGTACGTTGTGCCTCCATGCCCTCTGCGTCAGCTCGCCGAGCGCCACCAGCTCAGAGATCTGGGAAATATCCCCTGCGTCCGCTATACTGCCGGGGCGGCAGGCGTCCCCCAGGCTGATGGTGACGTCGTACTTTTCACATATATCGAGCAGTTCATCATAGCGCTCGTAAAACGGGTTTTCGTTGCCCGTCAGCTCCATCCACGCAAAAATGATGGAACCGCCCCTGGACACAATATTGGTGTGGCGCAGATTCTGCTTGAAACGCTCTGCGGTCTCCCGATTGATGCCGCAGTGGATCGTCATGAAATCCACACCATCCTCCGCGTGCATCTTCACAATCTCCATCCACTCGTCCGAGGTAATGTCCTTCAGAGCCTTATTGTAATACACAACGGCGTCATAAATGGGCACAGTCCCAATCACTGCCGGACACTCCTCTGTCAGCCTGCACCGGAACCTGCGGGTGTCCCCGTAGGAACTCAGATCCATGATT
Organism: uncultured Lachnospiraceae bacterium; assembly: GCA_947629865.1. GTDB lineage: Bacteria > Bacillota > Clostridia > Lachnospirales > Lachnospiraceae > Eubacterium_F. Next base: position 114,755 of record CANRFJ010000007.1, on the reverse strand, counting down.
GCCTCCGCCCCCATGTCCACGGCGGCCTGCACTTTCTTCATCTCCACATCAAGATCCAGACAATCCCTGCTGGTTCCCAGATTGACATTTATCTTCGTCCTCAGTTCCCTTCCTATGCCAAAGGGTTTCAGGCATTTGTGGTTCTTGTTGGCGGGTATCACTACCTGTCCCTCCGCCACCAGGCGGCGCAGCTTCTCCGTCTCCATATTCTCATATGCGCTGACTGTCTCCATTTCGGGTGTTATGATGCCCTTTCTGGCAGCATCCATCTGTGTCGTGTACTCCATATCTCTCTATGTTCCTTTCCCATACGGCGGCCGTCCCCTCCCGCTCCCCGCGGGCTGTCTGTGGCTCAGACCGCTCTTATGTCAATAAAAACCACATTTAAAATGTGGTTTTAACGCTCCTCTGATTATTATACCTTACCCCCCTCTTTTTGTAAACAATTTTCTTCCAGAAGATGAAAGAGCGCGATTTTGTAAATCAGCACGATCCGCACATCGCGGTCGCAATATCTGTTCCGGATAAATTCGAGCCATTTATAGGCATAGCAAACACTCACCGCCGCCACCGCCGGATAGAGGATACAGTCCGCCGCCCCGATGAAAAACAGCGCTGCGACTGCGGCGAGATACCCAATCGAGATATAGAGAAAATTCCGGCTGATGCGAATCGAGACCTGTACGGAGTCCAACAGGTTTTTCAGCGCCAGGTTCAGGTGCGCCGCCGATTTGCCGTGAAGCCTTTCATATATGTCGCAAAAAATATCCATGCTTTCCTTTCTCTCCAGCTTTTCCGCATAGAGCTGATAACTCTCCCTGCCAAATTCCTGCTGGATCAGCTTGCCCAATACACTTTTCACTGCTTTCATTCCTTTTCTCTCGTTTTTTCAAAACTCTTATTATCCTATATATTCAACCATATCTTGTTTCGTTATTCTCTTTCAGCCGGAAAAAAATGTACCTGCCGGAAATCATTCACAAAATGTTTACATTTTGGAAAAATAATACTCATATTTGAATAGTATACTGTGTGTAATGAATGTTTGGTTACAGGATTCTTTTTTTCATAAATTGTTTTGGTTAATTACCAAACTTTCTCCTCTTTTTAATAACGCAAAGGAAGATGGTTCCCCGCCATCTTCCTTTGTGTTTAAACCCTTTTCCAAAAGGAGTTCTCCCGAACAAATTCCGGAACGCACTGTCTCAGACAAACTTGTAAATCGTCGTGGAGCGGAAGTCCTCGCCCGCCTTCAGCACGCAGGAGGGAAAGGAGGGAATATTGACGGAATTGGGGAAAAACTGCGTCTCGAAGCAGATACCGGTGCGCTTTGTGTAGCAGGCGCCCCCCTTGCCGTCTTCCTTCACGATGAAATTGCCGGAATACATCTGCATACCCGGCAGATCCGTGTATACCTCCATGGTGCGGCCGCTGGTGTCCTCGGATACCTCGGCCACTTTTTCTATTTCCCCTTCTCTCTTGTCTAACACATAGTTGTGGTCATACCCACCCGCCATGATCAGCGGTTCATAGTCTGCATTGATATCCTGACTGACCGCCTTTTTCCGGCGGAAATCCATCGGAGTACCGGTCACGTCCACAATATTGCCGTCCGGAATCAGATCCTTTGAGGTGGCCGTAAAACCGTTCGCCTTGATCCATACCTTGTGGTCGGTAATGTCGCCGCCGTCGTGCCCCTTCAGATTGAAATAACTGTGGTTTGTCAGGTTGCAGAGCGTATCTTTGTCTGATTTTGCCTCATAGTCAATCCGGAGTTCATTTTCCTCTGTCAGGGTATAGGTCAGGGAAATGGACAGATTGCCCGGATATCCCTGTTCCATGTCCGGACTGACGCGGGTAAACGTCACGCTGTCGTCGCCCGCGGAAGCCTGGTACATCACCTGGTGGTACCCCGGCGTCCCCCCGTGCAGATTGTTCTCCCCGTCGTTTTTCTCCAGTTTGTAGACGGTTCCGTCCAGGGTAAATTCCGCGCCGCCTATGCGGTTTCCATGCCGCCCGATAAACGCGCCAAAGAAACAGCCGTTTACCTCATAGCCCGCCACATCGTCATAGCCCAGCACGATGTCGGCCGGCGTTCCGTCCTTATCCGGCACCACGAGGTTCGTGATAACGGCTCCGTAGTCCAGGGCGCTGACACTCAGCCCCCGACTGTTGGTAATGGTGTACTTTGTCACCTCCGCCCCGTCCTTCGTCCTGCCAAAGTTACTCGTTGAAATACTCATACACAGCCTCCTTTTTATATATGATAAAATTTGATCCACACAATCAGGAAAAATATGTGCAGCGCCAGAATAGCCGGTATTCCGACGACGAATTTTTTGTGCCTCGTCTTGTGGCGGAAGGTATACATACCCGCCAGTGCCCCTGCGCTTCCCCCCGCCAGCGCCAGAAGAAACAGCGTTTTCTCAGGAATACGCCATGCTCCCCTTTTAGCCCTTCTCTTGTCAATTCCCATCGCGGCAAAGGCCGCCAGATTCATCGCCATCAGAAAGGCCGGAATCAGTCTCTCCATCTCTTACCTCGATTCCCAGTTCTTCCAACTGTGCTTTATCCACAGGCGCAGGCGCCTCCGTCATGAGACAGGAAGCGTCTTTTACCTTCGGGAAGGCAATCACGTCCCGAATACTGTCCTGCTTTGCCATCAGCATAATCATGCGGTCAAGGCCGTAGGCAAGTCCGGCATGAGGCGGCACTCCATACCGGAATGCCTGCAGGAGGAACCCAAACTGCTCATGAGCCTCCTCTTTGGTAAAGCCCAGAGCGTCAAACATTTTTTCCTGTACATCATCCTGGTGGATACGGATAGAGCCGCCGCCCAGTTCTACGCCGTTTAGCACAATATCGTATGCCTGGGCCCTCACCCGCGCCGGTTCAGACTCCAGATACGGCAGATCCTCCTCCATCGGCATGGTAAAGGGGTGGTGCATGGCCTGATAGCGCCCCAGCTCCTCGTTGTATTCCAAAAGCGGAAATTCCGTTACCCACAGAAAATTGTACACGTTTTTATCCAACAGCTCCAGCTGCTTTGCCAGTTCCAGGCGCAGGTTTCCAAGCACGTCCCAGACAACCTTGTTTTTGTCGGCCGCAAAGAGAAGCAGGTCTCCCGCCTCGCCCTGCATAGCGGACACCAGCGCGGCCAGTTCCTCCTCCGTCATGAACTTGGCAAAGGAGGATTTGTATGTTCCGTCCTCGTTGACGGACAGGTAGGCGAGTCCTCCGGCTCCAAAATCCCTGGCCAGATCCACCAGCTTGTCAATCTTTTTGCGCGGCATGGCTCCCTGGCCCTTTACGTTGATCCCGCGCACGGATCCGCCGTTTTTAACCGCTCCGGCAAAGACGCCGAAGCCGCAGTTTTTCACAATCTCTGTCACATCTGTCAGTTCCATTCCAAAGCGGGTGTCCGGCTTGTCTGATCCAAACCGATCCATGGCCTCCTGCCATGTCATGCGGGGCAGGGGGAGCGTGATCTCCACGCCGATCCTGCGGAATATCCTCTGCAGGAGACGCTCGTTTATGTCAATCACATCATCTACATCCACAAAGGACATCTCCATGTCCAGCTGGGTGAATTCCGGCTGCCGATCCGCGCGCAGATCCTCGTCGCGGAAGCATCGGGCAATCTGGAAGTAACGGTCATAGCCGGAGCACATAAGAAGCTGCTTGAACAGCTGCGGGCTCTGCGGCAGGGCGTAAAAGCTGCCGGGGTGCACGCGGCTTGGCACCAGATAGTCCCTGGCCCCCTCCGGCGTGCTCTTTGTCAGCATCGGTGTCTCGATCTCCAGAAAGCCCTCCTCAATCAGAAACTGCCTCATCTGAGCCGCCACCTCGCTGCGCAGGATAAGATTCCTCTGCAGGTCCGGCCGGCGCAGATCCAGATATCGGTACTTCAGGCGCACGTCGTCCCTCGTCCGAGAATTTTCCTCAATGGGGAATGGGGGCGTCTCCGACTCCGACAGAATACGGATATCCCCGACGATAATTTCGATTTTTCCCGTGGCCAGCTTCTCATTGACCGCGCCGGAGCGCAGCGCCACCTGGCCTGTCACCGCCACCACAAATTCGCTGCGGAGCCTCGACGCTTTTTCAAATCCATCCGCTCCCGTCTTGTCCTCCTCAAAAATCAACTGGATAATACCAGATCGGTCGCGCAGATCCACAAAGATAATTCCGCCCTTGTTGCGGCTTTTCTGCACCCAGCCCATGAGGGTAACAGTCTGTCCCACCTGTTTCTCCGTCAGTTCTGCGCAGCGGCAGCTGCGCTTTAATCCTCGCATTGATTCAGCCATTGTCTCCTCCATTCCGGGGCGTCCTGCGCCCTCCTCTATGCAAAATATTCCTCAATCTGCTCGTAGCCCTCTGCCATCAGCTGCTCCTTCTGGAACTTTTTGTTTTTCTTCATGATGCTGATGCTGACCTGCACTCCCTGCTCCCTCTCCGCCTTCGCCTGCCCGATCACTTCCATCAGTCTCTCCGGCGAGACCTTCTTCTCCACGAGATATGCCTTTTTGGGCGCTCTGGAGGGAACCCTGTACCCCCTCTCAAGCAGAAGCATGACGATCCGCTCAAAGCCAATGGAAAACCCGCAGGCACAGGTGTCGTTGCCGGTAAACTTCCCTATCATCTCGTCATAGCGTCCGCCGCCTCCCACGGAGCCGCCGAACTCGTCCATGGCTATCTCAAAAATCGGGCCGGTGTAGTATGACATTCCCCGCACCAGCGTGGGATCAAAGACGATCCGGAAATCGGCAGTCTTCACCTGCTCCACCGTCCGGATAATGGTCTCCAGATCCTCTGCCACTCCCTCCTCCAGGCAGTCTCCCAGCGTATCCTTCATGTAGCGGATACCGGCGACGTCGCCCGTCACTGTCTCAAACAGTTCGCGGCACCGCGATATGGCTCCCGCGTCATAACCGGCCTCCCTCAGCTCCGACTCCACGCCGTCCATGCCGATTTTGTCCATCTTGTCCAGGCAGATGAACACCTCGTCATAGGACTCCTCCGGAAAACCGCAATACCCCGCCATTGCTTTCAGCATTTTCCGGTTGTTGATGCGAATGGTGAAGTCTGTGAAATCCAGTTTGCCAAGCAGCGTGGTCGTGGCCAGAATCAACTCAATCTCCGCCAGATAGGACGGCTCGCCCAGTATATCTATATCGCACTGCATAAACTGGCGGAAGCGCCCCCTCTGCGGCCTGTCTGCCCGCCACACATTTCCCATCTGGAGAGCCTTAAAGGGAACCGGCAGTTCTGCGGCGTTGTTGGCATAGTAGCGGGCCAGCGGCACCGTCAGATCATAGCGAAGCCCGCCGTCAACCAGATCGCTCTCCGTCTCAGCGGTCTCCAGGTTCAGTTTCTGCCCCCTCTTTAATATCTTAAAAATCAGTTTTTCATTTTCACCGCCCTGTCTGCTGCTCAGATTTTCGATGTGTTCCACACAGGGAGTCTCAATCGACTGAAAGCCGAATGTACGGTATGTATCCTTGATCTGCTGGATCACATAGTCCCGTATCTCCATCTCGTTCGGCAGAATGTCCTTCATTCCTGTAGTTGGTTTTTTCTTCATCGCCATCGGTTATTACCCTCCAATTCCTGCTGCTTTTTTTCTCTCTATCATCTCGTCAATTCTCGCAATATAGTCCTCGACGCTCTTTACATTCTCAATTCTCTCCATTCGGTTTTCACCGTGGAAAACCTGCTTGGTGGCGCCGCCGCTCCCAAGCGCCACGATCGTCTCCAGTTCCTCCATGATAAATATATTGTAGAGACATTCCTTGCCCGGCCTGGCATAGGCCACGTTTTCCTGATTGGTATTTCCCGTGACACCGGCCCTGTTCTTCTGGCGGTACATATAATAGGGCTCATACCCCTTCTCCGTCAGATACTCCCCGCTGCCCGTCTGGAGCACCGGAATCAGTGTGTCCTCCGGAGAGAGCCCGCTGCCCGTCTCCAGCTGCTCCCTGCACAGCTCCGACGCCCGCTTGATGACCAGCGTATGGATCGTGATGCTGTCCGGCTCCAGCTCGCATATCCGGTTCAGCGAATTATAGAAATCCACCTCGTCCTCCTCCGGCAGGCCTACAATCAGATCCATATTGATATTGTCAAAGCCCTCCTCCCTTGCCATGCGGAAGGCCTCCGTCACCTGTTCTACCCGATGCCTGCGCCCCATCAGATCCAGCGTGTGCTGCTTCATGCTCTGGGGATTTATGGAAATCCGTGTGACGCCCGCCCTCTTGAGTATGCGGAGCTTCTCCCGACTGATGCTGTCGGGCCGGCCGGCCTCTACGGTAAACTCCAGCGCCTGTCCGATTGGCAGGTGGGTGTGGATCATCTCCATGAGCCGGGCCAGCTGCTCCTCCGTCAGGGAAGTAGGGGTTCCGCCTCCCACATAAATGCTGTGCAGTTCCCGTCTGTCATTCCTCCCCACGGCCCGCATCTCCTTTTCCAGGGCTGTCAGGTACTCCCCCACCCTGTCGCTGTAGCGGGCGTAGTCAAAGGAGGAAAAGGAACAGTAACTGCAGATCGAGGGGCAGAAAGGGATTCCAATATAAATGTTATAGCCCCTCTCGTGGGCGAAAGAATGAGTCAGTTCATACTCCTTTTTCGCTACCGCCAAAGCCAGGGAAATCTTGTTCTCCCTCACCAGATACTCTCTCCGAAGGCAGTCCGCTATCTCCTCTCGGCTCATGCCGTCCATATACATCCGGAGGGGGATTTTCGCCGGACGTATACCTGTCAGGATTCCCCACGGGAGCTGCCGCCCGCTGAGGCGGGAGAGCGACCGGTACAGTGAGGCCTTCACCTGATTCTTGGTATAGCCCTCCGGCAGATGCTCCTCCCAGACCACCCGGCCGTCCATCCGGCAGCGGGCCGGATAGCCTGTCTGCTCCACCCAGTCCTCCCGCTCTGTGACAAGACACTCCTGCCCTGGGAAAAAACTCAGCGCCAGCGCCTTCAGATCATAGGAAAATTCTCCCGTCCCGTTTTTATTTTTCTTTATCTCAAATTGTATCATAGTCGTCCGCCTTACGCATAAGGATTGTTCTGTTTTTCATAGGCCACGCTGGTCTCCGGCCCGTGCCCCGGATATATCCTCACGTCCGGCGGCAGGGTGAGTACCCTCTCCCTGACGGACTCCAGCAGCTGCCGTCCGCTTCCGGTAGGAAAATCCGTGCGCCCCACCGACTCCATAAAAATCGTGTCGCCGCTAAAGAGTATCTTCTCTTTTTCCAGATAATAGCAGCAGCTCCCAATCGTGTGTCCCGGCGTGTGAATCACCTTAAACTCCATACCGGCAAGCGCAAGCGTCTGCCCGTCCCTGAGAAGGACGTCGGCCTCCAGAGCGGTCTCCCCGCCCGTCATGTGGGAGACATTCATGTCCGGATCCGCCAGCAGTTCGCGCTCCTCCTCACAGGCGTAGAGTGAACCGCCCGCCAGAGCCTGTAGGCGGGTGACTCCCATGATATGGTCAAAATGCCCGTGAGTCAGGAGAATCCCCTGGCTGCTCAGTCCCTTCTTTTTCAGATAGGCGTCGATCTTCTCCGCCTCGTCGCCGGGATCGATGACAACGCACTCCCGACTCCCTTTTTGATTCACGATATAACAGTTGGTCTGAATCGCCCCCACCGTCATCATGGCAATCTCTATTTCCATTCCCGTCTCCTTTTTACATTATATCAGCCATTGGTATTTCGCTCAATGCTGATTACGCTCTCTACGTTTTTCAGTTTGCCGATCAACCGGTTCAGCTGCTCCACGCCCTTCACCTCAAAGCCGACCACGAGGGTGGCCTTCTCCTGTCTGGTCGTGCGCACGTTCATGGATTTTACGTCGATTCCGCTCTCTGTAAATACCCTCGATACATCCAGGAGCACGCCGCTGCGGTTGTAGCAGTAAATAACGATCTCCACCGGATAGACCTCGTCGCTCCCCCTGGCCTCCGGACTCCACTCTGCCTCAATCAGGCGGTTTCTCTCCCACTCCGGCAGATGAATCATATTGACGCAGTCCGTCCGGTGAATGGAAACGCCCCGCCCCCTGGTGACAAAGCCCACAATCTCATCGCCCGGCACCGGACTGCAGCATTTGGAAAACCGCACGGCCAGGTCGTCCAGTCCCTCCACGATGATCCCGCTCTTGCTCTTGAGCTTCTCGCGGGGGATTTTTTCCGCGGACTCCTTTGCCTCCCGTGCGCTCTCGATTACCTCGTGCACCTGGGCGTCGGAGACAATGCGCTTGTTCTTTTTGTCATATTCGTCCTTGAGTTTATTGACGACCTGCCCCTCTTTCAGACCGCCGTGCCCAACGGCGGCGCACACCGATTCCCAGTCTCTGAATCCGTATTTGCGTATACAGGCCTCTGTGTATTCGCTCCGGAGCAGGGGGGCCAGATCGATGCCCCGCGTCTTGCAGTATGTGTGCAGGAGCTCCTTGCCCCGGATAATATTGTCCTCTTTGAACTCATTGCGGAACCACTGGTTGATTTTATTTCTGGCCTGTGTGCTCCTGACAATCTTTAACCAGTCCCGGCTTGGCCCCTTGCTGTTCTGGCTGGTGATAATGTCAATCCGGTCGCCGTTCTGGAGTTCGTAGTCCATCTTGACGATATTGCCGTTGACTCTGGCTCCCACCATTTTATTTCCCACCGCACTGTGGACGGCGTAGGCAAAATCAATGGGTGTGGAACCGGCCGGCAGGCTCTTTACGTCGCCGTTTGGCGTAAAGCAGAAAATGCGGTCGGAGAACAGATCCAGATCGCTCTTGATGGCACTCAGAAATTCTTTGTTGTCGTCCATATTGTGCTGCCATTCCAGAATCCGGCGCAGCCATGCCATCTTCTCGGCCTCGCTCTGCGCAGCGGAGTCGCTCCCCCCGCTCTCCTTGTATTTCCAGTGGGCGGCGATACCATATTCTGCGGTACGGTGCATCTCGTAAGTGCGGATCTGTATTTCAAAGGGCTGCCCTCCGGGGCCGATCAGCGTGGTGTGCAGCGACTGATAATGATTCGGCTTTGGCATGGCGATGTAGTCCTTGAAACGGCCGGGAATCGGCTTATACATCTCATGTATAATCCCCAGCGCCGTATAACATTCCTGGTCGCTGTCCACAATGATGCGGATTGCAAACAAATCGTATATCTGATCCAGTGTCTTATTCTGGTTCACCATCTTTCTGTATATACTAAAGAGATGCTTTACCCTTCCGTCAATGGTCGCACTGATTCCGTTCTCCTCCAGCTGCTTCTCCATCTCCCTCATGATGTCCTTTATGAAAGTCTCTTTCGTATTTTTGATTGCGTCAAAACGCCTGCTGAGTTCTCCGTAGGCGTCCGGCTCCAGATAGCGCAGGGCCAGATTGTCCAATTCTACCTTTACCTTGGAAATTCCCAGCCGCTCCGCAATGGGCGCATAGATATCCATGGTCTCCCTGGACTTTTCCTTCTGCTTATCCGGATTCATAAACTGCAGCGTGCGCATGTTGTGCAGGCGATCCGCCAGTTTGATGATGATAACCCGTATGTCCTTCGCCATGGCGAGGAACATCTTCCGCAGGTTCTCCGCCTGCAGCTCCACCTTGTCGGCCGAATAATTTAATTTGGTCAGTTTGGTGACGCCGTCCACCAACGCCGCGATCTCCGCACTGAACATCTCCGTCAGATCCTCTGTCGTATACCGTGTATCTTCCACCACGTCATGGAGGAGCCCTCCCACGATGGTTTCCTTATCCATCTCCAGCTGGGCCAGTATAATGGCGACGCAGACCGGATGAATCAGATAGGGTTCTCCCGACTTGCGCTTCTGGTCTCTGTGGGCGTCCTTTGCCAGTTCATAGGCTTTTTTAATAATTTCCAAGTCACTGGAGGGGTGGTAGTTGCCAACCGTCTTTACCAGCACCCGAAACAGCACGTCCGGATCCGTAAAATTCGGCGGAATCAATTCCGTAGACAGTTCACCGGTGTCAAAAGTCTCAATCAGACCGGAACTTTTTTCTTCTTCCATCGTCTCCTCCTTTCTCAGGCGCATATCTCATGTCGTAAACTGTTACTTATTATAAATGGGTTCCGTAAAAATTGCAACCTGTTTCCCGTCCGATACGGCCCGTATCGTCCCCATGGTATCCGTCCGGTAAACCTGAACGTCCTCGTCCTCCAGACGCGACAGCACCTCCGCGTGAGGATGCCCATACGAATTCCCGCGCCCACAGCTAATGACGGCATATACCGGATCGGCCGCCCGCAGAAAATCCGGACTGGTAGCCGTATAGCTCCCGTGATGCCCCAGTTTCAGCACATCGCAGGCGAGGTCGTACTTCTCAGCCAGCAGTTCCCTCTCTACCTCCTCCTCTGCGTCTCCCATAAAGAGAAAGCGGTTTGAGCCGTAGGCTGCCTGTACTACGATTGAATTGTTGTTGGCGTCCGGATAAATCCTGTCCGGCGACAGGAATCGGAGCAGCAGATTTTTCTCGTAGGTATATTCCGTCCCAATCTGCGGCATTGAGGCTGTCAGCTTTTTTTCCCGCATCGCCTTTTCCACATCGCGCCAGGTCTTCGTCTCCTTTGTATCCTCCGGCAGATAGAGCGTCTCCACGGGAATTTTCCGGATTACCGTGTCCAGTCCCCCTATGTGGTCGCTGTCCAGATGGGTGCCCACCAATATATCAAGTTTGTCCACACCGGCGTTTTTTAGGTATTCTACAACTGTATCCCCCTTGTCGTTGCCGCCGGCATCGATCAGCATGTCGAACTCTCCCTTCTGAATCAGTGTCGCATCGCCCTGGCCCACATCCAGATAGGAAACCGTCAGCCTGCTGCCGTCCGCCGGAGGCGCCTGCCAGGTCTCCCCGTTCCGGAACAGCCCGCTGACCGGACGGTACAAAAGAGCTGCGATAATAATAAACACCGGCAGGAGAAGCTGCTTTACCACCGCCCGCTTCTGTCGTTTGTCCATATGTCTCCCCTCCTCCTCTTATCCTGTCATAAAATGTACTGTAGCATATCCGGAGTGGGATTGCAAGAGACTGCGCCCCATACGGCCCTCCATGCGAAAAAACACTAGGCGAATACGGAAACATATGGTATAATATCCGCGAAAGCAATAAACCGTGCGGCGATGCCGTCTGACAAAGCGGCTGCCTGCAGACAGGTTTGTCAGACGGCATCGACACAGGGCGTAAGCCCGCGACCGAGGGAACACGGAGTGTTCACGAGGGCTGCACGGTTTAGGACAATGATACGGAGAGGGCGCCGCCAAATGGCGCTAAACATGTAACCGTTATATCACAGTTCATCGGAAAGGGGTATTATTTATGTTATTGGACAGAGAGTATAAAATTCCTTCAAAAAGCAACAACAAAATCAATCTGAAGGTTGTGCCGGGACATTTTGCCACGACACAGTCCCACATCAATTTTTACATGGATATGACAACTCTGAAGGTCCGCCAAAAGGAGGCGGCCGAGGTGGCGAGGGCCATGGCCGTGGAGTATCAGTACAGCAAGCCGATCGATACCATCGTCTGCATGGACGGCTGCGAGATCATAGGAGCCTGCCTGGCGGAGGAACTCACCAAAAACGGGATCATGTCGCTGAACCGCCACCACAGCCTCTATGTGGTCTCGCCGGAATTTGACAGCAACGGACAGATGATCTTCCGCGACAACCTGCAGCCCATGGTACGGGGCAAGAACATTCTTCTCCTGTTAGCTTCCGCCACGACCGGACGCACTATCGCCAGGAGCCTGGAGTGTATCCAGTACTACGGCGGCATCATTCAGGGAATCTCCGCCATTTTCAGCGCTGCAAAGGAGATTTACGGAGAGCCGGTACACTGCATATTCTCCGCCGAGGATTTGCCGGACTACCAGACTTTCAGCCCGGAGGAGTGCCCGCACTGCAAGAACAAAGAAAAAATCGACGCCATTGTAAACGGTTTTGGCTATTCCGAACTGTAACAGGCGGGAGGTCTTTGACACATGCGACACTTAGAACTTGGATTTATCGGCTTTGGCCTGATTGGGGGTTCCATCGCCAGAGCTCTGAAAAAAAGGGGATTTGATGTATCCATCCGCGTCTATACCAGACGGAAGAATCCGGATCTGGAAAAGGGGGTGGACGAGGGCGTCATCGACGAACTCCTCTATGAGATCGGCGAGGCCTTTGGCACCTTTGACGTGATTTTTCTCTGCGCGCCTGTGCTGCGCAATCCGGAGTACCTACCCCTGTTAAAGCCGTTGATCAGCCCCTCCTGCATCATAACCGATGTGGGGAGCGTCAAGGGAAATATCTGTCGGGCCGCGGCAGACTGCGGACTGGGGCGGCAGTTTATCGGCGGACACCCCATGGCGGGCTCGGAGAAGACCGGCTATGCCAACGCCACGGATATCCTCCTGGAAAACGCCTACTACCTGATTACGCCCTCAGAGCAGAATAAAAAAGAGGATATCGACACTCTGGCCTGTCTGGTGAAGGGAACCGGCGCAAGCTGCGTCATCGTCCCGCCGGAGGAGCACGACCGGATCACGGCCGCCATCAGCCATGTGCCCCATATCATCGCCGCCTCTCTCGTCAATATGGTGCGTCTCAACGACGACGAGGAGGAAAACATGAAAGCCTTTGCCGCCGGTGGCTTTAAGGACATTACCCGAATCGCATCTTCCTCACCGGAGATGTGGCAGGATATCTGCATAGCCAACAAACAGAGCATCGGCCGCTTTCTCTCCTGCTTCGAGCAGCAGCTGGCTCAGTTTCGCAGGCAGATGGAGGGCGACGACCTCGCCGCCATTGGAGACACTTTCCGGAGCGCCGGAGAGTACCGCAATTCCATTCCCGCAAAACAGAGCGGCCTGATCGCCCGCATGTATGATATCTATGTCAACATTGACGACCGAACCGGCGCCATTGCCACGATCGCCACAATTTTGTCCGTCAACGGAATCAGCATAAAAAACATCGGCATTATCCACAATCGTGAATTTGCCGACGGCGTACTGAAAATCGAACTGTATAGCGGGGAGGACGCCGACCTCTCCAGAGAGGTTCTGAGAAAGAACCGCTATGATGTAGTGGAGAGGCAGTAAGCGTCTGCGCTCTCCCCATCAGTCCCCCTGCAGTCCATGAAAATAGGTGATTGCCTGCCTGTGGTCGGTGATCACCGCTTTTTTGTGCAGTCCGCCGTTTTCCCCGTCCAGCGTATAGGCCACCTCCTCATCTGTCTCTATCACCGCCTGACGGCTGCGCGTCACATGGATCTGCTGGTTCGGCTGTCCGGTCAGCAGATAATTCATCACCAGATTCAGTTCCACCGGATTTTTGGGCGTGCGGACAAAGACGCCCTCAAAGTAGCCGTCGTCCAGCCGGACATTTCTCTTTTTAAACAACTTAAGTCCGCCCACCGAGCGGGCATTGGTAATCATTCCCAGTATGCAGTCCTCCTCCCACTCCTCGCCGTCTGTCGTGATGCGTGCGTGGATACTCTTGACAGAGTTTAGCTGGGACACGCCCTCCAGAAAATAGGCTGTCTTCCCCAGCAGGTTTTTCGTGGCCTGAGGCGTCTCGTAGGAAACGGACGTAAAGGCGCCAAAAGCGGAGACATAAGTAAAATACTGTCCGTTCATCTCCCCCACGTCATAGGGGTGGCAGGCCTCGCCCGCCGCCACCTGCGCCGCCCTCAGTATCCGCTTCGGCAGTTTGATTCCCGTGGCAAAATCATTCACTGTGCCTGTGGGGATATACCCGCATCGGGGACGTCTATCCGGCGGCAGTTCCATCAGTCCATACGTCACCTCGTGCAGCGTCCCGTCGCCGCCGGAGCAGATAATGCGCCGGTAATCCGCTCCCTGACTCCGCACGATCTCCGTCGCCTCCTGCTGCTCTCTCGTGGCATATACCGTCACCTCAAAACCTGCCTCCATGAAGATCTCCATTACATCTGACAGTTTGTTTTTCATCGCTCCCTTCCCCGCATGTGGGTTGTAGATAAAAAGTACCTTTTCCCTCTCCATCGTTCTCTCCTTTCCCGCTAGTCCTCCAGAATCAGCATGGCGTCTCCGAAGGAAAAAAACCGGTAGCGCTCCCGCACCGCCTCCGCGTAGGCCTTCATGACAAGATCCTTCCCCGCCAGCGCCGACACCAGCATCAACAGCGTGGACTCCGGCAGATGAAAATTAGTGATCAGGGCGTCCATTATGCGGAAGGAATATCCCGGATAAATAAAGATATCCGTGTCAGCCTCGCCCGACCTCAAAACGCCGTCCTCCCCCGTCGCCGATTCAAGCGTCCGGCAGCTTGTGGTGCCCACGCAGATGATACGCCCGCCGGCAGCCCTGGCCCGATTTATCTTCTCCGCCTCCTCCGGCTCAATCCGGAAGTGCTCCGAGTGCATATGGTGTTCCGCCACATTCTCCGTCTTGACGGGGCGGAACGTGCCAAGCCCCACATGGAGCGTGACGTTTGCCACCAGGACGCCCTTTCGCTCCAGCTCGTCAAACAGTTCCTCCGTAAAGTGCAGCCCCGCCGTCGGCGCCGCCGCCGAGCCCTCGTATCTGGCATATACTGTCTGATAGCGGTTCCTGTCCCGCAGGGTGTGGGTAATATAGGGCGGCAGGGGCATCTGCCCTAGCTCGTCCAGAATCTCCTCGAAAATCCCGTCATACCGGAACTGAATCCTCCGGTTGCCGTCCTCCTCTACGGAGATTATCTCGCCCTCAAGCCTCCCGTCCCCGAAGTCCAGGCGGGCGCCTGTCCGCGCCTTTTTCCCCGGTTTTACCAGTGTCTCCCATATGTCATTCTCCATGCGTTTGAGCAGCAGAAGTTCCACCACGGCTCCGGTATCCTTCCGCCGCCCGAACAGCCTGGCGGGAATCACTCTGGTGTCGTTCCGCACCAGACAGTCTCCCGCTCTCAGATATTCCACAATATCCCTAAAGCCTCTGTGCTCGATCCGGCCGGAACTCCGGTGCAGCACCAGCAGTCGTGAATCGCTCCTCTCCTCAAGCGGATCCTGTGCGATCAGCTCCCTCGGCAGCTCGTAGTAAAAATCACTCGTTTTCAAAAGAAGTCACCCTCTCTTTTATCTGTTCATGGCAGGTTTTTTCCCTGCTCAGATTATTTTACCATATTCCTGGCAAAAACCACTAGTTTTTTTTGCGCAATCATTGTAAAATATATATATAACAGAGGAGGTGACTCTATGGCGATATCCACTTACGCGACCATTGATATAGGATCGGGCGAATTATCCATGAAGCTCTATGAGATTTCCAAGCAGCACGGAATCCGCGAGCTCACGCATGTGCGCCACAAACTGTCCCTGGGGGCGGAGACCTATACAAAGGGATTTATCTCCTATCAGACCATTGAGGAATTATGTAATACCCTGAATGACTTTAAGCAGATGTTAAAAGAGTATCAGGCCGCTTCCTGGCAGATTTATGCCACCAGCGTTCTCCGCGAGGCACGCAACTTCCTCGTCGTCATCGACCAGATAAAGATCCAGACCGGATTCAGCATGCGCGTTCTGAGCAACAGCGAGGCGCGTTTTCTCTATTACAAAGCGCTGGCGCTCAGGCAGAGGAACTTCGAATCCCTGATTGAGGACGGCACCCTGATCGTCGATATCGGAGCCGGCAGCGTCCAGCTCTCTATCTTCAACGGGGGAAAATTGTGCGCAACCCAGAATCTTCTG
This sequence comes from uncultured Lachnospiraceae bacterium, assembly GCA_947629865.1. Taxonomy (GTDB): domain Bacteria; phylum Bacillota; class Clostridia; order Lachnospirales; family Lachnospiraceae; genus Eubacterium_F. Next base: position 99,054 of record CANRFJ010000007.1, on the reverse strand, counting down.
CTCGGCTCCTCCCGTATTCGGGAGCTTTTGCTGGCCATGCAGGGCGAGGCATACGACTATCACGCCCTGATTGACGAATACATTGAAAAGGATCTTTTGACATTTAAGAAATTATATCTGAATTCAACTAACATAAAGCACGTCATTGCAATCGGCGAGATGATTCCCGATATTTACTACTATCTGAAACGGAATCATAAGGGCGGCAAGAACGAATTTGAAGGGATTCTGACACAGAAGGCCATGTCCCGGAACAAACTCCCCAGAGAGCTGGCCGGAACCAGCGCGAGGCTGGCAATCCCCACGATTCTCATCTGCCGCAAAATCTCCGACCTCACCGGCTGCAGCGAAATTCTTCTCTCGGCCGTTGACCTCTGCGATGGCATGGCCGCGGAATATGCGGAGAAAAAGGTCAAATTCATAATGGAACACGATTTCACCGAGGACATTTTATCCACTGCGGAAAACATTGCCCGAAAATATATGGTGGACATGAAGCATGTGGAAAACGTTCAGACGCTGGCTCTCCAGATTTTCGACCGGATCCGGAAACTCCACGGACTCGGAAAGCGGGAGCGCCTTCTTCTGCAGATCGCCGTCATACTCCACAGCTGCGGCGCCTACATCAACGAGATTCAGTCCAGAGAGTGCTCCTACCGGATTATCATGTCCACGGAAATCATCGGCATATCCCACAAGGAGCGAACTATCATCGCCAACATGGTGCGCTACAACAGCTCCTCCTTCCCCGCCTACGAAGAACTGGACGAGGATTTTACGCGAGAGGAGTACATTACCATCGTAAAGTTAAATGCAATTTTAAAAACTGCCAATGTACTGGACAAGAGTAACCGCCAGAAAATAAAGAACGTCGGCGTCACTCTCGAAGACGGTATTCTCACCATCACCGCCGATACCATGGCAGACATCACACTGGAAAAAGGACTGTTCCACCAGAAGGCCGATGTATTTCAGGAGGTCTTCGGAATCCGTCCCATGCTAAAACAGAAAAAGAGTGGAGGTAAACATGGAAAAGTCAGAAAAATTTAAAAACCGAGAACTGAGCTGGCTGGATTTTAACTATCGGGTTTTATCCGAGGCCAGGGACAAGCAAATTCCACTGATGGAGCGGCTCAAGTTTTTGAGCATTACCGCCTCCAATCTGGACGAATTTTTTATGATCCGCGTGGCCTCCCTGAAAGACCAGTACAATGCGGGCTATACGAAGAAGGACATGGCCGGCATGACTCCGAAGGAGCAGATCGACGCAATACTGAAGGTCGCCCACGCCTTTGTGGCCTCCCAGTATTCCACCTATAACCGCTCCTTTCTGCCATCCCTGAAGAAAGCAGGCCTGAAAATCGTGACGGAATATGAGAAGCTGACGCCGGAACAGGCGGACTATGTGGACACCTATTTTAAGCAGGAGGTGTTTCCCGTTCTGACGCCCATGGCGGTAGATTCCTCCCGGCCTTTTCCCCTGATTCGCAATAAGACACTGAACATCGGGGCGCTTCTCATGGACAGGAAGAAGAAGGACACCCTGGATTTTGCCACGGTACAGGTTCCCTCGGTTCTCCCCCGAATCGTCATGATCCCGCCGGACGAGGACAACTGCACGACCGTTCTTCTGCTGGAACAGATTATTGAGAAGAATATACAAAAACTGTTTATGAACTATAAGGTGCTGTGCGCCACTCCCTACCGAGTCATGCGCAATGCAGACCTGACAATCGACGAGGACGAGGCGGCTGACCTCCTGATTGAGATCGAGAAGCAATTGAAAAAACGCCAGTGGGGCGAGGCGATCCGGCTGGAGGTCGAGGACGACATCGACAAGCGCCTCCTCAAGATTCTGCGTCGGGAGCTGAGCATAAACGAGGACTCCATCTTCAAGATCAACGGCCCTCTCGATTTGACTTTTCTTATGAAGGTCTACGGCATGGAGGGCTTTGACCACCTGAAGGACGCGCCCTTTACGCCGCAGCCTCCCCACTGTCTGGAGAGCGGGCGGGGACTGTTCGAGCAGATCCGCGAACACGACATCCTGCTCCACCACCCCTACGAGTCCTTTGATCCGGTGGTGAACTTCGTGCGGATTGCCTCCAGGGATCCGGACGTACTGGCCATCAAGCAGACGCTGTACCGTGTCAGCAGCCACTCCCCCATCATCGCCTCTCTGGCAGAGGCCGCCGAAAACGGCAAGCAGGTCACGGTGCTGGTCGAGTTAAAGGCACGATTTGACGAGGAAAACAATATCGTCTGGGCCCGTATGCTGGAAAAGGCGGGCTGCCATGTCATCTACGGTCTGGTTGGTCTGAAGACACACAGCAAAATCACGCTGGTAGTGCGCCGCGAGGAGGACGGCATACGCCGCTATGTCCATCTGGGAACCGGCAACTACAACGATTCCACCGCCAGACTCTACACAGACATGGGACTCTTTACCTGTAAACAGCCCTACGGCGAAGACGCCACGGCCGTTTTCAATATGCTGTCCGGCTACTCTGAGCCTCTGGCGTGGAACAAACTCTCGCTGGCGCCGACCTGGCTGCGCGACAAATTCCTCTTTCTCATTACGAGGGAACAAGAAAACGCCGCCATGGGGCGGCCCGCCAAAATCATAGCTAAGATGAATTCCCTCTGCGATCCCGGCATTATGGATGCCCTCTATGCGGCCTCGCAATCCGGTGTGGAGATTCATCTGATCGTCCGCGGCATCTGCTGCCTGCGGGCCGGTGTGCCGGGACTCAGCGAGAACATTCATGTGCGCTCCATCGTCGGGACATTTCTGGAGCACGCCCGAATCTACTACTTCGAGAACAACGGAGAACCGGAGATCTATATGGGAAGTGCGGACTGGATGCCCCGCAATCTGGATAAGCGCGTGGAGATCCTGTTCCCTGTCGAGGCGCCGGAACTGAAAGAGGAAGTGGAAAAAATCCTGACGATCCAGCTGGCGGACACAAAAAAAGCCCATCTTCTCATGCCGGACGGCACCTATGAGAAGGTAGACCAGAGGGGAAAATCTCCGCTGAATTCCCAGATGTATTTCTGCAAACACGCAAAAGAGGCGCACACAAAAAAGGCTTAGCCCTTAAGATTTCAGCACCGCCCGCTTTGCGAGGAGATCCGCCAGATCATTTCCCGCATCGCCGGAGTGCCCCTGCACCTTCTGAAACCGAATATCCAATCTGTCACGGAGGGAATCATAATAGGCCTTATAGTCTGCGGTTCCCTCCCTGTTTGTCTTCCACTCGCCGAGACACCAGGAGGCGACTCCCTGGTAATCGTGCCATATCGTGAGTTTCTTCGCTCCCCGGCTCACCGCCTCCTCCATGGCAATCCGCGCGCCCATAATCTCCCCGGCCACATTGCGCATGGAGGCCAGTTCCGGCCGCCCGCCCGTTCTGCTGATATGGAGTTCCTCCCCGCGGTAAAAAAACACCACGCCGCAGCCGTATGCGCCGCTTTCCACATTATAGCTTCCATCTACATAGGCCACCGCCTCGTCCGGAGCCGCGTCCCACACAATCGATGCAGCGAGCGTCTCCTCCCTCTGTTTTCCGGACGTATCGGCGCAGCCCGCAGCCCCGTCCGGATTATCCGTCGCCGGATTGTCCGCACCCAAATCATTTCCGCCCGAAAGCGCCTCTGACAACTCCCCGCCCAGAAAGGCCTCCGCCTCATCTCTCGTGGCAAAGCCCTGGAACAGCGCGCCCGCAAATCCGTCCACCTGCTCTCTGCACTCCGCCCATGTAGAAAATATCCCCGTCCTGCGGCCCGCCTTCACCGCATAAAAATTTTTCTTCGCCATACGTCCTCCTCACGCATTACATATGCACCATTTTTCCCCGCCCTCATATGATGGAACTAAATCTCCAAGGAAAAGAGAACCTCTATGCCAATCCGCATTTTCATCGATCAGGGACACAATCCCTACGGCTACAACGCGGGAGCAGAGGGCTTCGGTCTCAGAGAACAGGACATCACCTATCTGGTAGGAGCCTACCTGTCCGACATTCTCAATGCCGATCCCCGCTTTGAAGCCATCACCTCACGAAAAAATCCGGAGGAAATCCTCGGCTACGACAATGCCTCCAGCCTCCGCGAGCGGGTGGATATGGCCGCCGTCTGGGGCGCCGACTATTTCCTCAGTATCCACGTCAATGCCAATACAAATCCGGCTATCAACGGAACGGAAGCCTATGTCTATCGGGACAATTCTCCCGCCTACTATCTGGGGGAGGATATTGTGGCGGAAATCGTCCGCCGTCTGGGAACCAAAAACAACGGCGTCTTCGTCCGACCGTCCCTCTATGTACTGCGGCGAACCAGTATGCCCGCCGTCCTCATCGAACTGGCCTACATCACCAATTACGAGGATTCCCTTCTTCTGGCAAGCGAGCAGTACCAGTTCGCCTATGCGATCTATGTAGGTCTCCTGAACTATCTGGGATACCCGCAGCTCTGAATTATAATACGGCGGCGCCGGAGATACAGAAATACAAAAGCACCACCACGCCCAGGGCAATCCGGTAATAGCCAAACGCCTTGAAATCATGTTTACGGATATAGGACAAAAGAAACTTAATCGCAAACAGCGATACCATAAAGGCCACAAACATACCTGTCAACAGGGTGACATAGCCCATGACGCCAAAGTTCATACCGCTCTTTACAATCTTCAAAAGACTGGCCCCGAACATGACCGGAATCGCCAGATAAAACGTGTACTCGGCCGCAGCGCCGCGGCCGACGCCAATCAGCAGGGCGCCGAGTATCGTGGCTCCGGAGCGGGAAGTTCCCGGAACGATCGCTGCCAGGAGCTGGAAGATACCAATGATAATCGCCGTATTGTAACCGATCTCCGCCACATTGGTGATAACCGGCCTGCGGCCCCTGTTCCAGTTTTCAATCACAATAAACAAAACACCGTAGATAATCAGGGCGCCCGCCACCACAATGGCATTATAGAACATCTCGTCAATAATATCGTCGAATAATATTCCCACAATGGCCGCCGGCAGACAGGATACCAGAATCTTAAACCACAACTGCATAATGTCCATGTTGACAAAGGGCTTTCCGTTGCTCCTGCACTTGAAATTGAACGGCCATATCCGGTTCCAGAACAGGAGCACCACCGCCAGAATCGCTCCCAGCTGCACTACAACCAGAAACATCTCCTGGAAGTTCTCATCCGAAAATGTCATAAACTGATTTACCAGAATCATGTGTCCGGTACTGCTGATGGGCAGCCATTCGGTGATTCCCTCTACAATTCCCAGAACCACTGCTACCAAAATATCAAAAATTCCCATGTTAATATCTCCATTCCGAAGCGTTTATGCGACGGGGCAATGAGAAAAAACCGCAAATACAGTTTGCAAAGGCGGCTTCTCATCTGCCATCAGAGCTGTTTGTGACGCTCCGGCACAAACAGCCGTGTAAAAAACAGACTGTCCGGCCTGTTTTTCACACCGTCCTCATTCTTCAAATCCTCAGTCTGCCGTTTCCGACCATTGCCATTTTATCATAAAGCCCATGTCAAAACAATCATAAGTTGCAAATCAGGCAAAAATATTGTAAACTAGTAGCATATACTGGACGCCGCCCCTCCGTATCTGCTCCGATGCGCGGGCGCATCCGAAACAGGCATATATTTAAAGAGGATTGGAAACTATGTGTCAATGGTTAAAAAAATATATTGATCCGGTTGTTCCACTCTACTGCATCCTGCCCCTGCTCTCCTGTTTTGCCCTGAATATGATTGTATACAGTGGCACTATGATTTTATGCGCGGACTGGATACACTATGATCTTACAACCGCTTTTGATTCCAGAGTTCCCCTGGTTCCCCAGTGGATGTATGTGTACTTTGGCTGCTATCTTTTCTGGATTGCCAACTACATTCTGGTGGGGCGCATCCATCGGGACGATCCGAAAAAATTTTACCGCTTTGTTGCCACGGATATGATGTCGCGGCTGGTATGCGCCATATTTTTTATTGCGATGCCCACCACGAATATCCGGCCGGAGGTTGTAGGAAACAGTTTCAGCGACAATATGCTCCGCTTTTTATACGGAATCGACCAGCCCACAAATCTGTTTCCCTCCATCCACTGCCTGGTCAGCTGGCTGTGCTATATCGGAATACGGGGCGAGAAGAAGATCCCTCCGTGGTACAGGATTTTTTCCTGTCTCTTTGCCCTGGCCGTCGTTGCTTCCACACAATTTACGAAGCAGCATTATATAGCAGACGCCATTGCCGGTCTTGTGCTGGCGGAGCTCCTGTTTGCGCTGAACAGAAGGATCCGCGCCTATGCCGTGGTGCAACGCTTTTTTGACTGGCTGAACAACAAATTATTTATGTCAAAAGGAGAATCCTGTGAGCAGTAAAGTCAGAAAAAATATATTCAACGCCCTGTTTCTCGCCGCCCTGTTAGCCGTTACCGTATGGGCCATTTTCAAGGATCAGGATTTGGGGATCATCTTAGATACCCTCGCCGGAATCCCGCCGGTCTTTCTCGTGATCGGACTGGTTCTGGTTCTGTTGTACGTGTGCAGCGAATCGGTGATTATTAAATATCTGCTCTCGACCGTACAGATTCGGGTACCGCTGTTAAACTGCATCCGATACTCCTTTGTCGGGTTTTTCTACAGCTGTATCACACCATCTGCCACCGGCGGTCAGCCCATGCAGATCTATTATATGAAAAAACAGAATATTGATATTCCCACCGCCACCATCATATTGATGCTGGTGACGATTGAATATAAATTTGTCCTGGTTTTTGTCGGACTGGCAGTTGTTTTATTCGGCCAGGGACTGGTGCAGTCGCTCACCGCAGAGGTTCAGTTTTTCCTCTACCTCGGAATCGCGCTGAACGTCTTCTGCGTCTCCTTCATGAGCCTCTTAGTCTTTCTTCCCGGCACGGCCAAATTTCTCATCACAAAGGGCTTTGGCCTGCTGAAGAAGCTGCACCTTATGAAGGAAAAAAACCACCGCACCGAGCGGCTGGAAAATTCCATGGACATATACAGGGAGGCCTCTGTTTTCCTGAAAAACAACAAACTGGCGATTTTTAACACCACGGTAATCTCATTTATCCAGCGCTTCTTCCTGTTTTTTATTACCTATGTCGTATACCGCAGTTTCGGACTTCATGCGGAGAGCGCCGTCACGATCACCGTTCTCCAGTCCATCATCTCCATTTCTGTGGATATGCTGCCGCTTCCGGGCGGCATGGGGATCAGCGAGGGACTGTACCTGCGCATTTTTGCACCTATTTTCGGAGGCATGACCGCCGCTACCGCTTCCCTCTTAGTAAGCCGGGGCTTCAGTTACTATGTACTTATCATTGTGAGCGGTATTGTCTCCTTTATTACCCACCTCACAGTAAAAGATAAAGGAAAAATTCAGAAAGAAAAAGGAAAGAGGTAAATTATGATTGGATTTTATAACTATTCCGTAATTGTGACATACATCGGCGTCGCCCTGTCCGTCATCGGCATGGCGCTGGCCTGCAACGGTTATTTTGAATATGCCATTCTCTGCCTCGCACTGGCAGGGGCCTGCGATACGTTTGACGGGAAAATTGCCAGAGCCATGAAAAACCGCACCAGAGAAATGGAAATATTCGGAGTGCAGATCGATTCTCTCTGCGACATGGTATGCTTCGGCGTAACACCGGCGGTGATCGCCTATCACATGGGATTACAGCGGGCCTGGGGCATAGCCATCGAGATTATTTTTGTCCTCTGCGGCGTTATCCGGCTTGCCTACTTCAATATGCTGGAGGAGTTAAAGCACACGGATCCGCCCAAAGAGGAACGCAAATATTATCGGGGACTTCCCATCACTACCATCACCATTATCTTCCCCATTATCTATCTGTTCCATCCGCTGGTGCCGCAGGCAACCTTCACAATCATACTGGCGCTGATGCTCCTGATCGTCGCCTTCTTGTACATACTGGATTTTCGCATCAAAAAACCGGGCAACGGCGCCATCATCGTGATGATGGTCTTTGTCGCCATCGTCATGCTTCGGGTATTAAATATATTTTAGAGAGGTCAGAAACGCATGGATTATATTGATTTAGAGGGAAAAATCATCAAAAACACCACAGACCAGGATCGCCTTTTGGAATTTCTCTACACGAACCCTCTGGGACAGTTTCTGCTAAAGCCCCTGGTGGGGCCGGGGTTTTCCAGATGGACGGGCAAGCTTCTGTCCACCCGTCTCTCCACCCGACTGATTCCATTCTTTTTACGAAAAAATGCAATCGATATGAGCGATTATGAAAAGCGCGCCTACACGTCCTTCAACGACTTTTTTACGCGAAAGCTCCGACCGGGACTGCGCCCTCTGGCAGGAGGCTCCGACACTCTCATAAGTCCCTGTGACTGCAGGGCTCTCATCTATCCGGTACGGGACGGCAGCATATTCTCCGTGAAGCACACAGAGTACACCCTCCGCTCCCTGCTCCGCAGTCCCAGCCTTGCCAGGCGGTTTCAGGACGGATATATCTATATCCTCAGACTGACCGTAGACGACTACCACCGCTATATATATGCCGCCTCCGGCCGCCAGTCAAAGAACTATCATATCAAGGGAACCTACCACACGGTAAATCCGGTGGCCAATGACTATCTGCCAATATACAAGGAAAATGCCAGAGAATATACTGTACTTCACACCGATGAATTCGGCGACGTCCTCCAGATGGAGGTGGGAGCTCTGATGGTGGGAAAAATCTGCAATCACCGAGAGAGCGTCTCCGTCAGACGCGGAGAGGAAAAAGGCTTCTTTGAGTACGGCGGATCCACGATTATCCTTCTCACAGAAAAAGACGCCGTAGAGCCCCGTCCGGATCTTCTCCGGAACACAGAGAAGGGATACGAGACCAGGCTGCTGCAGGGACAGGAGCTCGGCCGGGCCGCCACCCACAGCGGGAGCCGCAGGCAGCAGTCATAAGCTTCCGGCCGCATCACCGATCGGCATCGTTCGTCATATCGTCCACGGCATCATCTACATCATCGACTGCATTGTTAATTCCGTCTGCTGCATCATCGACGCCCTTCTGCACATCTTCGGAGAGGTCGTTGTTGTCAGACGCCGGACGCTCTGTCGCCATGGAGGAGTCCGTCGCGCTGTTGTTCTTATCACCACAGCCCGTCAGCATCGCCGCCATGCACATACCCAGAACTGCCACTGCCAGTTTCTTCATCGCATTTTTCCTCACTTTCCACCGCTCTTACGGTTTCCCGCCGGTATATTTACAATGCTAGTGTGACCAGTTCCGCCAAAAATATTACTGTTTTTTTTCGACAATTTTATTATACAATTCCTCTGGCGTCTCTGCCAAAACTTCCGCGCCGTGTGCCAGCAGCCACTCCCGCCGCCGAAAACCCCATGTCACACTGATACAGTCCATGCCGGCATTGGCGGCCGTCTCGATATCCACATCGGAATCCCCCACATAAACCGCCCTCTCCGGCGGACAGCCGCACTCTGACAGCGCCAGCTCCACCATGTCCGGCGCCGGTTTTTTCCGGACGCCTGCCGCCTCGTCTTCCCCGTGCGCCACCGTTATCCTATCGCCAAAATAGACCGGCACCAATTCCTTTACCGCAAATTCCGCCTTGTTCGACACGACCGCCAGCTTCAGCCCCGCTCCGCGCAGCCGCCCTAACAGCTCCACCACGCCCTCATAGGGCGCCGTATTATCCCGACAGTGTTCTTTATAATATATACGGAAATCCGCCAGCACGCGCGCAGCCGCCGACTCGTCCGTGCCGTCCGGAACGGCGCGCTCAATCAGTTTGGCAATTCCGTTTCCCACAAACTCCCGCACCTGCCCGATCGTCCTCTCCGGCATACCGTTTTTCACAAGCGCCGCATTAGCCGCTTCTGTCAGATCCTCCAGCGTGTCCAAAAGCGTGCCGTCCAAATCAAAAATTACCGCGTGATATTTCATAGAAACCTCCAATCCGAAGCGTCCGTGCTCATTCTCTGCCCAGTATAACACTCCAGCCTCCGGTTGACAAGTTGCCATAAATCCATTACTATTAGAAAGAGATAAATTTACTGAGACAGTGTGATGTTTTGCCATATACAGACAAGTTATCACAGATAGGAGGCCATTATGAAACTTGACAAACTGGTTGGAGAACGGTTTAAGGAAAAGCCCACCGACTGCGTCATCGAGAGCCATACGCTGATGATGCGCGGCGGTTACATGAAAGATGTTGCCAAGGGGCTGTATTCCCAGTACACTCCGTTAAAGCGCATCTGCAGAAAGATCGAGGCCATTATCCGTGAAGAAATGGACGCCATCGGCGGCCAGGAGGTACTTTTCCCCGTTGTCCTCCCCGCTTCTCTCTGGGACGAATCCGGCCGGTATGAGAGCGTGGGAAGCGAGCTTCTCCGGTTCACCGACCGCAATAAGGCCAGAATGGTGCTCGGCATGACGCATGAGGAAGCCGCCGTCCAACTGGTTCGGGACTATGCAAGAAGCTATAACAATTATCCCTTTATGATATATCAGATACAGACTAAATTCCGTGACGAGGCGCGGCCGCGGGCCGGTCTTATCCGCGTGCGGGAATTTACCATGAAGGACGCCTACTCCTTCCACACAACCCAGGAGGATCTGGAGCGCTACTACCAGGTGTGCTATGACGCCTACAACCGTATATTCGCCAGAGCGGGTATTCCGGAAGTAATAACCGTCACATCCGACTCTGGCATGATGGGCGGAAGCCTGTCCCACGAGTACATGCTCCTGACGCCGGTGGGCGAGGACTCCATCGCCATCTGCAACTCATGCGATTACCGCTCCAACTTAGAGGCTGCCGCGCACATCGTCGAGAACCAGAAAGACGACCACGACGAACCTCTGACCAAAGTGCTCACACCGAATATCCATACCATTGAGGAAATCTGTGATTTTCTCAAATCCCCCCTGGAAAAATCCTGCAAGGCCGTCATCTACCAGACCAATCAGGACGATTCCTATGTCGTCATATTTATTCGGGGCGACTTAGAGGTAAATGAGACCAAGCTGACTAACTACCTGGGCGAGGAGATCCATCCGGCCACGATCACCGAGGAGTGCGGATTAAAATCCGGTTATATCGGCCCGGTAAATCTCACGGTAAACGGGAAGCACACCGTAATCTATGACGCCTCTCTCCAGGGAACCAACAATCTCTCCTGCGGGGCCAACGAGGAGGAATACCACTACACCGGCCTGTGCATGGAGCGCGATGTGCCGGAAGCCGAATATATCGACATAGCCAAGATCACCGAGGGCGCCATCTGTCCAAAGTGCGGCAAAAAGACCATTACCATTTCCCGCGGCATCGAGGTGGGAAATATTTTCCAGCTGGGTACAAAATATACAAAGACTATGAATATGCAGTATCTGGACGCCGATGGCGACTCCCACTATCCGATTATGGGCTGCTACGGCATCGGCGTAGGGCGTCTGGCCGCCTCGGTCTGCGAGGCGCATCACGACGAGTACGGCCCTGTCTGGCCAATCTCCATCGCCCCCTGGCAGGTACATCTGTGCTGCCTGCGCTCCGACGACGCGGAGGCAAAGGCCTGTGCCGACAAACTGTATGAGGAATTGCAAAGACAGCACATTGAAGTCATATACGACGACCGCAAAGCGCGTCCGGGCGTCATGTTCTCCGACGCAGACCTGCTCGGCGTACCGATCCGCCTCATCGTCAGCCCGCGGAACCTGAAGGAGTCCGTAGTGGAGATGGTGACAAGAGATAAATCCATGCAGGAAAAAGTCAGTCTGGAAAATGTAATCCCCGCCGTGAAAGAATGGATAGAAAAATTATCGGCGGAACAGGGGGCGTGACTCCCTGCCCCGTGCGGCAGGAAAAGAGAGCCTATCAACTCTGCGAAACGATTTTTCAAAATAAGACAAAAAAGCGGCGGCTGAAAACCAAGAATGTTTTTCGGCCGCCGTTTTTTATTTTTTAATCTGTGCGATAAAGTAATCCTCTGCCTCCCCCCGCGTCATGTGCAACGGGATTGCCAGCTCGCCGAACAGGTTCTCCTCTGCCATATGGAGATACCTCTCATCGCTGGTAGTGGCTTTTTTTCCCTTTTTCATGCGGGACTGGTTTCTCTGATAGGAAGTCTTGATCAGCTTCACCCACTGACGGGAATCGCAGGATCGGAGCGCTTCTTTATAAATCTCCTCCCGCTTTTTATCATTCTCTATCCAGAGAGTCTCAATTTCATCCCATTCCTCTAACAGCTTTCTGGCTTCCTTTTTCGTCATCACCGAGCGCGTCACAACCTTGGTACTGTCTGTGGGAACAAACAACTTGCTGCCGGACGTATAGAGTGGAATAAGGGTATAATACATACGCTTCTTATCTGCGCCAATTCCGTCCATGACCTGCACCGCTTCCACTTTACAAACACCGCTGTTACCATGTACTACATAGTCCCCTACCTCAAACACGTCAATCCTTCCTTTCTCTCTGATATACTCTTAGTATAGCACCTTTTTTCCGCTTTTGTAAGGATTTTTCTCTAACTGTAGAATCTTTGTGAAAAATCACAAGAGACGCTCCGGTTGAAATTGTGCAGATTCACTAGAAAAAAAAGGGGATTTTGTTGGTTTTAAGACGATTTTTATAACTTTCCCTGTATGGCCTCACATGATATGCCGCTATGACGCCGGAATTTTCTCTCTGCCTCCCTGTCTATATCCTCCGCTATGTATATGTGATACTGCGTATCCTCCCACTCCGCTTCCACATCCACAAGGAGCAGGCGTGGCCGGTATCGTAACAGAGAGGCTGTCAGAGCAATCTCCACCACCGGCTCCGGCCGGCCATCCGTACAGAGATATGCCCAATCCGGCCTGTGGGCGGCCGTCCTTACGCAATATCTCTTACAGATATATTCCTGCCGCTCCGCATCCGGATGCTCAATGCACACATACATATCCCTGCCGGCATTTTCTATAATTGCTGTTTTGAAATCCAATCTGCGCCGCTCCTTTCCGAACATCTGTTCGTATTTTCTATTATTATAATACCTGATGGCGGCGCTGTCAACGAGCAATACTCTATATTTATTATTTTTTTACTCCCCCTGCCCTTCTTTTTTCGCAAGAAGGCCGTGTTTTAGGCACAGGGCATAGATTCGATAATCGTACATAAAATTTTTCACTGATATCTCTATCCCCAGTTCTTCAAAAATCTTCTCCATTTCACGATTTCTGTTTACCTTCTCCCACTTGCTGATCTCATCCGTATAAAGCATATGCGCCAGCAGTTCTTCCTTTCCCATCCTGTCACAGAGGCGCATCATCAATCCGGAGTCATACAGAACCGACTGTTCCAATCCTATCTTCTGTACCGCGTTGGAAATAATGCGCATCACATTCCGGCTCTCCGATCTCTCTTTTCCGTTGGCGACCAGACGGCGAATCAGCCAGTCTTCGGAATCATCAAAAAACTGCCTGCGTTTCCCCGCCTGATAAAATTCCATCTCATGCAGGAGCCGGTAGTTTTCACGCAGTTCCTCCGACAGACAAAGTCCCGGTTTACCCCTCACAGTTCCTCTCTCAAAATCAACGTCGGTGTACCGGATTTGAGACAGTGTCTTATAATCCTTAAATCCCTCATAGATTGACAGGGTAATGGAGAGAAAATAAGGTGCGTTCTCCCCCTGCTCCCGACATCTATTGCAAATAAACTCTCTGGTGTAATAGGGGACGTTGCCCGCTTCAATAATTTCATTCATCAGGTAGAGAGAGGTAAAACACTTACTGTTCGCTATAGGATTTACCGAAATATATCCCTGGCCCACACAATACTGATAAAAGGCGTTGTAACGGCTTATCACATTGCCAAGGGAAAACATTTTATAAAAGCCAAGCTTGTGAATCAGATAATCCAGCAGGTTCTCATCGCTCCAGTGAAGCAAGTCCGCCCCATATTCTGTCTCGTACTGCATCGGATTTCGCCTCTCAATATACTCGGCCGTCTTTCTACTCTTGTCGTCTATCCTTCCAAACTCCCGAATAACCTCGATTGTCGTCATGGGTTTTTCCTTTCACACACCGTTTAATTTGTAACCTCTGATTCTTTCATCATACCATATCTTACAGCAGCAGTCAACCTGCCGCTTCCTTCCAATTCTTTGCAGTTTTAGGAAGTGGGCTGCACTAAAATAAAGATTACAAATTAAACTATTGACTTTTGTCGCCAGATGTTATATACTGTGACTTGCGATTACAAATTAAACTATATTATAACTGACGGAAATGAGGTAAACTATGAAAAAACACAAGACACGAGTTCCCACCAGGGAAGAATTCCATCGGGAATTTGCCGGTGTCATCCAGATTGAGGATTTCAGTACCAGTTATCCCTCCTGGCGGCAACCGGAGCACACCCGACAGGAATTGGAAAATCTGAAAAAGGCGCAAGACGCCGGAAAGGAGAGACTATGACGCCCCAAAGCATTTACATCCCATCCATTGACGCCAAAGACATATACCTGGCCTCCTGTCAACCGGAAAATTCTCACAAAGGCTACACTCTACTACTGTCGAATGGGCAGTACGATCTGCGTCGCTTTATCAACAGTTTTGACTACAGCCTGGATTTAATTGCATTGCAGGACATTTACTTCAAAAAAATCCGCCGCCGAGATTTCGGCTTTACTGAAAACGGAAAAAGTTATACGGCCAATGTGCTGAATATCACCTTCCGCTATGCCGTTCGGGAGTGGAATCAGATAAGGAGAAATCTCTATCTCCGCCTTGGCTGCGATGCGGAGAACCTCACCTTCGAGGACGGCATTGCCAGAGACCAAAACGGCGAACCGGTAGGGATAAAGACCGGCGAACCCATCATGAGGCCGGCTGCGGACATAGGCGACTGCTTTGTCCCTGTGGAAAAGGACGGACACCTTCAGTACCAGAAGGCAAAGGAGGCAAAAATCATTTATTCAGGAGCCGACCTGCGGGCGCTTTTATATGAGAAGGGATTCATCTGCGACGGAAAACGCTATGTCCGCTGTAAGCGCTCTGCCGGCTCTGCGCGGGTGGGAAAATGCCTTTTTATCTACGAGCCCCTGCAGAAGCCCCTTCTGCGCTACAGTTCCGGCGGCATCACTATACAGCCCGGACAGGAGACTGACCTGGCCGCCTATGAATCCTATATCGCCCTCACCAGCAGCAGCATTATCGACACAATTCCCATCCGCCCCGAAAACATCCTCGTTATCGAAGACTACGAGAGCGTCTTCCGAGAGGATGTTATGGCTACCGAATCCATCGGCGGACATCTGCAAACCGGAGAAAAGGAGATCCCTATCACTAATTCCATCTGGGACGGCCAGTCACTCATGGATGTGTCCCTTTTCGGGAAATACGCCTCACACGGAATGATTCTGCTGCGGAACCTCATGTTTAAATCCTGCTGTTTCAACTGCAACCTGCAAAAATGGTTTCGGGATAACCACATAACCCAGGTGTCCCAGTTAAACGGCATAACCCCTGCCAAACGGATTGAGGATGTGAAACTGATTACCACCAGAAGCAGTATCAAATACCTGAAATTTGATACCCTGTCCCACTGGTTTGAGCATCTCTATCCGGAATTTGGAATTGTAAAGCACGACAAAAAACCTCCCTTCTTTGATGGGAAACTGGTACAAACCCACTACCAGCTGATCAACACCCTGCCCCTGTCGCCGGAGGAGGTTCACGCCCTCCTCGCCCCCTCTCTGGAATTTGCACAGCTGCTGCGGGAAAATCCAGCCGTCGTCCGCTACTTTATCAAGTATCCCTCCCCAGAGGGACTGGATCCTTTCCGGCGTCCGATAACATCTAACAGCGATGCAACTTTCCGGCTGCTCTGTATCAACAGGGATTTTACCCGAACAGCTCTTTACGAGTCCTTTCTCCACGACCTGCTGGCCGCCTTTTACAAAAATCTGAAAAACGGCCACATTCTGGTTCACGGCAACTACTCCACCCTGTTGGGCAATCCGGTGGAGATGCTCCTGCACAGCATCGGACGCTTTGACGGCACGAGCCGGATGGGAAAAGGGAATATTTTCACGCTCCGCTTTCCCAGGGGCCAGACACTGCTTGCCACCCGTAGCCCCCATGTGACCATGGGAAATCTCTGGCTTCCCTATAATAGAGAGAACCAGGAACTGCGCCGGTATTTTAACCTGACAGAAGAAATCCTCTGTCTGAATTCCATCGGGGAAAACGTACTGCAGCGTCTCTCCGGCGCCGATTTTGACTCCGACTCCGTCATGCTGACCGACAATCCGATTCTGATTCGGGCAGCCAGAAAATATTACAGCACCTTCAAAACACCCACCTCCCTGGTATCGGCCGGAAAGACCGTCCGCACCTACACGCCGGCGGAACAGGCTGACCTGGACACCCGAACCTCTGTCAACCTCATTGGAGAGATTATCAACCTGTCACAGGAATTAAATTCTCTCCTGTGGGAGCAGATGTACCAAGGCGCCTCCTATGCCGAAGTGTCCGGTCTCTATGCCGATATCTGCCAACTGGACGTCTTGTCCGGCATAGAAATTGACAAGGCTAAAAAGGAATTTGAAATTAACAGCAAAAAGGAACTAACCCACATCCGGCAAAAATACGCCGATCTTCTGACCGACGAATACGGCAGAAGAAAGCGCCCTCATTTTTTTGCCCACCTTGCCAGACAAAAGGGCTATTACCAGCCGGACAAAACCGCCTACTGCAAATACCACACCGCCATGGACTATCTGCAGACCGAGGTAAACCGCTTCCGCGTCCGGCACCCTTACAAAAAAGAACGACTGCCCTTTTCCGCCATACTGGACGGCACTAAATTCCGTGTCTCCAATGTAAATGAAACCCAGATTCGCAAAATCTATTCCCGAATGTCACGTTTTCTGGCAAGAAAAAATCTGCTCTTTTCATCGCCAGAGCTGGGGCGCGAGGAAAAGAGGGAACGCTATCAGTATCTTTTTGATGAACTGGCCTGGGAAATCGCCGCAGAGAACATCGGTTTTTCCACCTTCTATAAACTGCTGCACAGCCTGGACGAGGAGGAGCACCGCCCCTACCGCAAGCTATTACTCACAATTCTGTTTCTGCATCCGGGCGGCAGTTTCGAGAAAGCCATCCTTGCCTCGAAGGAGAAAGTAGAGGTCTGGGAGCCATCGCCGGAGGGAGAGCATTTCCTTTTCGACATTCCCTTTCACATCTGCAAAAAATCGGTGTGATTCAGTTTTGAGGGCGGCCTTTCATCGTAAGATTAGAACGTTTTTTATTCCACTATGGAGAAAAGGGAGGGATACTTATCCGGAACATACACTACTTCAACCAACACTCGGTAATTGACGCCATACATCAGTCTACCGGTTATACCCGTAGGGAAATCGGCGATATTCTTGACGCCGTCTCCCGTGTAATAGCTGAAAAAGCCTCGGAGACCACAGGGGAAACCGAGATCAAAATCAGCAGCGGAATCAAATTTTCCGCGCAGTATTTCGCGGCCGGTGAGCGCAGATCCAACCTGTATAAAACAGGGCATGTCCCGTCAGACACCGTTGTACTGAAAGCAAGGCTCACCAATGCCTATAAGAAAAAAGTAAACGATTTGCACAAACAAAAAAGCAGGAGGTCATCATGATAAAAGAACTTGGAACCTACAAAACAAACCTGTTATCCATCCTCAGACAGTCCGCTCCCATCCGCTCTGTCCTTCTCGGAGATAAGTACTCCGGAGGAGCGGAGGAGACCGATAGCGCTCTGGAGGAATACATACGTCCCTTCCTCTATGCAGAGCCGTCCGTGACCGGCATACACAGCTATATCTTTTACGACACCGGCATCGCCGCCATACAGTCCAATACAAAAATAATGAAGCTGGTTATCCGCATACTCACCCACCGGGACTGTCCCCAAAGAGACATATCCGGTTATGAGGGAACCGAGGCAGATATGCTGGCCGCTATGGTCGAGGAGGCTCTCTGCAAAAACCTGTCGGCCAGGGAGAGCATGGCCTCCTTTGGCATCGGACGGCTGGAGCTGATACCTCCCGTAGAGATTTTGTCCTATAGAGACTACTACGGCAAGGAACTGGTATTTCACGTTCCGGATTTTCTATAATATTTTAAAATGGAGGTAATTATGAAATTAGACTATGCCACACTAATTTCCCCCGCGCCCTGTTACCTGGAGCAGGCCGGACACATCAAATCACCCCGTCTACGGGATATTTTCTGTCCTGAGGTGG
The DNA here is from genome assembly GCA_947629865.1 of uncultured Lachnospiraceae bacterium. Taxonomy (GTDB): domain Bacteria; phylum Bacillota; class Clostridia; order Lachnospirales; family Lachnospiraceae; genus Eubacterium_F. The sequence continues at coordinate 80,745 of CANRFJ010000007.1, read as the reverse complement.
GCTATCCCCGGTACAACCTGTATCTCTCCCTTCTGCTTTCCACACCACAGCACTATTGCGAACAGGTAAACCCTACTCAGGCATCCTGGTACCACTCCCTGGACGAGGAGAAAAGAAACCTCCTCTCCATGTTTGACCTGATTCTCGCGGATTCCTGGCTTCAGTCTGCCTTTTTGCAGATATTCCGCTTCTTTTTCACAGAGGAGGTGGTATTCAGCCCGGAGAACCAGGCCTTTCTCACCTATGGAGAGGAACCGGAGGGCGTCATTCACAGGGAAAACTTTTTTACCGTCTGTGATGTGATTCTCCAGCGCTGTTTTGTCAGCCGTCCCGATACCAGTTTTGATCCGTCCCAGGTCTCAGGCAAAAAAGCTCAGTCCATATTAAAGAAACTACAAGCCGGCAGACAGCAGAAATCCAGCGTCTCCCGAAATCGGGACACAGAGCTCCCCAATCTGATTGCGGCCATCGCGGTAAAAAGCCGCTCAGTCAATTTTATAAACATATGGGACTTAACTATTTATCAGCTGTACGAACAGTTTAAGCGGGAGCAGTCAGACGTATATTTTGAAATCCAGAAAATGTCCGTCGCCGCCTACGGAAATAAGGAAAACAACTTTCGGGGCGACGAGTGGTACGCCAATACTGATTCGGCATGACACTCTCATGCCTTTTCAGACGGCGGTCTTCTGTATCGGAAGTCCGCCGCCAATATACACAAAATAATTAAAGGAGGTTTGAAAAATGGGAAACATTTTTGCAAACAGAGAGGTCTGTGATTTGGTTTTCACAGACTATGCCACTAAAAAACCATTTTTAAACATGGATTACGCCAACGTATCCACGACAGAAATCACAGGAGAAACCGTATTCGCCTATGGCGGTAAGGGGCATCCAAAACGTGTCGGCTTTGCCGGTGAAAAGGGAGGCACTCTCACCATTGAGACGCAGCTCCAGAGTTTTGAACTGTATCAGCTCCTGACAGGCGGCGACCGCGCCAAATCTGCCAAATTCATTGCCAGAGAGGAACTGACCGTATCCGGCGGAACCGTCACTCTTTCCAGTCAGCCGTCTGCTGACAGCCCCATCAATGTCTTTGCCGACGGAGACGACTGCGGCACAGCTCTTACCGCTTCATGCGAAGGCTCTACCGTCACCGTTACCGGCGCTGAGGATGACGATACCGTCATCGTCTACTACATCAAAGACATTACTGAAAAGGTACAGAGTATCTCTGTCAAGGGAAGCTCCTTCCCGAAATCCTTCACCGTATATGGCGATACCGTCATGAAGACCGATGACGACAAACTGCTGCCCTATAAGTTTATCGCTTACAAGGTCACACCGCAGTCCAATTTAAGCATCGGAATGTCCAACAACGGAGATCCGGCCACCATTACTATCACCTGTGATTTAATGGCAGACGAGGACAACAACATGTTGGATCTGATCCTGGAAGAAGAATAAGATCTTCTGTCGGGGCGGCTTTGTCCCGCCCCGACAGAAGTAATCGTTGCCACCGCAAAGCCAAAGGAGATACGCATTATGACGAAAAAACTAATTGAATTTATACGGCTGAACCAGACAATAAAAACCATTATAGATGACAAATCCCTGTCCCTGGAGCCACTGTTTCAGTTCCGGCTGCTGGGAATCCTCAAAAAACTGGAGCCGCATATTACCAATTTTGAAATAATCCGGAACGAAAAGATACGGGAATACGGAACCGCCAGTGAAGATGGAGCCCTCTCCATTCCGGCATCGGACACAGAGGCAATGGAAAAATTCAACGCCGCCATATCCCAGATGCTGGACGGGGAGATCACCGTTGATATCGAACCCTTTGCAGCCGCAGATGTATTTGCACAGGGAATAAATGCCGAGTGCCTTCTGGGACTCTACGAAATAATGGAGCAATAAACCGCCGGAGCAATGCGGCAGAAAGTGAGGAAAATGTATGAGGCCAAAAATAAACCGTTTCCGAAACAGGAAAAAGAAAATACTTCAGACAATACTGGAGCACTATGACGAGCTTTTGAAAGCAGAAACCGCCGCACGGGAGACAGAAAGGGAAGTCCTTGAAACCATGAATACCTTTGGGCGTTCCTTCTCCTCCGAGGATTTGCGGAAGCTTTCCGAGGCAGTGGACAAAATTGTCCGCCAGCCAGAGCTGACAACAGAATACTATAAACAGGTAAACAGACAGGCAAATGAGAGCAGGTGATATCAATGGCCGAAAACACTATTGAACACGTTACAGATAAAAGTCTCCTGGAATCGGGAAAACAGATTCTCCTGGGCCTGGGTAAAATCTCCAACTCACTGGACGAATTGAAAAAACTGGATACACAGCTGACAGAAATCAGCAAATTCTCTCGGATGACCTCAGAGCAGTTGAAGGCGCTGGGTGACAGCTCCTTTGCCACCGCCAGTCAGTACGGAAAGCCCGCCTCCGATTATCTGAGCGCCGTACAGGATATGAACAGCCGGGGATATACCGGACAGAAAAACAGCGATATGGCAGAAATGTCCCTGATGGCACAGGCCGCGGGAAACCTCCCCGCAGACACCGCCGGCAATTATCTGGCAGCCGTAGACGCCGCCTATCAGTACGCCGGCAGCGTGAAAAAACTGACCGACATGCTGGATGGCCAGCAAAACATCGCCACCCGCAACCGCATTGCCATGACGGATATGGCCTCAGCCACTTCGATCGCTGCCCAGACCGCCGCCGATTCCGGAATTAAGATCAATGAGCTGTCCGCCCTGATTGCCTCCGGCCTGCAGGACAGTAAGAAAAGCGGCGAAGAAGTGGGAACCACCCTGAATACTATTTTTGAATCCTTTGAGAATCCGAGCGACATATCTCCCGATGTCTTTGTCTCCCTTCTGAATGGGAAGGGAAATTATCAACAGTTGATCGAGGACTATGCCAGCGGCTCCGGCAGCGCTATGGACGCCGTGCATCTCCAGTCCGACAGTCTGGAAGGCTCTTTAATCCGCTTGTCCAACACCTGGGACAGCGTTCTAGGAAATATTGCCGACTCCGGCGTCCTGCAGACCACTGTCAACGCACTGGACAAAATCCTCGGCGCTGTCGATGGCATCACCTCTTTCCTCGGCCCCATAACTTCTCTGGGCGCCGTCCTTGGCGGTTTCGCCGCCACTAAAAACGTCGGTAGGCGTAAAATGTTTCGCCCGTTATAAATATGCCGACTATAGCAGGTGTTCTTTTGGATACAAAAGTTTTCCTGCTGTCCGCGGTGCAATACACCACGGTAAACAGCCAATATGGTCTGAATAGACTCGTGTTAATAATTACGCGACTGGGAAGCACGTCAACCCCATACTACTCTGCCTCCATGGCGACATGGCCGCTTCGTAAAAATGTATGGACTCGTGTGGTCAGCACGGAAGCGTCTCTCGCAGACGAACCGCCACTGTAATGACATGGCTGCGACGCGGCAGATGAAACGCTGCGCGCCGAATAGACATTCGATACTAAACTGAATATGACAGATAATTATTAGTGGGGATCTGTCCCCCACTTTCATATATGTGGAACTCTCCCTGCCGGAGTTGACAGATGGCAGGAATTACGAACCAAAATTGTATAGAGAAGGTAGGCAAGGCAGAAGGGAAAGGGAGTCTTTTTACTACCACATACTCCCACAACTATTGCACTTATGCGTTTTGCCAATCTTGCTGCTGGCCAGTCCAAATAATCCAACGGATACTGCCCTTCCAATAGTTCCAATTCCGGATATATTTTTACTTCCGCAACTAGGGCAGCATGGGCCACCAGATCCATCTCTCCCCCCTCGAATTATAGCCATTAACTGCGCCTCACGGGCGGCTAAATCTTCATCTCTATGATCAAAAAGGTACTGGTCAAATTCTGGGGAAGGCTTGATATACTCGTTTATAAATTGTTCTTCTACCTCGTCGCTTTTAAATGCAATATCACATTTTTCATCAAGAAATTCATCCGGAACAGGAGATAATGCACTTCTGCAGTAATCACATTTCCATTCTTCTTTAGGATCTTTCATCACTATTCTGCCGCATTTTTTACAATAGCAAAGTCCCGACATAAAACCACTTCCTTATGCTTATTTTTAATACATTATATCAAAAGACTTGTAGAATGGCAAATTCAGTTAACTTAATCTTAGTTTTATGCATATATGAATAAGGGCAGGTAAACCATAAACGCATCTGACTTTATAAGTATTACTTTATAAAGGTAATTCTCATTGATTGATTAAAACTTACTCCCACAATTGCCACACTTATAGGTCTTCCCTGCATCATTCATGGCTCCCAAAACCCCAAATGCAGCGGTCTTTACTGCTCTGTTTGTTAAGGTGATTTTATTTATGTTAGAAGATCCACAGATAGGACATTGGGGAGTATAAATTTGGTGGTCTTGGTCGTTTTGGATGGATTGCGTGTTTCTATTAATACGTTTTAATACTTCCTCGTGGTCTAGTTTAACAAACTCTTGATATAATAAAGTTTCCTTTTCTATTCGTTGTTGATACAATCTTATTGAAAATAATGGGCTATTTTTCAATTCGCCCATAACAAAATTTTGCTTTCGCTGCTGTCTTTCTTCGTATAGCCGCAGTTCTTCTTGCTCTGTACCAATTAGTCTATGTGCGTTAAATAAGGTTATTTGGTGTTGCAGTTCTTGGTAACTTTTATTGTAAATATTGTATTTGTCTTTCAATGGTTCTGGCAATATTTTCATTTTTGTTTTACAAAAACTACATTTCTTACTAATAATCGGATAATATACATTTCCGCATTTTTCACAATACATAACTTTTCTCATTATTATCACCTCTTTTTGAGTATAACACATTTTTCTAAATAATGCTACTCCATATAGCATAAATGGTATCTCCACAATGCCAATAAAAAATAGTATGATATTCGAAACAGAAAATAATAAACTTGTTTTATTGGGTAATACACTTGATAAAATAGGCAAAAAATTCTTAATATTCAAAAATAATGTAGTTGAAGGCAATTTATTCGGCTCAGATGGTGCTTTTGCATCCCTATTTACGGGCAAGGCAAAGACGCCCTTAACGCCAGAGTTATTATCACAGTTTGATGAATTTAAGGAAAAATTCAACAACACCCAATTAAGTGCAGAAGCAGTCGCAGAGGAAATGGAAAATGTAGATTCTGCTATTGTAGATTATGCGAAAAAACAAAAGAACGGGGCGCTCACAACAGAAGGATTTACCACTGCCATCAAACAACAATCACTCTCTGCCAAAGCAAGTCAGGCAGCCCTCAAAGGTCTATCCATGGCGGGCAATATGCTTGCCGGCATAGGAATCGCTTTTGCAGCAGAAGCAATTTTTAATGGTCTTGACTATCTCATCAATTACGAAGAAAAGCAGAAAGAAGTAGTTGAACATGCGAAAGCCACAACGCAGGAGGCGGCTGATTCCATAAAGAATCTGAAGCAAGAAACTTCGGATACATCTGCAAGGGCAAGTGAATTATCCACTGAATACGCGAATCTTGTTCAGGGCGTAGATCCTTTTACTAATGAAAACAAACGCCTGTCAACGGATGATTATGAACGGTTTCTTGATATCAATAATCAATTGGCTGAACTGTTTCCATCATTAACCAAAACCTATGATGAAAACGGCAACGCTATTTTAGGATTGAGCGGAGACGTCGATACGGTTACGGATTCTATCAAAAAACTTGTAGAATGGAAGGAAACCTTAACCAAAGGCGAAATGTTTAAGCATCTGGAGGATTATGTAAATGGGACAGACGAGTCAGAAGGTATATTCACTGTATTGGAGAGCGAAAGCGAAGATATAAGCTCCAAGCAAGAGGAGATTGACAAGCTCAAAGAAGTCTATGACAACATGTTGAACGGCAGGTACAGAACTACCCCCGAACTTTTCGCCAATCGTGACATAATAGAAGGGAAATTAGGGCTTACAATAGGTGACGGGCATACAGAATATGGCAAAGCCAGCCTTATTTTGGGTGACAGCCGGTTAGGATTCAGTGACGACACCATAAAAAAAATAACAAAAGAACGCAAACTGGATGAAGACAGCCGGAAAAAGATAATACAGGCATTTAGTCTTAACCCAGATCTTACCACAGACGAAGTGATAAATGCGTACCAGCTTGCGCATGATGAGGCTGAAAGATTGAAGGAGAAAATGTCGGAATCATACACGATTTCCCTTCGGGATTTGCAGTCACAATTATCTGTGGAAGAATCCGAATTAAATTCAAAAAACAAAGAAATGTCTGACCAGATGATGATTTGGGTGAGCGACCTTGATTCTTATAAAAACAGCGATAATGAGTATTTCAAAAGGGCAATAGGACAAATGGTAGACTCCATTAAATGGTCTGATTTGGATGTAGAAGACTTAGACGGAGCAAAACAGTTTTTACAAGACCAAATTATAACTCCATTAAATCTTGCCTGTTCAGATCCAGATAAAAAGCTGGAAATTATGAGCGCTCTTAGCGGGTTGTTCCAGACCGACTTTTCGGAAATGTCCTTTAGCGATGCCAAGACGCTGATAGACTCCTACCTTACACCTCTGATGAATGTTATAAATGAAAAACTTCCAGAGGATGAAAAACTTAATTTGTCCGATATGTATAAAAAATTGGGGTTTGAAGAATACAATGAAAGTGCGGATAAAATTAAGGATAGTATAAAAAGCATCTCCGGTGACAATAGCGCTGAGTATGACAAATTAGTCCAGTATACTAACGACTTCAATCAGGGACAGCTTCAAGCGTGGCTATCTGCAACAGATGGCGCCAAAAGTGCTGACGAGGCAATACAAAAATACGAACAAAGCATAGCAGCCACCAAAAAGTCAGTTAAAAAATCTTCTTTTGCTGATGTTTGGGATTCTCTTGGAACAGACGGTACAGACGAGCAAAGAAAGACCGCTCAGGAGACAAAAGAAGATCTTCTGGAACTTGCGGAAGCAGGAAAGCTCACTGTAAAAGCATTTGAAAAATCCTCTATCGCAAAAGACATAATGGAACAAACCGGTTTGTCCGCCAAGGAATTAACAAAGAAGATAAATCATTTAAAATCATCTATTGAGCAGCTATCTTCCATGAAATCTGGCATTTCTTCCATATCGGCTATTCTTGCCAAAAAGAAAGACAATATGTCAGACAAGAAAACTAAAACCGTTGGAATTGATGCTGATACACTGGCTGGTATGCCGGAAGACGTAAAAGCAAATACCGCACAGTATGAGCGCTTTATTAAAATTCTTGGTAATGGCCACTCCATTATGAAAACATGCAAGAGCGCCGCCAATGATTTAGCAACTGCTTATGTCAACAGCAACAACTTCTTAGCAAATTTGACAGAGTCCAACAAAAAATATTATATCTCTCAGCTTGATGAAATGGGCATACAAAATTCCCGAAAAGTGGTTCAGGATGCTTTAAACATGAGCAAGGTAGATGAGATCCTGTTAAATTGGGATGTTGTTACGGCAACAAATGCAGATATAGCATCGAAAGCCAATGAAATCAATTTGTTAGACGGAGCAACCAATGCCGTTAAGCTGTATACGCTGCAAAAAGCCATCGCAAACAAAAACTCATTATCTACCAGTAAATCTGTAAGTAATCTGATTGCTCTTGCGCGACAATGCGGCATCACAGGTGATGCGTTAAACGAGTTAGAAATTCTTCAGAATATGATGTCCGAACGCACTAAAATTGCCTCGGATACCAAGATGAATTCGCAGGAAAGAGATGCTCGTATAGCAAACTTAACCGCTAAGATTACGGCACAGCAGTTAAAGGTAGAAAAAGCAGCAAAGAAAAAAGCAAAAGTAAAAATCAGAGATACCGATTTTAAGCCTGATACCTCCACCAGCACTCCAAAATCCAATACATCATCCAATACAAAACAAAAAACAACTACCAGACAGGAAATCGACTGGATCAGCCGTGCCTTGGATCGCTTATCATCTAAGCTTGATTTAGTTAAGTCAAAGTATGATAATCTTGTTGATAAAAAAGGTGTAAAAACAGACGATGCACTTCTGCGCGCACGAACCAAAAATCTCAACGACCAATATAGGATTCTGAAAAAGACCGCAAAGTATCAGCAGCGGGCGGCAGATAAGTATTCTGATAAAGCCGATAATGTAAAACTGTCTAAAAGTCTTAAAAACGCCGTAAGGAACGGAAGGATTACGGGAAGTCGCAGTAAGTTAATCGCCACATATGGCGAAGCAACTGCAGAGAAAATCCAGAAATACCAGGATTATTATGACAAATCGCAGGAAAAGAAAAAAGCGAGACAGGAAACTCTCGCTTCGATGCGGGAAAACAAACAGGCGAGGTACCAGAACCGGACTGACTTATACAATACGCGGGTTTCAAGGGCAGAGGCAAAAGAGGCGATCAGTGTCGGCTCTAAGGACAAAAATGTCTCTGTTAATACTCAAATTGACAATCTGAAGAAATCCTATGACTATCAGATTAAGATTGCAAAACTCAACGGACAAAGTGCGGAGGCAAAGCGTCTTGAATATGAACTGCAGAAAAAGATAAACGACCTTGTGGTTCATCGAATTGAAAATATTCAGAAAGACTATGAAAATCAGATCTCTCTGATCGACAATCAGGCACAGGACGTCAAAAACAAGGTTTCTCTCCTGGAAGCCAGAGGCAAAATTATCACTGCCGGATATTATAGTTCTCAATTAGATTATGAGAATGGTAAACGCGCAAAAGCGGTTCAGGAAAGAAATTCTGTTCAATACGAATTAAATTCGGAAATAAAAAAGGGAAAGATAAAAGTATATTCCGATGAATGGTACGATATACAGTCCCGCCTTCAGACTCTTGACAATACGATCAGTGAGTGCGATGTCTCGATTGCAGAAAATACAACTGCCATCCGCGAAGTGCACACTGCCCTGCTGGATGCAAAAGAAGAAAATGCAAACCGCATCCGCACAGAAGCCGGCTTTATAACCGAACTTCTCTCCCGCCGCGACATGACGGATTCCGATACCGGCGCATTTACAAAAGAGGGCATTGCAGCTCTCGGCGCTTCTGGCATAAATCTTGAAACAGCCCAGTCCCAGTTGCGGGAATTAAACAAAGAGCGCGCCATCCTGGAGTCAATGAAAGCATCCGGCAAACTGGATTACGGCGACAACGGAATACATAAGTATGATTCCTCCGAACAGCTTGATGCTGCCTATAAGTCCATTATTGACAAACAACAGGAATGGGCAAAAAATGAGTTTGACGCTGAGCAAAAAATTATAGACCTTGTCAAAGAATATTACCAAGTCCAGCTCGACTATATGAAGGAAATCATAGACGCCAAAAAGGAGGCGCTGGATTATGAGAAGGATTTGTATGATTACCAGCAAAACATCGCGGATAAGACAAAGAGCATTGCCACACTGGAGAAGCAGCTTGCTTCATTACAGGGCGACGATTCCGAGGAGGGCCGCGCCCGTAGAGCACAGCTCCAGCTAAGTCTGGATGAGGCCAATCAGGATTTGCAGGACACAGAATATGATAAGTATATCAGCGACCAGCAGAAGATGCTGGACAATCTCTATTCTGAATACGAGGACTTAATGAGCAATCTGTTCAAAGACACGGACACCCTGCTACAGGACGGGATTGCCGCCATCAACAATAATGCACTGCTGATTCAGGATATTCTTAACAAAACCGCCGGAGATTATAATTACGACTACTCCCGCAATTTTGCAGATATACTGGATGCCTTTGGCTCCAACACCCAAATTGTGACAGGTATTCAGGAATCCATATATGGAGATGATTCCTCAATTGCAGGCAAACTGGACATACAGAATAAATATCTGGAGACAAAATATGGCGAGGCAGCTGCGGGTTCCGGCTCTGACGGAGGAAGCAGCAATTCCGGCGGAAATTCCGGCGGTGATTCCGGAAGCGGTAGTTTTACCATCACCAAAGCAGACGGCTCCAGCGCGCCGGGGCAGCACGACTCCAGATGGGTTCCGAGCACGTCTACGCAAAACGCACAGGCAAAGAAGAATGTGGAAAATTTCATAAAAAACAATAAACAGAAGGCAAAAAAGAAGCGAAATAAATATTCCGATGTAAACAAAATAATATACGATATGAAATTTGACAAGAAAAATCATTACGTTCTGAGCACAGCTAATCTCAAAAACCTTGCACACATCATCGGAATTGCGAACTATGACGGCGCCTCAAAAAAGGGCAGACTGTATACAAAGCTTCATGATTTGGGCGTGTCAGGCTTTCAGATGGGGGGAATCATCCGCACTTCCGGCGTCCCCAAAAACGGAGACCATGTACTGGTTCGCGCCAATCCGGACGAAACGATTCTCACACAGAGGTTTACCGATATGCTTCCCGAAGCTGTCGACATTATGGAGAGCTTTATCCGGCCACAACTCATATCGGATCACCGTCTTCTGCCGAAGGGTAATTTTCGGGAACCCTCCTTCGGAGACGTGGTTATCCACGCCGAACTGCCAGACGTCAAAAACCCTCTGGATTTTGTAAATGCACTTCAGAGCGACACAAGAGTGCGGAGGGCATTTGCCATTGCCACAAAGGATTTAATCAGCAAGGGCCGGATTACCAATAACATTCAGAGTATCCACTAAAATCAAAAAGGAGGAAACTATGCGTATATTTAGAAAACACACGGATAGAGACACCGTTTCCCTTTGGAAGAAAGAGGCGAAGCGGCTGGAAAATGAACGCAACCAGCTTCTTGCAGAACTGGAGGGAATCAAGAACTGTCGGACACAGTACCGTGAATTGATGGATGAGGTCTCACAGTTGAAAGACAGATATAACAAAATCATCCGACAAACAGAGGCTGTTGGCGATGAATATCGAAAAAAACTCCAGCACATCATTGATAAGAAATAAAAGAAAGAGGTGAATGTTTATGTATTGCACAGAATTTATCTTTGACGGTATATCCAGCAGGGAATACGACTTACTCCTCTGCTCCTTTGACAGCAGTACATCCGGCCCGATTACAGCGGGCAGCAAAATCGAATATACAACATTTAAAGCGCCAGGCTCCCATCAATGGGTTAAAACAGGAAGTATCTACAGCGAACAGTTGACATTCACCTTTCAGGTCTGCAAATACGAGCCGGGGGCGGGGGACAATAGGCCCTTTACGGAGCGCGAACTTGCGTTTCTCATGCGCTGGCTGGTGAGAAGGGAGTATAAATATCTGTCCTTTGTCCAGATGGGCTATGAGGACATACATTACCGGTGCCAGCTCAGTCTGGAAAAGTACGAAATAAACGGACAATGCTATGGCCTCACGCTGACAGCGCTGTGTGACGCCCCCTTTGGATGGTCGGGGCCTATACATACTCACATCTCCTCATCCGGCTCTGCTTCTGCCAAATTGTACGACAGCTCAGATGAAATCGGGATCCTTTTCCCCTCTGTCGAGATCCTGTCCAGATCCGGCTCTCCGGAGTCCCCGCAGAACATTGTCATATGCAATGCCATGACCGGCGCCAAAACACAGATAAGAAACTGTGTCGCCGGCGAGCAGATAACCCTACGCAACATGGTTATCCATTCCTCAGAGCAGACGGGAAAGCACCCGACGCTTCCGGACGATTTTAACTGGGAATGGTTTTCCATTGGCAATACATTTAATAACCGCGTAAACGAAATAACCATAACAGGGGACTGTGACATTGACCTGACCTGGCGCGCACCAAGAAAGGCGGTGATCTAATGGCGTTACCTTTTAAAAAATTCGGATACAGTCTCAATCCCATCACCCTGGATATAAAACCACCGCAGGTATTCCTCGTGGATAAGAACCTGAAGAAAAAAGGAGAACTATATCCTCTTGATGAATTTACAGCAGATATAAATGAAATAAATCAGCCGGACGAGATTAGTTTTACTTATTACAAAGAAGTGGATGATACCCCCTGTCCCTGTTTTGATGATTTGACGGATTTATCCGTTATCCAGGTAGGCAGTTATGGCTTCTTTGAAATTGCGGTTGCAAAAAGCGAACATACTTCCGTAGTAAAAAAAGTCACCGCCCGCTCACTTGGCATAGCCGAGCTCTCCCAGATCATTTGCTCTTTGGAAGTCAATACAGAGGAGGATATAAGCCGAAGCGATTATGACAAAAATTATCCGACTGTCTTCTATCGCGATACGGATATTTCCGATAAAGAGAATGAGAGGAAAAAAAAGGAAGAAGCATCTCTATTAGACCGTGTCCTCTCCTATGCGCCGCACTATCATGTCGGTTATGTCTCGCCTACTCTCAAAAATATCCAACGCACCTTCTCATGGAGCGATACGGATATCGTAAGCGCACTCAATGAAATTGCTTCCGAGGTGAACTGTGTGTTTGATATTTGCGTTACAATTGGAGAGGACGGCCACGCGGAGCGCACGGTAAATGCTTATGACATACAATACTGCCGTCATTGTTGGGAGGCCATAGATGAAAATCAAAAAAAGACAGCCAGTGTCTCCTCCTTCCGCAACATTGTAAACGGCGTGTGCCAGACCTGCGGCTCGTCCGAACACATAGCAGATATCGGGCAGGACACCAATATCTTCATATCCACCGATAACTTGTCCGATGAAATATCTATTGAGGGCGACAGGGACAGTATTAAAAACTGCTTTAAGGTTGTGGGCGGGGATGATACTATAACCGCCGCCGTCCAAGGCCTGAACATGTCCGCCAGCAACCGTATCATGATGTTTTCAGATGAGCAGAAAAAACGGATGAGTCCGGAATTAGTCGAGAAGCTGGATGCCTATGACAAAGAACTCTCGGGGCAGTCGGAATCCTATGAGAAGCTTCTGGAGATCCAGTACGATTTGTATGATATGATATTGTACCTGCAAAGTGGCAAAATGCCCGTACTGGAGGAAGAAATCACCACATGTATTGATGCCATTTTATATGTAACAAAGCAAATTAATACATATTACAAAAACACATTTTTTATCAGCAGCTGGAGCAATTACGGGTATACTTCCGCTAAATATTCGATTTCCAATCTGCTCTCGACGTTTATGCCAAAGGGTTTTTCTTTTTCCATAGATACGGATGAAATCACACACACCAACGATAAAAATTTCGATCCGTCCAAAAAATACTGCTGGTACGGCTCGATCAAATTTTACAGTTCGGATAACAGGGAAAACATTTATACTCTCCATGTAACCGGAAACAACGGTTCCTATATAACGCGTGAAGCCGACGATAATCATATATCCTACAATGATTCCGAAGGTTCTGTTTCTGGCTTTTCCGTCACCTTTAACTTCGCAGATAAGAGCCAGGAAGCATATATGTCGTATATAAAGCAGCATACCAGCTATCTGCTGAGCGAGGTGGATCTGAACTATGACAATGAAAAATCCCGTACCTGGAATCAGTATTCTTATAACCGTCTGGAATCCTATTATGACGGCTTTCAGAGTTGTATTGATGCAATTGACGGGATGAGGGCCGAAGAAACAACAGAAACCTCCTCTGCCATATTGAATCAGGTAAAAGGCAGTTACATGGGTATCCAAGGGCAGATTCTCGCTCAAATGACCATTGTTAAAGATCAGATTTTCGCACTCAGCTCGTATCTCGGAGAATTCTCCGATGCTTTTTTAGATGCCAATGGAAATATTAATTATGAACTGAAACATTACACCAGTATTTCCGAGGCGCTCTCCCACATGACAGATACCCGTTATCCCAACGAATTTATTGGCACAAAGCCCTATAAATGTGAAAAATGCTCCAGCACCAACGTATCTGAATTAACGAGCGGTAAAAATATATGTAATAACTGTGGTAGTTATGATATTTACAGCTGCTATGACGTTATGAAGGATGTAGTTGACAGCTACGTCGATAACCAGTCTGCCAACCCTGGTATGAGCATTGCCGATATGCGCAGGAAAACACGCGCGCATTTTGACATAAAGACATACTTTGCAGAAGACGGATTATACAATGAGCTGCTTTCCTTTATCCGAGAGGACGTCTATACGAATGACAACTACACCTCCGACGGACTCACAAACTCACAGATTATTTCCCAGGCAAAAGAGCTGATGGCAAAAGCGAGGCAGGAATTATCAAAGGCCTGCATGACACAGTACACTGTCACAGCAAATATTTCCGCCATTGTCGGACAGACGGAAGCGGAATACAAGGACGCCATTGTCAGTGACGATTATTCCGGATTCTCACTAAACAATTATGTGAGAGTCCGGATCGACGGTGAGATTTATAAAATGAGGATCTCATCCATCCGCTTTGCATTTCCAGTTCAAGATAAGATTGATGTCACTTTCACCAATGTCTCCCGCTACAACAATGGAGCAATGAGTGATGTAAGCGCTATCATTGACAGTGCATCTGATATGGCATCATCATACAACTATGTGGCAACACAGGCAGAAAAGGGCGAGGCAGCAAGCCAGCAATTTGATGAGATAAAAAGAGACGGCCTGGATGCCTGCCTGATGGCGGTAAAGGGCGGTCGCGACCAGGAGGTTATTATTGACGGACACGGTATTCTCCTTCGCAAAAAAATCCCCGAATTAGATACCTATTCCGATATGCAGATGAAAATAATTAACCGGAACATCGTATTGACAGAGGATAACTGGGAGACATCAAAGATGGCAATTGGCCTTGGCTCTTATAATGGAACTCTTGTATATGGCGTGTGGGCCGATTTGATTGTCGGCAATCTTATGATAACTAAAAATCTAAAAGTGATGAATGAGGATTCTACCGTTATCATAGACGATACTGGTATCACGCTTGACGGCGGCGCTATTACATGGACAAAGAAAATGGGGATTGACGATATAGACAAATTAAGTGATACACTAAAAAACATCGACATAAGCGTCGAGGAGGGCATCTCCTCTTTCAGGCAAGAGGTATATAATATATTAACGGGCGGCAACCTCACTACAATAGGTGAGGACTATGTTATATCCCCCAAAATAGGCGGCGGCTATTTGTATATTCAAGGGGATACAACAAGCGTTGAAATAAATCCAGCCGGCACGCAATTTCAAGGCCATGACAGTAAGTATGTATTCAGTATCAAAAAAAAAGCAGATGTTGTGATGGCTGTGAGCAATAGCGGAAATGGATATTTTAGCGGAGAAGTGTATGCAAACAAAGGCTATATAGGCGGGAAAGACGGCTGGGAGATAGATTCCCAGTGCATAAAAAACACAGGCGACGCCTACATCCAAAGCGGTCAGATGAATAGTTCAGGCACAAAAATCCACCAAGGTATAATCGAAACAATAGGATTTGATAAGGATTCTTATAAAAAAGTAAATTTAGAAAATGGTGCAATATGGTGTAAACGGTACTTTAGAAGTATAAATAAAAACTTAACCATTATTACATCCGACGTGATAGAGATGCAAGATGGCAATGAAGATGTGTTTGTTACTATGAACAGTTGGGAAAACCATATTTATTTTGGAACAAGTACAACATCGACTCAATTTTATGGAACTGTGAAAATGACGTCCTCCCCTGCCATAACATCAGATAAAAACAAGAAAAGTGGTATTAGCGCCCCAGACGCTCAATATACAGATTTATTTGATGCCATTACAATACGGTCGTTCAAATATAATGACGGGACAGCAGGCAGAATACACCTCGGCATTATTGCACAGGAGTTAGAAGACGCAATGAAACAATGCAATATACCATTACAGAATTTTGCCGGTCTCGTAATAGACCATGAGGGGAATTATTATGTAAGATATGATGAAATCCATATGCTTACCGCTCTGAAAGTGAAGCAATTATCAAAAGAAATCGATGAACTAAAGGTTGTTATAGACACAATGAGAAAAAACACATAAAAATCAATAAAAGGAAGTGATAGAGATGGATCCAATATATCATGATATACAGTTAGATTTTAGTTCGTCTGACATTAAAAGAACTGTCATCAAGCAGGCGTCTGACAACACACACGTTTTAAGGATAAAACTGTATAACGACAATCACGAACTGCCAATCAACCCGGCATGGCAATTTATCATATCTGCTGTTAAGCCGGACAACACTCATATCCTTAACCAGAGCAATATATCTGTTTCTGATAATACGGTGTCTGTTACTATGACAAAACAAATGCTGTCTGCCTCCGGAACAGAAAAATGTGAACTTGCCATTTATAACGAAAGTCAGGCCTTATACTCTGACACATTTTATATCTATGTTGATCCAAATGTGCAAGATGGATCGTTTGCAGAAAGTACAGATGAGTATAACTCCATTGTTGACACCATGAATAAAGTCAATGATATGTATAATGAAGTAGGGGAAAAAAAGAAAGAAATCTCTGAAACTTATGATGAACTAAAAGAAGCAATCGATACCACAAATAACCTGATTGAAGAAAATGAAAAAATCAAGGAAAACGAAAAAGGCAGACAGGATGCGGAGAGCAAAAGGGAACAGAATGAGGCTCGAAGACAGGCAGATACTGAAACAGCCATTAAAAATGCAGAGACGGCCACAGGCGCTGCAAATACAGCAGCGGGAAAGGCAGAGACAGCAGCCGATGATTTTCAGAATAAATTAGACAGCCATCATTTTGTGCTGACAGAGGATAAAGACACTGCCAATGGAGTTACGGGGCTTGACAGTCATGCAAAAGTACCACTGGAAGAATTATATGACGCAACCACATCCTCTAAGGGTATTACTCAATTAACAGACAGCGTGACAAGCGAGTCTGTTACAACCGCCGCAACTCCCAACAGTGTGAAACAAGCATATGATGCCGTGACAAAAGAAGTCTCGCGCGCCGAAAAGGCCGAGAGCGATTTAAAAGATACAATCGACACAAACAAGCCAAAGTGGGACGACAAATACACACGGAGCGAAATCGACAATAAACTATCTGCCCTCGAAACGAATATCGACTGGAAAGAGGCTGTAGATACTTATGCCGACATAGCAAAGGCCTATCCCACCCCGCAGGATGGCTGGACGGTTAATGTAAAAGATACGGATCTCACATACCGGTACAACGGTTCAGCGTGGGTTGCCATATCGGCAAATGCGATACCAAAGGCAACAAACAGTGTTGACGGACTATTATCGAAAGAGGATTATGCTAAATACGAAGAAGCATATACCCAGAGACATACACATACCAATAAAGTTGTTTTAGATAAAATAACTCAGGAATTATTGGATAATTTGAGTTCTGGCAACAATGGCGCTGCTACCAGGATACTGCCAAAATCACAGGTTGATACAACACAGGTCGGTGCAATCTGGTACGAATAGTTATTAAGGAGGATATATTTGATGTTTGATATAGACATAATCATTCCGTGCTATGGCAAATCGGAATTAATCAACAAGGGCATAGCGTCCATTGCATTTCAGTGGCGCAGAGAGTTTATCCATGTAACCCTGGTCAATGATTGCAGTCCAAATACGGACTGCGACTACCAGGATCTTATTGACCGGTACAAAAGCGAAATCGACATACGGTGTATACGGACACCCCGAAATGTCGGACAGGGACTGGCTCGCCAGTACGGCATAGACCATACAGACTGCGATTATTTTATGTTTATGGACGAGGACGATATGTTAGGAAACCATCTGGCTGTCAGCATGTTTTGCGGAGCCGTGGAAGCCGCCAGTTTTATCCATAATGATGATGGCAGCATCCGAATGGACGGGGATGGGCACCCGCTTAACAACAAAGATGCAAAGCCTGTAGCAATCGCCTCCGCTCCATTGTTTGTATTTGACGAGCAGACAAGCTATACGATTGAATCCAGCAACCATGTGTGGGTAAATTCTAAACTATACAGCCGCGCTTTCCTGGACAGGCACAGTATACGCTTTAACGAGGCGCAGTCAAGGCACGCAGAGGACTATTACTTTACGGAGTGTTTTTTCTTCTGCCTTGACAACGATCCGGAATACCAGGGGATTCTGATGGACAACGGTACACTGTTCTATCTCTGGTACCCAAACGTGGAGAGCCAGTCGCGCCGCGATCCGGAATACGGATATATGCTGTCCGGCTATACGATGGACGGCAGTGTCAATGTAATCAGATACATGCAGGATTCCGCCAGCCATCTGGAGTGGACAGAGAACACAAAGGAACAGTACCGGCTCAAACTGCTCAACATGACTATGTATAGTTATTTTACCTTTTTGTCCTTTATAAAACATGTCCAGACAACGGGATATGTACCGGAGCCAGAGGACTGGTATATCCTGCAGAAAGCCTGTAACGCGCTCAGAGAGATGCTTTACAGCGACTGGGACAGGTATACATATACCGAGAGGATTGAAAACTACTTTGTCGTGAAAAACCACACAGATGTTAAGTTTACCGAGCCATGGGTGTCGTTTAGCGACTACATCTGCACAGGGTGCAAAGAACTGAAATGGAGCATTGAGGAACTATTACAGTCAAAAGATATAAAGGAGGAATAAAATATGGGAGGATTAGTCATTCGCGCGCCAGCCGGAATCCAATCATTCACCGGCTCACAATACGTCTCTCCTGCAAACGGCACAAGGCGGTTGTGTGTGCGGACAGGAACAGGAATAAACGACATAGTAAAATACGGGCTGACATCGGATACATCTGCCTCGTCCTACTGCTGTATGCGCCTTAGAATGGACGGGCAGACGGCCATGATAG
The DNA here is from genome assembly GCA_947629865.1 of uncultured Lachnospiraceae bacterium. GTDB lineage: Bacteria > Bacillota > Clostridia > Lachnospirales > Lachnospiraceae > Eubacterium_F. The sequence goes on along the minus strand of CANRFJ010000007.1, from coordinate 61,966 downwards.
GACGCAGCGAGACATTTACGTCCAGTTCGAGCAGCAATTGGACGGTTGCAAGCAGTTCTCGTCAGACAGGCACTTATGCCACCTATACATACTCAGGCAGCTATACTTATTCCGGAACTACCTATAGTACGTCTAAAGTCGGGCCTTATTCGACATCTTATAGTACTCTCTGGCAAAGTTGCGGAACCACAACGGCTGGCGCCCAGGCCATTCAGACGTACTATCATCCGGCGGGAAGTACCAGTTCCTTTAAGTCTGGAAATCCACAATATGTCTACTGGACAAGTAAATCTACTGGGAAGCCTCCAGGAGCAAGTAATTATAGTGAAATATACAGGTATACCACTTACGGAACTACAGTTTACACCAGTTCCTCAAGAACCACTTCCGGCTCATTTAGTTATCCAGCGAACTATACTTCCACAGCTTCCAACAGATATACCGGTGGAGGAGGAACGTATACGACATCCGCCCCCTGTACCGTATCCAGTTCCAGCAGCACGAAGCAAACGAAGACGAGCAATAACATCAATATGTGAGGAGGTGCTTTAGTAAATGAGTTTAAGCAGCATCATTATTGACGGTTCCGGATGGCTGGCGGCCGCGCTTACAATCATACAGGTTGTTCCGATTAAAATAAACCCATGGACGGCCATAGCCAAAAGCATCGGCCGCGCCTTAAACCGGGAGGTCATGGAAAAAATAGAAGAAAACGAAATAACTGCGAGCCGATACAGAATCTTGCGGTTTGAAGATGAAGTGCGGCATGGATTCCAGCATACAAAAGAACACTTTGAACAGATCTTGGATGATATAAACACCTATGAGACATACTGTGCCAGCCATCCGGATTACCGGAACAACCGGGCCAAATTCGCAATTGAAAAGATAAAGGCAACCTACCGTCGGTGCACAGATGAAAATACTTTTTTGTAAATTTTGCAATAACTAAAAAGGAGGAAACGCACATGAAAGAAAAGATAAGAAAATGGGTAAAGGCAGCAGGAATCAGGGCGGCAAAGACAGTAGCGCAGACAGTACTCGCCATGCTGCCGATGGCGGCGACAGTCACTGCTGTAGACTGGGAGGCGGTGACAGGGACGGCCCTGCTTGCCGGCTTAGCATCCCTGCTCACTTCGTTGGCAGGGCTTCCGGAAGTAAAGGGGGGCAATTAAAGAATGAACGTACATACAAAAACAGCAAAATCGCTCAGTTACGGAGAGTCCCGTCCCCTAAAGGAGATAAGATACATAGTCATACACTACACCGGCAACAGAGGAGATACGGCAAAAAACAACGCCGACTATTTCGCCGGCGCCAATACAAGAAAGGCGGGAGCCCACTATTTTGTGGACAAGTCCGGGGAAATATGGAACTCTGTACCCCTGAGCCGCACCGCCTGGGCAGTGGGCGGTCTTTACACGCGAAAAAACGGCGCCGGATCTTACTATGGGAAATGTACCAATAGTAACAGCGTCAGTATCGAACTCTGTGACTGCATGGGAGACGCCGGATGGCAGCAGATGCTCGCAGTGCGGGAGCTGGTACAGTATATCATGAAAAAGTGTCCAAACGCCAAAACGGTAATCCGGCACTGGGATGTAAACGGAAAGTCCTGTCCCGCCTCTATGATTGGTACAGATAATGAGAGATGGAAGCGCCTGAAAAATAAGATTCTGCACAATTACCAGTTTAGGGCAAGGGTAAAAAAGGCGGCTGCCATCCGCTCCAGTAAAGGAGTAAAACCCGGCAACAAAATCGGGACAAAGAGTAAAGGAGATGTGGTCTATATCTCAAAAGTGTCCGGCAACTGGGGGCGCCTGAAAAAGAAAAGCATCGATGGGAAATGGCGGTGGATTTCACTAAAAAAGGTTGATGCATTGTAATGCCGGCACCTGATTATCTCCCGCCGCTCTTTTCGCCCTGCAATTCATCCAGCGTCAGATTATAGGCGGGCAGAAATTCTTCCATAAAGAGGTCTACCTCCGGCATGTCCATCTCCCGCAGTCCCTTCTCAATCGTCTCCCTCGCCGTGGCAAACTCCTGATTGCCGCTACGCAGTTCTTCCAGGCATTTGATCAGAGCCGATAATTTATCCGCCGCCTTGACAATACGCCAGGCGCTCCCGCCCTCAGCCCCCTCCTCCGGTAAAAAGAGCGGGCGGTAATACTTCTGCATATAATCCGGCAGTTTATTAATCATAGTATGGCTCGCCACATTTTCCACGCGCTTATATGCGTCTTTTATGTCCTCGTCAAAGTATTTGACCGGCGTGGGCATATCTCCGGTTATGATTTCATTGGCGTCATGGTACAACGCCATCAGCGCAATCTGGTTCACGTCCAGATCGCCCCCGCACCGCTCGTTGGAAATAATAGCCAGCCCATGGGCCAGCATGGCAACCTCCAATGAGTGCTCACTGATATTTTCGCTGCGGGAATTGCGCATCAGCGACCACCGCTCGATATATTTCATGCGCGCCATCATGGCAAAAAATGAGTACATATTTCTCCTCCTGATTTTGGGTTTTCTCTCCGCTCTCTACAGTCCCAGTATCTTTTTCATATAATATCCGGTGTAGGAGGCCTCGTTTTTTGCCACCTTCTCCGGTGTTCCCTCCGCTATTACCGTACCGCCTCTGTCTCCGCCCTCAGGCCCCATATCGATAATATAATCGGCCGTCTTGATTACATCCAGATTGTGCTCGATCACAATCACGGAGTTACCTCCCTCGGCAAGCCGGTGCAGAATATCAATCAGTTTGTGTACGTCGGCGAAATGCAGACCGGTCGTTGGCTCGTCCAGTATATAAATGGTGCGTCCGGTACTCCTCCGGCTCAATTCCGTTGCCAGCTTAATCCGCTGCGCCTCCCCGCCGGATAACGTCGTGGAGGGCTGTCCCAGTTTGACATAGGATAGGCCCACATCATACATGGTCTGTATCTTGCGCTGGATCGACGGAATGTGCTGAAAAAACACGAGGGCCTCCTCCACTGTCATATCCAACACATCATAAATGCTCTTGCCCTTATATTTTACCTCCAGCGTCTCACGGTTGTAGCGTTGTCCGCCGCACACCTCGCAGGGCACATAAATGTCCGGCAGAAAATTCATCTCGATTTTCAGAATACCGTCGCCCGTGCAGGCCTCGCAACGCCCTCCCTTTACGTTAAAGCTGAAACGTCCCTTTTTGTATCCTCGCGCCTTGGCGTCCGGCGTGGCGGCAAACAGATCCCGAATCATATCAAAGACGCCGGTGTAGGTGGCCGGATTCGAGCGGGGGGTGCGCCCTATCGGGGACTGGTCAATATTGATTACCTTATCCAACTGCTCCACCCCTTCGATCCCAATGTGTTTGCCGGGGATGCAGCGGGCGCGGTTCAGTGTCCGCGACAGGCTCTTGCACAGAACCTCATTAACAAGGGAACTTTTTCCCGAACCGGAAACCCCTGTCACGCAGGTCATGACGCCCAGCGGAATCCGGACGTTTATCTTTTTCAGGTTGTTCTCCTGCGCCCCCTTCACCTTGAGAAAACCGGTAGGCCTGCGGCGTTTTTTGGGAACCGGTATCTGGATCCGGCCGCTGAGATAAGCGCCGGTAACGGAGTCCGGCTCCTCCATAATCTCCCTGGCCGTCCCCTCCGCCACCACCTCGCCGCCGTGGTTTCCGGCGCCCGGGCCGATATCTACTATATGGTCGGCAGCCAGCATGGTGTCCTCATCATGTTCCACCACAATCAGGGTATTGCCCAGATCCTTTAGCTTTTTCAGGGTGCGAATCAGCTTGTCGTTGTCCCTCTGGTGCAGCCCGATACTCGGCTCGTCCAGAATATAGGCGACGCCTACCAGACCGGAACCAATCTGGGTTGCCAGCCGGATCCTCTGGGCCTCTCCGCCGGAAAGCGAAGCGGTGGCCCTCGCGAGGCTCAGATAGTCCAGCCCCACATCTACCAGAAATCCCAGTCGGGCCCGTATCTCCTTCAACACAAGCCGCCCGATCTGCCGCTGCCGTTCCGTCAATTCGACGTCCTCCATAAACTGCTTCAGCTCCGCTATGGAGAAATCGCAGATTTCCGCAATGTTCTTTCCGCCTATCGTCACTGCCAGCGACTCCTTCTTCAGGCGGCGGCCGCCACACTCCCTGCACGGAGTTATCCGCATAAAGGATTCGTATTCCTGTCGGGAAACCTCCGAGGCCGTCTCCCGATAGCGTTTCTCCACATTGTGGAGAAGTCCCTCAAAAGGCACGTTGTAGACGCCACGCCCGTGACGGCCGGTGTAGTGCACCTCCACCCGCCGTCCGCCGGTTCCATACCAGATCACATCATGAACAGCCTTCGGATAGTCCTCAAAGGGCGTGTCCAGGCTGAAACCATAGGCCTTTGCCACAGCCTCCAGCGTACAGCGGCTGTAGCTGGACGGATCCGTCACAGACTGCCAGCCCATCACCGCTATGGCCCCCTCCGCTATGCTCATGCTCTTATCGGGAATTATCAGATCCTCGTCAAATTCCATTTTATATCCGATTCCGTGACAGACCGGACAGGCTCCAAACGGATTGTTGAAGGAAAAACTCCTGGGCTCAATCTCATCAATGCTGACGCCGCAGTCCGGACAGGAAAAACTCTGGCTGAAATTCATGGGTTCCCCGCCAAATACATCTACCACCAGCAGACCGTCGGAAAGTTTCATCACATTCTCAATGGAATCTGTCATTCTCTTTTCGATTCCCTCCCGCACAACCAGACGATCCACCACAATCTCAATGGTGTGTTTTTTATTTTTCTCCAGTTTAATCTCCTCCGTGAGTTCAAACTGATTGCCGTCTACGATGACGCGGACATAGCCGCTCTTTTTCGCCTTCTCAAATATTTTGGTGTGCTCCCCCTTGCGCCCCCTGACAACAGGCGCCAGCAGCTGAATCCGTGTCTTCTCCGGCAGTTTCATAATCTCGTCCACCATCTGATCCACCGTCTGCTTTTTAATCTCCTTCCCGCATACCGGACAGTGGGGGATACCCACCCTGGCATATAAAAGGCGGTAATAGTCATAGATCTCCGTCACCGTGCCCACTGTGGAGCGGGGGTTGCGGTTCGTAGACTTCTGATCGATGGATATAGCGGGCGGAAGTCCCTCAATGCTCTCCACATCCGGCTTTTCCATCTGTCCGAGAAACTGTCTCGCATAGGACGAAAGCGATTCCATATAACGCCTCTGTCCCTCTGCGTAAATGGTGTCAAAGGCCAGAGAGGATTTTCCGGAACCGCTCAGTCCGGTCAGCACCACAAATTCATCCCGCGGGATATCCAGGCTGATATTCTTCAGATTGTGCTCCCTCGCGCCGCGGATGCGGATAAATCGCTTGTCGTCCCTGCTGCTTTTTTTATTGTCCATTGCGTCTAATCCTCCATGCAATCCTGTAAATGTTTTTTGTATTCCAGCATCTTATCCCGTAAGCTGGCCGCCAGTTCAAAATTCAGATCGGTGGCGGCCCGATTCATGTCCTTCATAATCTTCCGGATAGCCTTTTCCAGCTCCTCGCGGCTCATGGACTCCGGATCCTTTTCCTCATCGGTAATGTCGGTCTCCGCCTTGACGGAAATGCGAATCAGATCCCGCACCGCCTTCTTTATCGTCTGCGGCGTAATCCCGTGCTGTTCATTGTAGGCCTGCTGAACCTCCCGCCGGCGGTTTGTCTCGCCAATGGCTTTCTTCATGGAATCGGTCTCACCGTCGGCATACATAATAACCCGCCCCTCCACATTGCGGGCGGCGCGCCCTATAGTCTGGATTAGTGAAGTCTCCGATCGGAGAAATCCCTCCTTATCAGCGTCCAGAATCGCCACCAGACTGATCTCCGGTATGTCCAGCCCCTCCCTGAGCAGGTTGATTCCCACCAGCACATCAAACACATCCATGCGCATATCGCGGATAATCTCCGAGCGCTCCAGCGTGTCAATGTCCGAGTGCAGATAGCGCACCCGAACGCCCACCTCCTGATAATATTTCGTCAGATCCTCCGCCATTCTTTTGGTCAGGGTTGTCACCAGCACCTTCCCCTTTTTCTCCGTAACCCGACGAATCTCTCCCAGCAGATCGTCCACCTGTCCCTTTACCGGCCGGACGAAAATCTCCGGATCCAGCAGACCGGTTGGACGGATAATCTGCTCCGCCCGCAGCAGCTCATGAGCCGCCTCATAGTCAGACGGCGTGGCCGACACAAAGAGCATCTGATTGATGTGGCTCTCAAATTCCTCGAAATTCAGCGGCCGGTTATCCTTGGCGGAAGGCAGGCGGAACCCGTATTCTACAAGCGTCGTCTTCCTGGATCGGTCGCCCGCGTACATACCACGAATCTGTGGAACAGTGATGTGGGACTCATCTATGATAATCAAAAAATCATCCGGAAAATAATCCATCAGCGTCTGCGGGGTATCGCCGGGACTGAGGCCATTCAGATGCATGGAATAGTTCTCGATTCCGGAACAAAAGCCGGTCTCCCGAAGCATCTCAATGTCAAAATGAGTCCGCTCCGCAATCCGCTGGGCCTCCAGTAATTTATCCTCGCTCTTAAAATATCTTACCCGTTCCTCCAGTTCCGATTCAATGCCGGCAATGGCCCGCTCCATTTTATCCGGCGCCACCACATAATGGGAGGCCGGAAACACGACCATGTGCTCAAGCTGGCTCTGCGGCTCGCCGGTCAGCACATCAATCTCCTGTATGCGGTCTACCTCGTCGCCGAAAAACTCCACCCGTATGGCCTTATCCGTAGCCGAGGCGGGAAAGATCTCCACTACGTCGCCCCGGACGCGGAAAGTACCCCGATGAAAATCCATATCGTTGCGCGTATACTGAATATCAATCAGCCGCCGGATAACATCGTCCCTGTCCTTCTCCATACCCGGCCTCAGGGAAACCGTCATATTCTGATAGTCAATCGGACTTCCCAGACCGTATATGCAGGATACGCTGGCAATAATGATCACGTCATCCCTCTCGGTAAGCGCCGCCGTGGCGGAGTGCCTGAGCTTATCTATCTCATCATTGATGGCCGAATCCTTCTCTATATATGTGTCGGTGGAAGGCACATAGGCCTCCGGCTGATAATAGTCGTAGTAGGACACAAAATATTCCACCGCATTGTCCGGAAACATCTCCTTGAACTCCCCGTAGAGCTGCGCCGCCAGCGTCTTATTGTGGGCAATCACAAGCGTCGGCTTGTTGAGCGCCTGGATGACATTCGCCATCGTGTACGTCTTGCCGGAACCCGTGACGCCGAGCAAAGTCTGGAATTGATTGCCCTCCCTGAACCCCTTGACAAGAGCCTCAATCGCCTGCGGCTGGTCGCCGGTCGGCTCGAAGGGGGCGTGAAGGTTGAAGTCTGGCATGTCCAAAACCTCCCTTTCGCGAAATCATCTGGTTACTGGCTAAAAAATATGGCCGCTATAAATCAAAAATTCGTTACCTTTACAGTATACCACCAAATAGAAAAAAAGTACAGAACTAAATGAACATTTGTTCTGTACTTTTGCTTTTTCTATCATATCTCCGGTATGCCTCTGCACCTCACCCCTGAAAAGCAAGCGCCGCCTCTGTCATCTGTGACAGTTCCTCGCACTGCAGCCGCAGAATAGTGAAAAACACTGCTCTGTCGCAGGCTTGCGCCTCCTCATCCCCGTCTGCGTCGTCGCGGAATGTAAGTTTTCTCTCTTTGGCGTTGTGTTCTGTCTTCTCCGGAAGTTGCGCATACTCTCTGCTTTTTCTGAAATCGCTGAGTTCCTTTCTTATCATCGCCGCCATATATTCTTTGGCCGGATCCCCATCTTTCATACTGCGGAGAGCGGAAAACTGATTCATCACGACATTCCGAACCTCGTCCTTGGAGCGGCATTTTTTCAGACTGTTCCGGAGCATCTTCCTTGAAAGCTCCACCCGTATTGCAACCTTATACAGCTCCGGATTGTGAAGGCGCAGATAACTGAGTTCTTTTGCCGACAGTCTTTTTCCCTCCCGCATTTTCTGTATGATCCGCTGCTCATATAGCCGTTTTTCATCTTCCGTCATTTCGCTCAGGCCCGCGTCGCCCAGTCTCTCAAGCATACTCCTCAGAATAGCATTTCCCGAAATATTTTTTTCTTTCTGCTTTGGCTCTCCGGACTTTACCGCGGACGCCTGCAATGCAATTGTACCCATCTTCATATACATACCTCCCGTCAGAATATATATCGGCAGAAATACGGCGCGCTCGCAGCCGCCGCCCCACAAAAGACGGATTTTTATATAATAAAAAACCCGGGCCCCCTTCAGGCCCGGATTCCATATGGTTTCAAATCCCGTTTATCGCTGCACGCGGCCGGAGCCATCGCCACCGGCAAGTTTGAGAACCTCGTCCATCGATACCATATTGTAATCGCCCTCGACAGAGTGCTTCAGGCAGGACGCAGCCACGGCAAATTCAATGGTCTGCTGGGGATCGTACCCCTCCAGACACGCACAGATGAGGCCGCCGCCAAAACTGTCGCCGCCGCCCACGCGATCCACGATGTGCATTTTATATTTCTTACTGAAGTAAAAATCATTGCCATCATACAGCATAGCAGACCAGTTATTGTCATTGGCAGAGATGGATTCCCTCAGGGTAATGGCGACCTTGGAAAAGCCGAACCGCTCGGCCAGCTGTCTTGCCACATCTTTGTACCCCTCATGATTTACCGTACCCGCCGTGACATCTGTTCCGGCGGAGCGGATTCCAAATACATCCGCCGCGTCCTCCTCGTTGGCGATGCAGACGTCTACATACTGGCACAGCTCGCCCATAACCTGGCCTGCCTTTTCCTTCGACCACAGTTTGTTGCGATAATTCAAATCGCATGAAACCGTGATACCGGCTTCCTTGGCCGCCTTGCAGGCCTCCAGGCAAATCGCCGCCACTTCATCATTCAGCGCCGGCGTTATGCCGGTAAAGTGAAACCACTCCACGCCTTCAAAGATTTTCTTCCAGTCAAAATCCTCTTTGCTGGCAGTGGCAATGGAAGAACCGGCCCTGTCATAAATTACTTTGGAAGGTCTCTGCGACGCTCCCTTTTCAAGGAAATAAATTCCCACGCGGTCGCCGCCGCGCACAATATCCGTCGTGTCCACACCGTATTTTCTCAGTGAATTTACCGCCGCCTGGCCGATTTCATGCGCCGGAAGCTTGGTGACAAATTTGGCGTCCAGACCGTAATTGGCCAGAGAGACAGCCACATTGGCCTCTCCTCCGCCATAGGTCGCGCCAAAGGTGTCCGCCTGCACAAACCGATAATACCCCTCCGGGGCCAGTCTCAACATAAGTTCTCCAAATGTAACTACTTTCTTTGCCATCTCTTTTCTCCTATCCTCTGATTCGTTTCACCATTTCCGCCGCATCCTTTGTCATCTGGCGGATCTCGTCAAATTTTCCGGCGTCGATCAAATCGCCCTTCACCATCCAACTGCCTCCGCAGGCAAGAATACGGTCATACTTCAGATATTCCTCTACATTGTTTATGTTTATACCGCCCGTGGGCATAAATTTCAGCGTGGTATAAGGCGCCGCCACTGCTTTAATCATCTTTATGCCGCCCGCCGGTTCCGCCGGGAAAAATTTTACCACATCTAATCCCAGTTCCATCGCCTGCTCCATCTCGCTCGGCGTCTGTGTGCCGGGCGTCACCGGAATATTTTTTTCCAGACAATGTTTTACGACTCTCGGATTCAGTCCGGGGCTCACGATAAATCTGGCGCCCGCCGCCACTGCGCGGTCAACCTGCTCGGTCGTGAGTACCGTACCGGCCCCCACCAGCATCTCGGGGAATTTCTCCGTCATAATGCGAATGGATTCCTCCGCCGCCTCTGTCCGAAACGTCACCTCCGCACAGGGAAGTCCGCCCTCGCACAGCGCTCTCGCCAGAGGTTCAGCGTCCCCGCTGTCATTCAGTACCACAACCGGCACAATTCCTGTCTTTCCAATCTGCTCTAATACTGCGTTCATGATTACCTCCAAAAACTTATTTTCTCACCGGAATCTGCCTCCTGAGCCCCAGTGCAAAAAGCAGGGACACAACTCCCAGCAGCAGATCCAGCAAGGTCTGAACAAAATAATAACCGCCAAAATTATAGTAACTTACCGATACAAAATAGCGTATCGCTTCTTCCAGTTCCAGCGCCGTACCGACCACCAGAATAACGGCGGCACATACAGCCAGCGCCTTCGGTCCCAGTCCCTGATAGTATAGAAAACCTATGACATAACAAATGAGTTCAATGCCGCCAAGGATGTAAAAACTGATCGCATCGCTTCCGTATCGAATAGACACATAAATCAGGTTGTCCACGGAAGCCAGCACCATCAGGGCAAAGCCCAGTATAACGGGATTGTCTCCGCCCTCGTCCGTCGCAATGCGGTGAACGCCAAAGGCAAACAGCAGCGCCGCCCCGAAGCCAAGCGGCGTGACCAGCAAAAAGATAATGACTACCAGCATAGACCACTCACCCGCCTCGTAATACTGAACGAGTTCGAGGACACTCTGCACCAGCGAGTACGCCCCCACAAGCAGGGTAATCAGCGTCACGATTCTCAGCGGAATCGTCCATGTCCGGCCTTCCAGCGATATTGCGTTTTCATTCATTAGGGCTCGTTTTTCACCCATAGCAAATCCCTCCTTTAATTTCCGGTTGGCATATACGGACGGAGAGTGCCTGCCATCTGATTAATCGGCATCGACTGAAGATATATTTTCCCCGGCCCGGTCACAACGGTATTGAAGAATCCCTCGCCTCCCAGCATTTTATTTTTCAATCCCTTCACTGTCTGGATATCCATGTTGCAGGTTATCTCCATAGCCGCCAGATAACCGGTATCAATCAGCATACTCTGTCCGGCCTCCAGATCGTATTCCTTGACATATCCGTCGATCTCCACAAAAGCCGTTCCGGTGCCTGAAAGCCTCTGCATGATAAAGCCCTCGCCGCCGAAAAGGCCGCCCGACAGTTTTTTCTGAAAAGCAATCGACAGGCTAACTCCCTCTGTCGAAGCCAGGAAAGCGCTTTTCTGAACAATCATTTCCTTTTGACCAATATCAAATGCCAGAATAGAGCCGGGGAAACTGGACGCGTACGCGATCTGTCCGGGCCCTCCTTCCGCTGTATAATGATTCTGGAACATAGCCTCGCCGCTGAACATGCGGCCAATCATCTTGCCAACTCCGCCGCCAACTGTCTCCATCTTCATATTCGGCGTCATCCATGACATGGCGCCCTTCTCCGTGATCATCGTCTCACCGGCCTCTAAATCGCAAATCACTACCGGTAACGGCGTCCCCTCAATTGAGTATTTCATATGTAGTACCCCTTTCTGTTTAATTAGATAACTTTATTTTAGCATAGTTTTCCCAAAAAAGAAATATATTTCCTTGCAAATTTCCGAGGCCTTTAATCTAATTATCAATAACATACTTATCCGCTTTACGGATATATCGAATTTTTAAAACATTATGCACACTATTTCCGCATCTCACATATTAACAAGCCCAAATCCTCCCGCAATTCTGCTACAGCATCAAAATATATAAGTTCTGTTTTTGCTCCCTCATAAACCAAAAAATATTTTTGTCTGACCTCATCAGAATCCAACACTCTTGTACGTTCTGCAAACTGCTTTCTCTCCCTCATACACTAATCCCCCTTTATCGGAAAAACAGTGCTGAAAATCGGAACACCGCCATAGCGCCCCTCTAAATATGCTTTATCAATCTTCTGATCAAATCTCGCATTATATTCTTCCAAAGAATAAATGTCCGATTCCCCATTTGCCCGTTTATCCACAAACCATATCTCGTCCCGCCTCAACAAATCAAAATCCATAAGACGTGATTCATGAGTAGTCACGATTAATTGTATGTTTTTTTCTTTCGCGATCTGCAAATATGTTTCGACAAACTTATAACTCAGGCTTGGATGCAAACATCTATCCAATTCATCAATAACATATATCTTATTTTCTCCAGCAAGCAGTATTTCCAAAAGATCAAGAATACGCACTGTTCCATCTGACTCCTCTGACAACTGAAACAATGCATCACTGCTCCCATGTGAAAACTCTATTGTCTGGCAGTTTATTGTATCACTTTGATCAATTGTGATGATAAAGAAATCCTTACTGCTTCTCATAACAAGTGCAATTTCTGCATTATCTTTATCATTCCGTACTTCTGCTTGTTTTTTTTCAATATCCGAAATTATATGCTGACGTAGTTTTTGTGATAATTCGCCCAACACTTTTTCAACCGGTACGTCCACCACTCTAAAATCTGTGATACCTGTGCCAAAAGCGGAAATTATCCTGCACACCTCATCAACATTATTTGTTCTGGCAAGATAGGAATAATCCGATATTGGCTGATTTGGGAAATTGACATCTAACTGATTCTTTATCCAATAAAATACATCTTGCAGGATGCAGGCCTTTTCATATTTTTGATACAAATTTTTCTTGTTTTGATTCATGATTGATAAAAATAAGACAGATGAATCGTCACAAATATCCTCAGCATATATATTTAATATATCAACCAGACCTTTTTGTCTCAATGCCGCCCCTAAATGATAGGTGCCATCCTGAATATTTCGTTCAAATAATATTTTTTCCGTATTATCTGCATTTAACTCCACAAGCCATTCCGAAACAAATCTGCTCTGACTCAGCACGACTTCATATCCATATGAATAATACTTTGCATTTAGGAGTATCTCCATTTCAAAATAACTGGCTTTATCCTTATTGGAGGATGATGCTTTACAATATTGGTTTGTATGACCATCGGGAAGTCCATGCACAACTGTATGGCGCATAAATTCAATTGCCTTTACAAGATTCGATTTTCCTGCAGCATTTGCACCGTACACAGCAGCAAACTTCAACAATTTATTTTTTCCGTCATCATATATATGCTCCCTCTTACTTCTTACCTTTCCGGCAATCATGGAAAATTCCTCTGATTTATCATTATCTCTTGCATTAAATGACAGAAAATTTTTAACATTAAACCTGACTAACATGCTTACACCTCCATTTCTCTGTCATTATATGTGATTTTTTCACTTTTGTCAATGATATTTGCCCTGTTTTCCAATGTTTTAATATTCTTTTATAATATTATTTCACTTTTTGGCGGATGTATTCAAAAATTCATTATAAATATCCTATCCCCCATATTCCTCCCCCTCCAATACATAATTTTTCCATTTATGGAAACACTGAAAGAAAAAGAAAAGGAGATTTTCATTATGCAATTGACAGAAAAAGAAACTACCGTTATTCGGGATCTGCAGTCCCAGGAAAAAACCTGTGTGGAGAAGTACCGTTTCTATGAGAAATCTGCCAACGACCAGCACTTAAAGCAGCTGTTCCGGCAGATTGGCGACCAGGAGCAGGAGCACTTTGACTCGCTCGGCCAGGTGCTGCGGGGAGACGTGCCGGAAGTCAGGGCGGCAGCCAGCGGCACAGAGGGATATTCTCCGGAGAGCACCTATCCGTCAAATGACAATTCCGATGAGAAAAAACACGACCAGTTTTTGTGCACGGATTCCATTGCAACGGAAAAACTGGTGTCCTCCACCTACAATACCGATTTATTCCAGTTTGCGGCCACGAATATCCGCAAGCTGTTAAATCACATTCAGACCGAGGAGCAGAACCACGCCGAGATGATTTACAAGTACAAAACCGCCAACGGCATGGCATAGGCGGCGACGCGGCATAGACAGAACCCCCTCCACCAGTGCGGCGGAGGGGGTTCTGTCTTTCTTTTTTACGGTTCTATTTTTCTATTTTTTCGCAGCGCTCTTTGACGGCCCGCGCTTTGCAGCGGAGCGCCCCTGCTGCACCGACACTTTAGTACAGCTGAAAATCTGCACGGCCAGAGGAGCCAGTTTACATTCCATGGAGTTCGGCCTTCCGTCCCATTTTACTTTCTGGGAGTTCTTCAGCCGCGGGTTCACAAAGCCCCCGCCCCCAAATTCAGCGGCGTCGCTGTTGAAAATTTCTTTGTATTTTCCCGCAAACGGCACTCCCACACGGAATTTCTCATAGGATACCGGCGTGAAATTGCAGAGGACTAGCAGCGTCTCCTCCTTGCATCTGCGCAGAAATGCGATTACGCTCCGGTCGGCGTCCAGCGTGCTGATCCACTCAAATCCATATGGCCTCCAGTCCTCCCGGTACATCGCCGGATGGGCGCGGTAAAACGTATTCAGTATACCGACATACTGACGCAGTTTTTCATTGGGCGACATTCCGCCCTCCACCGGTTCCAGCAGCTGCCAGTCCAGACTTCTCTCCTCGCTCCACTCCCGCTCCTGGCCAAATTCCTGTCCCATAAAGAGAAGTTTCTTGCCCGGATGCGCTGCCATGTAGCCATACGACAGCCGTAGACTAGCGAATTTTTCCGCCGGAGTCCCCGGCATCTTCGTGTACATTGAGCCCTTCAGATGAACTACCTCGTCATGACTAAATACCAGAACAAACTCCTCCGAATACTGATACATCATGCTGAAGGTCAACATTCCGTGGCGCCCTTTCCGAAACAGCGGATCCGTGCGCATATATTCCAGAAAATCATTCATCCAGCCCATATTCCACTTCAGGTCAAAATCCAGTCCTCCGTCTTCCGTTTTTCCCGTCACCATCGGCCATGCCGTGGATTCCTCCGCAATGGAGATAGAACCGTCCTTTCTGGCGTGGATTCTCTCATTTACTCTCTGCAGGAACGCAACGGCCTCCAGATTCTCATTGCCGCCATACATATTCGCCACCCATTCCCCGTCGTTTTTGCCATAGTCCAGATAGAGCATGGACGCCACCGCATCCATGCGCAGTCCGTCCGCATGGAATTTGTCCAGCCAGAACAGGGCGTTGGCGACGAGAAAATTTACTACCTGGGGGCGGCCGTAATTGTAAATCAGCGTCCCCCAGTGCGGGTGCTCGCCCTGTCTTGGATCCAGGTGCTCATACAGGCAGGTTCCGTCGAAGCGGGCGAGACCATGTTCGTCCTTGGGAAAATGCGCCGGCACCCAGTCCAGGATTACCCCGATCCCGTGCTGGTGCATCGTGTCGATAAAATACATAAACTCCTCCGGCGTCCCGTAGCGGGATGTCGGGGCATAGTATCCCGTCACCTGATAACCCCAGGAGCCGTCAAAGGGATGCTCCATGACCGGCATCAGCTCAATGTGGGTATATCCCATCTCCTCACAGTACTGACAGAGCATAGGAGCAAGTTCCCTATAACTGTAGAACGGTGATTCTTCGTCGTCTTTCGATTTGTCCGGCTTCCGGAAACTCCCCAGGGAAACCTCGTAGATCAACATGGCTTCCTTCTTTGCCTTCCATTTTTTTCTGTTCCTCATCCACTCCCCGTCGTGCCAGGAATACTCTGTCAGATTCCAGACGACGCTGGCAGTGGCCGGACGCTTTTCGGCATAATTTCCAAAGGGATCCGCCTTCAGCACGCGCTGGCCGGTGCTCCCGAATATCTCATACTTATAAATCTGTCCCTTGCCAATTCCCGGTATAAACAGTTCATATATACCGGCGTCCTCCAGCTTGCGCATCGGATGGAGCCTGCTGTCCCAGCTGTTGAAGTCGCCCACCACGCTGACCGCACGGGCATTGGGCGCCCACACGGCAAAATAAGTGCCCTGCACGCCGTCGATTGTCATCGGGTGCGCTCCCAGTTTTTCATATATCGTATCGTGGACGCCGTTGTTGAACTGGCTCATATCCAGTCCGTCAATCTGCGGCGGGAAAGCATAGGGATCCATGAGTTCCCGCTCCTCCAATGTCTCCTTCTCTGTCACCAAAAAACAGTAGTCGGGAATTTTCCTGGCGGGGATAATGACGGCGAAATATCCCTCCTCGTCCATCTGAGTCATTTTGTAACTGCGCCCCGTCTCTGAAACCCGTACCTTTATCGTCTCTGCCGCCGGCATAAAGGTTGTCACTAACACATGGGTTTTGTCCGCTATTTTGGGGCCGAGTACCAGTTCCGGACAGCCGCACTCAGCGTATTCCAGCGCCTCGATCTCCGGCCACTGCATAAAATCTTCGAGTTGTAATGCCATTGGATACCTCCTTGCTATTCGTTATACCACTCCACAATTTCTTCGCCGTTCTCCGTATATTTTGCCTCCGGCTTCGGCATATATTTTTTCATCACATGCTCCATGGGAAATGTGTACAAAAATCCGGCCAGCCCCGGCACAACCAGAAACAGTATGATGATTCCCGTCCACACCGCCGTAAAGAGGCCGAACGCCGCGGCGAGCAGAATTGCCAGCAGCAGGATCGTGTGCAGAAAATGCCGGAAGGCACAGTACAGGCTCAACCGCAATATCTGGCTTGTCTTCGTCGAAAAACGGGATATCAGCGGGAACACATAGCTTCCGATACATGCGATAATCAGCATGAGCGCCAGATATGCGCCGGCCAGATAACCCCCGTAATTCGAGGCCTCATCCGTAATTCCGGTGATCTGGATATTCCAGTAGAGAAGCAGATACAAAAGCGCCATAATGATCCACACAATGGTGGACTGCTTAAAATTCGTCTTGAAGCTGCTCCAGAATTCCCTCCACACATAACTCCGGTTATGGCGCAGCACCTTGGCGCTGACATAATACAGCGAGGTGGTAGCCGCTCCGAACGTGACGATCGGCACACAGAACACAACATAAATCAGCGACAGCCAGCCTATATCGAAAATTTTTGACAGCACACGCATAACCGCATTGTCCGAGTTAAATAATTTATCCATTGCACATTTCCTTTCTTTTGCCCTTCTTTTTCACTCCGTTTTGCCACCCGCCACAGGATACGCTCCTCTATATCTGGTGGATAAAGAGACCGCTCCGCAGTTTTGGTTCAAACCATGTGGATTTGGGCGGCATCAGAAGATTCTGGTCTGCCACGTCGAACAACTCGGTGATTGCGGTCGGGTACAGGGAAAAAGAAACCTTCATGTCGCTGTCCGCGCGTCTCTCCAACTCGGACAGTCCCCGAATACCGCCGACAAAATCGATCCGGTCATCGGTTCTCGGATCCCCGATCCCCAGCACCGGCCCCAGCAGATAGTCCTGCAGAACCGACACGTCCAGACGTCCCACGACATCTCTACCCTCAAAGAGCTCCGGTCTGGCCGTGAGCCGGTACCACCGGCCCTCCAGATACATTCCAAAGCAGCCCTTCCTGTCCGGTCTCACCGGTTCATCGGATGGTTCCGTCAGAAAATTCTCCCCCACTTTATTGAGAAATGTCTCCCTGTCCAACCCGTTCAGATCCCGAACGGTGCGGTTGTAGTCCATAATCATCAGCTGGTCATGGGGAAATAAGACTGACAGGAAGAAATTATACTCCTCAGCGCCGTTGTGATGGGGATTTTCCTGCCTGCGCTTCAGTCCCACCTTAACCGCCGAAGCCGCCCGGTGATGTCCGTCCGCTATGTATACGGCCTGAATGTCAGAAAAGGCTTTCTGAATTTGTTCTACGTCTGTAGAGTCCGATATTTTCCACACGCGATGGGTAATTCCGTCCACCGCGGTGAAGTCGTACAGCGGTTCCTCCTGCCTGGTTTTGTCAACGATGGCATTGATTGTCCTGTCCGAGCGGTATGCCAGAAAGATCGGGCCAGTCTGGGCGCTGCATGTGTCCACATGGGTGATCCGGTCGATTTCCTTGTCCTCGCGCGTATTCTCATGTTTTTTTATCACGTTGTTCACATAATCCTCTACCGCTGCGCAGGCCACCAGACCGGTCTGGGAACGCCCGTCCATCACCAGTTCATATATATAATAGGCTCTGTCATTATCCTTCTCATATATTCCGTTTTTTATTTCTTCTTCGAGCAGCTCCTTTGCCTTCCGGTACACTTCCGGCGCATAGGTGTCCACCGAGTCGTCAAAATTCGTCTCCGCCCGATCGATTTTCAAAAAAGAATAGGGTTCCCTCTCTACCTCCGCCTTCGCCTCCTGTCTGTTATACACGTCATAGGGCAGGGCGGCCACACGCTCTGCAAGCTCCCTCGCCGGGCGCACACACTGAAATGGTCTGATGATTGCCATGATTTCCTCCGTTCTCCATTTTTTTGTATAAATGCCGGTGTCTGTACTTCGCCACCGCAGGGTAAAACACTTATTTATTAGTATAGCAGATTTAAGGGTTATTATCAATGTTTTCGGATATACTATTCACAGTCAATTTTCATGTTAGGAGTGAGTGGATTGAATAAGAAAATGAAAAAACAGGCAGAGAATTTTCTGAAGTGCGGTCTGATGGGCTGGGGCATTGAATGTCTCTGGACCGGCTGCGGCTCTCTCTGTGCCGGCAAAGACCGCCGGATGCAGTGCGAGACCTCCATGTGGATGTTCCCCATCTATGGCATGGCCTCCATGATGACGCCCCTGTGCCAACTGATGAAGGGGCGGAATGTATTTCTGCGGGGCAGCGTATATACCGCCTGCATCTTCCTCACGGAGTACGGCACGGGAACCCTGCTGAAGAAAAAGGACTGCTGCCCCTGGGATTACAGCAAGTGCAGGGCAAATTATAAGGGGATCGTGCGCTTTGACTACGCTCCCCTCTGGTTTCTGGTGGGACTCCTGTACGAAAAGGTACTGATGGCGGCCGACTGAGAAAAGGTACTGATGGCGGCCGACCGAGAAAAGGCGCCGTACTCATTGCCGTTTTCCCATGCTCTCCGGCCACATTTCTTCCCTCATATCTATACGTTCTGTTTGCACACGTCCGCCAGACAGCAGTTCCCGCAGCGGGGTTTCCTCGCCGTGCAGACCTCGCGGCCGTGGTGCACAAGGCGGTGGCAGAAGTCGCTCCCCTTTTCTCCCGGAATAATCTTCCAGAGCGCCATCTCCACCTTTTTCGGCTCTTTTATGCCGTCCACCAGGCCCATGCGGTTCACCAGCCGTATACAGTGGGTGTCCGTGACAATAGCGGGCTTTCCAAATACGTCCCCCATAATGAGATTGGCGCTTTTCCGCCCAACTCCCGGAAGCTTCAGGAGAGCGTCAAAGTCCTCCGGCACCCGACCTCCATACTGCTCGACCAGCACGTTCATGCACTTATGTATGTCCCGCGCCTTGCTGCGGCCCAGCCCGCAGGGTTTTACGATTTCTTCGATGTCCTCCGGCGAGGCGGCGGCAAGAGCCGCCGGAGAGGGATATTTTGCATATAAGTCCTTTACCACCACATTTACCCTGGCGTCCGTGCACTGAGCCGCCAGCCGGACGCTCACTAACAGTTTCCACGCCTCGTCGTAGTCCAGCGTGCAGTCTGCCAGTGGATATGCCTCCTCCAGCCGCTCTATGATCGCTTCCGCCCGTTGTTTCTTCGTCATACTGTCCTCATCTCCTGGTATACCGCGTCCTACTTCTTTGGTATCATCTGAATCTCCGGAATCTTTACGCTAACCCGCGTACCGGCCGGCACCGATTCCACAATAAACGCGTTGCCGCTGATCACCGAGTCGTGCCCGATCACGGTCTTCCCGCCAAGGATCGTGGAGTTGGCGTAAATCGTCACGTTGTCCTCGATAGTCGGATGGCGCTTTACGTCTCTGAGCTCCTGTCCCCTTCTGGTGGAGAGCGCCCCCAATGTCACGCCCTGATATAATTTCACATGGTCTCCGATCACGGTAGTCTCCCCCACCACCACGCCGGTTCCGTGGTCTATGAAGAAGTACTCGCCGATTTGGGCGCCGGAGTTTATGTCAATACCCGTCCGGCTGTGAGCGTACTCCGTCATAATGCGCGGGATAAAGGGAACCTCTCTTATGTAAATTTCATGAGCCAAGCGGTATACATAGATGGCGTACAGCCCCGGATAGGAAAAAATAACCCCCTCCTTGCTCTTGGCCGCCGGATCCCCGTCAAACCCCGCCTGGATATCCTTCAGCAAGAGGCTCTGCACCTTTGGCAGGGCTTCGATAAACTCCCGGCTGATAGACTCGGCGCATTTTGTGTCCCTCTTGCAGTAAGCCATTGCCTTTTTCACCTGCGCCGTCAGCGTGTTGTGCAGTTTAATCAGAAAGTCGCCCACATAGTATTCCGACAGTTCCGTATCCGGATAGGAAAAATCCCCATAGTAGCCGGGGAACATGATTTTGCGCAGATCCTTTATCAGACCGATAATCACGCCCCTGTCCGGCAGGCGCAGTCCCTCCCTGCCGCAGAGGAGTTCATTTTCCTGATATCCGTCCCCGATCTGTCTTGCCACTCTCCCAATAGAGTCCCTGGTCTCTCTGTCCATACCTGCATTTCCCTTCCTTCTGTGTCGGTGCGGCTCTCCCTGCGCCAAGAGCGGGATAACCGTCTCTGCACTGCCATTCTATGCGCAAATGTGCAAATCGTACCGATATTTTTCCGGACTTCACACTTTGATTTCTCTCACAAAGTAATCTATGTACTCCCATATTTCCTCCCGTCCCTCTCTGTTCAGGGCCGAGAACGGAAGTATGGGCGTGTCCTGGGAGGCTCCCAGCGTCTTTCGGATCCGATCGATGTTCTGCGTCCGGACATTTTTGCTGATTTTGTCTGATTTAGTGGCGACGATCAGAGGATTAAACCCCTTTTCATACAGCATACGATAGACCTCCACATCTTTACGGGAGGGCTCGTGCCGTATATCGATTAACAGAAATACCACACGCAGGGCGCGGGAGGTGTCCAGATACCTCTCGATCATCTTCCACCACCGGGCGGCTGTCTCCTTCGACACCCTGGCATAGCCGTATCCCGGCAAATCCACCATGTAGCAGAGACCGTTCACGTTGTAGTAATTAATGGTCTGTGTCTTGCCGGGCTGCGCCGAGATCCTCGCCATGGACTTCCGGTTCCAGAGCACGTTGAGCAGGGAAGATTTTCCCACGTTTGACCGGCCCCAGAAGGCCATTTCAATTTTATCGTGCTGGGGCAGGCTGCTGGTAATACCGCACACCGTCTCCAGCTCCAAAGATTTAATAACCATGGTTTTCCTCATTCCGGACAGATGCTATCCCGCCAGAGAATGTCGGAGCACATCTCCGATTTTATCGGCGTATACCACTGTCAGTCCCTCCGTGATCTCCGCTTCCAGTTCCTCTACGTCCGGACGGTTTTCCCTGGGCACGATGACTGTCTCCATACCGGCTGTGCGGGCAGCCAGCAGTTTTTCCTTCAATCCTCCGATTGGAAGGACGCGCCCCCGCAGGGTAATCTCTCCGGTCATGGCAGTCCTGCACTTCACCTTCCGTCCGGACACGGCAGAGTAAATGGCCGTGGCCATCGTCACTCCCGCCGACGGGCCGTCCTTCGGCACAGCGCCCTCCGGCACATGCAGGTGAAAATCGTGGGTTTTGAAAAAGTCGTCCTGCTTTACCAGCATGGAGCGCACGAGGCTCAGTGCGATCTGCGCGGACTCCTTCATCACATCGCCCAGCTGTCCGGTCAGTTGAAGCTGTCCCTCGCCAGGCATGGTGTTCACCTCGATCTCCAGCGTATCGCCGCCCACTTCCGTCCAGGCCAGCCCGCGGACGATCCCCACATCATCTTTTTTGTTCGCTTCCTCCACGCGGTATTTCTTCTTGCCGAGAAAATCTGTAATATTGCGGGAGTTCACGCGGATTTTTTCACTCTCTCCCTCCAGGATCCTCCTGGCGCTCCGGCGGCAGATTTTCCCGATCTGACGCTCCAGTTCACGCACGCCCGCCTCTTTGGTATACCAGGTGATGATTCCCCGGAGGGCTGCGTCATTGATGGATAACTGGCTGCGCTTCAGTCCGTTTTTCTCCAACTGCTTCGGAATCAGATAACCCTTCCCGATGTGGAAACGCTCATTTTCCGTGTATCCGGCCAGTGAGATGATTTCCATTCTGTCCAGAAGCGGCCTCGGAATATTGTCCGTAGAGTTGGCCGTGCATATAAAGAGGGCGTCGGAGAGATCCACCGGCAGCTCCACATAGTGATCCACAAAATTCCGGTTCTGCTCCGGATCCAGCACCTCCAGCAGCGCCGAGGAGGTATCGCCCCGATAATCGCTGCTCGCCTTGTCAATCTCGTCCAGAAGGATCAGCGGATTTTTCACCTTCGCCTTCTTCAGGCCGTCGATGAAGCGGCCCGGCATGGCCCCCACATACGTTCTTCTGTGCCCGCGGATTTCCGCTTCGTCCCGAACGCCTCCCAGACAGATTCGTATATATTTTTTCTCCAGCGCCCGTGCCACGGATTTGGCGATGGATGTTTTTCCGGTTCCCGGAGGGCCTACCAGACAGATAATCGGGCTCTCGCCTTTGTTTGTCAGCACGCGCACGGCGAGAAACTCCAGAATCCTCTCCTTTACCTTCTGGAGACCGTAGTGATCCTCGTCCAGTATCTTCTCCGCATTGCAGATGTCGTTGTTGTCCTCCGACTCTGCGTCCCAGGGGAGCGCAAGCAGCGTCTCGATATAGTTTCTCGCGACGATATGCTCGGAAGAACTGGTGGGGATATTTTTCAGACGGCTTATCTCCTCGCCGATCTCCTTGCGCACCTCATCGCTACACTGCAATTCCTCCAGCTGGCGGCTGTACTTTTCGGTATAATCTTCTTCGTCCCCGTCGCCCAGCTCCTCGCGGATCACGCGCATCTGCTCCCGAAGAAAATATTCCTTCTGGTTTTTGTCCACTTCTTCTTTTACTTTGTTCCGGTAAGCCTCCCGTATGCGGAAGATATTGACTTCCTCCATCAGCACGGCGGAGACGATCTCATAGCGCTTCTCCAGATCCAGACACTCCAGCAGTTCCTGCCTCTTGTCGTAGGTCATATTGATGTGCATGGCAATCAGATCAATGAGCTTCTCCAGATCGTCAGTCCGGCGGATACGATCCAGGACGCTCCGGCTGGCTCTCGGATTTTCATTGAGATATATGTGATAAATCTCCTTCAGGTTGCGGCACATAGCCGTCTCCTCAGCCTCTCCGATAAAATTCTGCTCCCCTTCCATCTCATAGGGGACTATATCTCCCATGAGAAAAGGGCGCGTCTGGTTCAGACTCAGCATATTGCCGCGCTGTCTGGTGGAAATCATCACGCGCACAACGTCGTCTTTCAGTTTTACCTCCTGGCGGATCTTGGCGATTACCCCCACCTCATAGAGGTCATAAAAAGCCGGTAATTCCACGGTCTCGTCCTTCTGGACGGTAATAAAGATCATGCCGTCTCCGGCCATGGCTTCATCAATTGCCCGTTTTGTGATGTCTCTGCTAATATCCAAATGAACCAGCACACCGGGCAATACCGTCATACCTCTCAGCGCAAGAATCGGCATTGTTTTCATTTGCTGTTCACTCATAAGCTTCCTCCAAATTTTCAGGCGCTTTCTTCCTCTCGCCCCTTGTTGTCTTTTTCCTCAATCCGGGGAGCCTCTTTTGTCTCCGGCAAAAGCTTCGGCTCACCGGTTCCGTCTATCACATCTTTTGTTATAATACACTCCTTCACATCGCTTCGTGATGGCAGTTCATACATATAGTCCATCATGCTGGCCTCCAGAATAGCGCGCAGGCCGCGGGCTCCGGTCTTTCTCTCATTGGAAAGTTTTGCGACCTCGGCAATGGCCTCGTCCTCAAAGGTCAGTTTCACATTATCCAGCTCTAAAAGTTTCTGGTACTGCTTCGTAATGGCGTTTTTCGGCCTGGTCAGAATTTCCTTCAGAGCCTCCTCGTCCAGCAGATCCAGGGCGACCGTCACGGGCACGCGGCCGATAAATTCCGGTATCAGCCCAAACTTCACAAAATCCTGCGGGAGAACCTGCTTAAACAGTTCGCCCACATTCTGCTCCGCCGGATCCGCAATCTCCGCGTTGAAGCCGATGGATTTTTTGTCGATGCGGGAGTTGATAATCTTTTCCAGTCCGTCAAAAGCGCCTCCGCAGATAAAGAGTATGTCGCTTGTATTTATGTGGAAAAACTCCTGCTGCGGGTGCTTTCTTCCCCCCTGGGGCGGCACGCTGGCCTCCGTCCCCTCCAGTATCTTCAGAAGGGCCTGCTGCACGCCCTCTCCCGACACGTCCCGCGTAATCGATACATTCTCGGACTTTTTGGTGATCTTATCGATCTCGTCCAGATATATGATCCCGTGCTCGGCCCGCTTAATATCATAATCGGCGGCCTGAATAATCTTCAGAAGGATATTTTCCACATCTTCACCCACATAACCGGCCTCTGTCAGCGTGGTGGCGTCGGCAATGGCAAATGGCACATTGAGGATTTTTGCCAGTGTCTGGGCCAGATAGGTCTTTCCCGAACCGGTGGGCCCCACCATCAGAATATTGCTCTTTTGCAGTTCCACGTCCATGTCCTTACCGGCCTTGATCCTCTTGTAGTGGTTATACACCGCCACAGACAGCGCTTTCTTGGCCTCCTCCTGCCCCACCACATATTCGTCCAGAAAATTTTTGATCTCCCTGGGCTTTAAGAGATTGATCTCATCTTCCATTCGGGATTCCCCGTAGTTCTCCTGCATCTCCTCGCACAGAATCTCCTCGCACAAATCGATGCACTCGTCACATATATATACGCCGTTTGGCCCGGCGATCATTTTCTGAACCTGCTTTTCACTCTTTCCGCAGAAGGAGCAGTGAATGGACGGCGACTGTCCGTCGTTGCTTTTTCCTGTCATGATTTTACCTCCAAACTATACTGGATAATCCCCCTTATCCGGCAAATATATTCATCTTTATTATAGCCGAAAATGGCGCCGGCACTTCGGCACCATTCCCCGCTCACATTATTCCTTCGCTTCTTCCGCGTCCTTACGGTTGACGATAATATCGTCTACCAGCCCATACTCCTTGGCTTCCGTGGCGCTCATAAAATTATCCCTCTCTGTATCCATGGCAATTTTTTCTACCGTCTGTCCGGTATTTGCGGCCAGGATCTCATTTAACTTCTGCTTCGTCTTCAATATGTTCTCTGCCACAATCTGGATCTCCGTGGCCTGTCCTTTGGCCCCGCCGGACGGCTGGTGAATCATAATCTCCGCATTTGGCAGCGCGAACCTTTTGCCCTTCGCCCCGCTGGAGAGCAGGAACGCTCCCATACTGGCCGCCAGACCGATGCAGATTGTGGACACGTCGCATTTTACGTAATTCATGGTGTCATAAATCGCCATTCCCGCCGTCACAGAACCGCCGGGACTATTGATATACAGCTGAATATCCTTGTTGGGATCCTCTGACTCCAGGAAAATCAACTGGGCCACTACCAGGCTGGCCGTCTGGTCGTTTACCTCGTCGCCCAGAAAGATAATCCGTTCCTTTAACAGTCTTGAATAAATGTCATAGGAGCGCTCGCCGCCCCGGCTCGTCTGCTCAATGACATAAGGTACTAATGGCATATCGCTTCCTCCAATCCGCGCGGACGGAAGATCCTCCGTCTGCACTCACATATTACACACTATTTATCTTCTTTTTTCTCTTTTTCTTCCTTCTTCGGCTCTACCTCTACCGCCTGTTTCACCAGAAATTCAACAGCTTTCTGAACGGCCATATCCATGGATATCTGCTCCTTCTCAGCCTCGCCGATCATCTCTTTTACCTTGTCAACCTCCATCTGGTACATGGACGCCATGTTCTCAATCTCCTTTTCGACGTCCTTGGCCGTCGCCTTGATCTTCTCGGCCTTTACAACCGCCTCAAGTGTCAGACGCGTCCGGATACGCTTCTCCGCCTCCGGCCTCATCTGGGCCATCAGGGTGTCCGGCGTCATGCCGGTCATCTGCATATACTGCTCCAGCGGAATACCCTGCTGCTGGATCCGCGCGGAAAATTCCTGTACCATCTGCTGAACCTGTCCGTCGATCATTGGCTCCGGTATATCTGCCTTTGCCTTCTCCACAACCTTTTCCACGACCTCGGCCTCTTTTTCCCTCTTTACTTCCTCCCTGCGCCGCTCCGTCAGCATCTTCTTCACGCTGGCCTTGTACTCCTTCAGCGTCTCAAATTCCGATACCTCGCTGGCAAATTCATCATCGAGCTTCGGCAGTTCTTTCTTTCGGATGTCCTTTATCTTTACCTTGAACACGGCCGGTTTTCCCTTCAGGGATTCCTCGTGGTACTCCTCCGGGAACGTCACATTGACCTCTACCTCGTCGCCGGTCTTCTTGCCCACCAGCTGGTCCTCAAAGGTATCAATGAAGGAATGGCTTCCAATCACCAGGGAGTAGTCCTCTCCCTTGCCGCCCTGGAACGGCTCGCCGTCCACAAATCCCTCAAAATCGATAACGGCGGTGTCGTCCTTTTTGATGCCCCGGTCTTCAATTGTGATCATGCGGCTGTTCTGCTCGCGCACGCGATCAATCTCGGCATTGACGTCTGCGGCCATCACCTTGACTTCCTTTTTCTCAATCTCAATGCCCTTGTACTCGCCCAGTTCAACCTCCGGCTTCAGGGCGACGGTGGCCGTGAAGACAAATTCTTTGCCCTTCTCAATCTCCACCACGTCTATCTCCGGACGAGACACAATATCCAGCCCGCACTCCCTGGCCGCCTCATCATAGGCGTCCGGAATAGCGAAATTCGCCGCATCTTCATAAAAAATCTCCGGGCCGTATAATTTTTCTACCATCTTGCGTGGCGCCTTCCCCCGACGGAATCCCTGCAAGCTGATATTCTTCTTGTTTTTATTCCAGGACCTCTCCATCGCTGCCTCAAAATCTGCGGCGCTCACAGTGATGGTAAGCTTTGCCATATTCTTCTCCAGATTTTCTACTGTATAACTCATTGTTATCCTCTCTTTCTGCCTCTTTGGCACTTCATTTTTATTTACTATTTATCAGTATATCCGATAATTTCCACTCAGCGCCAGCAGGGCAAACAGGTAGAGGCAATTATCGTAGTATCTTCTCTCTCCCGTGCGCAGCGGCGTGTTCCAGAACCGCTCCACGCACTCTCTTGCATATGGCCCGTCCGCCGCCAGAGACGCCTGGGCGTTCGTGGCAATAATCGCCACCGGATGTAGCGCCGGCTGGTCGATGACGCGGCCGTCCACCTCATAGATCTTAAACGGCTCGTCCTTGTGCGTCTCGCAGAAAAATTTCTGTACTTTATTATTATTTTCCACGTTCCACTCGTCCGCCGCAAACCACTCATAATCCAGGCCGATATTGGCAATGACGCGGTAGGAATCGCTGTAATACCAGTCATGCCGCCCGCCAAAGACGTTCTGCTCCTGGTCGTAGGGCCTTCCGTCGTAATAGGCATATTCTGCCGCCAGCCCCGTCTCCGGATGGCACGCCTTCTTCAGATATTCTCTGCTGGCTCTGGCAGCCTTCTTCCAGAACGGCCTGTCTTCCTCATCGGCCCACATTGAAAACAACTCGTAAAAATGCGCGCAGTGATAAGAGGGATCGCTGAATTTTCTGCTCGGGATAAACCGTATCAGATAATTCTCCGGCTCCATAATCGGATCTCCCGGCTCCTTCTCCCCGTTGTGGATACAGGCGCTCAGGATATTCCTCGCTTCCCTGGAATAATTAAAGATCCCCTCTCCGTCCCCCCAGCGGTGGGAGGCAAAAAACAGCGCCATGGCAAAAAATTCTTCTCCGTCCGGCGCCGGGCCGTGATCGTTCTTTGTGCCGTCCGTCTTACAAGACCATGCAAAATATCCCTTGTTGTAGCCATCCTCCATATACATATAGGTTCTGGCCCACTTCCACACGCGGTCAAATTCGTTCTTTTTGTCCAGCTGCACACACATCATCATGGCATAGGACATTCCCTCCGTCCGGGCGTCGAGATTGCCGGTGTCCTCAAAATATCCCATGTCGTCTCCGGCCTCAAAGTAAAAGCGCTCGCCCTCCGGCCCGTAAAATATAGTATTAAACGTATCCGTTATCTTTTGGTCGATCTCCGCCTCCGAGTGCCCCAGTTCTGCAAACACATTGCGGTATTGGTTCGTGTAAAATGCACCTTTCATGATTTCCTCCATTTTCTCAGTCTGCGTTTCTATTCCTTCACATGGCCTCCGGCCTTCAATGCCTGTACTATATGTTCTACGTTCTCCCGACACATCTCGTCTGTCTCTGCCTCCACCATCACGCGGATCAGCGGCTCTGTCCCGCTCTCCCGCAGAAGCAGCCGTCCGGAATCACCCAGCCGCTCCTCAACCTCGGCTTCGGCTCTCTGCACTCCGGCGTCCTCTCTGGCCGCCAATTTATCCTTGACCTTCACATTGACTAACAGCTGCGGATATATGATCAGATCCTTTGTCAACGCGGACAGGCTCCTGCCCGAAGACAGCCACGCCTCCATAATCATAAGGGAGGTAAGGATCCCGTCGCCCGTCACCGCATACTCGCTGAAGATGATATGGCCGGACTGCTCGCCGCCGATGGAATAGCCGTGTTCCGACATATTCTCGTATACATATTTGTCGCCCACAGCGGTCTTCTCATAACGGATACCCAATTTGTCAAAGGCCTTGTAGAGGCCCATATTGGACATCACCGTAGTCACAACCGTGTCGTCTCTGAGCTTTCCCTGCTCCTTTAAGTACCTGCCGCATATATACAGAATGTGGTCGCCGTCCACCACTTTTCCGTCGTCATCCACCGCCAGACAGCGGTCGGCGTCCCCGTCATAGGCAAATCCAATGTCCGCTCCCGTGTCATATACCAGTCCCTGCAGGGATTCGATATGGGTGGAACCGCACTCCCTGTTAATATTGGTGCCGTTGGGGGCGTCGTTGCGGACAATCACCTGGGCTCCCAGGGATTCAAAAATATCCTTCGCCATAACCGAGGCGGAGCCGTTGGCTAAATCCAGCGCAATGGTCTTGCCGTCAAATCGCCGGCCCGTCAGTCCCTTCAGATATTCAATGTATTCATTGCGCCCCTCTGTGTAGTCAAAGCAGCGCCCGATCTTTTCCCTCTGTGCTAACGGTATCTCCTCTGTCTCGCCATCAATGTATCGCTCAATCTGTTCCTCCACGTCCGGCTCCAGCTTATGCCCCTGTCCGTTAATCACCTTGATTCCGTTGTCGAAATAGGGATTATGGCTGGCTGAGATCATGATTCCGCAGTCAAACCCCTCCTTCCGCACCAGATAAGAGACACTGGGCGTCGTGGTGACGTGCAGTTCATATACGTCCGCCCCACTGGCCGTCAGTCCCGACGCCAGCGCCGTCTCATACATATATCCGGACAGTCGGGTATCTTTTCCTATCACTACCCGAACCGTGTGGTCTTCTCTCTGAAAATAGTGTCCCAAAAACCTTCCCACTTTGTATGCGTGCTCCACCGTGAGGTCTACATTCGCCTCGCCGCGGAATCCGTCCGTTCCAAAGTATTTCATGCCAATCTCCATTCTGCCAGTTCCTGGCAAACAACAGACGCAGCCCGCAGGCCGCCCCTGTATGATAATTTCATCTGGACACAATACGCCCAAAACTCCATATGTAGTACATTATACACAACCGCCTGTGAAAAATCAACTAAATTGTTTGCAGACAACGGGCGCGCCTTTCTGCGCCGATCATGCACTCTGCCAAAATCATGGATTGGCCGTCTTATTTTCCAGCGCTTCCTCCGCCTTTTGCAGCTGGTTATCGTCCTCCTGGCGGTAATTCGCCGCATCTCCGGTGTATTTCACCTCCACGTCCGGTTCCAGTCCCTTCTCGTGTATAGAGCGTCCGTCCGGCAGCAGATATTCTCCCGTCGTCAGCTTGATGCCGCCCCCGCAGGAGCTTTTCAGGGAATAGATGGTCTGCACAATCCCCTTTCCAAAGCTTTTGACGCCCACAAGCACGGCGGCTCCCCTGACCTGCAGGGTACCGGCAAACACCTCGGAGGCGCTGGCGCTGCTCCCGTTGATCAGCACCGCCATCGGCTTGTCAAAGTGCTCCTCGTCTGTGGATTCATATACCTTATCTCCCCTTGCCCTGTTCTTTTCCGTTATCAGGCGGCCGGCCGGCAACAGACAGTCCAGCATATCCACCGTGGCCGTCAGCGAGCCGCCGCCGTTGTCCCGGACGTCTATAATCAGCGCCCGCTGTCCCTGGCGTTCCAGCTGCTCCAGCGCGCTCTTGAACTGCCCGACCGTCTCATTATTAAAAGTGCTGATTTTAATATAGCCGATTTTGTCCTCCAGCAGGCGGCTGGTGATGGAGCGGGTGACTATTTTTTTGCAGACGACCGTGATCTCCTTTGTCGCGGAGACGCCGTTTTCAGTGCGCACAAGAGTGAGGACGGATTTTTTTCCCTCCTCTCCCTTAATCATATCTACAATCTCTGTCAGGCTCTTTTCAGACACGTCGGTTCCGTTGACCGCCCGAAGCTCGTCGCCCTCCCGGACGCCCGCCTGCTCGGCGGGCTGTCCCGCCTGGATTTTCCCGATGTACTTCCTGCCCGTATCACTGTCCAGCCGCAGGGTGGCGCCAATGCCGCAGTAATCCCCGTTTACACTGTTCATGGCCTCCTCGTACTCCTCCTCGGTAAAATAGGCTGAGTATCTGTCCCCCAGAGCCGCCACGATTCCCTTTGCCGCCGCCTCGGACAATTTCTGATCCGGCATGTCTTCCTTCCAATAATATTTGTCTATATATTCCTCAACCACCTTCGTCCGCTCCCAGACGTCCTCCGCCAGGGAATTATTGGAAAAGAGGTGGATACCCGCGTGGCCGGTTATCAGGAGTACCGCGGCAGAAAGCAGCAGTCCGGCTCCCAGTCCCGCAAAAAATATACCGATGCCTTTTCTTTTCATTTTGCCTCCTAACTGCTGACATACGACAGCGGATTCACATAGCTTCCATTCTTTGACACGCCGAAATGCAGATGGGGCCCCGTGGAAATGCCCGTGCTTCCCACATAGGCGATCACCTGTCCGCGGCTCACCTTGTCGCCGGCGCTCACGGCCAGACGGGAGCAGTGCATGTAAATCGTGTACAAACGGTTTCCATGGGAAATCATGACATAATTTCCCTCGCTGGAGCTGTAACTGGCCGTCGCCACGGTTCCGTCTCCCGCCGCCACAATCGGCGTCCCATAGGCCACCGCAATATCCAGCCCCCTGTGATAGGAGCTGGCTCCCGCCGTAGGGCTCGTTCGCGGGCCAAAGCCCGATGAGATCCTGCCCGAAACATTCAGCGGCCACCGCAGTGTTCCATTGCCGCCTCCGGAATTTCCGCTCCCCTGTGCGTTCTGGCGGTCTATCTCGTCCTGCTTCGCCTCTAACAGCCGCTCAACCTCCGCCTCCGCCTTCGCCACCTGTCTGGCAAAGCGATCCGCCATGTCCTGGGAAGTCTCCAGTTTATCGTTATACCGCTGGATTTCTTTCTTTTTCTTTCCCTTTAACTCCTTCAGCGCACGTTTCTCCGTCGCAGCCTCCTCTTTCATTCCCTCCAGTTCCGTGAGGTGATTTTCAATCTCCTGCCGTCTGGCCGCAACCCGCTCTTTTGTCCGCTGATATTCATTGAAAATATTTTTGTCGTAGGCGCTGATTTTTTCAATATACTCCGCCCGGTTCAGCAGTTCGCTTATGCTGCCGGAGGAGAGAAGAATCTCCAGATAATCCTGACTGCCGTTTTCATACATGTATTTTATGCGCCGCTTCATGGTAATATACTGTCTTTCTTCCGTGGCCTCCGCCTCGGAGAGCTCTGCCTGTGCGGCCTTTAGCTTCTTATCCGTGTCGGCGATCTCCCCGTTCAGTTTGTCCAGTTCCCCCTCCAGGGCCGACATCTTCTTATCCAGTTTTTCAATGTAGGTCATGGCGTCCTCTTTGTCCTTCTCCAGTTCTTCCATCTCCTCCTGGAGTTCCTGGGCGCGCTTATTATACTCCTTTTTTTCCTCCTGCGCCTTTTTTATCTGGCTGTCATAATTGACGGCCGCCGTTCGGGAGCTGGAGGCCGCCGCCGCACAGAGGCCTGCCGCCAATATAATTCCGATCCATGTCGTTCGCCGCAAAACTATCCCCGCCTTCCGCTAAATATTCAAGTTCCTGCGCACAGTGATAAAGCTTCCCAGAAAGCCAATCCCCACTCCCACCGCCAGGGATACGGGCACCAGTACAGAGAACACCGAGCCCGTACCTAGAAACGTCAGGCTTCCTGCAAAAATAGAAAACCGCTCCAGAAGATATTCCACAATACGCCCGTAAACCGCCGCCAGAAGCAGCAGCGGCACGGCCGCCCCAATCATACCGATGATAATTCCCTCCACGATAAACGGAGCCCAGATAAAATAGTCCGACGCCCCCATCAGCCGCATAATGGCAATCTCCGGCCGGCGCACTGTAATACCCGTGGCGATGGTGGAATGAATCAGAAATACCGACACCAGCAGCAATACCAGAATCAGCGCCGCCGAACCGCCTCCCACCAGTTTGTTCACGCTGGAAAACGTCGCCGCCACCTCGTCAGAGCGCTTAACCTCTCGGACGCCGTCCACGGTTTCCATGTATTCTACAAGTGTATCCTGCATGGATATATCCCTCAGATAGACTTCATAGGAAGCCGAGTCCGCCAGCGGGTTGTCGTCCTGAAAGCTCTCGATTAGTTCCGGAGAATCCTTAAAATTTTCCTCCTTAAACCGCTCCCAGGCCTGCTCCGCCGATATATATTCCACCCGTTCCACCTCCGGACGGTTCTCGATAACCACTCCTATCGTCTTAATTCCCTCCTCGGACAGTCCCTCGTCAAAAAAGACAGACACGCCCACCGAATTTTCCGCGGTGTGTATCATGTAGCGGACATTGCTCAGCACAAAATAAAAAAGCCCAAACAAAAACAGACACGCCGCCACCGTGCCCACGGAAGCCAGCGTAAACATCCGGTTTTTTTTCAGGCTCGCAACACCCTGCTTTATACTATAGCCAAATATGCTAATCCCTCTCATACTGATAACCGCCCTTTTTCTCGTCATGAATCAGAGAACCCTCGTCCAGGGTAATGACTCTCTTTTGCATGATATCCACAATATCATTATTATGCGTCACTACAACAACCGTCGTCCCTGTTTTATTCACTTCCTGCAAAAGCATCATAATATCCCAGGCTGTCTGTGGATCCAGATTGCCGGTGGGCTCATCTGCCAGAAGAATCGTCGGCTGGTTAATCAGC
This sequence comes from uncultured Lachnospiraceae bacterium, assembly GCA_947629865.1. Lineage (GTDB taxonomy): Bacteria > Bacillota > Clostridia > Lachnospirales > Lachnospiraceae > Eubacterium_F. The sequence continues at coordinate 28,811 of CANRFJ010000007.1, read as the reverse complement.
GCCCTGGCAATCGCCACCCGCTGCTGTTCGCCGCCGGATAATTCCTGCGGATAGGCGCCCGCCTTCCCGTCAAGCCCCACCATTTCCAGCATAATGGGGACGGTGCGGGCGATCTGCCTCTTTGTCATGCCAATGATCTGCTGGGCAAACGCCACATTTTCAAATACCGTCTTGTTCTTCAACAGACGGAAATCCTGAAACACCACTCCGATCTTGCGCCGGTACATGGAAATCTGCTTCCGCTTCAGCCTTGTCACCTGGCGTCCGCCCACAAACAGACGGCCGGAGCTTGGATCCAACTCCTTCAGAAGCAGTTTGATAAACGTAGACTTCCCCGAACCGCTCTTTCCAACCACAAACACAAACTCGCCCTTATCAATGCGGATTGATATATCATTCAGCGCATCTACTCCTGTAGAATAGTGCTTATATATGTGATCCATGGCAATCATGGGAACCTTTCTCTCCAGAGATACTACTCTTTCATTGTCCATTCTGCACTATGCCCCCTAGTAATCAATCGTCTCCAGATAATTCATGTATTTTACTACCATAAGCGCAATCCGGAACGTAATGGCGTCCTCGAACACCCTGAGATCCAGGCCTGTGCTCTTTTGCAGCTTATCCAGCCGGTACACAAGCGTATTCCGGTGAATGTAGAGCTGGCGGGACGTCTCGGAGACATTCAGGTTGTTCTCAAAAAATTTATTAATGGTAGTCAGCGTCTCCTCGTCGAACTGATCGGGTGTATCCTCCGCAAAGACCTCCCGTATAAACATCTTACACAGCGGCATGGGGAGCTGGTAGATCAGCCGCCCGATTCCCAGATTACTGTACGCCATGACTTTTCTATCGCTGTAGAATATCTTTCCCACGTCCAGAGCCATCTTGGCCTCCTTATAGGAGCGGGACACCTCTTTTATATCCTTGATTATTGTTCCGTATGCCACATGCACCCGCGCCATAGCCTCGGTATTCAGCATATCCACAATGACCTGCGCCGTCTTTTCCAGATCGTCATAGGTCTCGTTCTGACTCAGTTCCTTTACCAGAATGATATTTTTCTCGTCCACGGCGGTGATAAAATCCTTATTGCCTCCGGCGAACATACTCCGCACCGTCTCCAGCGCCCCGTTGTCCTTCTCCTTGCTGGTCTCAATAATATATACCACACGCCTCACATTCATCTCGATATGCAGTTTCTTCGCGCGGTTGAAAATATCCACCAGTAACAGGTTATCCAATAAGAGATTTTTTATAAAATTATCCTTGTCATAGCGCTCCTTGTAGGCCACCAGCAGATTTTGAATCTGGAACACCACGATTTTCCCTATGGTATAAACCTCCTCGGAATCCCCCTCCACTACAACAATATATTCCAGCTGCCCCTCATCATACACCTTAAAAAACTGGGAGCCCTGCATCACCTGGCTGTCTGCCGCGGAGTCGGCAAAAGCCCGAACGGATTCCCCATAATCCCGATTGGCAGACGACGTCTCCGCCAATATATTCCCCTCCGTATCTATCACACTTAGATCAATCTTTGTAATCCCCTTTAACCCGTCAATGACGTTTTGTAAAATCTGATTTGAAATCACCGCTGCACCTCCTGCTTCTCCATTTGTGTACGATCACATTACTCCTGCCTCTGATTGTAACATTTTTTGAGAAGGTTGTCAAAAAGGGCGCCCGTTACCGGACGCCCTTTTTGGCTTTTTATGGATTTGCCCACACATATGATATGGCGGGTTTCTATCACTATCCCAGAATTAGTTTGTAATGGTCTCCTCTGTCTCCTTGTCAAAGAGGTGAATCTTTGCACCGTCAAGGGCAATCTTAATCGTATCGCCGGGACGGGCAGTGGTGCGCGGATTTACACGCACGGTGATGTCATAGGTGTCTACGGTGAAGTATAAGAATACCTCGGCGCCCAGCATCTCGTATACCTTTACAGTCGCCTCAAGCGTAGTATCCGGCGAGTTGCTTATGAACATCTCCTCGTCTTTGATGTCCTCCGGACGAATACCGAATACAACCGTCTTGTCCTCGTATCCGCCGTCAATCAGCTTCTTCGCTTTGTTCTCCGGAAGCTTGATGGAGTTGGTACCGAACATAAGCAGTACATCGGAACCGGACACAACCACCTTCGCATCGATGAAGTTCATCTGCGGGGAACCGATAAATCCGGCAACAAACAGGTTGTTCGGCTTCATATACAGATCCAACGGGGAGTCTACTTGCTGTACCACGCCGTCCTTCATAACGACGATTCTGGTACCAAGGGTAAGAGCCTCGGTCTGGTCATGTGTTACATAGATGATTGTAGTCTCCAGTCTCTGATGCAGTTTGGAAATCTCAATACGCATCTGAACACGAAGCTTGGCGTCCAGATTGGAAAGAGGCTCATCCATCAGGAATACCTTAGGATTACGGACAATCGCACGTCCCATGGCAACACGCTGTCTCTGTCCACCGGACAGAGCCTTCGGCTTACGATCCAGCAGATGCTCAATATCCAGAATCTTCGCTGCCTCATGTACCAGACGGTCAATCTGGTCTTTCGGAACCTTTCTCAGCTTCAGGCCGAATGCCATATTGTCATATACGGACATATGCGGGTACAGAGCGTAGTTCTGGAATACCATGGCGATATCCCTGTCCTTCGGCTCTACGTCGTTTACCAGTTTGTCGCCAATCCACAGCTCACCGCTGGAAATCTCCTCCAGTCCGGCAATCATACGAAGCGTGGTAGACTTTCCACATCCGGACGGGCCTACAAAGATGACAAACTCTTTGTCCTCGATCTCTAAACTAAAATCCTTAACGGCATGGAAACCGTTCGGATACACTTTGTTGATGTTCTTCAATGATAAACTTGCCATTTCTACTTCCTCCTGGGATTTAATTTTTTGTCATAAAACATCTAAGTTGTACTATACACTATTTTTCGAAAAAACACTATGTCAAAATTTCATAAATTATTGAAAAACTTTTGTGTAATTTGTATAATACAGCGCGGTATGCCCCGTTTAATCGTATGTTTCAAACCCTTCTCCCATAATTTCCCGCACGTCGGATATAATGATAAAAGCCCTCTCGTCCATCTTCTTCACCAGCTGGATCACCCCCGGCGTCTCTTTTCGCGACACGGCGCACATCAACACATTCTTGGGGCTGCCCGAATACATGCCCCGTCCCCTGAGGGCCGTGACTCCCCGCCTGAAGCCCTCCATGACCGCGGCGGAAATGCTGTCCGGCCTGTCCGATATGATGTACAGGAGTTTGGCGAACTTTAATCCCTCCAGAATCCGATCCATCAGACGCGTCGTGACAAACACCGCCACAATTGAGTAAAGCCCTGTCCGTATGCCGAATACCAGCATACCGGACACCACAATGGCGCCATCCACAAAGGAGAGGATTGCCGCCGTGCCCGTGGCCGGAAACAGAAGCTGCAAAAGGGTGCTGAGCAGATCCGAACCCCCTGTGGAGGCGCCTCTGCCAAAGACCAGTCCCAGTCCGGCCCCGTTTAGCGCCCCGCCGAGCAGCGCCGCCATCAGATAATCGCCGTGTATGATTGGAAGCGATGGTATGAGCGCCAGCGCCAGGGAAAAACTGGCCGTGGCATACAGCGTCTTCCGGACAAAGACCATGCCGAACTTTCTGGCCGCCACAAGAAACAGCGGCACATTCAGTACCGCCGTCACCAGCCACAGGGGAAGCGGGACAAACTGCCGCAGGATAATGCCAATTCCCGCAAATCCGCCTGTAACCATCGACAGCGGCTCGTATACCAGATTAGTCCCCGCTGCCATAAGAAAAGTCCCCACGGTAATGAGTGCGTAGGAACTGAATTTTTTCTTCCATGAAATTGTCTGCGTCCCGATTACCAAACCGATTACCCTCTCAGTTTCTTTTTGGTAATATAGTCGTCCATTTTCCTGTTAAATATTCGTTTTCTGAAAAAGTAGGCGTTGGGGATCCGCATCAGGAAGCGGTATGCCCCGCCCAGATGAAGGTTCTTAAGCCACTGGGGAATGTGTACGTTGTCCCGCATAATCAGCGGCAGGACGCTTCCGACCACCAGACACAGCCTGGCATTTATCATTCCCTTATTCTTCTCCAGCCACTCCTCCTGCTCCGTGCTGTCCATCGACAGAATCACAATATCCGGAAGTTTGGTGTTGATGTCGTTGATGAGGGCCTCCTCCGCCACGTTTCCGTCCGCCACATAGACGCCCACTATATTATCCCTGGAAAAATGTCGGGACAGATACCGGTAGACCGTGTTGGCCTCCTTTTTGTCCCTCAGCACAAGATAGAACGTCCTCTCCTCCAGATCCAGCGTCTCCAGCAGTCCCATCACGCTGTGGTAATCGACGACCATACCCCCCGTCTCCAGCACCTCCACATGGTGAGCGGACAAAATCGTCTTCTCGCCCGGCAGCACAAGATCCGCCTGGGCCAGCACCTGCTTTACCAGTTCGTTCTGCTCATGGGAGTCGATATAATCCAGAGATATCATGTGGATCACTTTCAGATACTCGTCCGACAGGCAGGAGGACACTTCGGCCTGAAGGTTCTCCTGAGTCATCATATCCACTTCCATATCCATGATGCGTATTCTGGTTCCCATAACGCGCCTCCTTCTCACTGCCGCCACGCCTGTGCCTCAAAACCTATGACAGATCGTCCTGCGTTCCCAGCACAATCTCAATATCCGCTCCATTCGTCAGCGTACTCTTGACCTCAACCGATGCGCTCTTAAAATATTTCTGCAATTGCTCGCCCCATTTTTTCTTCTTCGCATAAATCACCGTCGTCTTCTGTATACCTCCCACATAATTCCCCACGTCCAGCACTTTGAGGCCGTCCGCCTCCAGCTTCTGCCTGTAGGCAGCCGCCAGTCCGGTGATTCCGCTTCCGTTGGTTATCTGGATTGAGTGGCCCGACGCACCGGAAGACTCTGTCTGACCGGCGGTTCCCTTCTGGGACGACGTGTAGGCCTCCGACTCCCATATCCTGTTAATCAGTTTGCGGTTCTTCGAGGAATCCATCTTAAATCCCGACGCCCCGCCCGGGGCTTCCCCGCGAAGCCGGTATGCCCGTATATAATCCCGATTCACCTCTGTCAGCGCCTTCGAATAATTCTGTTTCTGATCCAGCGTTATATCCGAGATAATCTTATCCCATAGACTCTCGATAAAATCGTCCATGGCGTCTCTGGACGTGCACTTCCCCGCGCTGTCCAACAGGCTCTGCGTCGGCCGGTAAATCTCTTTGTTTTTTGATTTTCTCTCAAAATATGTGTCGAAAAGTCCGGAGGGAATGGCCGTGAAATAGCCAATGTCCGCCTTCAGCTCCTCCTGCAGGATCATAATTCCATACTCGTAGGCCACATCGCCGGAAAAGTATGTATTGATATCCGACATAGTTGCCAGCTGCGGCACCTCCTGGCTCACCTTCATCAATTCCGCATAGGTCGCCGAAGAAATCGTGATCTGCGTATTGACAGGAATCGTGATATAGGCCATATTCTTGGTAGTCTCGTCAAACAGTTCAAGCACCATGGCCTTGATCTTCTTCGTCTTCTCATCATAACTGTAAATCAGGTTGCTTGACTCGTTGCCGGCATTTACAGGAATAACATGCGTGTACTGCGTGCTTCGTTCTACTCTCGTAGTCTCCTTGTAGTACAGCATCGTCATATAATAACTGAGCACCCCCACCGCAATGAACAGCGCCATGATTCCAATTGTCTTAAAAAAGGTTTTCAGTATAATACGGGCCACACTCTGCTTTTTCATCTGACTCCTCCCAATACAATAGTATTCCTGTTCCGGCACAAATGTAAACCCTATTATATCAGATAGCAAAAAAATATACAACTTTTTTAAAAATATACAGTTTTTCAAAAAAATGTGGTATAGTAACGGGGAAAGCACGGTTTAACAAAAAAATATAATTTATAAATGGAGGGGTTTTATGAAAACACCGGACACTTGCCCGCCCGCCGCCATCGTCACCGGAGCGTCGGGAGCCATCGGGGGAGCCGTGGCGGAAAAGCTGGCAGGAGAGGGATACTCTCTGGCTCTTATCGGCGGCCGCAACCGAGAGGCGCTTGACGCCACAGCCGAAGGATGCCGGAGCCGGGGCGCTTCTGTCCTCGCACTGTGCGGGGATCTGAGCGACGGACAGACGGCGGAGCGCCAGATGAAGCAGGCCGTCTCCCACCTCAAAAAGGTGGATCTGCTGGTGAACTGCGCCGGCATTTCCTGGATCGGACTGGCCACGGACATGACGGATCCGGACTGGCGGAATGTAATAGATACGAACCTGTCCTCCGTATTCTACTGCTGTCGTTCTGTCATTCCCGCCATGGTGCACGAGAAGGCCGGACACATTCTCACCATCTCCTCTGTCTGGGGGAGTCGGGGCGCCTCCTGCGAGGCGGCCTATTCCGCCTCCAAGGGAGGCGTCGACTCCCTCACAAGAGCCCTGGCCAGAGAGCTGGCCCCCAGCGGCATCGCCGTCAACGCCCTGGCCTGCGGCATGATCGACACGCCGATGAACCACTGCTTCTCAGATGAGGAGATTGCCGCGATATGCAGTGAGATTCCGGCCGGACGCATGGGCACACCGGAGGAGGCGGCCGATATGGCGCTTCTCCTTGCCAGAGCCCCTGTGTATTTCACCGGCCAGATCGTGACGCTGGACGGCGGCTGGCAGTAACGGCGGCCTGTATATGTACGAAAAGCGGAGGCAGAGCGAAACGCCGCGATCCGCAGGCGATAAATTCTCCTGCATGGCATAAAAAATCCACGGCTCGCCGGAAACGATCCGGACAGAGCCGTGGATTTAATTTGTCATTCTTCGTCGCTGATATCTGCCTTTGGCTTTTCCAACCCCTCGATCTTGATTCCCTTCTTCTCTGCATAATCCCACAGGGCCGCATGTATGGCCTCCTCAGCCAGGAGCGAACAGTGAACCTTGACCGGCGGCAGACCGTCGAGCGCCTCCATTACCGCCTTGTTTGTCACCTCGAGGGCTTCATGGATCGTCTTGCCCTTTACCAATTCCGTCGCCATGCTGCTGGTGGCAACGGCGGCTCCGCAGCCAAACGTCTTGAACTTGCACTCCTTTATAATTCCGGTGTCCTCGTCAATATCCAGATACATGCGCATGATGTCGCCGCACTTGGCGTTTCCCACCGTGCCCACACCGCTCGCGTTTTCTATCTCTCCCACATTCCTCGGATTGGAAAAATGATCCATTACCTTTTCACTGTACATACTCACTTTTCTCCCTTCTTAACAAAATCCTCATACAGCGGGGACATGCTCCGCAGCCGCTCCACAATAGTCTTCAGGCTGTCCACTACCATATCCGCCTCCTCCATGGTGCTCTCCTCTGACAGGGTAAGCCTCAGAGAACCATGAGCGATTTCATGGGGCAGGCCGATTGCCAGCAACACATGGGAGGGATCCAGCGAGCCGGAGGTACATGCCGAACCGCTGGAGGCGCAGATTCCCTTCTGATCCAGCATGATCAAAAGCGACTCTCCCTCTATAAAGCGGAAGCAGACATTGACGTTGCCCGGCAGCCGCTTCTCCCTGTGCCCGTTCAGGCGCACATAGGGGATCTCCGCCTCGATGCGCCGGATCAGCGCGTCGCGTATCTCCATTTCCTTTTTCATATTCTCATCGATTTTTTCCACGGCCGTCTTCAGAGCCGCCCCCATGCCGACAATGCCGGGCACATTGTGGGTACCGGCGCGGCGGGAGCGCTCCTGCGCGCCTCCGTGGATCAGAGACGGCAGCGGAATCCCATTCTTAATATACAGGAAGCCCACGCCCTTCGGCCCATGGAACTTATGGGCGCTGGCGCTGAGCATATCAATATTCATCTCCGCGACGTCCACCGGCACATGCCCGACGGCCTGCACAGCGTCTGTGTGAAACCATATTCCATGCCGTCTCGCAATCTCTCCGATCTCCCGAACCGGCTCTATCGTTCCGATCTCATTGTTGGCAAACATAATCGTAATCAGAATCGTGTCCGGCCGAATCGCCTTCTCAAGCTCCTCCGTGGATACCAGTCCGTCCCCGTCCACGTCCAGATATGTCACCTCGTATCCGTTTTTCTCCAGCCACTCGCAGGTGTGCAGCACCGCATGGTGCTCGATGCGGGAGGTGATAATGTGGCGGCCCTTCTCCTTCTTCGCCTCGGCCGCCCCACGGATCGCCCAGTTATCGGACTCGCTCCCTCCGGCCGTAAAATATATTTCGTCCGGCTTGCAGCCAAGCGCCTCCGCGATCTGCCCGCGGGCCTCCTCCATGGCTTTTTTGGCCCTGCCTGCAAACTGATATATGCTGGAGGGATTCCCATAGTACTCCGTAAAATACGGCGTCATAGCCTCCAGCGCCTCCGGCCGGAGCTTCGTGGTAGCCGCATTGTCCAGATATATAAGTGAATTCATAGTGCATACCCCTTTTCATATTTTTCATATTATTTTGGTAGGATATACACATTATAACAACATATAGAAGCTCTGTCAATGAGAAAAGTCACGCCAGCGTCTTTAAAAAATGCAGGACAAAGGGAACGGTGAGAACGCTTGCCAGAATGTCCGCCACCGGCTGCGCCGTCTGGATACCGCCCAGGCCGAAGATAGCGGAGAAAATGAAAAGAATCGGCAGGAAGCAGAGGCCGCTGCGCAGACAGGACAAAAACAGCGCCTGGCCGCTCTTGCCAATGCTCTGGAACAGCATATTGCCGCAGACTGACAGCGGAATAAAGAACAGGGCTACGCACTGCCAGCGGAGGGCGACGGTTCCGATGGAGATAACCGTGGCGTCGTCCCGAAAGATTCCGATAATGTGCCCCGAATACACAAGGCCGCAGGTCGCAAACACACCCAGTATGAGCGTCCCAAGCCCCAGTGTGAACAGAAATCCCTTTTTCACCCTGCCATATTTTCCCGCCCCGTAATTAAAGCCGCACACAGGCTGAAATCCCTGCCCGATCCCCAGTCCCACGGCGAACAGGAAATTGCAGAACCGAGACACAATGCTCATGGCCGCAATGGCCGCGTCCCCATAGACCGCCGCCTCCCAGTTCAGCGCCATGACCGACACGCTGTTCAGCCCCTGCCTGGCAAAACTCGGCAGCCCCACCGATATAATGTTCCATATCACTTCCGGTTTTCCCGTAAAGAGCCGGAAACTGAGACGGCTCTGGGTGTGCCCTCTCAAAAACATACTGAACAGAATGAGTGTGCTGATATATTGGGAAATGGTCGTGGAGAGTCCGGCCCCCTCGATCCCCATGCCGAGACCGCGGATAAACAGGGCGTCTCCTCCGATGTTGAGGACGCCGCCGGATACGAGCCCAACCATGGCGAGGGCCGCCTTTCCCTCATAGCGCAGAATGTTATTCAGCACACAGCTTGTAATCATGGCCGGAGCCGCGATCAGAATAAAGATCCCATACAGGGACGAATAGGGAAGAATCGTCTCCGTACTCCCCAACATTCTCATAAAGGGGCGCAAAAGAAGCAGACCGCCCGCCATAATCGCCAGTCCGGAAAATATCGCCATAAAAAAACTGGTGGAGGCAAACACCCCCGCCCTTTCGATCTTTCTCGCCCCCAGCTGGCGGCTGATGTTGCTGCCTGCACCGTGGCCGAGCATAAATCCCACGGCCTGCAGAATCGCCATCAGGGAAAACACAACGCCTATGGCTCCGCTGGCGCTGTTGCCAAGGGCGCTGACAAAATATGTATCTGCCATATTGTATAGATTTGTCACCAGCATACTGAGCGTCGTGGGAATCCCCAACTGCAAAATCAGTTTTGAAACCGGCATCTGTGTCATCTTCTCATACTGTGATGTATATGACTGAGCCATTCTTTTCCCTCCATTTCCGGTGTCTCCGGCGGACAGCCGCCCGTATCCACTGTATTATTCGTTCAGAAGTTTTTTTGCCCGTCGCCAGTCGGGGTAAAACGTGTCCATCAGCCCCCAGAACCTCTTGTTGTGCCCCGCCTCGTGAAGATGTGTCAGTTCGTGCGTGACGACATATTCCAGACAGTCCGCCGGCTTCTCCGCAAGCTGGATATTCAGCCAGATCCGCTTCTTCTGGATATTGCAGCTGCCCCATCTCGTCTTCATGCGCCGGAAACGCCATTCCGCCGCCTCTCTCCCCACCCGCGCCTCGCAGCGCGCCGCGACCTCCGGCAGGGCTTCCTCCAACTGCTGCCGGTACCACAGATCCAATTGCCGCCTTCGTTCTTCAACTGTAGAATGGGCTGGCACCCTCATGTAGAGCTCCCTGTCCCGCAACTCCGTCAGCGGGCGCTTCAGGGAGCGCTCTACCCGCATCTCGTACCACTCCCCCCACAGGGCATGGCGCTCGCCGGATATGTACTCTCTCTGTCCTTCACTCCCGCCCGCCTCTGCGCCGGACAGAACCTCCTGTCTCTTTGCCTCTATCCACTGCCAATGCTCCTCGATAAAATCCGTCAGCGCCCGATCGGAGGTATGCAGAGGAACGGAGACCATCACTCTGGCCTCCGGCGCCTTGATCTTAATATACAGATTTTTTATCCGCTTTCTGCTCCAGTATACGGTAATTCCCCTTATCTCCATCTTCTGCTCTGCCATTTTCCAGCACCTCACTTCCATTATAGGTGTTTTGCGGGAAAATGACAAGTGCCCCCGGCGTATTCTTCCACAATCCGGCTGTATGCCTCGATTAGTCTGTCGAGAGACCAGGCGGCATTGGCGGGACTGGTGGAGGGCAGGGCCGTGATTGGAATACCCGTCCGGGGATAGATGTAGCGGTCATACAGCCGCTCCGCCGTCCTCCCATTGGCAAAGACAGCGCGGATCCGTGACTGTTCAAGAATCGGAGAGATGTCGTTTGCCACCACATCACGGATACTGCTGTCGCTGGAGCCCCTGATCCGGCAGCTCTTTATCACGTCCCACAGCGCGATATGATGCTCGTGGAGCATTTTCTTCTTCTCCTCCACTGTGACGGGTTCTTTACATTCTACCACTGTAGATATAACCTTCCAAAAGCGGTTCCCCGGGTGCCCGTAGAAGAATCCCTGCTCCCTGGACTTTACGGAGGGGAAGCTGCCGAGGATCAGCCACTCCGACTCGGAATCCCACACAGGCGGAAAGCTATGGCTCAATGTCTGATATTCCATAATTCCCGTTCCTCCTCTCCGGTGACAGTTCCACTCTCTCCACCCCGCAGACTCTCAGTGTTCCGTCCTGCACGCGGAAGCGTATGTCGCAGCCGCCGAATTTCATTCCATAGATGCGTCCGGTATCCTGCTGGTACGACGGGCGCGGATCATTCTCCAGAACCTCCCTCAGCGCACCGCGCTTTTCCGGTGGAACCTTCTGTAAAAAACGCTCCGGAAATTCCACCGCCAGGCGTCTGTCCGGACATTGATCCGCGAATCCGCCCGTCGCCTCCGGATGGCTGTCCGCAAAGGGAAGATAGGGCTTGATGTCCAAAACGGGCGTCCCGTCCAGCAGATCCGCGCCGCCCACGATCAAAACCGTACCGAGCCGCGGACGCTTTTCCATGCGCAGCAGCCGGACGGCGGAGAGCCCGATTTCATTGGGACGGAAGGGAGAGCGGGTGGCAAATACGCCCCGCCTCTCGTTGCCGCCCAGACGGGGCGGGCGCACCGTGGGCGACCAGCCCGGACGCACACACTCCGAAAACTGCCACAGCAGCCATATATGTGAAAACCCTTCGAGTCCGCGGAGAGCGTCCGGATTCCGGTATTCCGGCTCGAATACCACGGCAGACTCCAGCGAGCGGGCCAGACCGCTCTGACGGGGTATGCCGAATTTTTCTGTGAAATCACTGTGCACTCTGGCAATTATCTTCATGGAAACAGATTCCACAGAAGCTGTCTTTGCAGAGAGCGTATCCTCCATAGCCTTTACCTCCTGTCCCTTATTTTCCCCACAGTATATCAAAGGACGAAACCGGCATAAGACCGGCCCCGTCCTTTTTGTAAGTGTCGCAAAAACTGTCTGGAATTAGTTCGTGTGCCATTCCCAATCGCGTATCTCCGGCAAATCCTGACCGTACTCTGCGATGTACTGCTTGTGCTCTACCAGTTTGTCGTTCATCTGCTGAATCAGGTAGGAGCCGCGGTTGCCCAGCTGCGGCAGATGCATAACCGCATCCTTTACCAGATTAAAGCGGTCGATCTCATTCTGGACACGCATGTCAAACGGCGTAGTAATCGTTCCCTCCTCCAGATAGCCATGAACGGAGAAGTTTTTGTTGTGGCGCTCGTAGGTGAGCTCGTGAATCAGCGTCGGATAACCATGGAATGCAAATATTACCGGTATGTCCTTCGTGAAAAGCGCGTCGTATTCGCGGTCGCTCAGTCCGTGCGGGTGCCTGGAGTCAGACTCCAGCTTAAACAGATCCACAACATTTACCACGCGGATTTTCAGCTCTGGCATGGCGTCGCGGAGAATCGTAGTGGCCGCCAGCGTCTCCAGCGTCGGAGTATCGCCGCAACATGCCATTACCAGATCCGGCTCCTCGTTCTGGTCGTTGCTCGCCCACTCCCACACGCCAATGCCCTGGGTACAGTGTTTTACCGCCTGCTCCATGGACAGCCACTGGCAGCTTGGGTGCTTGGAGGCCACAATCGCGTTGACATAATTCTTACTCTTGATGCAGTGGTCGAAGCAGGAGAGGAGACAGTTGGTGTCCGGCGGCAGATACATGCGCACTACGTCTGCTTTTTTATTGGCAATGTGGTCTAAAAAGCCCGGATCCTGATGGGTAAATCCATTGTGATCCTGCTGCCACACATTCGATGTAAGGATAAAGTTCAGGGAGGCAATCGGCTGTCTCCACGAGAGCTGATTTGTCACCTTCAGCCATTTTGCGTGCTGTGCGGCCATGGAGTCAACGATACGGATAAACGCCTCGTAACTGGCGAAGAACCCGTGGCGTCCCGTCAGAAGATAGCCCTCTAACCAGCCCTCGCACATGTGCTCGGAGAGCATACCGTCCATAATGCGCCCGTCCTGCGCCAGGCAGTCGTCCTCGTCGTACATCTCGGCATTCCATGCGCGGTTCTGCTCCTCAAAGACATGATACAGGCGGTTGGACATGGACTCGTCCGGCCCGAAGATACGGAAGTTTTTATTTTCCTCATTCAGTTTGAATATGTCGCGGATATAACCGCCCAGTTCAATCATATCCTGGGCTTTGGTCTTGCCCGGATCCACCTCGATGCCATACTCGCGGAAATCCGGAAGCCGGAGGTCTTTTAACAAAAGGCCGCCGTTGGCGTGAGGATTGGCTCCCATGCGGGCATTTCCCTCCGGCGCCAGCTCTGCCAGTTCCGGTATCAGCCGTCCGCTCTCATCGAAAAGTTCCTCCGGATGATAGCTCTCCAGCCACTCCTGCAGCTGCTGCAGATGCTCCGGCTTCTCCATGGTTATCGGCACCTGATGGGCGCGGAAGGAGCCCTCGATTCGCTGTCCGTCCACTACCTTCGGCCCCGTCCAGCCCTTCGGCGTGCGAAGTACGATCATCGGCCAGACCGGTCTGTCTGCATCGCTGTTCTCACGGGCGTTTTTCTGAATGGCCTTGATCTGCTCGATAGCGGAATCCATCGCCTCCGCCATCTGCCTGTGCATCGTCATCGGATCGTCGCCCTCTACAAAAATCGGATTCCAGCCGCAGCCCCGGAAGAAGTGCTCGACCTCCTCGTGGGAGAGGCGGGCGAATACCGTCGGGTTGCTTATCTTGTAGCCGTTCATGTTGAGAATGGGAAGTACCGCGCCGTCATTGACCGGATTTAAGAATTTATTGGAATGCCAGGAGGTCGCCAGCGGGCCCGTCTCCGCCTCGCCGTCGCCGACTACGGCCACTGCGATCAGATCCGGATTATCAAATACGGCTCCGAAGGCATGGGCGATCGAATAGCCCAGCTCACCGCCCTCATTGATGGAGCCCGGCGTCTCCGGCGCACAGTGGCTCGGCACACCGCTCGGGAAGGAGAACTGCTTAAACATCTTCTGCATACCTTCCTCGTCCTGGCTGATATTCGGATATACCTCGCTGTAGGTTCCTTCCAGATAGGTGTTGGCAATCATAAAGTTGCCGCCGTGTCCCGGGCCGGAAATATAAATCATATCCAGATCGTACCGCTTGATGACACGGTTACAGTGAACATACACAAAGTTCTGTCCCGGTACCGTCCCCCAGTGGCCGACGATCTTTTTCTTAATGTGCTCCTTTGTAAGCGGCTTGCGCAGCAACGGGTTATCCAGCAGATACAGCTGCCCTGCTGATAAGTAGTTGGTAGCGCGCCAGTAAGCGTCCATTTTCTGCAGCATCTCATCACACAGCGGCTGCTTTTCAAGACAAACATTTTCGCTCATAACGAACTCCTTTCGACATCTGTTCAGAATTTAACACTTACATTATATCGGCAGGAGCGGATTTATTCAACAAATTTTCAGTTTTTTCCCCAATTTTGTCATTGTGACTAAAATGTTCGGGCACAAAAAGGGTTTTTGTGCATTTTACATAGAAGGGCGTCAATATCCGGAAGATCGGTCAGAACTGTCGATGTAACTGGCAATGCGTTTCCCCACGTCGAGAACCATCTCCTGTCCCTCACTGTCCAGCCGCGAGAGAAGGTGCAGCATTTCCTGTACCCTTATCTGGCTCAGACTCCCCGGAGCGACCTCCTCCTGTTCAAACTCCAGCTTTATATCGCTGAGTCCCAGAAGATAATCCGCCGTCACGCCAAAGAACCTGGCGCTCTTTGCAATCAGGTTCTCGTTCATCGGCGTCAGGTTGCGCTCGATCTTGCTGATTCTCTGCTGGGAAACATCCAGTTCGAAGGCCAAATCCTCCTGCGTGATCTTTCTCTCCTCCCGCAGCTGTCTCATTCTGTTCATAGGGAAACACTCCTTTTTTACCATTATAAGGAGTATTTACAACTTTTATCCATACTGTTTAATTGTATTTACACGGATATATTGTATTTTGCCGTATTTTTTACGCGGTCTCCGCAGCGGGGCGAATTTGGAAAATTGCCACAGAAAAAAGCACGAGACGGGATTCGAACCCGCGGCCCTCTGCTTGGGAAGCAGATGCTCCACCCCTGAGCCACTCGTGCTTTTACACTACAATTATACTATTTCGGGCCTAATTATGCAAGTCCGGTTTTCATCAAATTTAAATTTAATCTCCGGCGCTCCTCGCGGCCTCGTCGAAAAGGGCCTCCGCCCGCCTCCAGTTCACCACCCGAAACCAGTCGTCTATGTAGTCGCTCCGGCGGTTTTTGTGTTTCAGATAATAGGCGTGTTCCCACACGTCAATGGTCATCACGGGAGTCAGCCGGTATGCCAGGGGCGTATCCTGGTTGGCTGTGGTGATTATCTCCAGATTCTGCTCCCCGTCCATCACAAGCCAGGCATAGCCGGAACCAAATACCGACATTGCGGCTTTTTTCCATTTCACATAAAAATTTGAAAGTCCTCCGTACTGCTCGTCGATCTGTCTGGACAGCCTTCCCGCCGGCTGCTGCCCGCTGTTCATCATGCCGGCAAAAAAGAACCGGTGGTTATATACGCCGCCTCCGTTATTTTTCACCGGCGTCTGGATCTCCTCCGGCAGGGCGGTTATATCGGACAGCATCGCCTCCAGCGGCACCCTCTGCCACTGGGGATACGGCTTTAAGATCCGGTTCAGATTGTCCACATAAGCCTGCAGATGTCTCGTCATGTGGAGATACATGGTCTGTATGTCAATATAGGGTTCCATTTCGTCGAAAGCATAGGGAAAGGGATAATTTACAAAGGGATAATAATTATACATAGAGGCTCCTTGTCATATAAGACTTTTCCCTCTACTATATGCGCTCCCCCTCCGTCTTCATGACAAAAATATCGCCGCCCAAAAGTATACCCTCCCGTCCATTCGGGCCGTAATCGGCTCGAATGGACGGGAGGGTATTTTCTCACGGTCTGTATAAAAACAGTCCGGTTTTACCGCTTTTTTCTATCGCGATATTATTTCATGGATTCTTCCTGTTTCCTGATCATCTGACGAACCATCTCGCCGCCGACCGAGCCCGCCTCGCGGGAAGTCAGGTCTCCGTTGTAGCCGTCCTTCAGGTTTACGCCGATCTCGTTTGCTACTTCCATCTTGAATCGGTTCATAGCCTCTTTAGCCTGTGGTACTTCCATTCTGGATCCGCTGTTCTTGCTTGCCATTCTTTTTCACCTCCGTGGTTTCTTGATTTATAGTAAAGATAAAGGAATGGGCAGACAACCACATTCCTTTTCGAATTTTCCCTTCCGGACTTATCCTTTTAGAAACGCAGCCGCCTTTCATTCGGTTATCTGATACTATTGTAACCACGGATAAAATTTTTATTTTGGTAATTTGTTCCACAATTTCGTCTGTTTTCCGACAGCGGCGTCTCGCCGCCTAGCGCCGCTCAATGTCCATCTGAATCTGCTCAAGATAGTGTACGAATGTCCCCGAATAGGTGGAAATCTCAAAGGAAGGATCCAACTCCTCATACTTGAAATTTTTCGGCCCGCCGGATTCCATTCTCTCCCAGAAACGGTACAGATGCGAAAAAGGCAGGTACATAAAGCAGTCACGTCCCTTAAAATAAATCAGCAAAAACGCAACGCCCTCCTGCTGTTCAAATTCCTGCATAAAACGAATCTGGTGCTCGTGGACATTGGCCAGCGGGAACGTGTCCTTGGCGCACTCCTTGGCGTCAAAGCACACCGGAATCCCCTGCACCACGCCGATGTAATCCACGGTACTTTTCTGCTCAAAATAGGCCAGCGTGATGTGCC
Organism: uncultured Lachnospiraceae bacterium; assembly: GCA_947629865.1. Lineage (GTDB taxonomy): Bacteria > Bacillota > Clostridia > Lachnospirales > Lachnospiraceae > Eubacterium_F. The sequence goes on along the minus strand of CANRFJ010000007.1, from coordinate 11,922 downwards.
TCGTGTCCTTGTCTATGTTGATGGGCTTGATTGGCGTGGGCACCTTCTGGATCAGCGCCAGTTTCTGGCTTCTGTATTTTTCATTCGTCAGATTTACAAGTTCCTCCAGAAAGGAACCCCTGAGCCCCCTCGAATTCCATGTCGCCATATTACGCTAACTCCTGATAGACAATCGCCTCTTTTATCTGATCCGCCTTCTCCCTGCCCTCTAACATCTCCAGCAGGGTAAAAGCAAATTCCATGGCCGTTCCCAGTCCCCGGCTGGTGACGATATTGCCGTCGATAACCACCGGTTCCCTCGAAACCGCAGCTCCTGTGAGATTGCACTCGTGGTCGGGATAGCTGCACGCCGTCTTGCCCTCCAGGAGTCCGTGCCTGCCGAGCACTCCCGGCGCCGCGCAGATTGCCGCCACAATCTTTCCCGCATCGTTCATAGCAAGCAGCGCCTTTTTCACCGCCCCGCTCTCGCCCAGATGAATCGTGCCGGGCATCCCTCCCGGCAGAATGATGGCGTCGTAATCCATCAGTTTCACCTCACCGAGAACCGCGTCCATCTCCACGCGCACGCCGTGGGAACTGGCAACCGTCTCGTCCTCATTGATCGATGCCATCGTGACCTCCACACCGCCCCGACGCAGGATATCGACCGCCATAAGAGCCTCCACTGTCTCAAATCCCTCTGCAAATAACATAACCGCACGTTTCATAGTTTCCTCACTTTCCGGCGCGCCAAAAGCGCCTGTATATATTTTTTATCCAAACAGCCTTTCCCTCGCGGCAGTAAATTTCTCCGGCGGGGAGGCGTAAAAATGCTTTCCGCTCACCGCTCCGAACGGCTCCGGCAGCGTCGGGAATACAAGCTCCCCGGCGTGGAGAAAATAGGAGTCCACCCACGGGCAGGGACGTCCGCCATATTTTTTATCCCCTAGCAGGGGGTGTCCGATGCTGGACAAATGACTCCGGATCTGATGGGTTTTACCCGTTATCAGCTGAACCCGCAGCAGGGTGTAACGGCCGTTGTCCGCGACGGGCTCATAGGCGGTCTCGATACGGGAACGGCCCTCTCCTTCGCTGTCAAATATCCGCACCCTGTTCCGGGCCGCGTCCTTTGCCAGATAGCCGCATATGCGGGCCGGTTCCCTCATCACTCCCTCCACAATTGTCAGATAATATTTCTCCAGCCTGCGCTCTCGTATAATCTCGGACATCTTCTGCAACGCCCGCAGACTTTTGCCCGCTATGACAAGACCGCTGGTGTTAAAATCCAGCCGGTTGCAGATACCCGGCGTAAATATGTCCGCGGGCGTGTCCGGCGCGGCGTCGGCCGGCGCCGCCGGTCTCCACTTTCCCTCCGCCACCAGATAGCCGAGAAAATACTCCACCAGGCTGACGTCCTCCGGCCCGGCCTTCTGCGAGAGCATACCCGCCGGTTTGTTTATGAGCGCCAGTTCCTCATCTTCATATACCATGTCCAATTCCGTGACGGGATAGACGCGCTCCCCGCCGCCGCAGAATCTGCGCAGGGTTTCCTCAGAAAAATAGACCTCTATCCGGTCTCCCTCCGCCAGCATCTCCCTTCCCTCTGCTCTCCTACCGTTTAATTTGATATTTTTCTTGCGGAGCATTTTATAGATAAAACCACCGGAGGCCTCCTTCAGGTATTTCCTGAGAAATTTATCCATGCGCTGGCCGCTCTCATTTTTTCCAATTACAAGCTCTCTCATTCGCTCTCCTCACACCGCCAATATGCGCAGAGCGCTCAGGACGGCCTGCTCACTCTCCGGCGACGCCGGACTCTCCGCCAGCCGCTCCATCTGACTCCGCAGCTTCTTATCCGAGTCCGCCAGCTGGACGTGGAACGAGGCGTCCGCCCTGTGCACGCTGTCCGTCAGGTATTTTTTTATGTATTCGACGTCCTGTCCCGCCGCCGGTACAGCGAGCACATTTCCGTTTTTTATGAACAGGAAATCCAGGCACATGATTTTCTCCGTGGAGGTAAATACATAGTCCACGAGCAAAATGCCGTCCCCCGCCATTTCCCTTACACGCTCATACCGCTCCCTGCCCACGCTCTTTCTGGGAAGCAGCACCACCAGCGCCACAATCCGCTTAGCCGCCGGAAGCACCATCAGAATCGCCAACACCGTAAAAATATTGGCTCTCGTATGCGTCCACAAGTATCCCACCAGAAAAATGGCCACGCCTGCCAGAACAAATCCGGCCAGGCACAGCAGATTCATTTTCTTCTGCCTGTTGAGGTAGCCCCACTCTCCCTTTTCTATCTTCATTCGCAATTATCTCCTTGGCTTATATAAAGTAGTATTCACAGTCGCCCGCTGCCAGTCCGGCGCTCCGAACCGTCCCCCTTAGTGTATCACAAATTTTCCCCGCTGTGAACCCCTGACGACACCCTCTCAAAGGGAATCCGAGGCTTTTTTTCCAGATAGCGGAGCAGTTCATAGGGGTTGATGCTCGTCTCCTTCTTCCCTATATCCAGATACAGCCCGAAGTGGAGGTGCACGGCAAATCGGCCCACTGTCCCCTCCTCCCCGTAACCGGAATCCCCCATGAAGCCAATCAGGTCTCCGGCCCTCACCTCCATTCCCTCCTCCAGCCCGTCCGCATAGTGATCCAGGTGGGCATAATAAAAATAAGCGCCGCCGGGCGCCCGTATCCCCAGTCTGTAGCCGCCCAGCCGCAGCCATCCCTTTTTCTCCACCACGCCCTCGCTGACGCTGACAATGGGAAAATATCCCCTCTCCCTGTCGCCGCCCATCAGATCCGTCCCCTCGTGGCGCCTGTCGCCGCCATAGGTACGCCTTCCGCCCCATGAATCCTCGTACCGAACCTCCGCCGCGCCGGTGCGGTCTTCGGCCACGGGAAAATACACCGCGTCCGCCAGCACACTTTTAAATACCTTTTTATACCCGTCCGCCGTCTCCCGCGGAAGAAGGAGCGAATACCAGGACATCGCATGGCACAGGCGATCCGTCCTCTCCAATTTGCCGCCGTTATACAAAAAACCGACCGTCAGCCTTTCGAGGCTCTCCTCCGTCCAGGGCTCCAGTTTTTCCAGGTGCTCCGCCGCAATGTCAAAGCGGCGCAACGCCTCCAGATTTTGCCCAAACGGCGGTTCCTGTCTGGCCCGAACGCCGGACGCCAGAAGGCCGGACAGCCATGCTGTACTGAAAAACAGCAGCACACAGGCCGTGGCCCAGAGCGTTCTCCTTTTTCTCCTATCCATAGAAAGCCCCCTGCCTCAGTATATGCAGGGGGCTTTTGTCTCATTCGATCAATAGGCCTCGATGTCCACGACTGTGGTTTTGTCCACATGGCAGGGAAGCACCGCATCTGCAAAGGAGATAAACCTCTCCACGCCGTCGCTGACATAGTACTCATAGGTGACAGGCGCCTCCGGAGATGCCAGAAGCTCCTCCTCGCGCAAAAGCTCCTTCAGGGACTTCGCCGTCTCATAAGCGGGATTTACCAGTTTTACCGATTCTCCCATCTCACGGCCGATCACTCCCCTGAGCAACGGGTAGTGGGTGCAGCCGAGCACCAGGGCGTCGATCTCGTACTCCTTCATCTCATGGAGATAGCGGGCGACGATATCCTCCGTCACACGATCCTCTAAGAGCCCCTCCTCCACTAACGGGACAAAGAGGGGACAGGCCTTGCTGACAACCGTGATCCCCGAATCCAGCCTGTGGAGATACTGCTCATAGATACCGCTCTTTATCGTGCTCTCGGTTCCCAGTATGCCGATACTCTTATTCTTCGTGGAGGCGGCCGCCATACGGGCGCCCGGCTCTACCACGTCCACGACCGGCACGTCCACCATGTCCCGAATCTCCTCCACGGCCAGGGCGCTGGCCGTATTGCAGGCAATGACAACGGCCTTTACATTCCTTGTCATGAGAAAATTCACAATCTGCCGGCTGTACTTGCACACTGTCTTTTTGGACTTGCTGCCGTAGGGCACGCGGGCCGTATCGCCAAAATATACAAGGCTCTCTCCCGGCAGCTGGCGGATAATCTCCCTGGCCACCGTCAGGCCGCCAACACCGGAATCAAAAACACCAATGGGTTGATTCATCTTCCTTAAACCTCTTTTTCCGTTATATCTTTTTTGCGATTCAGTAAATCATATATACATGGTACCACAAACAGCGTCAAAAGTGTACCATAAGTTAATCCTCCGATCGTTACGATTGCCATCGGCCGCGTCATGTCGGCTCCCATGCGCCCGCCGAGGGCCATCGGAATCAGTCCGAGAACGGTCGTCGTCGCCGTCATGAGAATCGGGCGCAGACGGGTGATACCGGCCTCGACCAGGGCCTGACGCTTCTCCATACCGCCCCGGCGCAGCTGATTGGTATAGTCCACCAGCACGATACCGTTGTTCACTATAATACCGGAGAGCATGACAAATCCAATCATCGCCATGACACTCACATCGCTCCCGCTGATCCACAGTCCCATGAAACCGCCGGTAAAAGCAAGCGGAATGGTAAAGAGGATAATAAACGGCGAGAGCAGGGACTGAAACTGCGCCACCATAATCAGATACATGATGAGAATACCAAGCGTCAGCATCAAAAGCACCTGGCCCATGGCCTCCTGAGTGGCCTCGTCCTCGCCGTCAAATTCAATCACATATCCGGCCGGCGGCTCATAATCGGACAGCGCCTGCTGCACATCCGCACTCACATTGCTGACAATGTAATCCTCATCTATGGCGGCCGACACCGTGAGCACGCGCATCTGTCCGGTGTGGCTGATGGTGTTCGGCGAGTCCGCCGTGGAAAATTCGGCAATCTTACTCAGACGCACCTTCTTTTTCTTCTGGGTTGCCGTATCGGTGTATTCAATCTTCATGTTGCGGAGTTCCTTCCGGTTCATCTCCATGTCCGCCGATGCGCTCACATATATACCCAGATCCTCGGTGTCGGTAGAGACTGTCGAGGCAGAGGAGGCCTCCGATACCTTCGCGCTCACCTGCTGGTACACCTGGGCCACCGTCAGGGCGTACTTCATGGCTTTCGCCTTATCCACCGTCACACGGTACTCCTGTCCGGCCTCCTCCAGGCCATTTGTGATCTCACGCAGTCCGTCCACCTCTCCCAGTCTGTCCATGACCTCCTCTGAGACTTTCTGGAGGGTGTCCAGATCTTTTCCCTTTACAAGTATCCTCACTCCCTCGCCCATCAAGGCGCTCATATCCATGGCCGAGGCGTTGACCTCAATCTCACAGTCCAGATTCTCCGTCTTCTGTTCTATCTGCGCCGCCACTTCCTCGTTGTCCAGTTCGCGCTCCTCCTTGAGAAGCACATACATCGTCACCGTATTGTTCTCGCCTCCGCCTGTCAGCATGGACATGGACGTGCCGCTGCCCGTATAGGCTCCCACTTTCTCCACATCGGACACCTCAAGGATTTTTTCCATCGCCTCATTGGATATCTCCTTTGTCTCGTTAAAATCCTTGTCGTCATCCGTGGTGAGATTGACCGTCATCTGGGTGCTCTCCATCTCAGGCATCATAGACGTGCCGTTCTGTACCGCAAGGAAAGCAAACAGCAGAAGGAACACAACGGCCAGCCCCAATACCACCGGCTTTAACCGCAGCAGCCTTGCCAGCATACCTCCATAAACCTTCTGTACCCTGCCGATCACGCGGGACTCCTTGTTGTTCAGCCGCTGGATCATGCCCGCCGACATCGCCGGTACCAGAGAGAGGGCAATCAGCAAACTGGCCCCCAGCGTATAGGCAAGCGTCAGCGCCAAATCCACAAACAGCTGCCTGGTAATTCCCTCGGTAAAAATAATGGGGACAAATACGCACACCGTCGTGAGGGTGGACGCAACGATGGCTCCCGCCACCTGGCTGGCCCCCGCGACAGCCGCCTTTCTGGCCGAATAGCCCTCCTTCCGCAGCCGGAATACATTTTCAATCACGACGACCGAGTTATCCACTAACATTCCGACTCCCAGCGCCAGGCCGGAGAGGGAGATAATATTCAGCGTCACGCCGCTGAAGTACATAGCCACCACGGCGGCAACTACGCTGAGCGGAATGGAACATGCCACAATAATAGTCGGCCGCAAATCCCAGAGAAAGAGCAGAAGAATCAGAATAGCCAGCCCGCCTCCCAGCAGGAGATTCTCCAGCACTGCGTCCACGACCAGGTCGATATATACGCCCTGGTTCATCAGGATAGACATGTGCAGTCCCTCGTTATTTTCCTCCAGCTCCTGGAATTTATCCTGCAGAGCGTCCGTGACGTCTCCCGTGGAGAACCCGGACTGCTTCTGTATCGTGACGGCCACGGCCGGACTTCCGTTGACAACCGTATAGACATCGTCTGCGTTGTCCGTCTCCGCCACGTCCGCCACATCTCCCAGTCTGATCGGGGACAGGCCGTCAATGTTCATGTCGCAGATCACCATGTCCCGCATATCTTTCACGTCCTCGATCTTGTCGCCCACCCGCACCAGATAAGAGGCGTCCTCCTCGGTGATATAACCCGATGGCATATCGAAGTTCTCGCCCTTGAGGATATTTTCCACCATCTCCTTTGTGATGATCTGATCCAGTCGGGCATTTTCCTTCGTAGTCTTCTTCGTATCCTTCATCTGACTCTCAGCTTCACTGAGTTTCTCCGTGCCGCTGTTCATCTGCGCCTCCGCCACACTCATCTGGATACCGGCGAGGATCTTCTGCTTGTTCAGCTCCTCCAGCGCCTTACCGGTAGTGGTCTGGCCGTCTTTGAGTTTCTTTTTGGCCTGCTTCATCTTTTTCAGGCCTTTTTCTATCTTCTTCTTCGCCGCAGTAATCTTCTTTTTATTCTTATCCAGCGTCTTTTCCTGTGTCTCGATCTGCGACAGGCCGGACTCCGCCTGAGTGATCCCCTTATTCACCTCGGTGATTTTGGCCGGCAGATCCTTTTCCTCCAGCCCCTGCTTCTTCAGCTGCTCACGAAGCACCTTGAGCTGTGTCTGAACCGAGGTGAGCGCCGTCTTCAGATTGGCCGGTGCGTTGACGCCCAGCGCCGCGATCTGCCCCTGAAGCGTGGTCTCCTGCGCCGTCAGCTGATCCAGCGCTTTTTTGGCCGCCTCCAGCTGCGTCTTCGTCGTCTTCAGCGAAGACAGGGTAGTGTTCAACTGCGTCTTGTTTTTGGCAATGGCGGCGAGGCCCTCATTCACCTGCTTCTCCGAGGTCTTCAGCGTCTTCTGCTGCTCCTTCACCGTCTTGATCTGGGCGTCGATGGCCGTGAGGCCGTCCTTAATCTGCTCTGTGGCCGTATGGAGCTTAGTCTCCCCCTTCGCCATCTTATCCGCCGCTTTCTCCTTCTGGGAATCCAGCGTCTTCTTCCCCTTCTCCAGCTTGTCGCGGTTCTCAGAAAGCTTATCCTCGGCCTCCTGCAATTCCCCGTTGATGGCCGCCTGAACCTTTTTGTTCATTTTATCAATCTTATCCTGTTGGATAATAACGTCGATCTTTTTTTGCACCTCGCCCGATGCGTTCACCGAGGCCACTCCCTCCACGCTCTCCAGCTCAGGGATTATATCGGCGTCGGCCTTCTCTGACACCTCTGTGCTCTCCAGATTGTCATAGTCCAGAGCCGCCACCATAACCGGCATCATGTCCGGATTCAGTTTCATAATAGTAGGGCTTCCGATCCCATCGTCCCACTGGGTTGTCACCATATCCAGGCTTTCCCGCATGTCTACAGTTGTAGAAGCCATGTCTGTCCCCTCGTTAAATTCCAGAATAACGAGCGACATATTGCTGATGGACATCGACTGAACCGTCTTTACGTTATTGATGCTGGCCATCGCCTGCTCTACCGGATCCGTCACCGCCCTCTCTACCTCCTCCGGGCTGGCGCCGCCATAGGTCGTCATGACAATGGCATAGGGCAGTTCCATGCTGGGCAGAAAGTCCGTACTCATATTTCGAAAAGACAGCCCTCCCAGAACCAGAATCAGCACCACTGCTACCAGTACGGTATACGGCCGTCTTACGCTAAACTTGGATAACATATATGTGTTCCTCCCTACATTGTTTTATGTAAGATAAAAAGGCGGCTGGCGCAAATTCGCCAATCGCCTTTTTATCTTAACACCGCTTCCATTTTATGTCAACGGCTTCTAATCAATTATCCTCTTTTAGTACATCTACCACATTGTCCCTGCTGATTTTGCGGGTGGCATACAGCATGGTGACAAATACTACGACAAAGACGCTTCCCGCCGCGATCGCAATGCTGTACCACGGGATATAAAAGTTCCGCTCATAACCCATCTCCGCGGCTTGCCAGATAAGGGCCGTGATCCCGACTGCCACCGGTATGCCATAGACAAGTCCCTTTATCCCATAGAGCAGGCACTCATAATTCGACATCTTCCTGAAGCCCTTCCGCGACATTCCCACCGAGCGGAGCATGGCAAATTCACGCCGACGTAGAATCACATTGGTCGAAATGGTATTAAATACATTAGCCATAGCAATCAGTGAAATCAGAATGATAAAGCCGTAGGAAAACGTGTTTACAATCAGCATGGCCGCCCGATTCAGTTTCGCTTCATCCGCCGCGTTGAAAACCGATTCTTCCAGTGTGCAGACATCATGGATCTTCTCCTCTAACTCCGCCGGATCCTGCGCTGAAAAACTCATGACGCTGCTGAAATCCAAACCGGCCGCTTCCTTTTTGGAGACAAATGCTTCCATAGCGCTCAGAGGATAGATGAGAGTGATCTGCCGTCCGGCCTCATAAAGCTCTCCCGGCGCCTCCTCAAGCCTCTGAGCGATCTCAATGGTCTGCCAGTTCTCTATGCCTCTCTCCTCCTCCGGACTCAGCTGTTCGTATTCCTCCTCATCTTCCTCCTCCTCGTCCGGCCAGTGGATGATTCCAAGTTTCAGTTTGTCCGGCGTCTTGTCTAACAGACGGTCATGACGGTACTTCTCTGTCTGCGTATCGTAGGTGACGGTATCGGCACAGAGCAGCGCTTTTGGGTGAGCGGCGTCCATGCACTCCTCTGCCGGCAGATTATATTTTTCCAGAAATTTTTCAAATTCCCCGTCCGGCATGAAAAGCATGAATACATTATCTACCACAATCTCCTTTTTCAGTTCCGATTTCTCCTCCGGTTTTTCCTCTCCCGTGGTGATCTGATAGTTGAGGTCTGAAAGATTTTCCCCCGACGTCTTAATCGCCACATCATACAGGGTATAATACAGGCTGCTCTCTGTAACCCCACTGGACGAGGAGATGGATTTGTACATATTTTCCAACGTCTTTATGTCTTTCGGCTTGTTTACAGGCACAAATGTGTACAGGTCGTATTTATAATCATCTATTATATCATTCAGAGTCGTCCTCATGTAGTCACAGAAGCTGCTGGCCGAGACAAAGAGCACCACACTGATAAACAGAGAGAATACCACCGCGCGGTACTTTCTTCTGTTTCTCTTATAATTCTTGGAGGCCAGCGTCCCCTCCAGTCCAAACAACCGTCCCGTCAACCGGGAAGTCCTGATTTTCTGCGGCCGCACTACAATATCCGTATTCTGCCGGATCGCCTCGATCGGATTGAGCTTCAGCGCCTTTCTGGTAGGAATCCAGGCCGATATGAGCACCGTGACAAATCCCACGGCAGCCGCCACAACCACCGACCACAGAGTGGCCGACATGTGAATGGTAAGGCCTTCTGAGCCATTCATAATAAGGGCAAACTTATCCCTGAGCAGATAGAAGGTCAGGGATATTCCCCCGATTCCCGCCAGCAATCCCAGCGGAACACCGATGGCGCTCACCATAACGGCCTCTGTGAGAACGCTCCATCTCAGCTGCCGCCTCGTGGCCCCTATGGAGGAGAGCAGCCCGTACTCGCGCTTCCGCTCGTTCACGGATATGGAAAAGGAATTGTAGATCAGGGCAATGGAGCCAAAGGCAATAATCCCCATGAGCGCCGCCTCCAGGCCGTTTAATATCGTCTTCATGGTGCTTTTTCTGTAACCTGTGATTTCAAGATAGGTATAATTGATATTGAGGTCATACCCCTTCTTATTCATTTTCTCCACAAAGGCATCTGCCTTCTCCGGCTTCTTCAACGTCGCATATGCCATTTCCTGCGCCGGAGTTACATGGGAATCCAGACGCGTCAGCGCCTCATATCCCGCCGTCCCCCCGGTTCCCCAGTAGCCAAATCCGGCGCTCTTATAGACTCCCACTACCGTATAGGTTCTGACGCCGCGGCTGACAAACTCCTCATTCTCCGGTTCATACGCCCAGTCCTGCCATATGGCGTTGCCGCTGGCCTTCTCCCGTCGCACGCCTGCCTCTTTGCTGATTTTGGCGCCCACCCCGCAGGAAATCACTCCCTTTTGCGCCAGATCCGACGGTACTATGATCTCCGAAGAATTCTGCGGCAGGCGTCCCTCTGTCATTTCAACATGCAAAAGAGTCGGAAAATCTCCGGAGAATCCGCCGATGTGCAAATACGGGATGTCTTTCTTCTCCACAGCGTCCAGTTTGATATAGGCCACGTCGCCCCACACAGCCGCCGTGTCAACCTCCGAATTTTCCACAAACTCCCTGGTCTTTGCTACGTCCTGCGCCAGCGTACTCACATGCCATGAACCGTCTCTTATAATCGCCAGCTCCAGCAGATAATTCATCGCGCTGCTCACGGCGGTCGTCACGGACGTAAACATAGCCACTGACAAGATAATTCCAATAATCGTCACAACCGTCCGGCTTTTCTTCTTGAGTAGCGACCTCAATGTGTATTTTCCCAGTATCGTCATGAGCGAATCACCTCATCTCTGGTAATTCGTCCATCTTCAATCGCAATAATCCGATCCGCCTGCAGGGCAATATTCTCGTCATGGGTAATGACAATGAGCGTCTGGTTATACTTTCGATTGGACGTCTTGAGCAGTTCAATGACCTCCCGGCTGTTCCTGGAGTCCAGATTGCCCGTGGGCTCGTCTGCCAGCATTACCGCCGGAGAGTTCATCAGGGCGCGCCCGATGGAAACTCTCTGCTGCTGCCCGCCGGATAGCTGGTTGGGAAGATTTTTCTCTTTGCCCTGCAAGCCCAGCACGTCCAGCAGTTCATTCAGATAGTCCTCATCCACCTTCCTGCCGTCCATCAGCACCGGCAGCGTCATATTCTCCACCACGTTCAGAATCGGAATCAGATTATAGAACTGATAGATGAGGCCCATCTGTCGTCTGCGGAAAATCGCCAGCTGCTCCTCCTTCTGTGCATACACATCCTGCCCGTCAAGAAAAACTTTTCCGCCTGTGGGGCGGTCTACTCCACCCAGAATGTGCAGCAGCGTGGATTTGCCTGAACCGCTGGGGCCGATAATAGCCACAAACTCCCCCTTCTTCACCGAAAAGGAGACGCTGTTCAGCGCCACGACCGCATTTTCGTCCTTCCCGTATATTTTGGAAAGGCTCTCTACCTTTAGAATTTCCATAACAATCCTCCAATCCGCAGCACAGCGGAGGAAGTACGAGCAAAAAGCAGCGTAGCTGTTTTTGCTCTGTACATCAACGCTATTTGTGGCGCTCCGACACAAATAGTTGCGTGAAACAATCAGCGCATCAGCGTGATTTTTCACGCTATCCTCCAATCCGGAGCGTCTGCCGACGCCCTGCCACACCTCACAGTGTACCACACTTTTTTTCTGTCTGCAAGATTATTATACACGGTCTGCGTGACAGCCGCGTGACTGTAATGTGACAATTTTGTAAGATTGGAAGGGATTTAGAATTTTTCAGAAATTTTTATATCTTATCAAACGCCCTTGGTTTGGGAATTAGAAATGCTTTCAGAAAACATAACTTTTTATAGGTTTTCGCATTTTCTCATTGAACGTGTGTAAAAACTGTGTAAAACGGTGTTTTTT
>CANRFJ010000006.1 GCA_947629865.1 uncultured Lachnospiraceae bacterium | reverse complement strand
TATTAAGGAATATGACAGTGAAAACCACGCAGGGTTGTGCTACAGTTGTAGTATAACCCTGCCGTCGTGTGCAGGTTTTTTTAGAGGGAGAAATAATCGCCGCTGCACAGATTGACAATAATTTCACATTTCAGTATAATAAGAACAGGGGTGTAGGAAGCTCATTTGCGGCTAAACCGAATATGGTATGCGGTGATGCACAGCGTCCGCTTGATACCCTAATTGAATAAAACAGAAAACTGGAGGAATTAGCAGGTGGCGGAGAAGAAAATATCCATGGCAGTCGTCAAGCGTCTGCCGCGTTATTATAGATATCTGAGCGAGCTGCTGGAGAATGGGATTGATCGCATTTCCTCCCAGGAACTGAGCCGCAGGATGCAGGTAACGGCTTCGCAGATCCGGCAGGATTTCAACAATTTCGGCGGATTCGGTCAGCAGGGATACGGCTATAATGTGGAATTTCTGAGGACGGAGATCGGGAAGATTCTGGGGTTGGATCAGACCTATCATGTGATTATACTGGGGGCGGGAAATCTGGGACAGGCGCTGGCCAATTACGGAGGTTTTGCAAAGAGGGGATTTGTGGTGTCCGGAATTTTTGATGTGGACACCGAAAAAATCGGAAAGGAAATTGCCGGAATACGGGTTTTGGATCGCTCCGGACTGAAGGATTTTGTCGAGACTCAGAAGGTGGATATTGCGGCTCTGACGCTCCCGAAGGCAGTGGCGCCTGAAGTGGCGGGCGAACTGGCGCAGCTGGGAGTTCGGGCGTTTTGGAATTTTGCGGCCACGGATCTGAATCTGCCGTCGGGCGTGGTGGTGGAGAATGTGCACCTGGCGGAGAGCCTTATGCGCCTGTCTTATAATATTGTCAATCGGCTTCCTTGTGAATAAAGAGGGGTGAGTGCCTATGAAAAGACAGCAGAAAGATTTTTTGTCTGAGATAAAAAAAGCGCTGCGGGGTAAGCAGGTGCCGGTGCTGGTACTGGATTCCCGGTGGCATAAGCTGTTTCCGCCCGGGAACAAGCCCTCTGACGTGCAGGAACTGGAGGATGAGGTGAACGAACTGCTCAGGCGTCAGGGAAAATTGGTCAATGAACTGAAGGATTTAAAAAAGACGAAAAAGAAACTCATGGAAGGCATTGTGGCCGGAATGGGAGGAAGTTCGGAGAGGGACGACAAAAAGAAGGAGAACCAGCAGAGGCTTCTGCTCGAAATCAAGGAGCGGATACAGGAGGAATCGGACGAACTGGTGGAACTGCCGAGACAGATCAAGGAGGCGAACGAGGCGCTTCTGATGGTGGGGAGCCGGTACTGCTTTGAGCGGCTTGAGAGCGGAGACCGGGAACTGAAGGAACTGACCGGAGAGATCAATGAGATGCGCGCAGTCCTCAAGGAAAAAGTGGGGGACAAAGCGGATCTGGAGGACAGTCTGGAAAGCGCCTATTCGCTGATGCACGGCCTTTTCGGGCACGACGTGATGAACCTGTTTGATCGGGGTATTCACGCATCACAGGGAGGAAAGAAATGATTGCCGGTATCGGAGTGGACACAGTGGAGATAAGCAGGGTGGCGAAGGCCTGTGAGAGGGAGCATTTTGTAAACAGGATCTTTACGCGGGGAGAGGTGGAGCAGTTTGACAGGAGAAGTCGCCGCGCCGCCTCGGATTTTGCCGGAAAGGAAGCGGTGGCGAAAGCGCTTGGCACCGGATTTGCCGGTATCATGCCCGGTGAGATAGAGATACTGCGGGACGGGGAGGGAGCGCCTTATGTAGTCCTTCACGGGTGCGCGAAGGAAAGGGCGGAGAAGCTCGGGATTGAAAAACTGTGGATTTCCATTACAAATACACGGGACGAGGCCACGGCCTTTGTGGTGGGGGAGCGCGCGTAGAATTTTCTGAGATTGGAGATGGCGATTAGTATGCGGTATGTATATAATAGCAGGGAAGCAAAAAATATTGATGCCCACGCGATCCACACAGTGGGTTTTCCGAGCCTTGTACTGATGGAGAAAGCAGCTATGACCGTAGCTGCTGTTCTTATGGAGAGGGAGAATCGAGACAGCCGGATTCTGGCCGTCTGCGGCGTCGGGAACAACGGAGGCGACGGCATTGCAGCCGCCCGAATACTGCACCAGCAGGGATATTCTGCGGCTATCACAGTGGTGGGTGATCCGGAGAAAATGTCCGAGGAGACAAAAAAGCAGCTGGAGATAGCGGTTGGCTGCCATGTGCCGGTTCTGCCCTCCTCGGCCATTGACGGGGGACAGTTTGACATTTTGCTGGACGGACTGTTTGGCATAGGCCTGTCCCGTGATGTCGAAGGCGTTTATGAGAAGGTAATCGAGGACATGAATGAAAGCGGGGCGCTCATCTATGCGCTGGATGTGCCATCCGGAATCCATGCCGGTACAGGAGCCGTGCTGAATACGGCGGTTCGGGCTTCCTGCACGGTCACATTTGGCGTGAATAAAGTGGGGCTGATACTCTATCCGGGCTGTGAATATGCCGGAGAGGTATTCGTGGGGGATATTGGATTTCCGGCGGAGAGTGTGGACTCGGCGGTTCCGTCGGCCTGTATATATGAACCATCCGACATACCGGAACTTCTCCCCGCAAGACCTCCCCACTCCTACAAGGGTACATTCGGCCGGGTACTGGTAGTGGCGGGCTCACAGTCGATGAGCGGCGCATGTTATCTGGCGGCCAGGGCCGCCTACGCCATGGGCGCGGGACTGGTCAGGGTGGTTTCCACGGCCGACAATCGGGAGATACTCCTGTCATCGCTGCCGGAGATTTTGTTTTCGGAGAGAGAGGAGATGCCTGAGGTGATGGACTGGGCCGACGCCATTGTGATCGGGCCGGGACTTGGCCTCTCCGGAGAGGCGGAGGAGTTGGTGCGCTATGTGGTGGAAAATTCGCCCGTGCCCACTGTGATTGACGGGGACGGGATTCGCCTGTGCCGGAATATAACGGACAAACTGACGGACAATTTTATCCTGACACCCCATGTGAAGGAGATGAGTTATCTGACGGGTAAGAGCGTGCCGGAGCTGGGACGGGATATACTTGGCACCACGCGGGAGGCCGCGTCGGAGTGGGAGTGCATCATAGCCCAGAAGGACGCCAGAACGGTTGTATCTAATGGCGGGGAGTGTTATCTCAATGTGTCCGGCAACAACGGCATGGCTACCGGCGGCGCGGGGGACGTGCTGGCGGGAATGATGGGCGGACTGCTGGGACAGGGCATGGAGCCCTTTGCGGCGGCAAAACTTGCGGTGTATCTGCACGGGCTGGCCGGAGACGCCATGGCGGAGGAAAAAAGTGTCTACAGCCTGATGGCCTCGGATATTATCACAGGGCTCTCCCGTGTGCTGATAGGAGGATAGACAATGAGAGAATATGACAGAACCTATGCGGAAGTAAATCTGGAAGCTATCCGCCATAATATACGCGAGGTGCGGAGGAAGCTCCGTCCGGAGACGGGGATTATGGCAGTGGTGAAGGCAGACGCCTACGGACACGGCGCGGTTCCCGTGGCGAGGACGTTGGAGCCGTTAGTGGACGCCTATGGGGTGGCCATGATCGAGGAGGCGCTGGAACTTCGGGAGGCGGGGATTGATAAGGAAATACTGATTCTCGGTTATACGGGGCACGAGTGGTTTCCGGAGCTGATAAAATACGACATATCCCAGACAGTATACAATTGGGAGATGGCGGAAGAACTCGACCGGGCGGCCGCACAGTCCGGCGGAAGGGCAAAGGTACATATAAAACTGGACACCGGCATGAGCCGTCTCGGATTTGCGCCGGTGGACGAGAGCGTCGGCGTGGTAAAGAGGATACATGGGCTGCCCCACATAGACATAAGGGGGCTCTTTTCCCATTTTGCCAGGGCGGACGAGGGCAGCACGCTTCCGGCGAGGGAACCGTTCCGGCGGTATATGGAATTTGCGGAAAAGTTGGAGGCGGAGGGAATAGACATACCGACAAAGCATATCGCCAACAGCGCCGCCATTATGTCCCTTCCGGAGGCCGGTCTGGACATGGTGAGGGCCGGTATCATTACCTACGGCCTCTATCCGTCCGAAGATGTGCCGAAGGGGGAACTTTCCCTGATACCGGCCATGCAGTGGAAAAGCAGAATCTCACAGATCCGTGAGATCGGGGCGGGAACCAGCGTCAGCTATGGGGGCACCTTCACTGCCAGCCGCCCGATGCGGATTGCCACCGTGCCGGTGGGCTATGCGGACGGCATGAAACGGGCGCTGTCCGGTCGTGGCCGGGTACTGGTGCGCGGAAAGTCAGCGCCGATTCTCGGGCGGGTGTGCATGGATCAGTTTATGATTGATATAAGCGGGATTCCGGATTCCGTTCCGGGAGACGTCGTGACTATCTTTGGGAGAGACGGGGAGGAACAGATTTCCGTGGAGGAGATCGCGGGGCTGTCCCATTCCTTCAACTATGAATTTGTGTGCGGCGTGGCGGGGCGCGTGCCGAGACGCTACATAGGGGAGGAGGATTTCTGAAAAAGAATCCCCCGCTTTTGCAAAATTTAATACCATACTGAATATTGTCCCGTATACTGGTAATAATAGAAGTAGTGTGGAATTCCATAATAAGGAAGAAGGAGCGTACAGCATTGACAGTCAGACGAGGCGATATTTATTATGCAGATCTCAGGCCGGTCGTGGGTTCCGAACAGGGGGGCGTGCGGCCGGTTCTTATTATACAGAACGATATGGGAAACCGCTACAGCCCTACGGTGATATGTGCGGCGATAACCTCCAGAATGAATAAGGCCAAACTTCCCACCCATGTGGCGCTGGAGGCGGATTCTTACGGAATCGTAAAGGATTCGGTGATTCTTCTGGAGCAGGTGAGGACTATTGACAAATCGAGACTGCGGGAGAAGGTGTGCCATCTGGACGCACTGGTACTGGCGCGGATTGATATGGCGCTGAGAGTCAGTCTTGCACTGGATACATAAGAATCGGAAAAAAAGAACAAGAAAAAACACCTCCGGGAAAGAGGTGTTTTTTCTGATACCAAAAGGTATCAAAGCGTATAATAGGGTGGGAGTAGAAAGTTTATACTTTCCAATGATTACTATATTAACAATTTGTGTCATAAATATGTCAGAATTAAAAATA
The DNA here is from genome assembly GCA_947629865.1 of uncultured Lachnospiraceae bacterium. Lineage (GTDB taxonomy): Bacteria > Bacillota > Clostridia > Lachnospirales > Lachnospiraceae > Eubacterium_F. Next base: position 123,474 of record CANRFJ010000006.1, on the reverse strand, counting down.
AAAAAATTAAAAATATCTTGTCATAGGGGTAGTTTTAAAGTATACTATATATTATGGGAAATGAGACAAAGTAAGAGAACAGGGCAGAATATAGAATGAAAATAGGATTGGTTCGGCACTTTAAGGTCAACTGTCCCCATAAGAACATGATGACGTCCGGGGAATTCCGCGAGTGGTCGGAGAAGTATGAACGTGCCGGAGTAATAAAAAATAAAGTAAATATGTACGGGATTAACTGGGATATCTGCTACAGCAGCGATCTGCCGCGGGCAGTGGCTACCGCCAGGGAGGTCTACAGCGGGAATATTTATGTGGACAGGCTGCTGAGAGAGGTGGACAACGCGCCCTTTATCCATACGGAGCGCCTTCGCCTGCCCTTTCCCGTGTGGCATTTTTTCGGGCGTCTCGCCTGGTTTTTCCGCTCCAGGAGCCAGCCGGAGAATGTGAGGGACACAAGACGCAGGGTGCAGCGTTTTGTCCGTCAGATCGACTGGTCAAAGGACAATGTGCTGATCGTCTCCCATGGTTTTTTGATTTTCAATCTTATTTTTGAACTGTTCCGGCTTGGATTTGTGGGAAAAGAGGTTCACAGGGTAAAAAACGGTATTCTCTACATATACGAGATTCCGGACGGAAAGAAGCCGAAATTCCGCAAGAGAAAGGACAGGAATGAGGTATACGGTTCTCTGCGTGGGAAAACTCAGGGAAAAATTTTATGCCGAGGCGGTGAGGGAATACGAAAAGCGCCTGTCGCGCTACGCTAAGGTAAACATTGTGGAGGTGCCGGACGAGAAGGCGCCGGAGCGCGCTCCGGAAGCGCTGCAGGAGCAGATCCGCAGCAGAGAGGGAGAGCGTCTTCTGAGGCATATCCGGGAGGAAATGTATGTCATCGCCCTGGATTTGCGCGGAAAAGAGTATGATTCAGTGGCTTTTGCCGGACATCTTGCAGACAAGATGGTACAGGGGCACAGCCATATAGCATTTATTATAGGAGGTTCACTGGGACTTCACGACACAGTGCTGAGGCGTGCGACGGAGTCGGTCAGTTTTTCCAGGCTGACATTTCCCCACGCGCTGATGAGGGTGATCCTTCTGGAGCAGGTATACCGGGCCTGCCGGATTCAGAACGGCGAGCCATACCACAAATAATTACGCAGGAGTTTTAATGAGAGATATACATAAAGGAGGAATATACTTTATGCAGAACAAGAAAGTAAAGTTATCACTGAAATGGGAGATCTTTGGGCTGACGCTGATCCCCCTGCTGATTCTCACGGTTATTCTCACGCTGTACTCGGTGAATTCGCTGAAGGGCAGCATGAAGCAGGAGTCGCTGCTGGCGCTGGAGGACGTCTGCCACAGTCTCGACGCAGCTTATGCGGCGGTGGATTCGGGCGACTATGTGATGCAGGGCGACGATCTGATGAAAGGCTCCTACAACGTCACGCAGAATGAGACCATGATCGATGCCTTTGCGAAGGATTCCGATACGGAAGTCACTCTCTTTTACGGAGATACCCGACGCGCCACTTCTCTTTTGGACGCCTCGACCGGCGAAAAGATTCTGGGCACACAGGCCTCTGCCTCGGTAGTGCAGAAGGTAGTGGACAGCGGCGAGGAGTTTTCCTCCGACAGTCTGGAAATCAATGGAAAAAATTACTATGCTTATTATATTCCGATGAAGAATTCGGACGGAGCAGTTGTGGGTATGTTCTTCGCCGGAAAGCCGAGTGAAGACATAGACGCTACTATCTCACGGAAGACGCTGGGAATATTGGGGATATCCTTTGTGCTGCTTGTGCTCGTGGCCGTGATTTCCCTCCTGGTATCCGGAAGAATCGGCAAGGCAGTCCGTCTGGCTGAGGGGATGCTGGGCAAATTGTCCGAGGGCGATCTGTCTGTCTCCGTCGATCCGAAACTGCTCAGCCGCAGCGATGAGCTGGGAGTTATGTGTACGTCCCTGCAGGAGCTTCTGAACCAGCTGCGCAGCACGCTTGGAAGCATAAAACACTCGGCGGACGTTCTGTCTTCGTCCGGAAAGGAACTTCAGGAACTGGCGGACAGTACCAATGTGACGGCAGAGGAAGTGAGCCGCACTGTGGACGGAGTCTCCCGCGGCATCATATCACAGGCGCAGGATACGGAACATGCCACGATCAATGTGAGTGAGATGGGCGATTCCATTCAGAAAATTGTGGATAAGGTCGTGACGCTCCACAATACCTCCGAGACTATGGAGGCGGCCAAGAATGAGGCGGAGCGTATCATCGCCGAACTGGGAGAATCCAGCGAGCAGACGATTGAGGCGGTGGAGCGCATTGAGCGCCAGGTCAAACTCACAGACGATTCCGTTATGCAGATACAGGACGCCGTATCGCTGATTTCCTCTATTGCCGAGGAGACGAACCTGTTGTCGCTCAATGCCAGCATTGAGGCGGCGAGAGCGGGAGAAGCAGGAAAGGGATTTGCGGTTGTGGCATCGGAGATTCAGAAACTGGCGGAGGAGTCCAACAGCTCCGCGGCATCGATTGCCGAAGTAATCCACAATCTGGCGAGAGAGTCCAAGAACACGGTAGAGGCCATGAACCAGATGCAGGAGATTATCCAGAACCAGCAGGAAAAACTGCAGGAAACCCAGATGAAATTCGAGGGTGTAAGCGCGGGGATCCAGTCCTCCCGCGAGGAAGTGGATATTATCAACCAGGATTCCCAGGCGTGCGACCGGGCCAGAGTGGTTGTCACGGACGCGATCCAGAACCTCTCGGCTGTATCGGAGGAAAATGCGGCCTCCACAGAGCAGACGATGTCTTCTGTGCAGGAATTGAATTCCGCCATGACGCACCTGGCAGACAGGGCGGACGAACTGAAGAACATGGCACGCGACTTAGAGAACAACATGAAATTTTTCAAGTTATAATGCGGAGGATTAGTGTGAAAAATCACACTGATGTGCTGATTTTTCACACGGGAATTTGTGAGAAGAACTTTAGTTCTTTGGAGCGCTCACAAATTCCCCTGATGGCAGACGCGAATTTGAGATTCGCGTCGCCCCGTCGCGAAAACGCTCCGGAATGAGGATTAAAATAGCCGCTTAAGCGGCAGAATGAGAGGAACAATGAGATTTCCGGAATTTATCCGGCCGGGTGGCGCCATTGGTTTTGTGGCGCCATCTTTCGGCTGTGCGACAGAACCATATAAAACTGCTTTTTCCCATGCGCTGGAAAAATTCAAAGCCATGGGATATTCCGTTTCTCTGGGGGAAAACTGCTATGCGGACTGTGGCATCGGCATCAGCAATACGCCTCCCAGGTGCGCGCGGGAGTGGATGCAGATGTATCGCAATCCGGCGGTGGACTGTCTGATCTCCTGCGGCGGCGGAGAGCTGATGTGCGAGATACTGGAGTATATAGATTTTGCTGAGCTGGCGGGAGCGCCGCCAAAATGGTTTATGGGATATTCAGACAATACGAATCTCACGTTCCTGCTCACGACGCTGGCTGACACGGCCTCCCTGTACGCGCCCTGTGCGGCCGCCTTTGGCATGGAGCCATGGCATCCGGCGATTGCCGACGCCTTTGATCTGCTCCGCGGGGAAAAAACGGAGATGCACAATTATCCCATGTGGGAAAGGGAATCCGTAAAAGATGAGGAGCACCCGCTGGAGCCCTATCATGTGACGGAGCCGTTCCGTCTCCGCGCCTTTCCGGAAGGAGAGGAGGAGATGGAGTTTCGGGGACGGCTGGTGGGAGGCTGCCTGGACTGTCTTTCCCAGCTGGCCGGCACCAGATATGACCGGGTGGCGGATTTTGCCCAAAAATATAAAAAGGACGGCATTATCTGGTTTCTGGAGGCCTGCGACTTAAACGTCATGGATATCCGCCGCACTCTGTGGAAGTTAAAAGAGGCGGGGTGGTTTCGCTATGCGCGCGGTTTTTTGATTGGACGTCCGGCTCACTTTGACGAGCCGATGATGGGGCTTTCCCAGTACGAGGCAGTGACCGGAGTGCTTGGGGAATTTCAGGCGCCGATACTGATGGATCTGGACATCGGACATCTGCCGCCGATGATGCCGCTTGTGTGCGGTTCCCGCGCTACGGTGAGGCGCAGGGGGAACGAACTTAGCATCGCGATGGAAATGGAGTAAAATTTTGTTACCAAAAATTTTGTTGCCAAAAAATTTTGTTTTAACAAAATCGCGAAAATAGTTGACGAATGGAAAAAATATGGTATAATTTACTTTAGTGCAAAAAAATACCCAATCAGTTGTATTGAGCACAATCTACAACTGGAGGGAGGTTAGGTGTGATACAATGTCTAGTGTAACAGTCAAAGAAAACGAATCACTGGATAGTGCATTGCGTCGTTTCAAAAGAAACTGCGCAAAGGCAGGTATTCAGCAGGAGATTCGCAAGAGAGAGCATTATGAAAAACCAAGCGTAAGACGTAAAAAGAAGTCTGAAGCAGCTCGTAAAAGAAAATACAAATAATAGCACATAGGAAGGAGCCCGCTTTCATATATTATGGAAGCGGGCTTCTTCTTTTGCATGGGGCAGGATTTTAACCGGAACATTTTACGGGCGCCCGCATAGAATAACAGAAACCACCTTTGGGGCATTTTTTATGAAAAAAATTTCGGAGAAGCTGGAACTGCCGCCGGATATCCTGGAGGGCGCTACCATTGTCAATGTGTACGGAAACCAGAGCGCGCTGGTGGAAAATTACAAGTCCATCATAGAATATTCCCCCAGCCAGATCAAATTACAGGGAAGACATGTGAAGCTGCAGATCGAGGGGGAACATCTGGAGATTGACCGCTTTACTCCGGAAGACTGCAAGATACGGGGAAACATTCAGATGGTACATTATATTCAGACGTAAGGGGGAATTGTGCTGAAGTGGCTTAGGGGATATGTGGTCTGCCGGACGGAAGACGGTTCAATAGAACGCTTTATGAATATGTGCAGACATCACAATATACAGATGTGGAATATCCGACGGGAAGAAGCGGTATACTTTCATATATATGCCGGAGAGTATAAAAAACTGGTTCCTCTGGCAGGGAAAACCCGCGTGAGGCCGCATCTTTTGCGCAAGAAGGGACTTCCCTTTCTCTGGATCGGCATGAAAAGAAACTGGACGTTTTACTCCGGTTTTCTTTTGTTTCTCGCGCTCCTGCAATTTTTGTCCTCGTTTGTGTGGGAGATCACCTATAACGGACAGAGCGCCTATTCCAGGGAGACGCTGGAAAAGACGGTGGAGGAAATGCAGGTCTATCCGGGCATGAAGCGGAGCCGTCTGGACTGCGACGCCATTGAGAAGAAACTCCGTGAGATCTATCCGGACATCAGCTGGGTATCGGCGGAGGAGATGGGCAGCGTGTTGAAAATCTCCATCAAGGAGGGCAAAAAGACGGTTGTTCATGAAAAGGAGGCGGCGCCGGAGCATCTCACGGCCCGCTATGACGGCGTGGTGCAGGACATCATGGTAAACAGGGGAACGGCCCGCGTAAAGAGGGGGCAGAGGGTGAAAAAAGGGGCCGTCTTAATCAGCGGCGTGGTTCCGGTGACAGATGACAGCGACCAGGTGACAGAGAAGATGACCGTGGCGGCCAAGGGAGAGGTGACTCTGCTCGTGGAGAAGGAATTTTCGGAGGAGATCCCGCTTAGTTATCAGAAGAAGGAATATACGGGGCGCAGACTGTACCGCTATGAGTTAGAAGTGGGCGGCCGCTCCTTTTCCATAAAAAATCCATTGAAACAGTTGGATAAATCCTGTAAGTATGATATAATCAGTACAGTATGTGCGGATCGTGTGATCCACCCGCTGTCTGTTCCGGTCAGGGCAGTCCGGCGGGAATACCGAGAGTATCGGCTGAGGAAAGCCGTCTATACAGGGGAGCAGTTAAAGGAGACCGCGATGCGTCGTTATCAGAAGATGCTGGCTTCCCTCACGAGGGATAAGATGGAATTGGTGGCACATTCAGCGGCTCTCTGCCGGAAGGACAAAGACACATGGCTGCTCCGTGGGAAAATCTCTTTTCTGTGCCGGAGCATGGGAACCAGGCCGGTGACGAAAAAGGAAAGCGAAGTGAAAAATGATACAGTATCAAAGTCAGATGGAAAGACAGAGTGAGAGTGATAGTGAGGAAATTCTTCTCGACATACCGGTGGAGCACGAGAGGAATATCTTTGGCGGGCTGGACTGCCATGTGAAAAAAATAGAGAAGACTCTTGGAGTACATGTGATCCTGCGTGACGGCTCCGTAAAACTCCTTGGGAGCGAGGCCAATATTCGGGCGGCGGAGCATGTGTTCAGGGAACTGATTACCCTGTCGGATCGGGGCAATACGATTACTGAGCAGAATGTGGATTATCTGCTGTCCCTGACGACAGAGCACTCGGAGGTGTCTCTGGCAGATATAGACAGGGAACTGATTGGATATACGGTTCAGGGCAAGCCGATCAAGCCAAAGACGCTTGGGCAGCAGCGGTATGTGAGGCAGATACAGGAAAAGATGATGGTTTTCGGCATAGGGCCCGCGGGTACCGGCAAGACATATCTCGCCATGGCCATGGCGATACAGGCCTTTAAGAGCGACGAGGTGGGCAAGATAATCCTCACCCGTCCGGCCATTGAGGCGGGGGAGAACCTGGGCTTTCTTCCGGGAGATCTGCAGAGCAAGATCGATCCCTATCTGAGGCCGCTCTACGACGCTCTGCATCAGATTATGGGGGCGGACTCCTTCCAGAAAAATTCCGAGAGAGGACTGATCGAGGTGGCGCCGCTCGCCTACATGCGGGGGCGCACGCTGGACAACGCCTTTATCATTCTGGACGAGGCGCAGAATACTACGCCCGCCCAGATGAAGATGTTTCTGACAAGGATTGGTTTTGGCTCGAAGGTCGTGATTACCGGAGATTTGTCCCAGAAGGATCTGCCCTTCCAGGCGGAATCCGGCCTGGAGCAGGCGGTCTCAGTCCTGAAGGACGTGGAGGAGATTGGTTTCAGCCAGTTGACGAATAAGGACGTGGTGCGCCACCCGCTGGTGCAGAAGATCGTCCACGCCTACGAGAAATTCGAGGCGAGGGAAAAATACCGCGAGAGCAGAAAACCCGCAGCGAGAAGGACAGTCCCCGCGGAGAGAAAGACGGGCCCCGCGGAGAGGAAGGCGGGACGGCGATGACACTGCATTATGAGAACCGGAGCGGCAGACAATTTGATTTTCCTGCGGAGGAGCAGTTAAAAATCCTCATTGCCGCGGTGACGGAGACGGTGGGCTGTCCGGAGGAGCCGGAGGTCGGCGTCACGGTGGTAGATGAAGCGGAAATACACCGTCTGAACCGAGAATTCCGCCAGGTGGACAGGCCCACCGACGTGCTGAGTTTTCCCATGATGGAGTATGACAGTCCGGCCGATTTTGACGGACAGGCCTACCGGACTACGCGGACGGTATCGCCTGAATCCGGCGAGCTTATTCTAGGGGATATTGTGCTCTGTGCTGAGGTGCTTTACCGACAGGCGCAGGAGTACGGGCACTCGGTTCAGCGTGAGTTTTCGTTTCTGGTAGTGCACAGTCTTCTCCACCTGTTTGGCTACGACCATATGCAGGAGGGAGAGCGCCTGCTCATGGAAGATTTGCAGAGGCGGATCATGGCAGAATTGAAGATCAGCCGATAAAAGCGTATAAAATGTTTGAAAAATGGAGGACAGTATGCGGTTATGAGTGAGAAACAGAAAAAAATCGTGATAGGGGTATTTGCGGTGGCCGTGATAACGGCGGTGGCCGCGGGGGGATTTCTTTTGTACCGCCAGATGGAAAAAGCAGAGGAAGACGGGGCGCCGCGCGTGGAGATGACGGCCCCGCCGCAGGCGACGGCGACTCCGGCGGCGCCTGAAGCAGACTCGCATGACGGGGAAGTGAGGAGTGCGCTGACCGGCGAATGGGTGAAGAAATCCACGGAAAACCAGCGTCCTTTCGCCGTTATGATCAACAATATCGAATATGCCTTCCGCCGCCAGAGGGGGACATCGAAGGCCGATATCATCTATGAGGCGCTGGCCGAGGGCGGTATCACCCGTATGCTCGCGATTTACCAGGACGTCCGGAACATAAAGCAGATTGGCTCTGTTCGCAGCGCAAGACATTACTATGCGCAGTTTGCTTATGAGTGGGACGCCATATACTGTCATTTTGGACATACCAAGTATGCCACGGCCAAGATGAAAAAGTTAAAGACGCAGAATCTGAGCGGTTTATCCGGCATCGGGCCGGTGGTCTACGCCAGGGATTTGAAGATTGCGGCGCCGCACAATGTCTTTACCACGGGTAAGAAACTGATAAAGGGAGCTAAGAAACTGGGTTATTCTACGAAAAAGAGGGATGGGAGGAGCGCCCAACACTTCACGTTTTATGAGGAGGACACGGGGTTGAAGGGCGGCAAAAAGGCCGCGAAGGTGCTACTTCCCTTCTCCAATTACTCCACCGTCCGGCTGCGCTATGACAAGAAAAAGAAAAAGTACATGAAATATGAGTACGGTAAGAAGCATATGGACACATATTACAAAAAACAACTGTCCTTCAAAAACGTAATTATCCAGCTTGTGAATGAGAGAAATATAGACAGGAACGGATATCAGACCATGACGCTGTCCGGCACGGGCAAGGGGTACTACATCACCAATGGGAAGCGGGTTCCCATCACATGGAAGCGGAAAGAGGGCTCCAACACCATGGTGTACAGGGATAAAGACGGCGGCACGCTCACGGTGAATCCGGGCAAGACTTACATAGCCGTATATCCCAAAAACCGCAAAGGGCTTATCCGCTTCTGATTTGAGATAGCACGAGGAAAGGATGAATTCTGATTGAATACGACAAGTGAGACAAAGAGAGCCGATTATCTGCAACAGGGAGGAATCCTCGCGATGGCGTCCCTGCTGGTTCGCCTCATTGGAATGATTTACCGGATTCCCATGGCGAATATACTGGGCGAGGAGGGAAATGGCATCTACGCGGTGGCTTATGAGATTTATGACGTGGTGCTGATTATTTCCTCTTACAGCCTGCCGCTGGCTCTCTCTAAAATCATATCGGCCGAACAGGCCAGGGGAGAATACCGCAATGTCGGCAAGACATTTCGGGTGGCGCGCACCTTCGCCATTGTTTCGGGCGGAGTTTTTGGCGCTGTCCTTTTATTTGGCGCCGGTCTGATCGAGACGTCAATCTATCCGGAATATTCCGGCGTCCGGATGCCGGTGCGCGTGCTGGCGCCCACTATTTTTATCGTGGCGATGCTGGGTGTGTTCCGCGGGTTTTTTCAGGGCAAAAAGACAATGATTCCCACGGCTGTCTCCCAGATTATCGAGCAGATTGTAAATGCGGTAGTCAGCGTGACTGCCAGTTACCTCTTTATGAAATGGAATGCCGGCTCCTTGCAGCAGGCTGCCTGGGGCGCGACCGGCGGTACGCTTGGAACCTGTCTTGGCTCCGTGTCGGCCCTTCTTCTCCTCCTGTTTGTCTACTGGATATACCGGCCGGTGCAGGAGAAGATGGAGCGGCGGGATCGCACCGGACGGGAGGAGACGTCCGGACGTCTGTTTAAGTTATTGCTCCTCACCATTCTGCCGGTCATTCTGTCACAGACGGTATATAACATAAGCGGACTGATTGATTACAAACTGTACGGGTGGCTGTCCGGCCAGAGCGGAGTGGCGGACGTGGCGATCAAGAGTATGATTGGCGTCTACAGTTCCAAATACCGTCTGCTCTGCGGCGTGCCCATCGCCATTTCCACGGCGGTCGCCTCGTCGATGATACCGAGTGCGGTGACGGCTTACGAAAATCGGGACGGGGCGCAGTGGCGATATAATGTGGCCTCCGGAATAAAATTTAACATGATTGTGGCATTTCCCTGTGCCATGGGATTTATAATGCTGGGACAGCCGATCGTAAAGATGCTGTTTCCCTCATCGGATTTTGTGCTGGGAGGGCATATGCTGATGGCCGGCTCCGCTGCTATTGTATTCTACGCCCTCTCCAATGTGACGGGTGGGGCTCTCCAGAGCATCGACAAGATGCGTATGCCGGTGATCCACTCGGCCATATCGCTGGCGATCCACATAGGACTGGTTATCCTCCTGCTGCGCTACACAGGCATCGGGGTGTACGCGCTGATCATTGGCAATGTCACTTTCCCGATTGTAGTGTTTATTCTCAATCTGATAGCCATAAAGCGGTATGTACCCTCTTACAGGCAGGAAGTAGTCAAAACTTTTATCGCTCCGTTCTCGGCCTCTGTCTGGATGGCCTCGGCGGTAGTGCTCGTGTACTGGCTGGTGGGACTTGTGACGGGCTCGAACCTCCTGCGCACGTTGATTTCCCTGTGTGCGGCGGTGTTCGTCTACTTCTCTGTATTTCTGCTGCTGCGCGGGCTTACGAGAGAGGAGTTGTACGATTTTCCGATGGGACGGCGGCTGTATCTGGTTGCCAGAAAACTGCATCTGATGTAGGAGTGGGATACGATGGAGACAATTTTGCTTGTAGATGACGAGGAGGAAATACTGAACCTTCTGAAAATATATCTGTCCAATGAGAACTATCGCGTGATCGCCTGTGCGGACGGAAGGGAGGCCCTTGCATGTCTCAGTCGGGAGAGCGTGGATATGGCGGTTCTGGACGTGATGCTGCCGGACGGGGACGGATTCTCCCTCTGTCGGAAAATTCGGGAGAAGTATCTGTTTCCCATTATTATGCTGACCGCCAAAAACGAGGAGGGGGATATCCTCACCGGCCTCACGATGGGCGCGGATGATTATATCACAAAGCCGTTTCGCCCCATTGAGGTGGTGGCGAGGGTGCGGACGCAACTGAGGCGGTATAAGAAGTACAATCGGGCGGACGGGGAAGGGCCGTCGGCAGATGTAATCGATATACGGGGGCTCCACATGCGGGAGAGCACCCACGAGGCCTTTTTGTATGATGAAAAACTGGAACTGACTCCGTTGGAATTTTCCATTCTCTTTTATCTGGGGAGCAGACAGGGACAGGTAGTTTCCTCGGAGGAATTGTTTGAGGGCGTGTGGGGCGAGGCCTATATGGACAGCAACAACACGGTGATGACGCACATAGGGCGTCTGCGGGAAAAACTGAACGAAAATGCAAAAAATCCCGTATTTATTAAGACAGTGTGGGGAGTGGGATACAAAATTGAGTGAGATGAGAAAGAGTGAAACAGCCGTCAGATACTGGCGGAGGACAGGAATCAAACTGGATATATTTCTGGTGGCCTATGCGGGCGTCCTTTTTACCGGATACATATTGTCACTGTATCTGTCTACCTTTACCTGGAGGGCTGATGACAGACTGTATCCGCTTCTCCATTTTCTGAACCGGTACTGGGTGGCGCTTGCAATCATAGGGGCTGTTCTCGGAATGTTGGGAATCGTGGTCTGGGATTACCGGAAGATGTATCATCTGGTGCAGAGGGAGGTGGCTCTGGCCTACCGCCACGCCGACGAGGCGGAGCAGCGCAAAAACGATCTGGTAGTATATCTGGCCCACGATCTGAAGACGCCGCTTACTTCTGTTATCGGATACCTTGAACTGCTGCAGACGGAGCCGGAGCTTCCGGAAAAAATCCGCAGCCGCTACACGGCGGTGGCGGCGGATAAGGCGGGGCGGCTGGAAGAACTGATCAATGAATTTTTTGAGATTACCCGTTACAATCTGACCAGTATTACGCTGGAAAAAAGTGAGATCAACCTGACGCGTATGCTCGAACAGATAATCTTTGAATTTCAGCCCGTGCTGCGGGAGAGGGAGCTCGTCTGCGATCTGGACGCGCCGAAAGACTATCCCTTTGTCTGCGACGCGGGACGTCTTATGCGTGTGTTTGACAACCTGTTGCGCAACGCGGTAAATTACAGCTTTCCCGCCACGACGATCCGGATACAGATGCGTCCGGAGAGAGGGGGCGTCCGGCTGAGCTTTGAAAACGAGGGCAACACGATTCCGCCGGAGAAACTGAATCGGATTTTCGAGCAGTTTTTCCGCCTGGACGACGCCCGCAGCACGAAGAACGGCGGGAGCGGGATAGGACTCGCCATTGCGAAGGAAATCGTCGGCCTTCACGGAGGATGGATCAAGGCTTACAGTGAGAACGAGAGGATACGGTTTGACGTATTCCTTCCGGAGACGGGCGAGCGGGAACAGGATTTTAAGTAAATGTGAGAAAATCGTGAGATTTCCGTAGAATAATAGAAAAGATTTTCCTCCCTGCGCCATGGTATAGTATGGCTATACCATGGAAGAAGGGAGGTCTTTTTGTTTTGAGAAGGAGACGGCGCAGAGGGCGGCGGGATATGTGGAGAATCCTGACGGTTTTTGTGATTGCGGTACTGCTTTTATCCGGACTTGGGATTTTTATCCGGCATCAGAATCAGGCGTTTTACGGGAGTAGTGGCGGAGGTCGTACAGGGGGCGGCTCCTCCGATAAAGAGGCGTCTGAGTCTGTAGCGGACGTAGATGAGAGCCTGGCTGAGCGGATTGAACAAAACAGGGAGCGGATTCCGGAAGAACTGCTGGAGGCGCTGGAAAAAAATCCGGAGCTGGCAGAGTTTGTGGCGGACTATCCGGAGAGTGAAAAAAAGGGAGTAAAAAGTTTTTCGGATGAGGAGACGGAAGAAGAATTTCCCCTGCTGCTACAGTGGGACAAAAGATGGGGATATGCCGATTATGGGGACAGCGTAATCGGCCTGTCCGGCTGCGGGCCGACCTGTCTTTCCATGGTGGTATTTTCCCTGACTCGCCGTGAGGTGACTCCCTACGAGGTGGCAGGCTTCAGCGAGAGGAACGGATATTATGTAGAGGGCGCGGGGACGAGTTGGGAACTGATGACGCGGGGAGCCGCCCACTATGGGCTCTCTGCCGTCCAATTGTCGCTGGACGAGGAGAGAATAAAGAGAGTGCTTGACAATGGCGGAATGATTATATGCGCCATGCGGCCGGGTGATTTTACCACGGAGGGGCACTTTATTGTAATCTATGGATATGACGGGGAGGGCTTTATGGTAAACGATCCCAATTCAGTCGTCCGGAGCAAAAAGCGCTGGAGCATGAAAAAATTATCCCCACAGATCAAAAACCTGTGGGGATATTATGGGTAGCAGGGATATCACTGTCTTCCCTCGCAGTAATCGTTGTATCGCTCGTCCATCAGCTGGTCGATGTAACTCTTGCTGAAAAGCGGGAATTCTTCCGACACAATCCGGCACAGCTCGCTGTGAACCTGAAAGTAATTGTCCTCCTCTGACAGCTCCGCATCGAACAGGGCGGCGATCCGCTCGTCGGTGATGTTCTTATCCACCCAGTCAAGGACGCGGTCTGTGGTCTTTTCCTCCTCGGAGACGATATTCTTCAACTTGCGCGCCCGCAGAAGGGAGGTGACGCCCACGCCGATGAAGATGACAAATACGAGAGCCATGATCAGCGTCGAAAATTTATTGAAAAGATTGATTATGTCAAGGACATTGAGCGCCAGCAGTCCGAAGCCGAGTATGCCAAATACGATAAAGGAGATGCCGCTGAATTTCAGATCGGTATATTTATCTTTTTTCTTGACATACACGGAGCTGGCTTCCGTCCTGAGTTCGGAGAACATGGCGCTGGCTTCCTCGGCCTCAAGTTCGTCCAGCTGTTTTTCAATAGCGGCCAACAGTTCAGAGACGTCCTGTTCGTCCATTGACAGTTCGGGTTCGTCCCCGCTGCCGGAGGAGATCTCAGCGAACATTTTTTCTGCCGCCTCCCTCTCAAATTCCGCCACCACAAGCCGGTACGTTCCGTCTTCTTCCGGCAGCAGACCGGCGGTCTGAAGCCCTCCGTAACGTAAGAAGGCGACAAATTTATCGCCTGTCTGTTCATCTTTTATCTGATAGAGTGATACGGGCGCCTCCGGATTGGTTTCCTCCGGAAGCTCATCTACAAGTTCTACACCGCAGTCGATGCAGGTGGTAACACCCTCTACATATTCATTTCTGCATTTCGGACACCATGGCATGTCAGACAACCTCCTTGTACTGTGTAATAATCGAAAATATAATATCATATTTTACGGGGGAAAGCAATTGTTTTGTGGACGGCAGTATGCTATAATTTCTACAAAACCTGTGTCCCGCACAGGATAAGGAAAGGATAAGTATGAGAAAACTGGCATTGGAAGATGAGATACTGATGAGCGTGGAAAAACCGGCCCGCTATATCGGCAATGAGATAAATATGGTAAGAAAGAATCCGGCAGAGGTGGACGTCCGGTTCTGCATGTGCTTTCCGGACGTGTACGAAATCGGCATGTCCCATCTGGGTATCCAGATACTGTACGATATGTTCAACCAGTGGGAGGATGTGTACTGTGAGCGGTGTTATTCTCCCTGGCCGGATCTGGATCGCATCATGCGGGAGAGGGATATTCCCCTGTTTGCCCTGGAGAGCCAGGAGCCGGTGAGGGATTTTGATTTTCTTGGAATCACTATTCAGTATGAGATGTGCTATACCAACCTTCTGCAGATAATCGATCTGTCCGGAATTCCCCTCCACGCGGAGGAGAGGACATGGCGGGATCCCATTGTCCTGGGCGGCGGGCCATGCACCTATAATCCGGAGCCCATTGCGGAATTTTTTGATATTTTCTATATCGGGGAGGGAGAGACTGTATACCGCGAGTTAATGGACGTCTACAAGGAGGCCCGCAGACAGGGACTGAGCCGTCTGGAGTTTCTGAAGCGGGCGGCGCAGATTGAGGGGCTATATGTGCCCCGACTGTATGAGGTGGTTTACGGGGAGGACGGCCGGCTTATCTCCATGGAGCCGAATTGTCCGGAGGCGCCGGAGCGTATTAAAAAGCAGGTGGTAAGGGATCTGAGCGATACCTTCTATCCATCCCGCCCCCTGGTGCCCTATCTGCGCGCCACCCAGGATCGGATTGTGCTGGAGATACAGCGTGGCTGTATCCGCGGCTGCCGCTTCTGCCAGGCGGGAATGATCTACCGGCCCATTCGTCCGAGGAGTCTGGAATTTTTGAAAAAGCGGGCGATCGAGATGATAGAGAGCACCGGCTACGAGGAGATCACGCTGAGTTCCCTGAGTTCAAGCGATTACGAGGATCTGCCGGAACTTGTATATTTTCTCATCGACGAGTGCAGGGAGCGCAGACTGAACATTTCCCTTCCGTCCCTCAGGATTGACGCTTTTTCCCTCGATGTCATGAGCAGAATACAGGACGTGCGCAAAAGCAGCCTGACTTTTGCGCCGGAGGCGGGCTCGCAGCGCATGAGGGACGTCATCAATAAGGGACTGACGGAGGAGGCGATACTCAAGGGGGCATGGGAGGCCTTCCAGGGGGGATGGAAGCGGGTAAAACTCTACTTTATGCTCGGACTGCCGGGCGAGAGGGAAGAAGATATAGAGGCCATCGCCACGCTGGCGAACCGGATTGCGGCCGCCTATTTTGAGATTCCGAAGGAGCAGAGGACAGGCCGTCCGGAGATCACGGCCAGCACTTCTTTTTTTGTGCCAAAGCCCTTTACCCCGTTTCAGTGGGCGCCGATGGACACGGCGGAGCATTTTGAGGAAAAGAGGCAGTTTCTCCGCGGCAGAGTCAGGGCGCAGAAAAACCAGCGCTCCCTGCGCTATATATGCCATGATGCCGCGACGTCGGAGCTGGAGGGAATCTTTGCCAGAGGAGACCGCAAGCTCTCGGCCGTTATTGAGGAGGCCTACAAGAGAGGCTGTATTTTTGACGCGTGGACAGACTGGTTCCGGCCGGACATATGGGAGGAAGTGATGCGGGAGCGCCGTGTGGACAGAAACTTTTACAATTACCGTGAGCGGGAGCGGGACGAGCTTTTCCCGTGGGATTTTATTGACATAGGCGTGAGCAAAAACTTTCTGTGGCGGGAATATGAGAGGGCGAAGGCGGGAGAGGTGACGCCGAACTGCCGCGCCCGGTGCAGCGGCTGCGGGGCCGCGGTGTTTGGAACAGGCGTGTGTGTGGAGAGCAGAGGAGACTCCGGCGCAGGCCGCGGGGAGAAAGGAGGGATTGTCCGGTGAAGACCAGAATCCGTTTTACAAAGACAGGCTCTATGAAATTTATCGGTCATCTGGACTGTATGCGTTTCTTCCAGAAGGCATTCCGTCGGGCCGGACTGGACGTGGCATACTCCCAGGGGTACAGCCCTCATCAGCTGATGAGTTTTGCATCGCCGCTGGGGGTGGGCGTCACAAGCGACGGCGAGTATCTGGACGTAGAGTTTTACTCGCTGCCGGACATGCCCCTGCCGGATCTGATTGCACATATGAACCGGTTTATGACGGAGGAGATTTTTGTGACCGGTTTTGAGATTATGCCGGATGGATTCAAAAATTCCATGTCGCTTTTGCGGGCGGCAGACTATGTCATCGTGGAAAAGCGGCCGGGCGTCTTTCCGGAGAACTGGCGTGAGAGCTGGGAGCAGTTTGCGGCGCAGCCGTCGATTCGGGTGGTTAAAAAGTCTAAAAAGACAGAGACGGAACTGGATATCAAGCCCCATATACTGGCGCAGGCATTTACCGTGGAGGCGTTTTCCCAAACGACGGGACAGGATTACGGCGTCATTCACTGTGAGTATATGGAAGCGGATAAAGAGGCGGGGACGCTGTATCTGCAGCTGACGAGCGGGAGCAGCGTCAATATCAAGCCGGAGCTTGTGATGGAGGCGTTCTTTGCCTTCTGCGGCTGGGAGTGCCCTCCCTTCTCCTGTCAGGTGCACCGGCTGCAGATGTACTTTGCCGCGCCGGACAAAAAGGAGGAGGCCCATGGATAACCGCAGACAGATTGCCATTACCCGTCTGTTTGACAGACTTCTGATGGTCTATATGGAGGACGGGAGGATTTATGACGTGCTGGCAGGGGAGCCGGATGCGGACGCGCCGGAGGTGGGGGACATCTATGTGGGGCGCGTGCAGAATATATTGCAGAATATACACGCCGCCTTTGTCGAGATAAAAAAAGGCGTGGTCTGCTACCTTCCCCTGTCGGAGTGTCGGGACGGAAAGCTGCGGGGCGGAGAGGATCGGGTTGTGCAGATTAAGAAGGCGGCCGTCAGGACAAAGCAACCCGTAGCCACTCTGTATCCGGAACTGGCGGGGCGATTCTGCGTGGTGAGCACCCGTACCGCTGAGAAGGGGATTTCCAAAAAAATCACAGACGATAGGGAGCGGGAGCGCCTCAGGGAGATGCTGGCCGAATTTTCAGAGGAGGAATACGGAATCCTTCTGAGGACGAATGCGGCGGGGACGGAGGCGGAAGAAATACGGCGGGAGTGCCGGAGCCTGTTGGGAGAACTGCACCGCTGTATGGAGGAGAGCGGTTACAGGACAGGCGGTTCCCTGATACGGAAGGAGGCGCCCTTTTATGTGAAATATATCCGCAGCTGTCGTATGGATGAACTCGACCGGATCATCACGGACAGTCCGGCCGTGTATGAGGAATTGTCCGGCTTCTGCGGCGACAGGGCGGTTTTTTATCAGGACGAGGCATACTCTCTGGATAAACTGCTAGGACTCTCGTCCAAGCTTGAGAAAGCATTGGGTAAGAAGGTGTGGTTAAAGAGCGGGGGTTCCCTTGTGATTGAACCTACGGAGGCGCTGACTGTCATAGATGTGAACAGCAGTCGGGCCGTGGCGGGAAAACGGAGTCAGGAGACTACTTTCTTCAGGATAAACTGCGAGGCGGCCAGGGAGGCGGCGAGGCAGATCCGTATGCGGAATATATCCGGAATCATACTGATTGATTTCATCGACATGAAGGAGAGGGAAAATCAGAAGAAACTGATGGAACTTCTCAGAGCGGAGCTGGAGAGGGACAAGACACGGACGGCGCTCGTCGATATAACAAAACTTGGTCTGGTCGAGATTACCCGCATGAAGGTGAACCGCCCGCTGCGGGAGGCGCTTGGGATGCAGGGACAGTTTGCGGAGAAAAATGAAAAAAATTTTTGATTTTGCAACATTTTACTTTTGTGATTCGTTTTATATATAAGGGATTGTATATAAGTTAGTGGGAACGCTGTTTGTGGCGTTCCGGAATGGAGGGATTGATATGAGACGATTCACTTATACGGCATCGGTATTTCTTTTGGCCGTATGCGCCGTTTTACTGTGGGGCGGAACGGGGGAGGCAGAGGCAAAAACGAAAAGTAAAAAAGGCTTGGCATATTTTAATGAACCGGCCATTGGTTTTGCGGTAGAAAAGTATGATAAAAACAAAGATGGAAAGTTCTCAGAAAAGGAACTTGCCAAAATAACAAAAATTTACATTGATGCGGAACAGCGGGAGATTGATCTGAAGGAGTTAAAATATTTAAAAAATCTTAAGTCGTTTGTAATTTTTGACGTGGAGGGCTATCCGATCCGTAGAACCAAACATGCATCGGCTCTGTACAAATTGAAGAAAATAAAAAAAATTCATATCGATGACTGTGATTTGAGCAAGGGATTTAAGACGGCTCAGTGGAAAAATCTTGAGACCTTGGAGGTAAGGAATTGTAAAATCAAGAAACTGTCTCTGAAGAAAAATAAGAAGCTGGAACACCTTGCCTGTGACGAGAATCCCATTTCGACTATCAATGTGGCAAAAAACAAGAAATTGAAATCGTTTTCCTGCGGCTCCACGAAATTGAAAAAGCTGGATTTGTCAAAAAATAAGAAATTGACAGAACTATCGTTAAATCTGGTAAGAGACGTAGAGATCCGTAATGTAAAGTTATATCAAAACGGGAGTAAACTAGAGAAGCTGGCGTTTTCATGGACGCAGGAGCGCGAGGAGATTGACCTGACAGGCTGGAATCTTTCCGCTCTGAAGGAGATTACCTGCACGGGTATAGGGGCAGATGAAGACGACGTGCCGTGGGGGCCGACAAATCTCAAAAAGGTGATAGTGGGCAATGCGCCGCAATTGGAAACCGCATATTTCGCTGTCCCGACGTTAGAGTACGTTCAGATTCTGAATTCATTAAAAATAAAGAAACTGTGGTACGAGGGAAAAGAGATTAAAAAGATTACGCTATCGGCGTTTCCTCCCAAAAGCTACTCCAGTGTTTATCCGGAGGACAAAGTGGAGATTATTAAGTAACAGGAGGGATTGATATGAGACGATTCACTTATACGGCATCGGTATTTCTTTTGGCCGTATGCGCCGTTTTACTGTGGGGCGGAACGGGGGAGGCAGAGGCAAAAACGAACAAGGGCCCCGTGCGTTTTAAGGAATCCGCGTTCAGTGAGGCGGCAAAAGAGTATGACCGGAATAAAGACGGAAGATTTTCAAAGAAGGAACTTGCCAGGATTACGAAACTGAGTATGGACGCTTATCAGGTGGAACTTGATCTGCGGGAGATACAGTATTTCAAAAATCTCCGCACATTATTAATCGACGGTTTCGGCGATGGCGATCCACCGATGTACCGCAAAATCAAACACATATCATCTCTTTATAAACTAAAAAAGTTGAGGCGCGTAGAGATCGGTGATTGTAATTTCAGCAAGGGATTTAAGACGGCTCAGTGGAAGAATCTGAAGATATTGAGTTTTTCGCACTGCAAGGTAAAAAACTTATCTCTAAAGAAAAACAAGAAACTGGAAGAACTCTCAATTGATGAGAGCAGAATTCCGTCGCTGGACGTGACAAAAAATACAGAGTTAAAATCCTTCACCCTGTCCTCTACAAAATTGAAAAAACTAAACCTGTCAAAAAACAGAGAGTTGAGAACTTTCACCCTGTCTTCTGCAAAACTGAAAAAACTGGATTTGTCAAAAAATAAAAAATTGACGTCCTTGTCATTGGAGGGAATGGTATATGTAAAAATCCATGATATAAAGTTATACCAGAAGGGGAGCAGGTTACAGGATTTATCATTTAGGTACGTGCAGGGATTGGCGGAGATTGATCTGACGGATTGGAACCTTACCAATCTAAAAAAGATTCACTACACCTCCGCATTCGATGAAGATAACCACCAGTTGTGCAATCTGAAAAAAGTAGTCATGGGAAATGCTCCAGAGCTGCAGGAGGCATGGTTTTATGCAGAGACATTGGAATATTTGGAAATAAAAGGCGCTTTTAATCTGGAAGCCTGCGGCTGCGGCCTTAGTAGTTCCCTCAAAAAAGTCCGCTTGTCGATGATTCCGGCATATTTGGGAATCGACGACACCTGTGAAGTGGAGATTATTAAGTAACAGGGCCCTGTGGGAAATGTATGCAAAAAGAAACTTAAAATTACTTGACATCTCCGGCCAGATGATGGTATACTATCCTAGTGTGCCGCACAGCGAGGTTATAGTTCTGCCCTTTTTCAGAGGAGGCGGACACCGAAGCTGGCGAGTAATGTGAAATAGGAGGTGCTATATGTACGCGATTATAGCAACCGGTGGTAAGCAGTATAAGGTAGAGGAAGGCGACGTGATCAAAGTAGAGAAGCTGGGACTGGAAGCCGGCGCTGAGGTTACGTTTGACCAGGTACTCTTTGTCGGTGACAAGAAGGCGAAGGTCGGTTCCCCTACAGTAGAGGGTGCTTCGGTAAAAGCTACGGTAGTGGCCGAGGGCAGAGACAAGAAGGTCATTGTCTACCGCTACAAGAGAAAGAGCGGATACCACAAAAAGAATGGACACAGGCAGCCATTTACCAAGGTAAAGATCGACAAAATCAATGCTTGATCTTTCCGGACAGAGCCTATGATTCAGGTAATTGTAAAAAAGCAGAGTGAAAACATGACCGGCTTTCATATGGAAGGACATTCCGGATATGCCGACCGCGGTTCGGACATTGTCTGCGCCGCTGTCTCCGCACTGGCGATTAATTGCGTAAATTCCATTGAGAAATTTACGGAGGACGCCTTTGAGGTGGAGCAGGACGAGGAAAAAGGATTGATTGATCTACGGTTTGTATCAGAACCATCGGAGAGATCCGTTCTGCTGTTGGAGTCCATGATGTCCGGCATAGAGGAAATATCAAAGCAGTATGGCAGTCAGTATGTTACGTTGATTAATTGTTAGGAGGAAAAGACCATGATGAATATGAACCTTCAGCTGTTCGCCCACAAAAAGGGAATGGGTTCTACCAAGAACGGCCGTGATTCCGAGTCCAAGAGATTGGGCGCCAAAAGAGCGGACGGACAATTTGTTCTGGCTGGAAATATTCTCTACAGACAGCGCGGAACCAAGATTCACCCAGGCGTGAATGTAGGCCGTGGCGGAGATGATACCCTGTATGCTCTGGTAGACGGTGTTCTTCGCTTTGAGAGAAAGGGAAGGGACAAGAAACAGGCTTCCGTCTATCCAGTGGAGAGTAAATAATAGACGGCGCGCCGTTTGTTATTTATATGCAAAAAGTTTTTCTAAAAAAACTCGAAACATGAAAAGTGTCAGGGGCTGTGCCGTTTTGTGCAGCCCCTGAATTGTCGTAGAGGAAAAGAGGATATTATGTTTGCAGACAGAGCGAAAATCCGAATCCGTTCCGGCCGTGGCGGAGACGGCCATGTCAGTTTCCGGCGCGAGAAATATGTGGCAAACGGCGGGCCGGACGGCGGTGACGGCGGTCGGGGCGGCGATTTGATCTTAGAGGTGGATCCGGGGATAAACACCCTGAATGAGTTTCGCTACAGACACAATTATTTTGCGGGCGACGGCGAGCCCGGCGGCAAGCGGCGCTGCCACGGAGCAGACGGGGAGGATATGGTCATTAAGGTGCCGGCCGGCACTGTTGTGAGGGAAGCGCAGACCGGCCAGGTAATTACCGATATGTCCTATGAGAACCGGCGTGAGGTGCTCTTAAAGGGCGGGAGCGGCGGCAGGGGAAACCAGCACTATGCCACTCCTACCATGCAGGTGCCGAAGTATGCCCAGCCCGGCAGACCGGGCGTTGAACTGGAGGTTATACTTGAACTAAAGGTGATCGCTGATGCCGGACTGGTGGGATTTCCCAATGTGGGAAAATCCACGTTTTTGTCCCGTGTCACCCACGCACAGCCAAAGATTGCCAATTACCATTTTACCACGCTGAATCCGAATCTCGGCGTAGTGGATCTGGACGGGGGCGACGGCTTTGTCATTGCCGATATACCGGGCCTGATCGAGGGAGCTTCCGAGGGAGTCGGTCTCGGACACGAATTTTTGCGCCATATTGAGAGGACACGCGTCATTATCCACATGGTGGACGCCGCCTCGACGGAGGGGCGCGATCCAATCGAGGATATCCGGATCATTAACCGGGAGCTGGAGAACTACAATGAGGAGATCGCCGCGAGGCCTCAGGTGATCGCCGCCAATAAAATCGACTGCTTTTACGGGGAGGACAAAGAGACGGTGTTAGCCCTCCTAAAGGAGGAGTTTGAGCCAGAGGGGGTAAAGGTCTTCCCCATATCCGCCGTGACAGGTGAGGGCGTGAGGGAACTTCTCTATTACGTCAGGCAGCTCCTTGACGAGGCGGGCGAGGAAAAAGTAGTATTTGAGAGAGAGTATCAGATAAAGGAGCCGGACTTCAGTGACGAACCGTTTACCGTGGAAAAGAGCGAGGACGAGGAGGGCGTCTTTCTGGTGGAGGGCCCCAGGGTGGAGCGCATGTTAGGCTACACCAATCTCGACTCGGAAAAAGGCTTTGAATTTTTCCAGAAATTCCTGAAAAACAACGGGATACTGGAGGAACTGGAAAAACTTGGGATAGAAGAAGGGGATACGGTGAAGATGTACGGCTGGCAGTTTGAATACTATAAGTGACAGGGCCGGCAGTGCATCTGCCGTGAGAGAATTCAGGAATGGAGGAGAATATGACGAGTAAACAGCGCGCATACTTAAAGGGCATAGCCATGAAGACAGAGCCCGTTATGCAGATTGGGAAGGCGACACTGACGCCTGAGGTCACAAAATCCGTGGAGGAGGTACTGGAGGCAAGGGAACTGGTGAAACTCCATGTGCTGAAAAACTGTGCGGCCGATCTGCGTGAGATGGCGCAGGTGTTGGCTGAGAGGACGCAGTCCGAGGTGGTGCAGATCATCGGACGCATGATTGTTCTCTATCGGGAATCCGCCACCAAAAAGAGGATTGAACTTCCGGAGGCGTCCGGCAAAAAGAGAGCATAGGAGGAAGCGATGAAAAAGACAGGGATACTGGGCGGTACATTCAATCCGGTTCACAACGCCCATATCATGATGGCCCGGGCGGCCCTTGAGCAGTATGGGTTGAATGAGGTGTGGTTTATGCCCTCAAAAAATCCTCCCCACAAGGATAAGTCCGCGATTGTGTCAGACGGGCACAGAAAGAGAATGGTACAGGCGGCCATAGACGGTATTCCCGGTTTCCGTTTCTCGGATATGGAGCTCAGGCGGGAGGGCGTCACCTACACCAGCGACACAATGCAGCAGCTCCGCGAAGAATATCCGGACAACGAATTTTATTTCATATTGGGCGGCGATTCCCTGCGGGATCTGAGCCAGTGGCACAAGCCGGAAAAAATACTGAAAAACTGCCGCATACTGGCGGCCCCCAGAGGCGATCTGTCCGAGGGTGAGCTGGAAAAGCTGTGCCGCAAACTGGGCAAAAAATTTCACGGCGAGATATGGCCGCTTGCCATGAACCACATTCAGATATCCTCTGAGCGCATACGGGAGAGGATCGGGGCGGGGGAATCGGCCTATGCCTTCTGTCCCCCGAAGGTAGTGACCTATATCCGCCTCCACGGGTTGTATGGCGCGCCTGTTCTGAAGATGAAAAAGACGGGAGCGGACAGGGAGCTTCTTGACACGCTGGCGGCCACCCTGCGCCCCAGGCGCTATATACACACTATGGGAGTGGCTTACACAGCGGCGGCTCTGGCCTTCCGGTATGGAGCCCGGCCGGAACAGGCTGAGCTGGCGGGACTGCTTCACGACTGCGCCAAGTATTTTTCCGACGAGGAGATGTTTTCCCTGTGCGGGAAATACGGAGTGGAGCTGAGTCCGGCGGAGCGGGCCAACGCAGCGCTGATACACGGCAAGTTAGGAGCGGTATTGGCAGAACTCCGCTACGGAGTGACGGACGGCGAGATACTCTCCGCCATACGCTTCCACACTACGGGGCGTCCGGGGATGTCGCTGTTAGAAAAAATCCTCTATGTGGCGGATTATATTGAGCCGGAACGGGCGATGGAGACGGCGCCTTTTCCGTTGGATAAAATACGGCGTGACTGCTTTGAGGATCTGGACAGAGGACTTGTGGAGATACTGGAAAACACCCTGCAGCATCTGAGGGATACGGACAGGGAGATAGACGGACGTACACGGGAGACCTATGAGTACTATAAGGAGCAGGCTCCGGCGGCAGCGGACGGAGAGAGGGGCCGACAGTAAGGAGGAACGAAAAATATGGGAAGTAGTGCGAGAGAGATTGTGCGCATTGCCTATGATGCGCTGGATGAAAAACTGGGGCAGGACATTGAGATACTGAAGATTGATGAGATTTCCGTGATTGCGGATTATCTGGTGATTGCCAGCGGCAATAATCTGCCGCAGATCACCGCCATGCTGGATCTGACGGAGGAGAAACTGGCAGAGGCCGGTTACGAGAGCAAACGGATCGAGGGAAATAAAAATTCCACATGGATACTCATGGACTACGGCGACGTGATTATCCACATTTTTTCCAAAGAGGACAGACTGTTTTACGACCTGGAGAGGATCTGGCGGGACGGCGTAAAGGTAACGCGAGAGGAATTACAGGAATAAGAGGTTGAGATGCGGCAGCACAAAGCGATGTTTCGGTATGTGGAGGAGATTCTCTACAGCTATGACCGGAAAAAGAAGGATAGAGCCTCATCGGGGGAAAAGAACAAGAATAAAATAGCATATGACCGGTATGAGCACACGCAGAGGGTATATCAGTGGATGATACGGATTACCAATGAACTGAGAGAGGACAAACTGGATCTGGAGTCGTTGAAGATCGCCACGATTTTCCATGATGTGGGTTATGGAAATCCGGAGGAGGACAAACCGCACGGACAGATCAGCTCAGCCATCTGTCGGGACTATCTGGAGAGGCGGGATTATCCACCGGAGAAGATAGATTTTATCTGCTATCTGATAGAGGAACATTCGAACAAAAAACTGTTCCACGAAAAGAGCACGCCCGTGGAGCTGGTTGTCCTGATGGAGGCGGATATGCTGGACGACACGGGGGCCATGGGCATCATTCTGGACTCGTGGATTGCCTCAAAGGATGAAAAGGCTACTTTTGAGTCGGTGTGCCGCCATTTTGAAAAATATACATACCGCCATATGAAACAGATGGAATTTGTCACGGCGCCGGGCCGCCGGTTCTGGCACGAAAAGAGAAAACTGGTCTATGAATTTCTGCGCCAGTACAGACGGGATCTGGGCGACATGAGCTAACGGTCTCAGCCGGGCTCGTTGGACTTGAATGTGCAGGAAAAACGATGGTGGAGCGGTTTTCCCTCCCACACGCTGCGGTGGAAATCCTCCAGTATGTCGCGGGTGAGGGAGATGGCATTGTCGTATATAAATTGCAGACTCTGGTTGGTCTTTCTTGCATATGCTTTTGGCCGAATCGTCATCATATGGCCCTCCAATTGCGCATAGTGCAGACTGAGCCGCATAAATAGGCGCACGAGAAGGCGCTTTAGGGAATATCCGCCTGTCAGGAGCCATTTGTAAAACCGCATACCGATGAAGGCCTCTCGGATTTTGCGCTTCGGGAGACGCAGCGGCCTGTAGGCATTGTATACGGCCCGCACGACGTCCTCGTTTATCACGACCTTTTTCCAGATCGGATAGGTGACGGGGCGGTGTCCGTCCCGCCGCAGCAGATGGCGGTCAAATTCGTTCTCGATTGACAGATGATGATAGCCGGGGCGCTTTGACAGGGGAACGACAAAGGTGTGGCACTCGCTGTCCAGCATATAGTGGCACAGAAAGCCCAGAACGTAGGCGTAGGTGCCGGAGTCCATTCCCTCGTGCCTGAGAATGGGCAGCAGCCGACGGAGATATTTGTCTATCGGCTGGCCGTGCTGCCAGTAGCCCATCTGGTTTGTGCGGGTTTTGAAAAGCGGGTGGTAAAAAAACAGAAAGTCCGGCCCCTGAAGTCCGGCATTGAATTCTTTTGGGTGATTTTCAATAATGGTTTTCAGTTCCTCCGGCAGTCGGGAAGCAACCTTCCTGCCAAAGGAATCATGTGCGTAAATACATGGCATGAGGCAATTCCTCCTTATAGGGATAATAAACTAACTATAGTATAACAAATAACGATAAAAATATAAAGGCAAATCTTTGGACACGGCGGGAGTGATTTCTTCTGTCAAAAAGGAGACGGCGATGAAAGCGGTAAAAAATGAAAAAAACGGAGTGGTTTACTACACATTTCCCCTCTTTGAGAGGGAGGGGCTGGTTCATGGCTTCTCCACCCGCATCGGCGGCGTGAGCAAGGGAGATCTGGCTGCAATGAATCTCAGTTTTACAAGAGGGGACGACGAGGAGGCAGTGCGCGAAAACCACCGCCGATTTGCCGGAGCGGTCGGCTATGATGTGGAGAAACTGGTATTCAGCAATCAGGTGCACGAGACGGTGATACGCCGTGTGGACGCCTCGGACTGCGGCAAGGGGATTTTTCGGGAATCGGATATAATCGGCGTGGACGGCCTGATGACGGAGGATGAGGACGTGGTTCTCATGACTTTTTTTGCCGACTGCGTTCCCCTGTTTTTTTACGACAAAAACCGCCGTGCCATTGCCTCTGTCCATTCGGGCTGGCGCGGTACGGTGCGGCGTATCGGCGCGCTGGCGGTGGAGGCGATGGGACGGGAATTTGGCACCAGGCCGGAGGATCTTCTCGCCGTGATCGGCCCCTCGATCTGCCAGGACTGCTATGAGGTGGGAGGCGATGTGGCGGAGTCGTTCCGGACGGGTTTTGCAGAGGAGCAATGGCCTGAACTGCTGCGGGAAAAGTCCGCCGACAAGTATATGCTGAATCTCTGGAGGGCCAATGAGATACTGCTGCAGGAGGCGGGGATCCCCGCTTCCCAGATTGAGACGAGCGGGCTGTGCACATGCTGTCACCCGGAACTTTTATTTTCCCACAGGGCTTCCCACGGGAGAAGGGGCAATCTGGCGGGCGCGCTTACCCTGGGAAGGAGGATATCCCGTGAATAAGAGAAATTATCAGAGAGAACTGAATGAGCTGCTGGAGCGGCAGGAGGGAAAGAAGAAGCTGTTTCTGCACTGCTGCTGCGCTCCCTGCAGTAGTTATGTGCTGGAATACCTGCACCCGTATTTTGACATTACGATATTTTTTTACAATCCCAATATTACGGAGGAAGCGGAGTACCGGAAGCGCAAGGAGGAACTGCTCCGCTATCTGGGAGAGGTTCCCTTCGGAGGGGAGATTCGGATAGAGGACGCAGACTACGAGCCGGAGAGGTATCTGGAGGCGGTAAGGGGCTACGAGAGCGAGCCGGAGAGAGGGGAGCGGTGCAGGCGCTGCTTTTCCCTCCGCCTTGGACGGACGGCGGAGCGGGCGGCCGGCGGGGATTACGATTATTTCTGCACTACGCTGTCTATCAGCCCCCACAAGGATGCGCAGCTTCTGATGGAACTGGGAGAAAAACTGGCGGCCCGATACGGCGTGCCCTATCTTCCCTCGGATTTCAAAAAGAGGAACGGATATAAGAGAAGCATTGAGTTATCGGCAGAGTATGGACTGTACCGCCAGGACTACTGCGGCTGCGCGTTTTCCAGGGCGGACGGCGGAAAGGCGGAACTGAATGAAACCGGCTGAGAGAGAAACAAAAAGGAAAAATAAAAACAGGAGAGCGGCGATACTATGCTGCGCCGCCCTGATTCTTCTTCTGCCCACCGGTCTGTCCTCCTGCGACAAAATCACGGGCAGCTCCGCCGGAGATCCGGTCAGGAGAGAGGTCTTTGCCATGGATACCATTATGGATCTGACCGTCTATGGCGCGGACGGGGGAGAGGCCATGAATCAGGCGGTGGATCTGATTCATCGGTACGAGACGCTTTTTTCCGTCACAAATCCGGACAGTGATGTGGCTAAGATCAACCGGGCGGACGGAGAGGCTGTGTCCGTATCGCCGGAGACGTGGGAACTGTTGGAGCGCGGACTGGCCGTGTCGGAGTCTACGGACGGGGCCTTTGACGTCTCCATCTATCCGCTCGTAAAGGCATGGGGCTTTACCACGGGTAAATACCGCGTGCCGGAAAGGGCGGAGAGGGAGCAGGCTCTAAAAAAAGTTGATTACCGGAAGATCCGGCTGCTTCCGGACAACAGGGTGCAGATAGAGAAGGGAATGGAACTGGATCTGGGAGCGGTGGCAAAGGGATATCTGTCGCAGAAACTCATGGAACTGTTTCGGAAATGCGGAGTGGATTCCGCCATTGTGTCGCTGGGCGGCAATGTCCAGACGATGGGGAGGAAGGAAAACGGGGAGCCATTTGTGGTGGGAATCACGGATCCGGCCGATGGCTCCGGCATATATGGCACGCTGACTGTGGAGAACAGGGCCGTTGTCACAAGCGGCATCTATCAGCGCTATTTTACGGAGGGCGGCAGACAGTATCACCATATTATGGACAAGTCCACGGGGATGCCGGCGGAGAACGGACTGGCGTCCGTGACGGTGGTGACGGAGGACGGGGCCAGGGCCGACGCCCTTGCCACGGCGCTCTATGTGATGGGGGAGAAAAAGGCGTTAGAATATCAGAAGGCGAATCCGGACATCGAACTTGTACTGATCCGGCGGGACGGCACCTGCTTTACCACCTCCGGACTGTCCTTCCGGAGAAATCGCGCTGCGGAGTAAAATTGTGTTGGGGAGTAAATTTTGCATTGTAAAATTAGGACAAATAGTGTATTCTTATATGAGAATAACCAATGAGAGAAACGGAGGTATATACATATGGCTCGCGGAGCAGGGAAAAATGGGTGGGCGTTGTTTTTACTTGTACTGGCCGGCGTCGTTCTGGGGAGTTTTATCGGACATCTGGCGAGCGGAGTACCGGCTCTGTCCTGGCTGGATTACGGAAAGAGCTTCGGCCTCTCAAATCCTTTGAAGCTGGACATCGGTGTTATGGTACTGACCTTTGGGCTCACGATTAAATTTACAATCGCCAGTATTATCGGCATCATCATTGCCGCTATTATTTATCACTTCATCTGATTTTGAATCAAAAAATACAGAGCCGTGTATACGGGCAGGAAACGGCGTCCTGTCCTCCATCGCCCGGCGGCGCATCGGGGCGGTGAGGGACAGGGCGTCTTGTGTTCCCAGTGCGGAAAATGCAATTTTTTTAATTTTTTTTAAAAAATAAAAAGGAAATCCCTTTTTTGCGTTGTAATATATATATAGGGGGATAATTTTTGTAAAAAGAAGGATGCTTATGACAATTCGCGAGAAATTGGAAAAGAGAGAGCATGATATTCTGAGTTCCCACGCCGCTTTCAGCGACGAATCCCAGGGACGGGACGTGTGGGAGGAGCCATGCGATCTGCGGCCGGTCTACCAGAGGGACAGGGATCGGATCCTGCACTCCAAATCCTTCCGCCGCCTCAAGGGAAAGACGCAGGTGTTTCTGGCGCCAGAGGGAGACCACTACAGGAACCGCCTGACGCATACGCTGGAGGTCTCCCAGAATGCCCGGACAGTTGCCAAGGCGCTCCGGCTCAACGAGGATCTGACAGAGGCGATTGCTCTGGGCCACGACCTGGGCCACACGCCGTTTGGACATGCCGGTGAGCGGCAGTTGAATCAGATATGCCCCGGCGGTTTCCGGCATCAGGAGCAGAGTGTCCGGGTGGTGGAGCGGCTGGAAAAGGACGGCCGCGGACTCAATCTGACAAAAGAGGTCAGAGACGGTATCCGGAATCATTCCACCTCGGGCAGCCCGATGACGCTGGAGGGAAAGGTGGTGCGCCTCTGCGACAAGATCGCCTATGTCAATTCGGACATTGACGACGCCATTCGGGGACGTGTCATAACAGAGAGGGAGATACCGCAGGAATATACGGAGATATTGGGAAATACGCTTCGGGAGCGGTTAAATACACTGATCCACGACATGATCAGCCAGAGCATGGACAGGGACGATATTATTATGTCTCCGGAAGTGAACGGGGCGCTGCAGGGGCTCCGGAGTTTTATGTTCGAGAGAGTGTATGTGAATTCCATCGCCAAGACAGAGGAGGGGAAGGCCCAGTATATGATTGGGCAGCTCTATGAATATTATATCCGTCACACGGAGAAACTCCCTCCGGAATATATTAAAATGATTGACGGGGAGGACGGAGCCGACGCGACGCGCGTGGTGTGCGATTTTATTGCCGGAATGACAGACCGGTACGCCGTTATGACGTATGAGGCGCTGACGGTTCCGCGCACATGGTCTGTCCTGTAACTGTGTGCAGACCGGACAAAGACAGAGAGAGGAGGACATATGTATTACGAGGAAGATTTTGTGGAAGAAGTCCGTCAGCGAAATGACATCGTAGATGTGATCTCCTCCTATGTGAACCTGAAACGCGGCGGGAGCAACTATATGGGACTGTGCCCGTTTCACAACGAAAAGACGCCGTCCTTCTCCGTCAGTCCCGGCAAGCAGATGTACTACTGCTTTGGCTGCGGGGCAGGGGGAAATGTCTACACCTTTCTGATGGAGTACGAGAACCTGACCTTTGTGGAGGCCCTGGAGCGTCTGGCAGAGCGGGCGGGAATGAAACTCCCTGAGAAGAATGATTCGGCCGAGGACAGGAGACGGCGGGATATGCGTGACGCTATTCTGGAAGTCAATAAACTGGCGGCGAATTACTATTTTGCCAAACTGAAATCCGAGAGGGGACAAGCCGGCTATGAATATCTGACGAAGCGGGGACTCACTCCGGAGACGATTGTTCGGTTCGGGCTTGGTTTCTCAGACAAAAACAGCGGCGAGCTCTACCGCTTTGTGAAGACAAAGGGATATTCCGACGAAATACTGAAGGAGACAGGCCTCTTTACTTATGATGAGAGGCGGGGAGTCTATGATAAATTCTGGAATCGGGTGATGTTTCCCATACTGGATCGGAACAACCGCGTCATTGCCTTTGGGGGCAGGGTTATGGGAGATGCCAAACCCAAATATCTGAACTCGCCGGAGACGATGGTATTTGACAAGAGCCGGAACCTGTACGGACTGAATTTTATCCACGGCAGACAGGACAGGGGGATTATCCTGTGTGAGGGATATATGGACGTGATTGCGCTGCACCAGGCCGGTTTTACCAATGCGGCGGCCTCTTTGGGAACCGCTTTCACCAGCCGCCACTGTGCGCTCCTGCAGAGATATACGGATTTGGTATATCTGTGCTACGACAGCGACGCCGCTGGTGTGAAAGCCGCCATGCGGGCGATTCCCATGCTGAAGGAGGCCGGGCTGCGGATACGGGTGATTGACATGAAGCCCTACAAGGATCCGGACGAATTTATAAAGGGGTTGTCGGCGGAGGAATTTCAAAAGCGGATTGACAGCGCGAAGAACAGTTTTTTCTACGAGGTTGACATACTCAAAAGGGATTATGACATGAATGATCCGGAGTCAAAAACAAGGTTTATGAATGAAGTTGCCAGAAAATGCCTAACCTTTGATAATGAAATAGAGAGAAACAATTACATGGAGGCATTTGCCAGGGAATACGGTATACGGACGGAGGACTTCCGCAAACTCACCGCCTATCACAGCGCGCAGATGGCCGGTATCGACTATGAGCGGCGCAAGCAGGAGAGGCGGCAGAAGGGGACGGACAGGGTGGCTGAGGACGGGATTGCCAGGAGCCAGGGGATCTTTCTCACATGGCTGAGCAACGATCCGTCGCTGTTTGAGAAGACAAAAGACGTAATCAGCGCGCAGGATTTTGTGGACGAGCCATACCGCCAGGTGGCCGAGATGATGTACGAACAGTACGAGGCCGAGGGCAGGGTGGAACCGGCCGTCATTATCAGCCGTTTTCAGAGCAAGGAGGAGCAGTCGCTGGTGGCCGGCCTGTTCAATCGGGAGATTCAGGCGCTCAGTCGGGATTCGGAGCAGAAAAAGGCAGTGAATGAAGTGGTGAGAAATATCAAAAAGTACAGTCTGGATTACAGGAGCCGGCATGTGACAGACATAGCCGAACTGCAGGGACTGCTTGAAGAAAAGAAGAAACTGCAGAAATTACAGATTTTATAATAAAATATGGATTTGCTGTCCGCACAGCAGAAATGGAGGAATAAATGGACAATAAAAACACAAATGCAGAAGAACAGCAGAAAATCAATGAAGTGATGAACAGCCTGGTAGAGGCGGGAAAGAAGAAAGACAATATCCTGGATTTTGATGAGATTGACAAGGCCTTTGTCAGTAAGGGGATTGAACTGGACGCAGAGAAGTCGGAAAAGGTCTTTGAATATCTGGAAAATAAGGGCATTGTGGCTATGGTGCCGGACAGCGACGCGGTGGACGACGAGAATATTATTCTGGACGTGGACGACGAGCCAACAGAGGAGGAACTAGAGAACATCGAGCTGGCGGTGCCGGACGGCGTGAGTATTGAGGATCCGGTGCGGATGTATCTGAAGGAGATCGGCAAGGTGCCCCTTCTGACCGCAGAGGAGGAGAAGGAACTGGCCATGAAGATGGAGCAGGGGGACGGCGAGGCGAAGAAGCGTCTGGCCGAGGCAAACCTCCGCCTGGTAGTCAGCATTGCCAAGAGATATGTGGGGCGGGGTATGCTGTTTCTGGATCTGATACAGGAGGGTAATCTGGGCCTGATTAAGGCGGTGGAAAAATTCGATTACCGGAAGGGATATAAATTCAGCACCTATGCCACATGGTGGATTCGTCAGGCCATCACAAGGGCCATTGCCGATCAGGCGAGGACTATACGGATTCCGGTGCATATGGTGGAGACTATCAATAAACTGATACGGGTTCAGAGGCAGCTTCTTCAGGAGCTTGGCAGAGAGCCCTATCCGGAGGAGATCGCCGCCAAGATGAACCTTCCGGTCGACCGGGTGAGGGAAATACAGAAGATTTCCCAGGAGCCCGTCTCTCTGGAGACGCCAATCGGCGAGGAGGAGGACAGCCATCTGGGAGATTTTATCCAGGACGACAACGTGCCGGTGCCGGCAGAGGCGGCCGCCTTTACCCTGCTGAAAGAGCAGTTGGTCGATGTGCTCAACACCCTTACCGAGAGGGAACAGAAGGTGCTTCGTCTCCGCTTCGGACTGGATGACGGAAGGGCCAGGACGCTGGAAGAAGTGGGAAAGGAGTTTGAAGTCACCCGTGAGCGAATCCGGCAGATTGAGGCGAAAGCCCTTCGCAAGCTGCGCCACCCGAGCCGCAGCAGAAAACTGAAGGACTATCTGGACTGATGGGATTATCGGTGCGAATGGAAAACAATGTCCGTCTGGTGCCGGAGGGCTCGCGGGTAGGAGACGTTGGCTGCGACCACGGATATGCCTCCATCTATCTGTGCGAGAGGAAGCGGTGTCGGGTGATTGCGCTGGATATAAATGCCGGCCCTCTGCGGAAGGCCGCAGAAAATATTGAGCGGGCGGGGCTTGCCGGACAGATTGAGTGCCGTCTTTCGGACGGACTGGAAAAACTTGCCCCCGGAGAGGTGGACGCACTGTTGATAGCCGGTATGGGCGGTATGCTCACGGTACGGATACTGGAGAACTCTCCGGCGGTACTGGAGAGGATTGACACTCTTGTCCTGCAGCCGCAGTCTGATATCGGCGAGGTGCGGAGAGCCGTCGTTTCACTGGGATTTTCGATAACCGGCGAGTCTGTCTGTCTGGACGCCGGAAAATATTATATCGCCATACAGGCCGCGAGGACGGCGGAGCGGGATACATATACGGAGGTGGAATATGCCTATGGGCGGTTTCTGCCGGAGCGGGGCGACAGGCTTTACCGGCAATATCTGCTGGCGGAGGGGGAAAAGACAGAGCGCATAATAGAAAAACTGAAGGCGGAGGGGAGGCAGACAGGCCCTTCGCGCCATATGGAGGAAAGAATACGGGAGCTGTCGCATACGTTAGAACAGATTAACCAGACGCTTTCTGGGTTTAAATTAACGGAGGTATAAATGATTAATATAACACTTGAAGATGAGCCGGTCAGTTGCGAACCGGGCACCACGCTCTATGAACTCAGCCGGCAGTATCAGAAGAATTATGAATTTCCCATTATTGTGGCCAAGTGCAACGGCATTATCCAGGAGCTCTATCACGAGGTGGTGGACGGAACGCATGTGGAGTTTTGCACCGCGGGGGACGCAGACGGCTTTCGGGTTTATATCCGCGGGATGTCCATGCTCCTTCTGAAGGCTGTTTACAAGGAAGTTCCCGCAGATGAGATGGAGGGAGTCAGCATTGAATTCTGCCTGGACAGCGGATATTTCTGCCGGATTGAGGGAGATGTGGCAATGACGCAGGAGCTACTGGGCCGGATAGAAAAGAGAATGAGAAAATACGTGGATAAAGACATTCTCTTTGAAAAACACGTCATAAGAACCAGAGATGCAAAACAGCTCTTTGACTCCCTGAATATGCGCGATAAGGGACAGCTGATGGAGTACCGGAAAAATTCACGCATGACGGTATATAATCTGGGAAAGTTTACGGATTATTTCTACGGAGCCATGCCCTACAGCACGTCCATTCTGCGTAACTTCCGTCTGGAATTGTTTGAGGACGGGTTTGTCTTTGTCGTGCCCAGACAGGAAAATCCGGTCGAGATGCCGGAATTTAAACCGGGCATGAAGCAATACCGCACGCTTCAGTACACCAACGAGTGGGGGCGTAAATTGAATGTGGCCACAGTGGGACAGCTGAACCATCAGATTGTCCGCGGGGATTTTCAGGATCTGATGCTGACACAGGAGGCGCTGCACGAAAAGAGAATCGGAGACATTGCCGTGCAGATTGCGGAGAAGGGATGTCGGATCGTGACTATTGCCGGCCCGTCCTCCTCCGGAAAGACAACGTTTTCCTACCGCCTCTCAACCCAGCTCAAGACGCTGGGACTGCGCCCGCACCCCATCGGACTGGACGATTATTTTGTCAATCGGGTGGACACACCCAAGGACGCGGACGGGACATACAACTATGAGTGCATTGAGGCCATCGACACTAAACAGTTCAATGAGGATCTCACAAAGCTTCTGGAGGGGAGGGAGGTTCAGCTTCCCACCTATAATTTTCTCACCGGCTGTCGCGAATATGACAAGCCGTATATGCGGCTGGAGCCGGAGGACATTCTTGTGATTGAGGGAATCCACGGTCTGAATGACAGGCTCACCTATTCCATTCCGGAGGAGGATAAATTTAAGATATACATCAGCGCCCTGACGGCGCTTAACCTTGACCGTCACAACCGGATTCCCACAACGGAGGGACGGCTTCTCAGGAGGATTATACGGGATGCAAGAACCCGCGGAAACTCTGCCAGGAAGACCATATCCATGTGGCGCTCGGTGCGCAGCGGTGAGAACCAGAACATCTTTCCGTTTCAGGAAAAGGCGGACGCCATGTTTAACTCGGCGCTGATTTACGAGCTGGCGGCCATGAAGCTCTACGCCGATCCGCTGCTGTTCCAGGTGACGCCGGACTGTCCGGAATACTCCGAGGCGCAGAGGCTTTTGAAATTCCTTGACTACTTTATTCCGGTGGATCCGCACGATGTTCCTCTCAATTCCATCTTGCGGGAATTCATCGGTGGTGGTATATTATTAGGATGAGCAGTACAGGTAATCGCGCCCGCTCAGACGAAAGGGAGCGGGTGAGGAAAGTCCGGGCTTCACAGGGCAGGATGCCGGATAACGTCCGGTGGAGGTGACTCCCAGGCCAGTGCAACAGAAATATACCGCCGCAGAAGGCTGCTCCGCGCAGCTCTGCGGTAAGGGTGGAATGGCGGGGTAAGAGCCCACCGCCTCGCTGGTGACAGAGAGGGCACATGTAAACCCCATCCGAAGCAAGGCCGAACAGAGAGCGATACGGCGGCCCGTCGTGCTTTCGGGTAGGCCGCTGGAGCCTGCCGGCAACGGCAGGACTAGATAGATGATTACCCAACGACAGAACCCGGCTTATCGTGCTGCTCTTTTTTTGTTTCCGAAAAATGCGTGAAAGGAATGGTGTTTATGACGCGGCTGGAGCGGCAGATGGAATTTATTGAGGAACTGGACAAAAATAAAGGCATTATCCGGCAGAACTATACGCTGCGGGGAGAGCGCCGGGAAACGGACGCAGAGCATATGTTCCACCTGGCTGTGATGGCGGCGGTGCTCTCTGAGTATTCCAATGAGCCGGTCGATGTCCTGAAGGTGATGACTATGGTTCTGATCCATGATGTAGTGGAGATCGACGCCGGCGATACGTATGCCTATGACGAGGAGGGGCATCTCACGAAGCGGGAGCGTGAATTGAAGGCGGCCGACCGCATTTTTCACATTCTTCCTCCGGATCAGGAGGAATATTTCCGCGGATTGTGGGAAGAATTTGAGGAAGGCGATACTCCGGAAGCGCGGTTTGCCAATGCGCTGGACAGGGTTCAGCCAATCATTCTCAACCATGCCTCCAACGGAAGCGCCTGGAAGGAGCACGGAGTGCGCGCCAGCCAGATATATAAGCGCAACGAGAGGACGCGCGAGGGCTCCGAGGCGCTGTGGGAATTCTGTGAGGAGCGTTGCATCGCGCCGCATATTGAGAGACCGGGAAAGCCGGGTGAAATTAAAGAGGATCGTATATGAGTGAAAATATGAGTATAGTGGAAGAACGCTATGGACTTGCCATAGACAGAATCAGGGAGCTGCATACAGAGGCGGCGGGAGCTTACGGGGACTATATCCGGCAGGTCTGCCGGATGTTTCTCACATTGCACGACATACTGGAGACGCCGGACGGCGGGGGCCCGCTCAGGGAGTGGAACAAAATCCTATACGGGGACATTGCGGACGGGGCCTACGAGAACTCCTATGCCAATCCCGCCCATGCGGCGAAGGTGTTCGGCGCGGGGATTGGAAAATATCTCTGCCTGTATTACGTCCGCTTTCGGGACGCCATTACCGCGGCCTACGAGGGCGACAGGGAGGAAGTCCTTCTGCGGATGGAACTTTTTCTGCAGATGGTAAATCTTCTCGACGAGGAGGAGCCGGAGAGGGCTCTGCGGGAGGCCGTCTATTATTTTATCCACGATTACGACGGGGAACAGATGGAAAAATCACTGCGCCGGATGCTGTGTCCGGAAAAAGGGCTGGTCTACCGGCTTGTGATGGAGAGCGATTTTTCCAATTTGGATTATCTGTACCGCTACGGGGAATATGTGACGGAGAATGAGATAAAGATGGCGATGTTTCTGTCCTCTTTGCCGGAGGAGACGTTGTGCGCCATGGCCCGAACCTATACGGAGGGCTACCGGAAGGGCTTTGAGGCGGCCGGTATTGATCTGTCGCAGAAAAAGACGGTGCAGATACGCTACCACATCGGATTTGAACCCATGGTGCGCCAGGCCGTTCGCCAGTTTGAGGCTATGGGCCTGCGAGCGGTATTTACGAGAAAGACCAACACAAGAGCCATGGGCGTTGTCAGCACTTCGCCCGACAAGCAGTACCAGTACGACCACCGCTACGACGACGCCCTGTATCTGAACAAGGCTCTTGTCAGCGAACGCCTGAAGACGGCGGAGCGGCTTTTTGAAAAATACAGGGAGGAGGCGGCCGTGTACGCCGGGCCGGCGGTGATAGAGATATTTGGCGAAAAATTATTTGTGCCCGTCTCCCGTCCGGAGAGCCCCTCGTACACAGAGGAGCAGGAGGCTCTGTCCGTGGGCTATACGAGGGATTACGCACTGATTCAGAACCGCTATATTCCGCAGGATTCCTACAGTTTTACCATCATCGCATATCCGATTCCTGAGATCGGAGAGCAGTTTGAGGAAATTTTCCGTGAGACGGTCAGGGTAAATACTCTTGACGAGGAAAAATACCGGCGGATCCAGCAGGCGCTGATCGACGCCCTGGACGAGGGGGATTACGTCTGCGTCACGGGGCGGGGAGCAAACTGCACAAACCTGAGAGTGCAGCTGCATCGGCTTGAAAATCCGGAGAGCCAGACGAATTTTGAGAACTGTCTGGCGGACGTCAACATTCCGGTGGGAGAGGTGTTTACCTCCCCGCTCCTCACAGGGACGAGCGGAACTCTGCATGTGAGCCGCGTATATCTGAATGAATTGTGCTATGAGAATCTAGAGCTCACTTTTGAAGACGGCATGGTGAAGGATTACACCTGCACCAACTATGACAGCGAGGAGGAGAACCGGCGCTATATAAAGGAAAATGTCCTTCATAACCGAGAGACGCTCCCAATGGGAGAATTTGCCATCGGAACCAATACGACAGCCTATGTGATGGGCCGCCGGTACGGTATCGAGGCCAAACTGCCGATTTTGATTGCGGAGAAGACGGGCCCCCATTTTGCCGTGGGCGACACCTGTTATTCCATGAGCGAGGACGTGGTTTTGCACAATCCGGACGGGAAGGAGATCATTGCAAAGGAAAATGAGCGCTCGGCGCTGCGCCATACAGATATTGAGAAGGCATATTTTAACTGTCACACAGACATCACCATACCCTATGACGAGCTGGGGGACATAATTGTCTTTACAAAGACCGGAAAAACCATTACACTGTTACAGGAAGGCCGCTTTGTCCTGCCGGGGACGGAGAGCCTGAATGAAGTGCTGGATTAGAAAATAAGATACAGAACAAGGAGGATACAAATATGGGAAAAGTAGGTATTCTGATGGGGAGCGATTCGGATCTTCCCATCATGAAAAAGGCCGCTGATATGCTGGAGAAATTCGGAGTGGACTATGAGATGACAATTATCTCCGCCCACCGTATGCCGGATATTTTTGTGGATTACGCATCAAAGGCGGAGGAGAGAGGCGTGGAGGTGATTATTGCCGGAGCCGGCGGCGCCGCGCATCTTCCGGGTATGTGTGCCGCGCTGTACGATCTGCCGGTGATCGGTATTCCGATCCACACAAAGAGCCTGGGGGGCGTGGACAGCCTGTATTCCATCGTGCAGATGCCATCAGGGATACCGGTTGCCACGGTGTCCATCGACGGCGCCGCCAATGCCGCCATTCTGGCCGCCCGGATTCTCGCTGTCTCCGACAGGGAGCTGCGCGGACGCCTGAAGGCCTACCGGCAGGAGATGAAAGAGGGCGTGTGCGCCAAGGCGGAAAAACTGGATAAACTGGGATATGAGGAATACATACGCCAGATGTGATCAGGCTTCTTTGCCTATCAGAAACAGTTTTTTCAGAGACGTCAGGAACAGATCGGTATATCCCGCCTTCTCCGAGCCCTGTTTTGCCAGAACAGGGACGGAGCCGATTTCCTTCCCGTCATAATAATACTGTATAGAGCCCACCTGCTGGCCCTCGGAGACCGGGGCGGTCATTTCGTGGATCTTCAGTTCCTTTTGGATTTTCCCCTCCTCAAATTGCGAGGTGAAGGTGTGGCTGAATTTTTTTTCCGGATACACGGGTATTCTGGCGGGTATTCCCCCTCTGACCTGTATGTCCTCAAAGGACATATCCGAGAAGTCGTCTTCGTAGACGGAGCAGTTGGCGAAGCCGTAGTCCAAAAGCGCCTGTGCCTCCGTGAACCGCACCTTGTGGTCGGGAGCAGCCATGACAACGGCGATGAGATTCATGCCATTGCGCCTGGCTGTGGCGCTGAGGCAGTATTTGGCCTTGCTGGTGGAACCGGTCTTCAGTCCGGTGATACCGTCGTAAAAGCGAACCAGTTTGTTTGTGTTGGTGAGTCCGAAGGAGGACTCGCCTTTTTTTGTCTTGTGCACAATGGAGTCCATCCACACGGTGGAGTAGTTGGAAATCTGAGGGTGCTTCATGATCAGTTCCCGCGACATCAGCGCCACGTCATAGGCGCTGGAGTAATGGCCGGAACGGATATCGTCGTCTAAGCCGGTGCAGTTTTTGAAGTGGGTGTGTTTCATGCCGAGGCTTTTGGCCTTCTGGTTCATCATTTTCACAAAATTCTGCTCGGAACCGGCGACCTTTTCCGCCATGGCGACGGCGGCGTCGTTGGCGCTGGCGATGCTTATACATTTGATCATGGTGTTTACGGTCTGGCTCTCCTGAGGCTCCAGAAACACCTGCGAGCCGCCCATGCCGGCGGCGTATTCGCTGACAGTCACGTTGTCATCCAGAGAGATTTTTCCCTGGTCGATGGCCTCAAAGATCAATGTCAGAGTCATAATCTTAGTGATGCTGGCGGGGACAAGCTCCGTATCCTTGTTCTTCTCCGCCAGAATCTCTCCTGTGTCCCCCTCGATGAGCACGGCGGCCCTGGCTGTGATATTTACGGCGGAGCCGGTGGCGCTCTCCTCCGCGCGGATCTGCGGCGCGGCGGCAAAGGGGATAAGAATCAGGAAAAGTAACAGGTATTTGGCAACGGCTTTCATAACGATCTTCCTTTCAAGATAGGGTAAAATACATATTTTTTGCTATTACATTGGTATGAGACAGGGGAAAACTTTATGACTGAGTATGTCTGCCGTTGACAAACGGGGCGTGATTCTTTATCATAGAAACCAGATTTGCAAAACCGGCTTCAACGGGATACAGGGAGAACATGAGGTGTATATGGAAACGATTTTAACCGTCGCCG
This sequence comes from uncultured Lachnospiraceae bacterium, assembly GCA_947629865.1. Taxonomy (GTDB): domain Bacteria; phylum Bacillota; class Clostridia; order Lachnospirales; family Lachnospiraceae; genus Eubacterium_F. The sequence goes on along the minus strand of CANRFJ010000006.1, from coordinate 82,681 downwards.
CGCTGGTCGTCCTTCTGCTTTTGATCTATGGGTGCGCCAGCCAGTATTTTCTGAAAACAGAATACTATACCATAACATCTTCCAGGTTAAAAGAGGACAGGGTGGCCGTGCTGCTGACTGATTTGCACGCCTGCCGCCATGGGAAGCCAGGGGGCGGTGAGGAGAACGGACGGCTGCTTGCCAGAGTGGAGAGAGAGTCGCCGGATCTGATCTGTATCGCCGGAGACATGACGGTGAAAAGCGGAAAGCGCACAGAGGAGGTGCTCCGCTTTGTAAAGAGGCTGACGGAAATCGCGCCGGTATATTATGCGCCGGGCAATCATGAGATCCGTATGCCGGAATATGAGGAGTTCAGGGAAAATTTGCGAAAGTCCGGCGTCCACTATCTGGAAGACGAGACGATGCCGCAGGGAGAGGATCTGCGCATAACCGGACTCAGTCTGGAGGAATACTGGTACCACAAATTCTGGCAGAGACGGCGGCTGACAGGAGAGGAGCTTCTGGAGCATGTGACGCCGCCGGAGGAGGGGTGTTTTTCCCTGCTGCTGGCCCACAATCCGGAGTATTTTCCCCAGTATGCCGAGTGGGGGGCCGATCTGGTGTTTAGCGGCCATATCCATGGGGGCATCGCAAGGCTTCCTTTGCTCGGCGGCGTTATTTCCCCCTCCCTCCGCCTGTTTCCCCGGTATGACGCGGGAGAATTTGAAATCGGGGAAAAGCATATGATCGTCAGCCGGGGCCTGGGGCTGCACCATATACGGCTGCGGTTTTTTAACCGGCCGGAGGTCAGTGTGATCCGGTTGGCCGCGCGGCGGGGGCGCCGCTAAATTTATCTTGTCATTTTGACAAAAAACAGGTAAAATAAATGGGTATGTAAGTCTGTGCTGCGGGAGGTGAGGACATGGGAATACCGGTAAAACTGGAGGCCTTTGAGGGGCCGCTGGATCTGCTGCTTCATTTAATCGAGAAAAACAAGGTGGATATATACGATATCCCCATTGTCCTGATTACGGAGCAGTACCTGGAATATATGAGCCGGATGGACGTAAAGGACATGGACGTGATGAGCGAGTTTCTCGTGATGGCGGCCACGCTCGTAAAGATTAAGTCACGAATGCTTCTCCCTAAGGAGGAGAACAGTGAGGAGGAGGACGAGGATCCGAGACAGGAGCTGGTGGAGAGGCTTCTGGAATATAAGATGTATAAGTATGCCTCCTTTGAGCTGAAGGATCGCCAGTATGACGCGGCCAGGGCTTTTTTCAGGGAACCGTCGATTCCGGAGGAGATACAGAATTACAAAGAGGATATTGATTACGGGGAACTTCTGTCGGACGTCACCCTGTCAAAACTGCAGGAGATTTTCGACTCCGTCATGCAGAAACAGGTGGACAAGATTGATCCGATACGGAGCCGCTTTGGAGAGATTGAGAAAGAGGAGATCAACATCGAGGATCAGATGCTCTTTGTGGAGGAATATGCCATGCTTCACGGGAGTTTCAGTTTCCGGAACCTGTTAGAGCACGGCAGGGGGAAGGGATATGTGATCGTGACGTTTCTCAGTGTGCTGGAGATGATGAAGACCGGTATTCTGGTGATTTCACAGGAGAAACTTTTTGATGATATCCGGATTACATACAGAGCAAAGGGAGGTAAATCGTGAACATAAAAAAACTGGAAGCGGTGGTGGAGGCAATCCTTTTTACTATGGGAGAGTCCGTGGAGATTGAGAGGCTGGCGGCGGCGGTCGAGCACGACGAGGACACGGTGAGAAAGATTATCCGCAGCATGATGACGCGGTATGAGGAGGAGGATCGGGGGATCCATCTCATCGAGCTGGACGGTTCCTTTCAACTGTGCACAAAGCCGGAGATGTACGAATATCTGATTAAGGTGGCGCACATTCCGAAGAAGCATGTGCTCACGGACGTGCTGTTGGAAACCCTTTCCATCGTGGCGTACAAGCAGCCGATCACCCGACTGGAGATTGAAAAGATCCGCGGCGTATCGTGCGACCATGCCGTCAACAAGCTGGTGGAGTACGGGCTGATCTGCGAGGCGGGGCGTCTGGACGCGCCGGGGCGGCCAATCCTCTTTGCCACCACGGAGGAGTTTCTGCGCTATTTCGGCATACAGTCCCTGGAGGATCTGCCTATTCTCAACCAGGCTACCATTGAAGATTTCAAGGAGGAGGCCGAGCGGGAGATCTATCAGGAACTGCAGAAAGAGGAGGACGCAGAGATGCCTCCGGAATAGTTTTTGTAAAATAATACTTGTATTTTGCGTCCGGCTGTTATATAATAGGCAAAGACAAAGGCGTCAAAGGAGAATTCCTATATTCTCTTTTGACGCCTTTTATAGTCAGAAAAAGTGTGCGTCACAGTCAGAAAAAATGACTATAAGGAAAGTCAGTGTAATAAGACAGGAGGTTTTTCCATGAGTGAATATGTAGAGGAATGTAAGAGAAAGCCGATTGGCCTGTATCGTCCGGAGTTTGAGCACGACAACTGCGGAATCGGCGCCATTGTGAACATCAAGGGGAAGAAGACACATGACACGGTAAAAAATGCGCTGGAGATCGTGGCGAATCTGGAGCACCGCGCCGGTAAGGACGGCGAGGGAAAGACCGGAGACGGCGTAGGTATTCTCCTGCAGATTTCCCATAAATTTTTCTCAAAAGTGGCAAAAGAGATGCAGATAGAAATAGGGGAGGAGAGGGAATACGGCGTAGGCATGTTCTTCTTTCCACAGGACGAGTTAAAGAGAAACCAGGCAAAAAAGATGTTTGAGACCATTGTGGACAAGGAGGGGCTCGCCTTCCTCGGCTGGCGGGAGGTACCCATTGCGCCGGACATTCTCGGCAAGCGGGCGGTGGAGTGTATGCCCTGCATTATGCAATGCTTTGTGAAGAAGCCCAAAAATCTGGAAAAGGGACTTGAATTTGACCGCAAACTCTATATTGCCCGCAGGGTGTTTGAGCAGTCCAACGAAAATACCTATGTGGTTTCGCTGTCCTCGCGGACTATCGTATACAAGGGAATGTTTCTTGTGTCCCAGCTCCGTCTCTTTTTTGACGACCTGCAGGATGAGGACTATGAATCGGCCATCGCCATTGTGCACTCCCGTTTCTCCACGAATACGCAGCCGAGCTGGCAGCGGGCCCACCCGAACCGCTTTATCGTCCACAACGGGGAGATCAATACGATTCGAGGCAATGCGGACAAGATGCTGGCCAGGGAGGAGACGATGGAGTCGGAGCAGTTGAAGGGCGAACTTCACAAAATCCTTCCGGTCATCAACTCGGAGGGCTCGGATTCCGCAATGTTAGACAACACGCTGGAATTTCTTGTAATGAGCGGCATGGAACTCCCTCTGGCAGTCATGATCACCATACCGGAGCCATGGGCCAACAACCGATACATCAGTGATAAGAAGAAGGACTTTTACCAGTATTACTCCACCATGATGGAGCCATGGGACGGGCCGGCCTCCATTCTGTTCTCCGACGGCGATCTGGTGGGAGCGGTTCTGGATCGCAACGGACTCCGCCCCTCCCGGTATTACATTACGGACGACGACCAGCTGATCCTCTCCTCAGAGGTGGGCGTCATGCCGATTGGCGAGGAGCATGTGGTGAAAAAAGACCGCCTGCGTCCGGGCAAAATGCTTCTGGTGGACACAGTGAAGGGCGAGCTGGTAGACGATGACGACCTGAAGGAAAAATACGCGTCACGCCAGCCCTACGGCGAATGGCTGGACAGTTCCCTTATGCAGTTAAAGGATATTCATATTCCGAACCAGCGCATCACCCACTATTCCGTCGAGGAGCGGAGAAGACTGCAAAAGGCCTTCGGCTATACTTATGAGGAGGTCAAAAACTCCATTCTCCCGATGGCGAAAAACGGGGCGGAACCCATTGCCGCCATGGGACATGACACGCCGCTGCCGGTTCTCAGCCGTCAGCCGCAGCCGCTGTTTAATTACTTCCGTCAGCGCTTTGCGCAGGTGACGAACCCGCCGATCGACGCAATCCGCGAGGAGGTTGTCACCTCTACCTCCGTGTATATTGGCGAGGACGGGAATCTCCTGCACGAGGAGCCGGAGAACTGTCGGGTAATCCGGATCCAGAACCCGATACTGACGGATACGGATATATTAAAAATAAAAAATATGGATATACCGGGATTCCGCGTCGGTGTGATCCCGATGACCTATTACAAAAACACCTCGTTAGAGAAGGCCATCGACCGCCTCTATCTGGAGGCAGACCGCGCCTACAAAGACGGCGTGAACGTCCTGATTCTCTCGGACAGGGGCGTGGACGAAAACCATGTGGCAATTCCCTCCCTGTTAGCGGTGTCGGCCATGCAGCAGCATCTGGTAAAGACCAAGAGGAGAACGAGGGTGGCCATGATTATCGAGAGTGCGGAGCCGAGAGAGGTTCACCACTTTGCCACGCTGCTCGGCTATGGAGCCTGCGCCGTGAATCCGTATCTGGCGCTGGACACCATCAAGAGACTGATTGACTGCGGCATGTTAGACAAGGACTACTACGCGGCGGTGGACGACTACAACAGCGCCGTGCTCCACGGCATTGTAAAGATTGCCTCAAAGATGGGAATTTCCACTATCCAGTCCTACCAGGGCTCCAAGATTTTCGAGGCGATCGGCATCTCAGGCGATGTGATCAGCAATTACTTTACCGATACGGTCTCGCGCATCGGCGGCATTACGATAAAGGATATTGAAAAACAGGTGGAGGATCTCCACACAGCGGCCTTTGATCCGCTGGGGCTGGATATAGACGACACGCTGGAGAGCGTGGGCACCCACAAGGCCCGGAGCGGCCGCGAGGAGCACCTGTATAATCCGAAAACCATTCACCTTCTGCAGCAGGCCACCAGAAAGGGAGACTATAGGCTGTTTAAGGAATATTCCAGGGAAATAGACAAGGAAGACCGGTTTATGAACCTGCGCAGCCTGCTGGACTTCCGCTTCCCCAAAAAGGGAGTTCCCCTCTCGCAGGTGGAGAGTGTGGACAGTATTGTGAAGCGGTTTAAGACAGGAGCCATGTCCTATGGTTCGATTTCACAGGAGGCCCATGAGACGCTGGCAATCGCCATGAACCGTCTCCACGGCAAGTCAAACAGCGGCGAGGGCGGTGAGAGCTTAGAGCGTCTCACCGTGGGCCCGGACGGGCTGAACCGCTGCTCGGCCATCAAGCAGGTGGCATCGGGACGTTTTGGCGTTACCTCCCATTATCTGGTAAGCGCCAAGGAGATACAGATCAAGATGGCGCAGGGGGCAAAGCCGGGCGAGGGCGGACATCTGCCGGGCGGCAAGGTATATCCGTGGATTGCCAGAACCAGGCTCTCCACGCCGGGCGTATCCCTGATTTCACCGCCGCCCCATCACGACATCTATTCGATTGAGGATCTGGCGCAGCTGATATATGACTTAAAGAGCGCCAATACCCAGGCGAGAATCTCCGTCAAGCTCGTGTCGGAGGCGGGTGTGGGAACCGTGGCGGCGGGTGTGGCCAAGGCCGGCGCGGGCGTTATCCTCATCTCCGGCTATGACGGCGGTACCGGAGCGGCTCCGGGCAGTTCGATCCACAACGCCGGACTCCCATGGGAACTGGGACTGGCGGAGACGCATCAGACTCTTTTGATGAACGGCCTGCGCTCAAAGGTAGTGATCGAGACGGACGGCAAATTGATGACCGGACGGGACGTTATGGTGGCGGCTCTGCTGGGCGCGGAGGAATTTGGCTTTGCCACGGCGCCGCTCGTCACCATGGGCTGCGTCATGATGCGCGTCTGCAACCTGGACACATGTCCGGTCGGCGTTGCCACACAGAATCCGGAACTGCGCAAGCGCTTTACCGGCAAACCGGAATATGTTGAAAACTTCATGCGCTTCATCGCTGAGGAAGTCCGCGAGCTGATGGCAAAGCTTGGCGTAAAGAAACTGGACGATCTGATCGGGCGGACGGATCTGCTGAGAGTCCGCGACGGGATCGAGAGCGACGAGAGAGCGGGCAAGGTGGATCTATCCCCGATTATCGACAACCCGTATGTCGGGGAGAAAAAGCGGATTTTCAATGCGAAGGACGCCTATGACTTCAAACTGAACAAGACGATTGACGAAAAGATTTTCCTCAAGAAATTCAAAAACGCGCTGGAGACAGGGGAAAAGACAAAAATCAGCGCCAGAGTTTCCAATGTTGACCGGGCGCTGGGAACAATCCTCGGCTCTGAAATCACCCGCAGGCTGGGTGATAATGTGGAACCGGATACCTTTACGATTGAGTGTATCGGGAGCGGCGGACAGAGCTTCGGAGCCTTTATACCGCAGGGCCTCACACTGGAATTAGTGGGAGACAGCAACGACTACTTCGGTAAGGGACTCTCCGGCGGCAAACTGATCGTATATCCGCCGGAGGATGTGCAATATGAGGCAGAGGACAATATTATCGTGGGAAATGTGGCTCTCTACGGGGCGACAAGCGGCGAGGCCTACATCAACGGTGTGGCCGGCGAGAGGTTCTGCGTCCGCAACTCCGGCGCACACGCGGTAGTGGAGGGCGTCGGCGACCACGGGTGCGAATACATGACCGGCGGCTGCGTGGCGGTGCTCGGCCCCACGGGTAAGAACTTTGCGGCCGGTATGAGCGGCGGTATCGCCTATGTGCTCGATGAAAACAGCGACCTCTACCTGAAGTTAAACAAGGAACTTGTGTCCTCTAACTCTGTTTCGGATAAATATGACGTAATGCAGTTGAAGGATATGATTACCGCTCATGTAGAGGCGACCGGTTCCCGGCGGGGCAGGGAGATACTGGATAACTTCAGCGAATATCTGCCCAGGTTTAAGAAGATTATCCCGCACGACTATCAGGCAATGCTTCAGCAGATTGCCAAGATGGAGGAAAAGGGCCTCAGCAACGAGCAGGCGCAGATAGAAGCCTTCTACCAGCTGAACAAGGCCGAATAGCGCGGGCTTTTCCATAAGAAGTTGCAAACAGGCAGAAACTAATTTATAATAGAAAGGGTTGAAGAATATGGGTAAACCGACCGGTTTTATAGAATACGAACGGATTGGCAACACAGAGATAGAACCACGGGAGCGCATTAAGAACTTTAATGAATTCCATGTGCCGATGAGCGAGGACGAGAGACGGGTTCAGGCCGCCCGCTGTATGGACTGCGGCGTGCCGTTCTGTCAGTCCGGCATGATGATTGGCGGTATGGCCTCCGGCTGTCCGCTGAACAATATGTGTCCGGAGTGGAACGATCTGCTCTACAATGGCAGCTATGAACAGGCGCTTGGAAGGCTGTTAAAGACCAATAATTTTCCGGAGTTCACCTCAAGGGTGTGTCCGGCTCCGTGCGAGGCGGCCTGCACCTGCGGGTTAAACGACGATCCTGTCACCGTCAAGGAAAATGAAAACGCCATTATCGAGTACGGCTATGCCAACGGACTGATGGAGCCGAAGCCGCCCGAAGTGAGAACCGGCAAGACGGTAGCTGTCGTAGGCTCCGGTCCGTCCGGTCTGGCGGCGGCAGACCAGTTGAACCGGAGGGGACACAGCGTCACGGTATATGAGCGGGAGGATTATCCCGGCGGTCTGCTGATGTACGGGATCCCCAACATGAAGCTGGACAAATCGGTGATTGAACGCAAGATTAAGGTAATGGAGGCAGAGGGGGTTGTCTTTAAGACGAAGGTAAACGTCGGAGTGGACATTAAGGCAGAGCAGTTAAAGAAGGAATACGACCGCGTTATATTGACCTGTGGCGCCTCGAATCCAAGGGACATTAAGGCGCCGGGAAGGGACGCGGAGGGCATTTACTTCGCCGTGGACTACTTAAAGCGCGTGACAAAGCATCTGCGCAGTCCGGAATACACGGATTACATTGATACCAAAGGGAAAAATGTAATCGTAATCGGCGGCGGAGATACCGGTAACGACTGCGTGGGCTCGGCTATCCGGCAGGGAGCAAAAAACGTCGTGCAGCTTGAGATGATGCCGGAGCCGCCAAAGGAGAGGACAGAGGACAATCCGTGGCCGGAGTGGCCGAAGGTGTTAAAGATCGATTACGGCCAGCAGGAGGCCATCGCCGTATTTGGCAGCGATCCGCGCATTTATGAGACGACCGTAAAGGAATTCATCAAGGATTCCAAGGGACGGTTAAAGCAGGTAAAGGCCGTGAAGCTGAACTGGAAAAAAGACGAGAAGACCGGACGCATGGCCATGGAGGAAATACCGGGAAGCGAGTATATGCTGGAAGCGGACTATGTGTTTATCGCCGCCGGATTTCTGGGCTCAGAGGAATATGTCACGAAGGATTTCGGCGTGTCCCTGAATGAGAGGACGAATGTAAAGACGAAGCCGGGCCGGTATGACACAAGCGAAAAGGGCGTATTTACCGCCGGAGACATGCACCGGGGACAGTCCCTGGTCGTATGGGCAATCCGCGAGGGCCGCGAGGTGGCCAAAGCCGTGGACGAGGATTTGATGGGGTATACAAATCTGAATTAGGCGGACAGTGGGAACAGAGATTGTATAGAGACCAGGGGAGGTCTCGGAATGGAGGACTGGTATGGGACATTATACGAAGGAAGATATTGAAAAGTTGGTTGAAGAAGAAGACGTGGAATTTATCCGACTCCAGTTTGTAGACGTCTTCGGCTCTCTCAAGAACATGGCAGTGACGGCGACGCAGCTGGAAATGGTGTTAAACAACCAGTGCGTCTTTGACGGAGCCGCTATCGAGGGCTTTAACACAAAAGATGTCGATGAACTGGTGCTGGTGCCGGATTTGGACTCTTTCGCCATTTTTCCCTGGCGCCCGCAGAGGGGACGCGTGGCCCGCTTCATCTGTGATGTGCAGTATCCGGACGGCTCGCCCTTTTTGTCGGATTCCCGCTATCTGCTTGGCAAGGTAGTGGAGCAGGCCGCAGAGGAGGGCTATACCTTCAACGTGGGCCCGGAATCGCAGTTTTTCCTCTTTGATACGTCGGACGACGGCGCTCCGACCACAAACACATCGGAGCAGGGCGGATTTTTTGACATCGGCCCCGTGGATATGGGGGAGAATGCGAGACGCGATATTGTCCAGTCCCTGTCCGAGATGGGCTTCGAGATGGAGTCCTCTTATCACGCCAATGAATGTGCTCAGCATCACATTGACTTTAAGTTTGCCGACGGGGTTCACACGGCGGACAACATTATGACCTTCAAACTGGCGGTGCGGACTGTGGCCAGACGCCACGGCCTTCACGCTACCTTCATGCCGAAGCCGAACTACGGGAAAAAGGGTTCCGGTATGTTCTTTAATATGTTTTTGTGCAGAGACGGGAAAAATATATTCAGCGATCCGTCGGAGGAATACGGGCTCAGCCAGGAAGCATATTATTTTATGGCGGGCATTATGCGCCATATTAAGGGAATGACACTGATCAACAATCCCATTGTCAATTCCTATAAACGTCTGGTGCCGGGCTACAATGCTCCGGTTGATATAAGCTGGTCAAGGAAAAACCGCGCGCCTCTTATGCGCATCACGAGCAGCGGCGCACTTGGGCCGCGTGTGGTACTCCGCAGTCCGGACGGCGCCTGCAATCCCTATCTGGTACTGGCGGGCTGTCTTGCCGCCGGTCTGGAGGGGATACGAAACCGGATTCAGCCGCCGGCCAGCTTAGACGAGCAGCCGGAGGGAGCGCACGCGCAATTTGACATTCTGCCCAGGACGCTGTTAGAGGCCATTCAAGAGTTTGAAAAGGACGACTTCCTGCGCGGCGTCTATGGAGAGCCGCTGTCCAGAACGCTGATTGCCAGAAAGAAAGAGGAGTGGAACAAGTTCTGCGAGCAGGTGACGGCCTGGGAAGTGGAAAATTATCTGGACCGCATATAAGTGGGATTCATACACCGGCACAGCCCTGCCGTGGGAAAAAACTCTCCGGCATGATGGGAAGGAGGTGTGAACCGTGTCGCAGATAATTATAGCATTCCCCAGACTGGAAGATGCAAAAAAAATAAAAAATGTTTTGAATCGTAACGGATATGATGATATACTAGCATGTAATAGCGCATCGCAGGCAATTGCTGCCGCCAATGAAAGTGACGGCGGCATTGTGCTGTGTGGCTACCGGCTGGCGGATATGCAGTACAGCGAGTTGTACGGTTATCTGCCACGGGACTGCCAGATGCTGCTGATCGCCTCGCCGGCCAGACTGTCCGAGTGTTCGATTACAGGCATTATGTGTCTGCCGCAGCCGGTTCGGGCGCACGAGCTGTCCGCCACCCTGCACACGATGATGGAGGCCGCACGGGCCCGCAGGGGGAAGGAGAGGCGGGGACGGCGCCGCTCAGAGCGGGAGCAGAAGATCATTGATGACGCCAAGGCCCTTCTGATGGAGAGAAACCACCTGTCGGAGAGCGAAGCACATAAATACATACAGAAGCTGAGTATGGACGGCGGAAATAATCTGGTGGAGACGGCAGAAATGATTCTGGCCTTCGACCAGGAATAATTCCCTTCTGGGGAAGAAGGAGGATATGATGAAGGCGTATTTGATACTGGAAGATGGAAGTGTGTTTACCGGCAGGAGCATAGGGAGCACACGGGAAATTATCAGTGAAATTGTATTTAATACATCCATGACGGGATACCTTGAGGTGCTGACTGATCCAAGCTATGCGGGACAGGCAGTGGTGATGACATATCCCCTCATCGGAAATTACGGCATTTGCAGAGAGGATATGGAGGCAAAGGGCTCAAGCGTGGATGGATTTATCGTCCGTGAACTCGCAAGGCTCGGCAGTAATTTCCGCAGCGAACAGAGTATCCAGGATTTCCTGAAGGAGCAGAATATACCGGGGATCGAGGGAATCGACACCAGGGCGCTCACCAAAATATTACGGGAAAAGGGGACTATGAACGGCATGATTACGACGGCCAGGCCGTCGGATATGGAGGCCGCATTAAAGAAAATCAGGGCATATTCCGTCCGGGGCGTGGTTGACAGAGTCACTACAAAAGAAGTGATTTCCTACCGCCCCGGCGATTTGGGTACAGATGGAAGCGTCCCGATCCGGAAGCGGGTAGCCGTCCTCGATGTGGGGACGAAATACAATATTGCCAGGTGTCTGCTAAAGCGCGGCTGCGAGGTGACGATCTATCCGGCCCGCACTAAAGCGGAGGATATCCTGGCGGCAGAGCCCGACGGCATCATGCTCACCAACGGGCCGGGAGATCCGAAAGAGTGCAGGGAAGTCATTGAGGAACTGAAACTTCTGTACGAGTCCGACGTCCCGATTTTCGCCATCTGCCTGGGGCATCAGCTGATGGCGCTCGCCAGCGGGTGCGACACGGAAAAAATGAAGTACGGACACAGGGGCGCGAATCATCCGGTCAAGGATCTGGCCACCGGTCGGGTTTACATTTCCTCCCAGAATCACGGGTATGTGGTGAAGGCGGACACGATACCGGAGAAAATAGCTAAGCCCGCTTTTGTGAATGTAAACGACGGAACAATCGAGGGGCTCTCCTACAGAGATAAAAATATCTTCACGGTGCAGTTCCACCCCGAAGCCTGTGCCGGGCCAAAGGACTCGGAGGTACTGTTTGAGCGGTTTATGCAGATGATGAACGGATAATCCGGGGAGCGGTTTTATACAGACAGAAGGAAAGAAAAGGGGAAATCAATATGCCGAAAACAGAAGGAATAAAAAAAGTATTAGTAATTGGCTCCGGCCCTATTGTCATCGGACAGGCGGCGGAATTTGACTACGCCGGCACCCAGGCATGTCGCTCTCTTAAGGAGGAGGGCATGGAGGTGGTGTTGATCAATTCCAACCCCGCCACGATTATGACGGATAAGGATATCGCCGACCGGGTTTATATTGAGCCCTTGACGCCGGAGGTGGTCAAAAAACTCATCATCCGGGAGAGGCCGGACAGTATCCTTCCCACCCTGGGCGGACAGGCCGCCCTGAACATCGCCATGGAACTGGAGGAGGCCGGTTTTCTGAAGGAGCAGGGAGTGCGACTGATCGGAACTACCGCCCGCACAATCCGGAAGGCGGAGGATCGTCTGGAGTTTAAGGAGACCATGGAGAAGATCGGAGAGCCCATCGCCCCAAGCGTGGTGGTGGAATCCGTGGAGGACGCCGTTTCCTTTGCAGATGAGATCGGTTATCCCGTCGTAATCCGTCCGGCCTATACGCTGGGGGGAAGCGGCGGCGGCATCGCGGATAACGAGGAGGAACTGCGCGAGATCTGCGCCAACGGCCTGCGGTTAAGCCGTGTGGGGCAGTGTCTGATTGAGCGCTGCATCGCCGGATGGAAAGAGATTGAGTACGAGGTGATGCGGGACGCCGGTGGCAACTGCATCACAGTCTGCAACATGGAGAATATCGATCCGGTAGGCGTGCACACAGGCGACAGCATCGTGGTGGCGCCGTCCCAGACACTGGGCGACAAGGAATATCAGATGCTCCGCTCTGCGGCGCTGAATATCATAACGGAGCTGAATATCACCGGCGGCTGCAACGTGCAGTTTGCCCTGCACCCGCAGAGTTTTGAATACTGTGTAATCGAGGTGAATCCGCGCGTGAGCCGTTCCTCGGCGCTGGCATCCAAGGCGACGGGCTATCCCATCGCCAAGGTGGCGGCCAAAATCGCCCTCGGCTACACGCTCGATGAGATACCCAATGCGATTACCGGCCGGACGTTTGCCAGTTTTGAGCCGACGCTCGACTACTGCGTGGTTAAGATCCCGCGTCTGCCCTTTGACAAGTTTATACGTGCCAAGAGGACGCTGACGACTCAGATGAAGGCGACAGGGGAAGTCATGAGCATATGCGACAATTTCGAGGGCGCGCTGATGAAGGCGCTCCGCTCGCTGGAACAGCACATTGACAGCCTGGATATCGGCCGCTATACCGACCGCTCCCGCGAGGAGCTGTTGGAGCGCGTCCGCATCGTGGATGACCGCCGGATATTCATTATTGCGGAACTTTTGCGCAAGGGGGCTTCCTATGACGAGATTCATGGAATCACCCGAATTGATAAATGGTTTATTGATAAGATTTCCCGCCTGGTGGAGATGGAGCAGGATTTAAAGACAAAACCGCTCACACCGGAGCTTCTGGCCGAGGCCAAGAGAATGGAATTTCCGGACAGTGTAATTGCCGGATACAGCGGCATGACAGAGGGTGAGATACGCCGTATGCGCCTGGATAACGGCATTGTGGCCGCCTTTAAGATGGTGGATACATGTGCGGCGGAATTTGAGGCTTCGACACCGTACTATTACAGTGTGTTCGGCAGCGGAAGCGAGGTGGGAGACGCCGCGGACGGAGGGGAGAAAAAGCGCAAGCGCGTCATGGTGCTTGGCTCCGGCCCGATCCGGATCGGACAGGGAATCGAATTTGATTTCTGCTCTGTGCACAGTGTGTGGTCTCTGTCCCAGAGCGGCTATGAGACGATTATTGTAAATAACAATCCGGAGACGGTGAGCACGGACTTTGATGTGGCGGACAAGTTGTACTTTGAGCCGCTGACTCCGGAGGACGTGGAGAACATCGTGGACGTGGAGAAACCGGACGGGGCGGTGGTTCAGTTTGGGGGACAGACGGCCATCAAGCTGACGGAGGCTCTTTTGAAAATGGGAGTGCCGATCCTCGGTACCAGCGGGAAGGATGTAGACCGGGCGGAGGACAGGGAACTCTTTGACGAAATTCTGGAGGAGTGCCGGATCCCGCGTCCGGCGGGACTCACGGTCTTTACCACAGAGGAGGCGTTGAAGGCCGCGAACGAGCTGGGATATCCCGTGCTGGTACGCCCCTCCTATGTGCTGGGCGGTCAGGGAATGCAGATTGCCATAAATGACGACGACATACGGGAATTTATGTCCATTATCAACCGTCATGTGCAGGAGCACCCGATTCTGGTAGACAAGTACCTTATGGGCAAAGAGGTGGAGGTAGATGCGGTCTGCGACGGCGAGGATATACTGATTCCCGGCATCATGGAGCATGTCGAGAGGGCGGGAATCCATTCCGGCGACAGCATCTCCGTCTATCCGGCCATGAGCATCCGTCCGGAGATACAGGAGGTACTGGTGGATTACACGGCCAGGCTGGCGAGATCCCTTCATGTAATCGGACTGATTAACATTCAGTTCATCGTATACAGGGACGAGGTGTATGTCATTGAGGTAAACCCGCGTTCCAGCCGGACAGTTCCCTACATCAGCAAGGTGACGGGCATACCGATCGTAAAACTGGCTTCCAGGGTTATCCTGGGCGAAAAGATCCGTGATATGGGATATGAGCCGGGACTGGCTCCGAAGGCGGATTATATCGCCGTCAAGATGCCGGTATTTTCCTTTGAAAAACTGAGGGGAGCGGAGATCAGTCTGGGCCCAGAGATGAAATCCACGGGCGAGTGCCTCGGCATTGCCAGAGACTTTAACGAGGCGCTGCACAAGGCCTTTATGGGAGCGGGCATCAACCTGCCTAAACACCGCAAGATGATATTGACGGTAAACGACGGGAGCAAGGAGGAGGCCGTGTCCGTGGCGAAGCGGTTTAAGGCGCTCGGATATGAGATCTATGCGACCAGGGGAACGGCCCGCTATCTGAACGGACAGGGAATCGAGGTTGTGGGCGTCAACAAGATAGAACAGGAGGCTCCCACGCTTATGGATCTGCTGCTGGGACATGAGATTGACCTGGTAGTCGATATACCGAAGCAGGGAGAACATTCCCATGACGGATTTTTAATCCGGCGCACCTCGATTGAGACCGGCGTTACCTGCCTGACGTCTCTGGATACGGCCAATGCTCTTTTGACCGCACTGGAGGATTCCGGCAAGAAAGAAATATCTCTGGTTGACATTTCCACTATTGGAAGGTAAAATTTAGGGTAAAGATAAAGCAAAGGAATATTTTGGCCGAAATACCATAAAAAGGAGGGAACCACAGTGAAGACGAAAAAGATTATTGCATTTGCGCTGATTATGTCATTTGTGATATCAGCCGGGGACATCTCTTTTGTTGACACATATACAGAGGGAACTAAAGTTGTAAAAGCGGCAGAAAACAGCAAAGAAGGAAAAGACGGTGAACAGACTTTCTGGAATGAGGACGGAGACGAGGCCGGAACTACGCCTGATACGGCTTACCAGATTGGAACTGCGGCGCAGTTGAGGCATCTCTATGGCGTGCTCAGCCGGAAAGATAAAAATAAAAAGGGAAAGCCCTATTCGGAGTGCTATTACCAGATGGTTGGGGATATCACGCTGATTGATGCGCAGGTCGTCCGGAATTCTGACGGGAGCGCAGGCTTTTTGGGCGCAGACGGCGCATACATGAGTGAGGACAAACTGGCGGAGCAGATGTGGACTCCCATTCAGGGCTTCAACGGTCACTTTGACGGGAAAGGGCACTTTATCTCCGGCCTCTATATGACAGGAGACGGGGCCGGGCTTTTTGCCAATGTGGGTGAGAAGGCCGATATTCATAATCTGACGATAAAAAATTCCATTATCAACAGCACAGCTTCAGACGCCGATTTCTTCACGGGAAAACCTGTGCCGGACGTTCTGGTAAACTGTGTGACCGATAAGGAGAGCTGCCACATCGGAATTATGGCAGTGGGAATACCTCAGGAATCTTCGACCGCCGAGCCGACGAAAGAGCCGGAGCCGACTGTCACACCGACGAAGGAACCGGAGCCGACCGTCACACCGACGAAAAAGCCGGAGCCCACGGTCGCGCCGACGAAAAAACCGGAGCCGACCGCCGTGCCGACGAGCAAACCGGACGGAGATAAGAAGCCGGCAGGAGATACAGCGGTGATTTCGGCTGGACAGGAGATAAATATCGGAGGCGCATCCTATCAGGGCACCGGCCAGAAGAATGAAGTGATATTCAGCGGAACCGACAGCGTCCGGAAAGGAGCGGTGTCCGTACCGGATACCGTGACGGTAAACGGCGTCACCTGTAAGGTGACAACAATCGGCGAGGGTGCGTTTGCCGGAAATAAAAAGATTAAGAAGGTAACGCTTGGCAAAAATGTGAAGACGATTGGCAAGGGTGCGTTTAAGAATTGTACGTCCCTGAAGTCAGTTAAATTCCCGGCGGGAATCAAGACGTTGTCTGCCCAGGCATTTTACAACTGCCGGAAGATCAAGCAGATAAAACTTCCCACGTCGGTTCGGACGATCGGCAAGGGCACTTTTAAGAACTGTGTATCAATGAAAAAGTTTTCGTTGGGCAAGAAGACAGCGGCGGGTAAATTGTATGCAACGCCCGCCAAGGTGGGTAAAATTTCCATTGGCGCCAGCGCCATGGCAAACTGCATCAAACTGAGACAGATCGTCATAAATGCACAGGTGCGCCGGATTGGAAACGCGGCATTCAGCCGTTGCAAAAATCTGGCGGATATCCTGGTGTATTCCCTGAAGCTGCAATATGTGGGAAAGAGGGCGTTGAAGGGAGTCAGCAATTGTAAGATTTCTGTTCCAAAGAAGAAGGTGCGTCCCTATACCCGTCTGTTCCGCAACAAGGGACAGGGGAAGAAGGTCGTAGTAGCAAAACTTGTGTAGATGAGGGAACAATGGAGAAGAAAGAAACAGTACGAACCAGTTTTTTAAAGCGATTTCACTCGTGCCAGGACATTTGCGTTCAATGTCATGATAATCCGGACGCCGATGCCCTGGCCTCCGGGTATGCGCTCTATAAGTATTTTGAAGGCTTGGGAATCCGCGTCCATCTGGTCTATGGAGGCAAGAACGAGATTACCAAGCCCAATCTGCGTCTAATGGTGAGGGAACTCGAGATACCGGTAAAGCATGTGGACGACCTGCCGGAATGTGACCTTTTGCTCACCACGGACTGTCAGTACGGATCCGGCAATGTGACGCGCTTTGAGGCGCCCAGAGTAGCTATGATCGATCATCATCAGTGCGGCTTTGTGCCGGATGACGACTGCTATATCCGCAGCAATCTGGGAAGCTGTTCCACCGTGGTGTGGACGCTTCTGCGCCAGGAGGGAGTTGACGTCAACCGTGACGAGAAACTGGCCACGGCTCTTTATTACGGACTTTACAGCGACACCAACCGATTTGAGGAAGTATATCATCCGCTGGACAGGGATATGAAGGACTGTCTGGTACGGGACGACGTCCTGCTGTTCCAGCTCATGAATACCAATCTGTCGTTAGAGGAGCTGGACATCACGAGCAAGGCCCTTAAGGAGCAGCAGTATTTTGAAAAGCACAGATTTTCGGTGATACCAACGGATTGCTGCGATCCGAATATACTGGGAATCATCAGTGATTTTGTGATACAGGTGGAGAAGGTGGATACCTGCGTCGCCTTCAATCCGAATCCGGACGGATACAAACTGTCAGTCCGTAGCTGCATCAAAGAGGTCAAGGCCAACGAGCTGGTGGAGGAGTTGTGCAGAGACATCGGAAACGGCGGCGGACATGTGACAAAGGCAGGCGGTTTCATCGCCCAGAATATGCTGGAGCAGGAATATCCGGACGGCGACATAAAGGACATTATCACAGACCGGCTGACAAAATATTATGATTCCTACGACATCATCTATGCGGAAACTCATGTCATGGATATGACCGGCATGAAAAAATACAAAAAGAAGGCCGTCCGCGTAGGCGTCGTTAAGGCGGTGGATATGCTTCCGGTGGGCACGCCGGTGCTCGTCCGCGCCCTGGAGGGGGACGTGGATCTGGTTGTTCGGGAAGGACTCTGCTTCATGGTGGGCATTGAGGGAGAGGTTTATCCGATCGATCAGAAAAAATTTGAGGCAGGCTACCGTCTGGTGGAGGGAGAGCCGGAATTTATGGAGATGGAATACCATCCGACCGTACACGACACCCTTCACGGGCATGTGTATTCCCTGTTGGATCATGTGCAGACATGCGTGCCCACGGGAGATGTGAAGATTTATGCCAGGCCGCTGACCAAAAATGTCAAGATATTTACCGTCTGGGATAAGCATCAATACTACCGGGGCCTCACGGGCGATTACATTGCCGTCAGGGAAGACGATCCGCAGGACATCTATATTGTGAGGGGAGATATTTTTTATCGAACCTATGAGGAAACCGATGAAATATAAAGCGTTTATCAGCTACCGGCACGGCGGAATCGACGAGAAGGTGGCAATACAGATACGAAAACAAATTGAATCTTATCGAATTCCCCGGAAGATACGGAAAAATCTCGGCTATGGAAAAGTGGGCCGGATTTTCCGCGATTCAGAGGAATTGAGGGCGGCCAGCGATCTGTCCGCCATTATTGATAAGGCGCTCGACGACACGGAGTGGCTGATCGTCATCTGCTCTAAGCGCTACCAGGAATCGGTCTGGTGTATGCGCGAAATCGAATATTTTCTGAAAATACGCAGTCGGGAACAGATCATCATTATTCTGGTGGAGGGAGAGCCGGAGGAGAGTTTCCCGAAGATTCTGACTCATGTGGAGCGAGACGGGGAAATTGTGGAAATAGAACCCCTCGCAGTGGATATAAGAGGAAAATCCGACCATCAGATCCTGAAAAATCTCAAGCGTGAAAAACTGCGCTTCCTGGCTCCGATGCTGTCCGTGGAATATGAGGATCTGCGCCAGCGGGAGAGGGAGCGAACCATAAAGCGGAGAACGGCCGTGCTGACAACGAGTTTTCTTGCCCTTGGCGCCGTGATCGGCTCTATTACATATCAGAATATCCAGATTCAGAAGGCTTACGATGCCCTGGACGACTCCATGCAGCAGACGCTGCGGGGGGAGTCCTACTATCTGGCGGAATATGCAGACGAGGCCTATCGAAACGGGGACAGAAAGACAGCGGCGCTGCTGGCGCTGGAGGCGCTGCCGCAGAACCTTAACGATCCCGACCGGCCATTTGTCGCCAGCGTTATGCGGTATCTGACGCAGGCGCTTGGAATCTATGATTTCAGTACCGGCTATCAGGCGCACAGTTTCCTCGCCATGGAGATGGAGACCTATGACATAAAGACATCTCTCAGCGAGGACGGGAACCTTCTTCTGGTGGAAAAATATTTTTCGGCCGCCAATAATCTCCTTTCGAGAAAACTGTCGGTATACTCCCTCAGCGAGGAGCGGGAGCTGTGCACATATGAGGCGCCGGCCCTGGACAGTATATATTACAATAAATCGGCGCGCTTTGCCTTCCTGAAGTCCGATAGCCGCACGCTGGTATATCTGTCAAAGGAGGGGCTGAGGGCGGTAGACGTCTACACTGGCAAGGAGATTTTTACCGGCAATACGGCCTCTGTCATGCTGATGGACGAACAGGAGCGCTCCATTGTCCTGTTGGATTATGACAACAGCCTCCTGCACAGCTGCGATGGGGACGGCAATATGATTTTCTCCTGCGAACTGGAGAAGGAAATGAATTGTGTCTCCGGTTCCGTCAGTCGGGACGGTGAGGTGCTGGCGATGCCGGTGAATACCGGAACCGCTTCCGGAATTTTGTTTGTCCGGCTCAAAGACGGGAAAAACAGTTTTGCCAATATGACGGGAGAGTGCAGCAATCTGGAATTTCTGGACGAAAACCACCTGTGCCTGATGTTAAAGGACAAACGGGCGGGGTTAAAGCATATTGTCCAGTACGACTACCGCAAGGGACAGGAGAACTACATAAGCGATATCAACTGGAACTTAAACGACATGACGCTTACGAAGAACAAGAGCTGTCTCTACTACAAGGAGAACAAACTGTATGAGGCCGATTGCAGGAGCCGGACGGGTAAGCGTCTCTGGAGCCATACCTTCCCGACGGAAATCGTGTCGGTTCAGGCGGGGGAGGATACGATAGCCGTATCCTGCCAGGACGGAATGATATATTTTTATGACTTAAACACGAAAAAATTGATAAACCGCCAGGAGGGGAGCGGGGAGAAATTTTATCTCACGGAGGTCAATAATACCTATGCCTGCCTGCGGGATTACTGGGGCAAAAATGTCCGCATATACAAAAAGCGGGAGATTGACAGAGAGGACGTCAGCGCATTGGATATATCGGACTATGTGGGAGAGGTGCCGGATCGGTGGTATACCGGAACGACAAACGGAGACCGGTTTATGCTCGGATTCCAGCGGGCCAGTGAGAATTACCTGAGGCTCTTTGACGCGGACAGCATGTCTTTTGTACACGGCACCGCCCTCTCAGACCTGCAATATGATTCTTTCGGGGATTTGAGCATTGACGTGCAAAGTAACGGGGATTTTTCCATACGGGACTACCGCTATTCCACAAATACCCACTACGACGGAGACTCTTTTAAATCCAGCCTCCGCTTCGATGCAAACTCCTATTATTTTTACAATGAGGACGCCAGCCGGGTATTTGTCTCCGAGGGAAAGACGACGCGCGAATACGACACGGAGAGCGGCAGAGAACTCAGTTCCCATGCGATTCCGGAGGGATATGACCGCATGGCTGTCGTGGGGGACTGCCAGGTATTTGGCAGCAGCAGTTCCGTGCAGATAAAGAGGGATTCCGGCGAGACGCAGGTGCTTGAGGACAGGGAGCTCTATTCCTTCCACGAGGGACGGAGGCTGTTGTTCTGCCGCAACGCGCAGGGGAGCAAATGGTATGTGTATTCACTGGACACAGGGGAGGTCGTGTGCCAGGGGACGGCCGGCCGTTACTCCTCCACCATGTTTTTCGGGGAAAACCGGTACTTTCTCAATGATTATTCGGAGATATACGACATGGACACATGGGAGAAGGTACTGGATCTGTCCGATATAAGCAATGGCGTATACGGCGTACACACCACGGAGAAGCTTCCCTATTTTGTCGTCTGGTATCAGGGCAGCGGGACGAGGGAGACCGGTAAGGCCAGCGGTTCCAATACGGCTTATCTCTACAGCAAGGAACATGCAGGGGAAATCGTGGCGGAGATTCCCAATTATGTCGCCACGGCCGGAGACGGGGACGTGATCGTGTACGACGGGGCGGATATGCTGTATAAGATGCCTCTGTATTCACTGGATGAGATATTGCAGAAGGCGAAAGACTATGTGGGAGAGGCCGAACTGAGCGACGCCCAGAAGGAAACGTACCACCTGTTCGGCAGCAGATAGGCCAATTGCAAAAGCAGCAGACAGGCCATTTGTAAAAGAAAATATTTACAACCGGCAAAAAATGTGCTATTATACAGAAGTTAGTAAATTACCATTGCCCGGATTCTGGAGCACTCCGACCGGATCCTGGTAAATGGCCAATCAGAAAAATGGAGGAAATCACTATGATGACAGCAGAAAAGAAAAAAGAAATCATTGCCGCCTATGGAAGGACGCCGAACGACACCGGTTCACCGGAGGTACAGGTGGCGCTTCTGACCGAGAGAATCAACACGCTGACGGAGCACCTGAAGGAGAACAAAAAGGATCACCACTCCCGTCGTGGTCTGCTCAAGATGGTCGGAAGAAGGAGAGGCCTTCTGGATTATCTCAAGAGAACAGATCTTGAGAACTACCGCGCTTTGATTGAAAAATTAGGCTTGCGTAAATAATAAGGCCGTTTCTGCGGCATAGAATGGTTCCATTACTCTATGGAACCATTCTTCGTATACAATTTGAAGACACGAGGAGCAAAGAGTATGAAGCGGAACCGAAGTCAGGCAGTGGTGTGCCGGGAGGGGAAGCTCCTTCTGGTGGAGCATATCATGCTGGGAAGGGATTTTTTCAATCTTCCCGGAGGCGGAGTTGAGGAGGGAGAGACGCCGGAGGAGGCGGCTCTGCGCGAACTGAGGGAAGAAACCGGAGTTTCGGGCAGGATTGTGCGCCCTCTGTCGATCGAATACAAGGCGGACGGGGAGAGCAGGACATTTTCCTTTCTCGTCGACATTCCGGAGGACGCCGTGCCGGTGAAGGGAAGCGATCCGGAGCTGCCGGAGGAGGAACAGACGATTATCGGCGTCTCCTGGCGGAGTCTCAGGGAGATACCGGAGAGGGATCGGGCCTGTCTCTTTGCGGCCGGACTCATGCGTATTCCGGAATTTCACGACGAAGTTCTCTCCTGGCCGGGGGACGTTATCAGTTATCCGGCAGAGCAGAACTAATTGAAATTTGCAATTTACACGGAAATCGTGTATAATAGAAAAGTATGGAAATAATAATGGAGAAAACACCGAGACTTCTGAAAAGCACATTCGGGGATTGTGTTTTTCAGATGTTTCGGTATCTCCAGGTAAAAGCAAAGGAGACATAAAATGTATAAGACTTTTAGCATGGAACTTGCCGGCAGAACTCTGTCCGTGGACATCGGACGTGTGGCTGCCCAAGCGAATGGCGCTGCATTTATGCGCTATGGAGACACCGTTGTATTATCGACAGCCACCGCTTCCGAGAAGCCGAGAGAGGGCATTGACTTTTTCCCTCTCAGCGTGGAATTCCACGAGAAGATGTATTCAGTGGGCAAAATTCCGGGCGGCTTTACCAGACGCGAGGGAAAGCCGTCGGAGAATGCTGTGCTGACCTGCCGTGTCATCGACCGTCCGATGCGGCCGCTTTTCCCAAAGGATTACCGCAACGACGTTACACTGGAGAATCTGGTTATGGACGTGGATCAGGACTGCAGTCCGGAACTCGTGGCAATGCTCGGTTCCGCTCTGGCCACCAGTATTTCCGATATCCCGTTTGACGGCCCGATAGCGGCTACCCAGGTGGGACTGGTGGACGGAGAACTGGTATACAATCCAACAAGCGCTCAGAGAGAGGTGTCGGATCTGGCGCTCACTGTGGCGTCTACCAGGGACAAGGTCATAATGATCGAGGCCGGAGCCAACGAGGTGGACGAAAACAAGATGATTGAGGCCATTTACGGCGCTCACGCAGTCAACGGACAGATTATTGAATTTTTTGATAAAATCGTGGCGGAGTGCGGAAAAGAAAAACACGAATACGAGCACTTCGATATTCCGGAGGACATGTTCCGCGATATGGTGGACTTCATCACACCGGAAGCCATGGAGGAGGCAGTCTTCACGGACGTAAAGCAGGTGCGCGAGGAGAATATCCGCGGTATAAAAGACCGTCTGGAGGAGCGCTACGCAGAGGAGCATGAGGACTGGATTCCGTTTATTGACGAGGCAGTTTACAAATTCCAGAAGGTCACAGTCCGCAAGATGATACTGAAAGACCACAAGCGTCCGGACGGCCGCGAGGTAAAACAGATCCGCCCGCTTCATGCCGAGGTGGACGTCCTGCCGACGGTTCACGGTTCGGGCCTGTTCTCCCGCGGACAGACGCAGGTGCTGACGGTGACTACGCTGGCGCCGCTGTCTGAGAAGCAGAAACTCGACGGACTGGACGAGAACAAGACAAGCAAGCGCTATATCCACCACTACAATTTCCCGTCATGGTCGGTTGGCGAGACGAGACCTTCCAGAGGGCCGGGACGCCGCGAGATCGGACATGGCGCGCTGGCGGAGAGAGCCCTTCTTCCGGTAGTTCCCACAGAGGAGGAATTTCCGTATACCATTCGCACCGTATCGGAGATTCTGGAGTCCAACGGATCCACCTCACAGGGAAGTATCTGTGCCTCCACGCTGTCGCTCATGGCGGCAGGTGTTCCGATCAAGGCGCCGGTTGCCGGTATTTCAGTTGGTCTGGTGACAGGCGAGACGGACGACGACTACCTGATTCTCACGGATATCCAGGGACTGGAAGATTTCTTTGGGGATATGGATTTCAAAGTGGCCGGTACCCACAAGGGAATTACCGCCATTCAGATGGATATTAAGATTCACGGCCTGACAAGAGAGATTGTGGAACAGGCGATTTTCCGCACGAGAGAGGCCAGAGAGTACATTCTCGACGAGGTTATGGCAAAGGCCATTGCCGCACCGAGAGAGAACATCAGCCCATATGCGCCTAAGATCCGCCAGATCATGATTGATCCGTCTAAGATTGGCGATGTGGTCGGACAGAGAGGTAAGACCATCAATGCTCTGATCGAGCGCACAGGGGTGAAGATCGACATTACCGATGATGGGGCAGTGTCCATCTGCGGTACCGACGAGGCCGCCATGGAGGAGGCTATACGCCTGATACAGATCATTGTGACGGACTTTGAAAAAGGCCAGATTCTGGAGGGAACCGTTGTCAGCATCAAGGACTTCGGCGCCTTCATCGAGTTTGCTCCGGGCAAGGAGGGAATGGTTCACATTTCCAATATTGCGAGACGCCGCATCAATCATGTGGAGGACGAACTCACACTGGGAGATAAGGTGAAGGTGATCTGCCTCGGCAAGGACAAGATGGGCAGGATCAGCTTCAGTATAAAAGACGTGCCGTCCGAATAAACAGGCGGCTGCGGTAAAATTTTTGAGAGATAAAAACAACGAGTACCACAACAAATGGCTGCTCGTTGTTTTTTGCTAAGAGAGGCAGAAAATTTCCCCCGCGGGGAGAAAACTGTGTGGAGAGGAGGCGTTCCTTACAGATGAAACTGGCGATGACGGACATGGATATTGTGTGGGAGGATAAGGCGGCTAATCGGGCCTGGTGTGAAAAGAGCATGGCGGAGGCGGCAAAGAAGGGGGCAGATGTGATTTTGTTTCCGGAGATGACGCTGACCGGTTTCAGCATGGACGTGGAAAAGATCCGCGACAGGGAGGGGGAGGACGTCCGTTTTTTTGCCGGAGCCGCCAGAGAGTACCGTCTCGCCGTCGGCTTCGGATATGTCTCCCGAAAAGGCGAAAAAGGACGCAACCACTTCTGCCTGTTGAACCGGCGGGGGGAGGTTCTGGCGGATTATGAAAAGATCCACCCGTTTACCTGTGGCGGCGAGGCGGCGGCCTATGAGGGCGGGGATACGATCTGCCATACCGTTTTAGAGGGCATGACATGCGGACTGTTTATCTGCTACGATCTGCGGTTTCCGGAGGCCTTCCAGCGCCTTCCCATGGATACAGACGCGGTATTTGTCATCGCAAACTGGCCGCGGGAGAGGCTGCCGCACTGGTACGCTCTCCTCAGGGCGAGAGCCATTGAGATGCAGTGCTATGTGGCGGGAATTAACCGGATTGGATCGGGCGGCGGACTGACGTATGAAAAAAGTTCCGCGGTCTTTTCGCCGGACGGAATCCTGCTGCCCGCCACTGATGGAAAATACAACCGCTACGTGGAACTCCACAGGGAGAGCCGTCTCTCCTATATACGGGAATTTCCCACGCGGCGCGACCGGCGGCCGGATATTTACCGTGAATAAAAAGCAGAGATATTGCCCATACTTTTCATAGTATGTGCGCCGGAGATAACCGGCGTGTCTGGAAAGGAAATGAGTATGGACAACGAAGATATAAAAGAATACGGAATGATTGAAAACCGTGGGATTCAGACAATTTCCATTATCGGCGAGATTGAGGGGCACGACTGCCTCTCGCAAAACGCCAAAACGACTAAATATGAGCACCTCCTGCCTCTGCTGGCACAGACGGAGCAGAATCCGCAGATAAAGGGAGTTCTCTTTTTAGTCAATACCGTGGGAGGCGATGTCTCCTGCGGCCTGGCGCTGGCTGAGATGATAGCGTCGCTCAGTAAGCCGACGGTATCGCTGATTCTGGGGGACAGCCATTCCATAGGCGTGCCGATGGCTGTGGCGACCGATTACTCCTTTATTGTGCCGTCGGCAACCATGATTATACACCCGGTGCGCATGAGCGGTATGGTGCTCGGAACGCCTCAGACCTACAGCCAGTTCCAGCAGATCCAGGACAGGATACTGGATTTTATTGCCAGCCACAGCCAGACGGAGAAAAGGAAACTGGAGGAGCTTATGATGAATACCAGTATGCTCTCCAGAGATCTGGGGACGGTGCTGGTGGGGAAAGACGCGGTGGCGCAGGGCCTTGTGCGTGAGGTGGGCGGCATCAGCCGGGCGCTGGCCAAACTGCGGGACATGGTGGAAAAGCCGGAGATGTGAGCGGCGTCTGAGGAGCGCTCTCCTCAGGGGAGACAATAAACATCTGTTCGATAAAAGCCCTTGCATGGAATTCCATTTCGTAGTATAATAACCAGAGAAAATAACGATATTTTTCCGGAGAGACGGCAGGCTTCGTCCTGTGCCGGAGAGATACCGGCAGGAAATGGAGTCAGAGGCGATGGCGGCGAAATCAAAATCCGGCAGAAGACGGTCTGCCAGTACAAATAGAAATACGGCAAAAAGCAGAAGCAGAAGTACCTCTCAAAGCAAAAACAGAAGTACCTCTCAAAACAAAAACAGAAACACAGACAAAAACAAAGGCAGAAGCGGGGGCAATAAGCAGGCGTCAGGCCCACTGGCGCGGGAGATTGCCTTTCTTGTGATTCTCGTATTTGGAATACTGTCCCTGATGAGCCTGTTTCATATGTGCGGGCTGTTCGGGGAGTATCTCGGCGATATCCTATTCGGGCTGTTCGGGGCGCTTGCCTACATATTCCCGCTGTATCTGATCGTGGCGTCAGGGCTGTTTTTGTCCAATCCAAACAACAAAAAACTGCGCCGCCGGATTTTGCTGAGCATCGGCCTGTACTGGTGTCTCTGCGCCCTCTTTCAGTGGGTGGTCAACGATCCGGTCAAAAATGTGTGGGAGATTTACAGCGCGTGCAGGGACGGCCGCGGCGGCGGTGGATTCCTCGGCGGGATTTTGTCCTTTGAATTGTCCGGAGTTCTCGGCCGAGGCGGTTCGCTTATCGTGATTCTGGCGCTGCTCCTTCTGTTTTTCATGCTAATCAGCGGCAAACTGTTCTTTGCGTCCCTGAAGAAACTGTACGAGGAGAGGGACGGAGAGAGCGGGTATGTGGACTATGCCGACGATACGCAGCCGCGGGTGGCGGAGCGCCAGATGAATACCTATACGTTTGCGCCGGAGGAGAAGGAATCCGCTCCCCGGAAGACGAAGCGCGCGCGGAGAAAGCCGAAGGCAACGGCTGCGCTGGAGGAGATTCTGCCACAGGAACAGGCGGAGGACAGCGCGGAGCGGGCTGGGAACGGCAGTCAGGACATACATATTATCCGCGGGGGCGAGGACAGGCAGACGGCTGAGTCCGGCATATACAGGGAAGAACTGGCCCGCAAATTCGGAACGGATCCGGACGGGGAGACAGCGCGCGAAGCGGCGCAGACGGCTGCGGCGGACAGTGCGCCGGCAGGGAAGCCTGAGAAGCCGGAAAAGGCGGGAAAGAGAGAAAAGACAGTGATTACCGCCGAGGATGAGAAGGAGATGGCAAAGCTTCAGCAAGATCTGTCGAAAGCGGCGGCGAAGGAAATCCCCTATCAGTTCCCCTCCCTCGATCTGCTGAACCGTCCAAGGGGCGGGAAAAAGGGAATGAACAACGAGGAGTTAAAAAATACGGCTCTGAAACTTCAGGAGACGCTGGAGAGTTTCGGTGTCCGCGTCCGTCTGGGCGATATAAGCCTGGGGCCGAGCGTTACCCGCTATGAACTGATTCCGGAGCAGGGCGTGAAGGTGAGCCGGATTACCAGCCTGTCAGACGATATAAAACTGAGCCTGGCCGCGTCGGATATCCGGATTGAGGCGCCGATACCGGGCAAGGCGGCGGTGGGAATCGAGGTGCCGAATCCGGAGCGCACGACGATTACCCTGCGGGAACTGCTGGAGAGCCAGGAGTTTACCAGGGCCAGATCCAAGGTTACGTTTGCGGTGGGCAAGGATATAAGCGGCAAGACCATTGTCACCGATATAGCCAAGATGCCGCACCTTTTGATTGCCGGGGCCACCGGCTCCGGTAAGTCTGTGCTGATTAATACGCTGATTATGAGTATTTTGTACAAGGCGGATCCCAATGAGGTCAAGATGATTATGGTGGATCCCAAGATGGTGGAACTGACGGCCTATGAGGATATTCCTCATCTGATGATTCCGGTGGTAAAGGATCCCAAGAAGGCGTCGGCCGCGCTTGGCTGGGCCGTTGCGGAAATGACCGCCCGCTATCAGAAATTTGCGGAGGCGGGAGTCCGCGATATTAAATCTTACAATGCCAAGATAGGGAAAACAGCGGTTCAGGACGATCCGGCCCGGCAGAAGATGCCGCAGATCGTCATTATTGTAGATGAGTTTGCCGATCTGATGATGGTGGCGCCGGGAGAGGTGGAGGATTCCGTATGCCGGCTGGCGCAGCTGGCCCGCGCCGCGGGGATTCATCTGGTACTGGCCACACAGCGGCCGTCGGTAAATGTCATCACCGGTCTGATCAAAGCAAATATTCCCTCCCGCATCGCCCTGTCGGTGTCCTCGGCTGTGGATTCAAGGACGATTATTGACAGCGGCGGCGCGGAAAAACTTCTGGGAAATGGAGATATGCTCTTTGCGCCTCAGAACCTTCCTAAGCCGATTCGCGTCCAGGGCGCCTTTGTGTCCGACGAGGAGAGGGACGGCGTCGTCCGCTTCCTGAAGAACAACGGGGGAGGGCCCTCCTACGACGAGGAGGTCACGGCCCACATTGATTCCGCGCCTGTGCCGGGTGCGAAGGCCGGAGGAAACGGTGCGCCGGGCGGCGGCCCGGAGCAGGACGAGCTGTTTGCCGAGGCGGGTATGTTTATCATTGAAAAAGAAAAGGCTTCCATCGGGTTGCTGCAGCGCATGTTCCGCATCGGCTTTAACCGGGCGGCCCGTATAATGGATCAGCTGGCAGATGCCGGCGTGGTGGGCCCGGAGGAGGGCACCAAGGCCCGACAGATCCAGATGAGCAAGGAAGAATTTGAGGCCTTTTTGGAGGGCAGAGAGGAATGAGGGGCTGGCTTGTTGTCAATCACTTTCTGGCGGGCAAAAAATTTTCCGAGCTGGAGGAGATGTTTTGGAGAGCGGCGAAAGACCGGGGCATTGAATTACAGAGAATAGAAAATACGGATATTCTGGCAGATACCGGCCGGAGGGAGACGGCTCTGCCGGACTTTGTCCTGTTCTGGGACAAGGATGTGCTCCTGGCGGAGTCTCTGGAAAATTGCGGCGTTCCGGTGTATAATTCCAGCCGCTGCATCGCGCTCTGCGACGACAAGCGAAAGACGCATCTGGCCCTGCAGAAAAACGGGCTCCCCATGCCCCGCACCATATTTGCCCCCATGACCTATTCGGGGATCGGCTTTACTGATGTGGATTTTCTCCGCGGAATCGGCGAGGAGCTGTCCTATCCACTGGTGGTGAAGGAGGCATATGGCTCCTTTGGCGCGCAGGTCTGTCTGGCGGAATCCGAGCAGGAGCTGATACGCCTTGTGGGACAGTGCCCGACGACGGAACTGCTTTTTCAGGAATACATCGCCGACAGCAGAGGGCGTGATGTGCGCCTCCAGGTAGTGGGCGGCGAGGTGGTAGGCGCTATGTACCGCTATTCTGACACGGATTTCCGCGCAAATGTCACGGCCGGAGGACATATGAAGCCCTATACCCCATCGGATGAGGAGCGCTCGCTGGCCCTTATGGCGGCCAGGGCGGTGGGGGCGGACTTTGCGGGCGTCGATTTGCTCTTTGGCCCGTCGGGGGCGCTGCTCTGTGAGGTGAACTCCAATGCCCATTTCAAAAATCTCATGGACTGCACGGGCGTCAACACGGCGGAGAAAATACTGGACTACATACGGGAGGCGGGTTGAGAATATGCAGGGGCTTCGGGCATGGCTGATTTACGACAGGGCGGGCGCAGGGAGAAATCGGGATTACATTCTCGCCCACAGAGAGGTGGGAAGGGAATTTGGAATTTCTTTTGAACTGAAACTGCGTGAGCAGTGGCGGCCTCCTTACTGGGAGCAGTTATCCCGCGAGCTGGAGGAGGAGAGACCGGATTTTGCGATTGTGCGGACGATTGCTCCGGCGCTCTCAAGGGAGTTGGAACAGAAGGGTATTCCCATTTTTAACAATGCCATGGTAGCGGAGATATGCAATCACAAGGGGAAGACTATTTCCTATGTGTCGGCAAACAGTCCGGTTCCGGTGATCCCCACCGAGACATTTCCGTCGGAAGCGCTGACGGCGGAGTTTCTTAAAGGGCGCAGCGGACAGGTCATAAAGGCAGTGGACGGACACGGCGGCGCTCAGGTGTTTTCCGTGGAGGACTCCTTTTCTGATATAAAAAAGGGAATCGGGAGCTCGGATTTTGTCCTTCAGCCCATGGTGAGAGGGGCTGCCGACGTGAGGGTATACGTCATCGGCAGAGAGATAGTGGGAGCCGTCCTGCGGCGTCCGAGAGAGGGATTTAAGGCCAATTATTCCCTTGGGGGCGAGGCAGAGAGTTATACCCTGCCGGGCCAGGCGGTGAAATGGGTGAATCAGATCTGCTGCCTCTTTTCCTTTGGACTGGCAGGGATTGATTTCCTGATTGATGAGAGAGGGCGTTTTTTCCTCAATGAGATCGAGGACGTAGTGGGCGCCAGAATGTTGTACGCCTGCCAGCCGGACGTTCAATTGTTAGAGAGATATTTTGCTTTTATTCGGGATAATATATTGCAATCTCTTTAGGCAATGGCTATAATGAGCATATATGCTGTAAGTACACGCAAAGACACGGAGCGGACAGGAGGTTGAACAGAATGAAATCCGATATTGAAATTGCACTGGAGGCTGAATTGGAGCCGATAGCGGAAGTGGCGCAAAAACTTGGAATTGACGCGGAAGAACTGGATTTGTACGGCAAGTATAAGGCCAAACTCACCGATGAACTCTGGGAGCGCATCAAGGAGCGGCCGGACGGGAAACTGATACTTGTCACGGCCATCAACCCGACTCCGGCAGGCGAGGGCAAGACCACTACGACCGTGGGGCTCGGACAGGCGATGGAGCGGATCGGAAAGAAGGCGGTGATTGCTCTGCGGGAGCCCTCCTTGGGCCCGTGTTTTGGCTTAAAGGGCGGCGCGGCCGGCGGCGGCTACGCCCAGGTGGTTCCGATGGACGAACTGAATCTTCATTTCACCGGAGATTTTCATGCGATAACATCTGCCAACAATCTTCTGGCGGCCATGTTAGACAACCATATACAGCAGGGAAATGCGCTGGGTATTGACACAAAGCAGATTGTGTGGAAGCGCTGTGTGGATATGAATGACCGGGTTCTCCGCAATATCACGGTGGGGCTGGGACGCAAGGCGGACGGCGTCACAAGGGAGGATCACTTTATCATCACAGTGGCTTCGGAAATCATGGCGATACTGTGTCTGGCGGAAAACATGAAGGACTTAAAGGAGCGTCTGGGACGCATTATCGTGGCTTATACGCACGAGGGTAAACCGGTCACGGCAAAAGACCTGAAGGCAGTGGGGGCCATGGCCGCCCTCTTAAAGGACGCCCTGCGGCCCAACCTCATTCAGACGCTTGAGCACACGCCGGCTCTTGTCCACGGCGGCCCCTTTGCCAATATCGCCCACGGCTGCAACAGTATACGTGCCACAAAGACGGCGCTGAAACTGGCGGACTACACGATTACGGAAGCCGGCTTCGGAGCGGATCTGGGCGCAGAAAAATTCCTGGACATCAAGTGCCGCATGGCAGGGTTAAAGCCGGACGCGATCGTGCTGGTGGCTACAGTCAGGGCGCTCAAGTACAACGGCGGCGTGCCGAAGGATAAACTGGGAGAGGAGAATCTGGAGGCGCTGAGAGCGGGAATTGTGAATCTTGAGAAGCACATGGAGAATGTGGCGAAATATGATGTTCCCTGCGTGGTGACACTGAACCGTTTTGTGTCCGACACACCGGCGGAACTCGCTTTTGTGAAGGACTTCTGTGAGGAGAGGGGCTGTGAATTTGCCCTGTCAGAGGTCTGGGAAAAAGGGGGTGAGGGAGGCGTTGAACTGGCCAACAAAGTGGTCGCAACAACAGAGACAAAGGAGAGCCGTTTCCACTGCCTTTATGAGGACGGCCTCTCTCTGAAGGAGAAGATGACTGTGATTGCGACGGAGATATACGGGGCCGGACAGGTTGTGTTTGAGCCGTCGGCGGAGGCCGAGATCGCCCGCATTGAGAGCCTTGGCTTCGGCAGTATGCCGGTGTGCATGGCAAAGAACCAGTATTCCCTGTCAGACGACAAGTCTGTGCTTGGGCGGCCGCAGAATTTTACGCTGCATATCCGTGAGGTTTATGTGTCGGCGGGAGCCGGATTTGTGGTGGCGATTACAGGCTCCATCATGACGATGCCGGGGCTGCCGAAGGTTCCGGCGGCAGAGGGAATTGACGTCGGCGACGACGGAAGGATAACAGGCCTGTTCTGACGGCGTCTCTGCGGTGGTATGTATAGAAAGGAAGAACAATGAATAAATATGTTGTGATACTTCTTCTGGGGATTACCTGCCTGCTGACGGCCTGCGGTTACAGAGAATTTTTGCAAAGTTATCTCGGCACGCCGTCCGGTTCGGCGGTAAGTGGTGGAGGAATGAAAAATGACGCAGACAGAACCCTGCCCACGGGGCAGTGGGGATTAAAGACCGCTTCCGGCAGCTCCCTGTATGAGATCCGTGGGGAAACCGTATCCGGCGCTGTGGTGTCGGGGAGCGGCGTCGCCTCAGCGGACAATGTGACGGCGCAGATGCAGACGGCGGATTACTGGATTGACCGCACCATGACGCCGGATAAGGTGCTGATGTCGGCGGAGGAGATTACCGCCTTCAACGGGAAGATGCTAAAGCAGCTGGCTGCCAATCCGGCGGCGGGATATTATGACTTGTCATCGTTTGGGGACACGGTCTCCGGTGAAATGCTGACGTCCATGATACAGCGTCCGGATTTTTCCAAAGGCAGTTATTGGGGCTTAAGGCCCGAGGAGGAGGATTCCCGACTGACGCGACAGCAGACGTCCATTTCGGCAGATGAACCGGTTTCTGATAAGACGTGGAAAGAGATGGAGGAGAATAAAAACCTCTCCGCTGTCCGTGAGACAAACAATATATCCTACGGTATTGTGTGCCTGCCGGCGCCTGTCAGGGAACTTCCGTCCGCGCGTTATATCACGGATCAGAAAGGAGATACCGGGCATGATGTCCTTCAGGACACTTTGCTGGCCGTGAATGAACCGGTACTGATTCTCCATGTAAGCAGGGACGGCGGCTGGTTCTATGTAGTGGCGAATGAATACGCCGGCTGGGTGGAGAGATACGCAGTCGGCCTGTGCGCGGATAAGGCGGCCTGGCAGAAGGCGCAGGAGATGAAACGCTTTCTTGTGGTGACAGGAGACCGGCTGCCGTTTGCCGGTCTGTCATACAGACGGCCGTTGCCGGACGGCGGTGACGCCTTTTGGCCGATGGACGTCTCCGGTTATCCGTTCTTCACAGCGGACGTCTCCGGCTATAGATGCTGCACAGAGCAATATTCCATGGGGACGCGGTTTGAGATTGTCTCCAAAGAGGAATGGGAGAAAGAGAGCTCGTCTGGAGCCCGTCCTCCCTATGACAACTACGTTGTGAAAATGCCTTACAGGGACAAAGAGGGACAGCTGCAGTATACTATGGCTGCCATCCCGCTGGGATTGGACGTCCGGGAGGGATACATGGAATACACGAGGGCAAACGTCCTCCGTCAGGCCTTTAAGATGCTGGGAAACCGGTATGGCTGGGGAGGAGCGCGCGGCGACAGGGACTGTTCCTCCATGACACGGGATATCTATCTCTGCTTCGGACTGCGACTTCCCAGAAACAGCAGCGCCCAGGCTCTGATTCCGGGAGAGGCCCGAAGGGATCTGTCCGGAAAGAGCGAGGCGGAAAAGAACACGGCGCTTTTTTCCGTGGAACCGGGAACGATCCTGCATATGCCGGGCCATGTGATGCTTTATCTCGGCTGTGTAAACCGGCAGCATTTTGTCATCAGCGCCAACGGGGAGTTTGTTCCGGCTTCTGTGTCGGAGGAGATTCCGGCGGGCGATTATACGACGCGGAGGGTTACGGTGAACACGCTTGGCGTGCGGAGCCCTTCCAAAAAAGAGACATGGCTCTCCCTGTTAGAGACCGTTGTGTCGATTCCATGACAGAGCGGAGGCAGGAGACAGGGAAGTGTTTTTAAATAACGACAGATTCATATGAGAAGGAGGAAAGATATGTTTCAATTTACCAGTGACTGCCTTTTGGGAGTGGAGAAGATTGACGAGGAGCACAGACACCTGTTTGAACTGCTCAACCAGGGGTATGACATGCTCCGGAACGAGTACAGGGGAGACAAATATTCGGAGATAAAAAATCTGCTGGAGGAACTGGAGGAGTATGCGGATCAGCATTTTTCCCATGAGGAGGAATATATGGAAAAAATCCGCGATCCGGAGCTGATTCTGCAGCGCTCCCAGCATTTGGCCTTCCGCCAGACAATTACCGAATTTCTGGTTCATAACATTGACGATGAAGACGAGCAGCAGCAGCTGTTGGAGAAATTGATTGATTTTCTCGCAAAATGGCTCTACAATCACATTATTGCCAGCGATATACTGATTGGCAAACTGCCGCCGTTAGAGGAGTGGATGATACGGGAAAATCCCTGTGAATTTATGGAAGAATATAAGACGGGGATTGCCATGATCGACCATGAACATGAGATATTGTTTGAAATAGTCGGGCGCGCCAATGAGCTGGTGTGCTCCGGAACTGTGCGGGAAAACCCGAAGGAAGTATTAAAGATACTGGATGAACTGGCGGATTATTCGCAGACTCATTTTGCGGACGAAGAAGAATATATGAAGAACATAGGCTATGAGGGCTACAACTCTCAGAAAAGAGCGCACGAGGCCTTTCTTGCCCGCCTGGACGCCGTCGAGGGGGAGATGAAGGACCGCAACCCACAGACCTATATGCAGAGTCTGGTTGAATTTCTTCTCGGCTGGCTGGTAAATCATATTTTGCAGTCGGACAAAAAAATTCCGGTAGATAAAAATATTTTATAGAAGAAGTTGTGTGAAAGCCGGGAAATGAGGGTGCAGATGAAAAAGGCGGGACTGTTATTTGTAATGTTTATGATGCTGTCTCTCTGTATAAATACGGGGAAGGCATCTGCCAAAAAGGGCGCATCGGGACGAAATATGAAGATTAGCTTTCAAAATTCTGACCGGTTTACTCTGATTATGCAAAACGGGAAAAAACTGCATATAAATATGGCTCAATTTCACAATAGGAAATTCAAAGGCAGCCTGAAAAATTACAGGGTTGCCGGCAGGGCGGGGGGACGCCGTATGGATCTGTGGATTCCTGAATGTACGCGGTTTAGTATTATATGCAGAAGCAGTTCCGTGCACCTGCAGGTATCGGGGAAAAGGACTTTCTTTTTCCTGGATGCTGTCCATGCAAAAAAGATTACTTCCGGTTATAAAAATAAAAAGCACCGGTTAAAGATAACCGGCAGCGGGCTCTCCTTCCAATATGACCTTGACAACATATGCGCCTCCCAATACTTCCCCTTTATGAGCGGCGAGGGAAGCAATGTGGAGATCATCAATTCCAAGAAAGGAATTGAAGCAAAAAACGTGTATGGCCTGTGTAAATTTTCCAGGGACTCAGATAGCAAAAAGGAAAAGGTGTTCCGGTTTGTACCGGTAAAGAAGAAAATAGCCGTCCGCAGAATTGGAAAAACGCCGACAATTTCCGGCGTTACGTTTCTGAATGAGACGGAGTCAGACCGGATTGAGAAAATCAAGGTAGTTCCCTGCCGGCCGGCGGGCCGTTATGCTATCCTGTTTAATCCCGTTGAGGGAGCGGACGGATATTATATTTACATGAGCCCGTATGAAGACTTCTCAGACTGCAAAAAACTGGGGGAGTGCTCCGGCAAAAATACCACTGTATACTTTGTCGCGATGAAAAAATATGGCTGTGCGGTAAAGAAGGGGGACAGTCTCTGGTATCGGGTTGTGCCCTATAAAAAAGAACCGGGGAACAATGGCGCTGTCACAAAGTATGTGGCGCCATAATTCCCCGTGGATAGTTTCTTTGGATCGCACCCCCTCAGATACGTAGAGGCGCCCTTTAAGTACATAGGCTTTCAGGTGCGTCGGGTGAACTTCTGCTCGCAGTACATGCAGCGGTATATCCGGTTTTCCTTATCCGTCAGTTTAAACCGGTGCGGCAGTTCCTGTTCAACTGAGGTGATGCAGCGCGGGTTTTTGCACCGGATCACGTTGGTCACTGTGTCGGGCAGCTCCAGGGTGCGCTTTTCCACAATCTCGTTGTCTCGGATAATATTGATGGTGATGTTGCTGTCCAGCACGCCCAGAATGTCGAGGTTCACCGTCAGGGGCCCCTCAATCTTGATAATATCCTTTTTCCCCATCTTATTGCTGCGGGCATTTTTGATGATCGCCACCGAACAGTCCAGTTTCTCCAACTGGAGATAGTGGTAAATTTCCATGGCGCCGCCGGCCTTAATGTGGTCGATGACAACGCCCTCATTTAATCCTCCGATATTTAACATTCCGGAATCACCTCCAAAAGTGTCATAATCAGCGCCATTCGTATATAGACGCCGTATTTTGCCTGCTTAAAGTAAACGGCCCTCGGATCGTCGTCGACCTCGGTGGCAATCTCGTTGACGCGCGGGAGAGGGTGGAGAACCAGCATGTCCTCCGGCGCCAGCCTCATCTTCCTGGCGTCCAGGATAAAGCTGTCCTTTAAGCGGATATAGTCTTCCTCGTTAAAGAAGCGCTCCCGCTGAACCCTTGTCATATAGAGAAGATCCAGTTCCGGCAGGACGTCCTCCAGGACGTTTACCTCTTTATATTCAATCCCTCTGGCGTCCAGGGTGTCTTTTCTTAGATATTCGGGTATCTTAAGCTCCGGCGGGGAAATCATGACAAATCGCACATTGGGATAGCGCACCATGGCGTCGATGAGGGAGTGGACTGTCCGGCCGAATTTCAAATCGCCGCAGAGTCCCACGGTCAGGTTGTCAAGACGGCCCTTCAGGTTTTTGATGGTGAGCAGATCCGTCAGTGTCTGCGTCGGGTGGTTGTGCCCGCCGTCTCCGGCGTTGATGACGGGAATGGAGGAGTGAAGGGAGGCCACATAGGGGGCGCCTTCCTTCGGATGTCTCATAGCGCATATGTCGGCGTAGCCGGAGATGACTCGTATGGTGTCCGAAACGCTCTCGCCCTTGGCGGCTGAACTGGAATCGGCAGAGGAAAATCCAAGAACCTGTCCTCCCAGATTCAGCATGGCCGACTCAAAGCTCAGACGGGTGCGGGTGCTTGGCTCGTAAAAGCAGGTGGCCAGTTTTTTGCCCCTGCACACATCGGAAAATCTCTCCGGATTTTCAATGATGGATTCTGCCAGCGAAATTAAATTCTCCGTCTCCTCCACCGATAAGTCCAGAGCATTCATCAGGTGTCTCATAATCCCTCCGTTCCGCCATGACGAGATGGCTCTTTTTGAATATCATTCTACATCATTTCCATAAGAAAGACAACAGCCAGTTGCGCTTTATATTTAGAATTTTTTCATTGCAATACAGAGGAAAAGCAAGTATACTATAATTCGGAAAACGATTTGCAGTGAAAAAACATTACGCGGTCGTGCGGTAACAGCCGTGTGGCGACATAAGGAGGATATGTATGGTAAGATTATATGAGGGCGGAGCTTATCTG
The DNA here is from genome assembly GCA_947629865.1 of uncultured Lachnospiraceae bacterium. Classification (GTDB taxonomy): domain Bacteria; phylum Bacillota; class Clostridia; order Lachnospirales; family Lachnospiraceae; genus Eubacterium_F. The sequence continues at coordinate 45,079 of CANRFJ010000006.1, read as the reverse complement.
GCAAACGGAAGGGAATTGATCCCCGACGGGGCGGACGCGCTGGCTCTGCTTGAAAAAAAGACCGGAATTAAGACAACGAAGGAAGAAGCGTCCAGGGGAACCATGGCCTATGGTATACTGGAGGCGCACAATACGTCCGGCAATATGGATAACCTGAAGATTAAATTTGACAAACTCACATCTCACGATATTACCTTTGTGGGGATACTGCAGACGGCAAGGGCGTCCGGACTGGAGAAATTTCCGGTCCCCTATGTATTGACAAACTGCCACAACAGCCTGTGTGCCGTGGGGGGTACCATCAATGAGGACGATCATGTATTCGGCCTCTCCTGTGCCAAAAAGTACGGCGGTATCTATGTTCCTCCCCATCAGGCGGTTATTCATCAGTTCGCCAGGGAGATGCTGGCGGCTGGAGGCGCCATGATTCTCGGCTCGGACAGCCACACGCGCTATGGCGCGCTGGGCACCATGGCTGTGGGAGAGGGCGGCCCGGAGATTGTAAAGCAGCTGCTTGAGCAGACCTACGATATCCCGATGCCGGGCGTAGTGGCTATCCATCTCACAGGGAAACCGGAAAAGGGCGTGGGCCCGCAGGATATCGCCCTCGCCATTATCGGGGCGGTATTTGCAAACGGCTATGTGAACAATAAAGTAATGGAATTTGTCGGAGACGGAATCGATAACCTGAGTGTGGATTACCGGATCGGCGTGGACGTCATGACGACGGAGACCACCTGTCTGTCCTCAATCTGGCGCACAGACGACGCTGTGAGGGAATTTTATGAGATTCACGGGAGAAGCGGGGATTACAGGGAATTGAATCCGGCGCCCGCGGCCTATTACGACGGCGTGGTAGAGGTAGACCTCTCCCAGGTGAAACCGATGATTGCCATGCCGTTCCATCCGAGCAACGTATACTCCATTGAGGAGTTAAACGATAACCTGGAGGACATTCTGCGCGAGGTTGAGAAAAAAGCGCTTGTGAGCCTGGATAACAATGACATTGACTTTAAGCTGACGGATAAGATACGAGGCGGAAGACTGTATGTGGAGCAGGGAGTGATTGCCGGGTGTGCCGGCGGCGGTTTTGAGAACCTCTGCGATGCCGCGGATATCCTGAGGGGCAAAAACATAGGAACCGATGAATTTTCACTGAGCGTATATCCGGCTTCCCAGCCAATCTTTATGGAACTGGTGAAGAACGGAAGGATTGCGGACTTTATGTCGGCCGGAGCCACTGTGCGCACAGCCTTCTGCGGGCCGTGCTTTGGCGCGGGCGATGTGCCGAGCAACAGGGGCCTGAGTATCCGTCACTCCACGAGAAACTTTCCGAACCGCGAGGGCTCCAAAGTGACGAACGGACAGATCGCTTCGGTGGCGCTGATGGATGCCCGCTCCATTGCGGCCACGGCGGCCAATAAGGGATATCTCACGGCGGCCACGGATATGGATACGGAATACACAAAACCGAAGTACTATTTTGACAAGTCCATCTATGAAAACCGTGTATATAATGGCGTGGGCAGGGCCGACGCGTCGGTTGAGATCAAGTTCGGGCCCAATATCGTAGACTGGCCGAAGATGGAACCGCTGACGGAAAATGTGCTGTTAAAGGTGGTTTCCATGATCCACGATCCGGTCACTACGACAGACGAACTGATTCCCTCAGGGGAGACCTCGTCCTACCGCTCGAACCCCCTTGGACTGGCAGAGTTTACCCTGTCCCGTAAAGATCCGGCCTATGTGGGAAAGGCAAAGGCGGTTCAGAAGGCGGAAAAGGCACGGATCGCCGGAGAGGACTTCTATGCGGAGGATCCAAAACTGAGGGAAATCTATCCGGCCATACAGAAGCAGTTCGGAGATGTGGCGCCGGAGAAAACGGCGATTGGAAGCGTTATCTATGCTGTGAAGCCGGGAGACGGCTCGGCCCGCGAGCAGGCAGCCAGCTGTCAGCGCGTACTGGGAGGCATGGCAAATATTGCCAGGGAATATGCCACCAAGCGTTACCGCTCCAACCTTATCAACTGGGGTATGCTTCCCTTTGTGTCCGACGGAGAGCCGGCGTTTGACAAAGATGATTACATTCTGATCAAGGACATCAAAAAAGCGATTGAGACAAAGGGCGACAGCATTAAAGCCTATATAGTAAATAAGGGGATGAAGGAGTTCACCCTGCACCTGGGCAACCTCACAGATGATGAGAGAGAGATTATCCTGAAGGGCTGCCTGATTAACTACAACCGTAAAAATTAGACGTATCCTTTGTGATAAGGACATGACAAAAGCCCGGCGCAGCCGCAGGGAACCTTCCCCCGGCCGCACCGGGCTTTCCGTATGAACCGCTCCGCGCCAGTGTCTTACGACACGGAGATGGCGTCTACCGGACAGTTTTCGGCGGCTGTCCGGGCTTCATCTTCCAGCTCTGCCGGAACCTCATCTGTCTGCGCTTCCGCCTTTCCGTCATCGTTAAATTCATAGACTGCATTGCAGGTGGATACACACATGCCGCAGGCAATGCAGGTGTCCTGGTCAACAATTGCTTTCATGTGACATACACTCCTTTGCGATTATTGAGGATAGTATGCCCATAAACACACCGGAATATACCCGAAGGAGGAGAGAAAACTCAATCCTCCTCAATTACCTGAATCTCCAGATAATCAAATTCAATCGATTCAATGAAGTTATCCTGATAGAAGCGCGTCTTGTCCACACGCTTAAATTCTTCAATGTTTTTGTCCAGCCAGATCGGTTCCTGCAAGTCAAAAGACATACAGAACTCATGGAGGCCTGCAAAGACCTTTCCGGTTCGGTTCAGCGTCCGGTCTGGATTTTCATACACCATATCCTGAAGCATACGGCCGTCCTTAAAAATTTTTCCCCAGATACGAAACATGGAAGACCTCATTTCCTGCGGCGCAGGGATATTTTTCCCCGACCGCACAATTATGAGTTGAATTATAAAGAGTTTTTCCCAAAAAGTAAAGAATTATTTGACTTTATCGCTGTTTACATATAATATAAAAGCAGGGTACTGCGAAAAATTATCCGATATTTACGCTGGCAGCCGCAGGGCGTGGCAGATTGGAGAAAACTATGTTAGACAGTGAATTACAGACTTCCTATATGCCCCAGGTTCATCTTCCGGAAGACATGGATAAGGTGTTTGAACACGAGGCGAAAGAATTTGTCGAGATGTTGATGATGTATAACTGCGCCATACGGGAAGTCCAGACAAAACTTCAGGTTCTGAATGACGAGCTCTCACTGACGAGAAACCGAAACCCCATTCAGTTTATCAAAAACCGCATCAAGCAGCCGGAGAGCATTGCCACCAAACTGAAAAAGAAGGGGCTTCCCCACACGGTAAAGGCCGTTGAGGAAAATCTCAATGACGTGGCCGGTATTCGGGTTATATGCGCTTTTATTGACGACATTTACCAGGTGGCGGATATGCTGACGGCACAGGACGACATCGAACTCATAAAGACAAAGGATTACATAAAGAACCCCAAGAAAAACGGGTACCGCAGTCTGCACCTGATCGTAGAGGTGCCGGTGTTTTTTTCCGACTGCAAAAAAAAGGTGAGGGTAGAGGTGCAGATCCGCACGATCGCCATGGATTTCTGGGCGAGCCTTGAGCACCAGGTAAAATACAAGAAAAATGTGAGGGATGCGGAGAATATCGTGTATGAACTGCGGGCCTGCGCAGACGTGATTAACCGCACCGACTACCACATGCAGTCTATCCGCGACCGCATCGTGGAGACAGACTGAGATAAAAAAACTGCGCTGGTATCGGGCAGGATAAAATTAATGGAGGACAGTGTAAAAGTATGGCAAAGAGAATTGACGGGAAAATGATTTCCGCACAGGTAAAGGACGAGTGTAAAAAAAGAGTGGAGGAGGAGGGACTGAATGTCACGCTGGCTGTCATTCAGGTCGGGAGCGATCCCGCCTCAACCGTATATGTGGGCAACAAGAAAAAAGCGTGCGAGTACATCGGCATCTGCTCCCGCCCCTATGAACTTCCGGAGGACACCACGGAGGAGAGTCTGCTTGAACTGGTGGAAAAGCTGAACCGGGACGACTCGGTAGACGGTATCCTTGTGCAGCTTCCCCTTCCCTCCCACATAGACGAGGACAGGGTGATTCGGACGATCTCACCGGCAAAAGATGTGGATGGGTTCCACCCGCAGAGCGTGGGGGCGCTGAGCATCGGCCAGCCGGGCTTTGTATCCTGCACACCGGCGGGAATCATTCAGCTGCTGAAGCGAAGCGGCGTGGAAATCGACGGAAAGGAATGTGTGATTGTCGGCAGAAGCAACATTGTGGGGAAACCCATGGCGATGCTGATGCTGCGGGAAAATGCCACGGTCACAGTCTGCCACAGCCACACGGCCAACTTAAAGGAGGTTACAAAGCGGGCCGATATTCTCATTGTGGCGATTGGACGGCCCCGATTTATCACCAGGGAGTATGTCAAAGAGGGCGCCGTGGTGATCGATGTGGGGATCCACAGGAACGAGGACAACAAACTGTGCGGCGACGTGAATTTTGAAGACGTGGAGCCGGTTGCCTCCGCCATTACGCCCGTACCGGGCGGCGTGGGCCCGATGACGGTCGCCATGCTGATGAATAACTGCCTGGAGGCAAAGAATATCGCCGGGGGTAGCAAATGAAAATCTTCTTTGTCTCGCTTGGGTGCGATAAGAATCTGGTAGACAGCGAAAAGATGCTGGCGATTCTCACCGCCCGCGCAATCACTGTCACGGAGGACGCGGGGGAAGCAGATATTATTGTTGTCAACACATGCAGTTTTATCTGTGATGCCAAACAGGAAAGCATAGAGACAATCCTTGAGATGGCCCAGATGAAAAAAGAGGGAAACTGCCGCGTTCTGATTGTCACCGGGTGTCTGGCACAGCGCTATGCAGAGGATATACGGAGAGAGATTCCGGAGGTGGACGCCGTGGTGGGGACAACCGCCTATGACAGCATATGGGAGGCGGTGGAGAGCAGCCTGAGAGGTGAAAAGCCGTGTCTGATGCGGGATACGGATTATCTGCCGGAGGGACTTACGGAGCGGGTGGCCGCCTCTGTCTCTCACACAGCCAGCCTGAAGATAGCGGAGGGCTGCAGCAAGCGCTGTACTTATTGCATCATTCCGGAACTGCGCGGGAATTACCGCAGCGTGCCCATGGAGGAGCTGGAAGATGAGGCGGCTCTCCTCGCCGGACGGGGCGTGAAGGAGCTTCTTGTCATCGCGCAGGAGACTACGGTTTACGGCGTGGATCTCTACGGGGAGAAGAAGCTGCCGGAACTGCTGCACAGGCTGTGCCGTATTTCGGGCATTGAGTGGATACGCCTGTTATACTGCTATCCGGAGGAGATTACGGAGGAACTTCTGCTTACCATAAAGAGCGAGCCGAAAATCTGCCATTATCTGGATCTGCCCGTCCAACACTGTTCGGACGACATTCTGCGGCGAATGGGGCGGCGGACGGTGAAGGCGGATCTGATTGGAAAAATTGCCATGACGCGCCGGATCATTCCGGATATTGCCCTGCGAACCACGCTCATCAGCGGATTCCCCGGTGAGACGATTGAGCAGCACAGGGAGTGCGTGGAATTTGTCTCCGATATGAAGTTTGACCGACTGGGAGTGTTTCCCTACTCCCGCGAGGAGGGGACGCCGGCGGCGGAGTTTGACGGACAGCTGCCGGAGGAGGCAAAGAGAGAGTGGGCCGATGAACTCATGGAGGCGCAGCAGGAGGTCATCTTCCGCCAGAATGAGGAATTTACCGGCAGGCGTCTTTCTGTGATCGTGGACGGATATCTCCCGGAGGAGGAGGTATATGTGGCCCGGAGTTACCGGGACGCGCCGGACATAGACGGCTGCGTGTTTTTCCCGTCGGCCGGAGAACTCTTATCCGGCGACATTGTCGCGGTGCGGATCACCGGCGCCAAGGGATATGATTTGATTGGAGAAATCTGCTGTGAGGAGGAAAACTAAATGAACGTACCGAATCGTCTAACTATATTGCGCGTTATCATGATTCCTCTTTTTGTCGTTGCGATGCTGTGGCAGTCCCTGCCATATTCGGACTACATTGCGGGAGGGCTCTTTATCGCTGCCTGCCTGACAGATTTTCTGGACGGATATCTTGCGAGGAAATATAACCAGATTACTACCTTTGGCAAGTTTATGGATCCGCTGGCGGACAAACTTCTGGTCTGCGCCGCCCTGATCTGTTTTCTGGCCGATGATGACTCGGAGATGCCGGTGTGGGTTGTGATTATTATTATCAGTCGGGAATTTATTATCAGCGGGTTCCGCCTTGTGGCGGCGGAAAAGGGTGTTACGATTGCCGCCAGTTATTGGGGCAAGGTAAAGACCGTTGTGCAGATGGGCATGTCCATTCTGCTGATTTTTAACTTTACCCACCCTGTCTTTCGGATAATCGATCCGATCTTTATATATTCCGCTCTGGTTTTGACGATAATATCCCTTGTGGACTATCTTTATAAAAACCGCGCCGTGATGAAAGAGGCCGGTTAAAACCACTGCGGCTTCGGGCATTTTGTGTAAACGCCCGGTAAAAAAGCCGGAAAGGAGCGCAAATGTCAAAGGAGAGGGAGCTTGTCAATAAACTGACAAAAAAAAGATATACAATATCAACAGCTGAATCCTGTACAGGAGGCCTGCTGTCCGGAACCATTGTCAATGTGGACGGCGCCTCGGAGGTGTTCCACAGCGGATTTGTCACCTATGCCAACGAGGCAAAGGAGAGATGGCTGTCCGTCCGGCATGACACACTGGAGGAGCACGGAGCCGTCAGCAGACAGACGGCGGAGGAAATGGCGCTCGGCTGCGCCCATGCGGCGGGTGCGGACATGGGACTGTCTACGACGGGGATTGCGGGGCCCGGAGGAGGCACGCCGGACAAACCGGTGGGACTGGTCTATATCGGCTGCGCCCTGCACGGGCGCGCGACGGTCTCCCGTCATGTGTTTTCCGGCGACCGGGCCAGTGTGAGGGATCAGGCCGTCCGGGCCGCTTTGGATTTGGCAATACACTGTTTGGATCCGGAGGAGGATTCGCATAAGGAGTAGTGATATTGTGATTAGAAAAAGGCTTTTGGTTTTTTTGTCACTCATTGTGCTTGTGATGTGCGCAGGGTGTGCGATAAAGGGAGAGGGCGCCCCGTCGCAGGCGCCGGTTCCGACGCAGAAAAGCACGATGAAGACATTGACGATCTATTCGGTGGACTCGGATAATATGACGCTGATTCCGGTCTCTGTGAAAAAGGGCACACAGAAGATCAGCGCCCGCTATATAGCCTCGCTTGTCCTTGAAAACCTGAATAAGGACGATATAGAACTCACAGACGTGACGAAGAAAGGGAAGAAAGTATATGTATCGTTTTCCTCTCACGGGGAGCCGGTGCGAAATTGTAATAAAACGATGGAAACTCTCATTCTGGACTGTTTTTCCAACAGTATTCTCGACAATGTAAAGGGCTGCGAAAAGGTGATTTTCCGCTGCGACGGCGACAGGGGCTATCAGAGCAGCCAGTATTCCTTTGGCGCAGAGGAGGTCTATGCCTCCAAATAGGAAAGTCCGGAAAATAAAAATAATCACAGGGGTTGCGCATGGAAAAAGTTGTGATCATCGGCGGCGGAGCGGCCGGTATGATGGCCGCCGTCTGGTGCGCCAGAAACGGCAGGCCGGTTGTTTTACTGGAACAAAATGATAAACTGGGCCGTAAACTTTATCTCACGGGGAAGGGCCGATGCAATATCACCAATGCCTGCGGGGTATCCGAACTGTTTTCCCATGTGACGTCAAACCCCAAATTTTTATACAGCGCCTTTTATGGCTTTTCCAACGAAGACACGGCTGCCTTTTTCAATGAGCTGGGATTGAAGACCAAAGTGGAGAGAGGAAACCGTGTGTTTCCATGTTCGGATAAATCCTCCGATGTGATACGGGCGCTGCAGAGGGAGTGCGGGCGCCTCGGCGTGGAAGTGCGCCTGTCCGCAAAGGCGGAGGAAGTTGTGACAGAGAAGGGAAAAGCGACGGGAGTAAAGCTTGTCTCCGGCGAGTTTCTTCCGGCCGCGGCAGTGGTGCTTGCCACCGGAGGACTGTCTTATCCCGCGACAGGCTCCGCCGGGGACGGACACAGAATGGCGCAGAAACTGGGACACCGTATCACGCGGCTTCGCCCCGGCCTGACAGGGCTTCTTGCAAAAGAGCGCGAACCGCTTCAGCTGCAGGGGCTCACGCTGAAAAATACAGCGGTGGAGATCACGGCGCCCTCCGGCGGGAACAAGATATTGTATCAGGGATTTGGAGAGCTGCTTTTTACCCATTACGGGGTGAGCGGGCCGTTGATGCTCACCGCCAGCTCCCTTCTTGGAGATTATCTGGAGACAGGGCCTCTGATCCTGCATACGGACATGAAACCGGCGCTGACGGACGAACAGCTGGACGCCAGGCTTTTGCGGGATTTGGAACCGGCGGGGAGATCCAATATACGGAATGTCATGAACCGCCTCCTGCCAAAGAGCATGATTCCGGTTCTCCTTGACAGATGCGGCATCGACAGGGAGAAGAAGGCAAACCAGCTCACCAGGGAAGAACGCAGGCGCCTCGTAAAGGGAATGAAGGATTTCCGCCTTACCCTGACGGGTGTGCGCGGCATGGAGGAAGCGATTATCACCAGGGGCGGCGTGTGCGTGGACGAGGTGGATCCGTCCACGATGGAATCACGGCTGGTGAGGGGGTTGTATTTTGCCGGTGAAATTTTGGATCTGGACGCCCTGACGGGCGGGTTTAACCTGCAGATCGCATGGTCGACCGGATATATGGCAGGGAATCAGATAAGCCGTTCCGGAGAGGACTCCGGACAAAAAATATATGGAGGGTTGATATGAAAATTGCAATTGACGGGCCTGCCGGCGCAGGCAAAAGTTCCATCGCAAAAAAGGTGGCAGAGGAGATGAATTTTATCTATGTGGACACAGGCGCCATGTTTCGGGCGGTCGCGTGGTACTTTCTCTCGAAGGGAGCAGATCCATCCGACGAGGCGGCAGTGGAAGCAGACTGTGGCAGCATACAGATTGACATTGCGTACAGAGACGGCGAACAGCGGATCTTTCTGAACGGAGAGGACGTCTCTCTGGAGATACGGCGGGAAGAAGTCGGTAACAACGCCTCTGTCGTGGCGCGTTATGGTTGTGTTCGGGAAAAACTCCTGCAGCTGCAGCGCGGCATGGCGGAGAAGGCCGATGTGATTATGGACGGCAGGGATATCGGCACGGTAGTGCTCCCCGACGCAGAGGTGAAAATCTATCTCACAGCCAGCCCGCTTGTGCGTGCCAGACGCCGGTGCGCCCAGCTGAAGGAAAAGGGTGTGTCCTGCGATCTGAACGAGATAGAGAAGGATATAATCGCCAGGGACGAACAGGATATGAATCGGGCCATTGCGCCGCTGAGACAGGCAGAGGACGCCGTCTTTCTGGACACCTCCGACATGACGATTCCGGAGGTGGTGGGAAGAATCCGGCAGCTGGCAGAGGAGGCTATGGCATGAAAGTGGAACTGGCAGAAAGCGCAGGTTTCTGCTTCGGGGTGAAAAGAGCCATTGACGCCGTATATCATCTGGCGGAGGGCGGGGAGCGCTCCGTGTATACGCTTGGGCCGATCATTCACAATGAGCAGGTCGTGGCGGATTTAGAGAACAGGGGAGTCCGTGTGGCAGAGACGCCGGAGGAGATCTCCGGAAAGGGGGAGGCCACACTGGTGATCCGCTCCCACGGAGTGCCAAAACAAACAGTGGAAAAACTGGAAAATATGGGGATTTCCTACGAGGACGCCACCTGTCCTTTTGTAAAAAAAATCCATGAGACAGTTCTGTCGCACAGCCGCATGGGAGAGGAGATTGTCATCATCGGTTCGGCCTCCCACCCGGAGGTTCAGGGAATACTCGGCTGGACGGAGGGAACCGGCCATGTCATTGAAACGCCGCAGGAAGCGGCGGATTTTGTGCCGGAAAATCCTGACCGGAAAATATGTGTAGTGGCACAGACGACATTTAATTACAAAAAATTTCAAGAATTAGTTGAAATTCTTTCAAAAAAAGGTTATGATATACTTGCTGTGAATACTATATGCAATGCGACATCTACCAGACAGAGAGAGGCGGAAGAACTGGCCGCCAGGTCAGATGCCATGCTGGTGATTGGAGGGAGGCACAGCTCCAATTCCAGAAAGTTGTATGAAATATGTAAAAATCAGTGTGCAAACACTTTTTTTATACAGACAGCAGATGATTTGCGGGGGATTCCCCTGGATTCATTTGCAAGCCTAGGTATTACCGCAGGGGCGTCCACCCCAAATAATATTATTCAGGAGGTTCTAAAGGCATGTCAGAGAAAAGTTTTGAGGAATTGTTAGAGGATTCAATAAAAACAATCCACAATGGTGAGGTTGTAGAAGGGACAGTTATCGGGGTTAAGGATAATGAGATTATCTTAAACATTGGATATAAAGCAGACGGTATTTTGACGAAGAACGAATACAGTAACAATGCAGACGTTGACTTAACAGCCGAGGTGAAGCCGGGCGACCAGATGACGGTCAAGGTGCTCAAGGTCAATGACGGCGAGGGCCAGGTGACGCTTACCTACAAGAGATTACAGCAGGATAAGATGAATAAGCGCTTCGAGGAGGCCTTTGAGAACAACGAGGTATTGACAGGTACCGTCACAGAAGTGCTGAAGGGCGGCCTGAGCGTTGCGTATGGCGAGGGACGTGTATTTATCCCTGCCAGCCTCGTGTCAGATATTTATGAGAGGGATTTATCCAAATACACCAACCAGGAGATTGAGTTTGTCCTCACGGAAGTAAATCCGCACAAGAGAAGAATTATCGGCGACCGCAAGCAGCTGATTGTCGAGAAGAAAAAGCAGATGCAGAAGGAGTTGCTGGAGCGGATTGAAGTAGGTATGATGGTTGAGGGAACAGTGAAAAACCTCACCGATTTTGGCGCGTTCATAGACCTGGGCGGAGCGGACGGACTGCTCCATATATCCGAGATGTCCTGGGGACGTGTAGACGATCCGAAAAAGTTGTTTAAGGTAGGCGATGTGGTTAGCGTCATGATTAAAGACATTTCGGACACCAAGATTGCCCTCACGATGAAGCTTGAGGAAAACAACCCGTGGAGAAATGCTGCCGAGAAGTATAAGATCGGTACGGATATCACCGGCCGGGTTGCCAGAATGACAGACTTTGGCGCCTTTGTTGAACTGGAGGAGGGAATTGACGCGCTGCTTCATGTATCGCAGATTTCCATTGAGCATGTGGAGAAGCCCTCAGACGTTCTCAAGACAGGGCAGGAGATCACGGCGAGAATTGTTGATTTCAACGAGGAGACCAGAAAGATCAGCCTGAGCATTAAGGCAATTGAGATTGAACAGAAAAAGGCTGCTGGGCAGGAGGAAAAATCCGCAGAGGAAGCGCCGGTGGAAGAACCGGTTGCAGAGGAAACTCCGGTGGAAGAACCGGCTGCGGAGGAAGTTGCTGTTGAGGAATCTGTTGCGGAGGAACCGGCTGTTGAAGATTCAACTGTTGAACCATCAGCTGTTGAGGAGGCTGCGGCAGAGGAGAGCGTTGCGGACGAACCCGCAGCAGAAGCGGAAACTGTGGAAGAAGGAGCAGAGGGCGAAGAAGACGAATAAATGATATCAGGTAGTTACGAGACTTTTGAAGATGAATATTTGCGCTTGTCCGGAATTAATCTCAAGTCCTATAAAGAGAATCAGATGAAGCGCAGAATAGAGAACTTTATGGACAAGCACAGCAGTTCCAATTACAGTCATTTTCTGGGGCTGCTCAGGTCGGACAAAGAGGTATATGACAAGTTTATCACTTATCTTACCATAAATGTTTCTGAATTTTACAGAAATCCGACTCAGTGGAAGATCCTGGAAAGTGAGATTTTTCCCGAACTGATTAAGAAATTTGGAAAAAATCTGAAGGTGTGGAGCGCCGCATGTTCCACGGGGGACGAACCCTATTCCCTGGCGATGGTGCTGAGCGAATACGTTCCCTTGAACCAGATTCATATTTATGCGACGGATCTGGACAACGAAGTTTTGGAAAAGGCCAGGAATGGTTATTATCCGGAAAAGAGCGTGCAGGGACTTCCCCAGAAATATCGGGATCGTTTTCTAATCAAAGATAAGGCCGGTCTTGTGCGGGTGCGCGATGAGATACGCTCCTGCGTGACCTTCCGTCAGCATGACCTGTTAAAGGATTCCTATCCAAAAGACGTTCATCTGATCGTGTGCAGAAACGTGATGATCTACTTTACAGAGGAGGCGAAGGAGGAAGTATATCGCAAATTCGCATCGTCGCTTCGCATGGACGGAATCCTCTTTGTCGGGAGCACAGAGCAGATTATCAAGGCAAACAACTATGGTTTTCAGGGCGTTCAGTCGTTCTTTTATAAAAAACATGAATAAATCCACGAATTTCTATGGAGTCTGTGATGTCTGACATCGAATACACTTTGGAGTTCGTGGATTTTTCTTGCTTTTTCAGCGGTTTTTTAGTATATTTATAGCATATGGACAAATTCAGGATCCAGACAAATAATGGAAAGATGGGGAGGATAACGGAATGGAACAGGTGGTAGTGGCACTGGACGCTATGGGCGGCGATTATGCTCCGCAGGAGACAGTCAGGGGCGCGGTAGATGCGGTGACGGAGAATCCGGAAATCAAGGTGATTCTGGTGGGAAAAGAGGAGCAGATCCGCGACTGTCTGTCGGAATATACATATCATGAGGACAGGATTGAAGTGGTAAACGCCACAGAAGTCATCGATATGGGGGAAGTTCCCACGAAGGCTGTCCGGGAGAAAAAGGATTCCTCTCTGGTAGTTGCGATGAAGCTTGTGAGAGAGGGGCGGGCGGACGCCGTGGTCTCCGCCGGAAGCACCGGAGCCATACTGGTCGGCGGACAGATGATCGTGGGCCGGATCAAGGGAATTAAGCGTCCGGCGCTGGCGCCGTTTATTCCCTCCAGACAGGGCTTTTCCCTCTTGATTGACTGCGGCGCCAATGTGGACGCCAGACCGGAGCATCTGCTTCAGTTTGCCCAGATGGGCTCGGTATATTTTGAACATGTCATGGGAAAGAAAAATCCGACCGTCGGCATCGTCAACATCGGCACAGAGGAGGAAAAGGGCAATCAGCTGGTCAAAGAGACCTATCCCCTGCTCAGCGGGTGCGGGGATATCCATTTTATCGGCAGCGTAGAGGCCAGGGAAATTCCGGAGGGCGGTGCGGATATTCTGGTCTGTGAGGCCTTTGTCGGCAATGTGATTTTGAAATTCTTCGAGGGGTTGGCCAAGACGTTCCTCGGCTGTATCAAGGAGGGGCTCATGTCGAGCCTGCGTACGAAAATGGGGGCGCTCATGATAAAACCGGCGCTCAAGGGGCTGTTAAATACCTTTGACGTCAGCAGCCAGGGCGGGGCTCCTCTGCTCGGCTTAAAGGGGCTGGTGGTAAAGGCGCACGGCAATTCCCGCAGTGCGGAGATTAAAACCGCGATAAGTCAATGTATTACTTTTAAAAAGAACAATATCAACGACCGGATTCGGGATATGATCCAGAAGGGATAAGAGTGAGAGACGGAATGAGCGACGACCGGTTTTTAAGATTGCAGGAGACAATCGGATATACTTTCAATAATATAAAACTGTTGCAAAATGCCCTGACACACAGCTCCTACGCCAATGAAAAGCGCTGGAACTACGAGGCCAACAATGAGCGTCTGGAATTTCTGGGTGATGCGGTGTTAGAAATTGTCAGCAGTGAATTTATCTTTCGGGAGAATCCCCGTATGGTGGAGGGGAAGATGACAACCCTGCGGGCAAGCCTTGTCTGTGAGATGAGCCTGTCGGCCTCGGCCAGGGAGATTCGTCTGGGAGAATATCTATACCTGGGCAAGGGCGAGAGACAGACCGGCGGAGCGGAGCGGGATTCGATTTTATCCGACGCTTTTGAGGCGCTGATTGGCGCCATCTACCTGGACGGGGGATTTGATCCGGCCAGCAGATTCATAACACGGTATGTGCTGTCTGATATCGAAAGCCGGCAGTTGTTCTATGACAGCAAGACCATTTTGCAGGAGATGGTTCAGGGACAGATGCACGAGGGGACAGATATAGCGTATCCAATCGAACGGGAAGAAGGGCCGGATCATAATAAACACTTTGAAGTCTGCTGCCAGATTAACGGCGTCAGATACGGGACGGGCGGCGGGCGGACAAAAAAAGCCGCCGAGCAGAGAGCCGCTTATGAGACGATACGGATATTGCGGGAGAATGTCGGTATGAATGGAGGAGAACATGTATCTAAAGAGCATTGAAGTGCATGGGTTTAAGTCCTTTGCCAATAAAATGGTATTTGAGTTTCACAATGGAATCACCGGTATTGTAGGCCCGAACGGAAGCGGAAAGAGCAATGTGGCGGATGCGGTGCGCTGGGTATTGGGGGAACAGAGCGCCAGACAGCTCCGTGGCTCCAGTATGCAGGACGTCATTTTTTCCGGTACAGAAATGCGCAAGCCCCAGAGCTATGCTTCGGTGGCGCTGACGATATCCAATGAAGACCACAAGCTGAATCTCCCCTACGAGGAAGTGCAGGTAGCCAGAAAGGTTTACCGCTCCGGTGAGAGCGAATATCTCCTGAATGGGACAGCCTGCCGTCTCAGGGACGTGCAGGAATTGTTTTTTGACACCGGTATCGGCAAAGAGGGCTACTCCATTATCGGGCAGGGACAGATTGACCGGATACTGAGCGGAAAGCCGGAGGAGCGCAGAGAGCTCTTTGACGAGGCGGCCGGTATCGTCAAATTTAAAAAGAGGAAGGCAGCGGCGGAAAAGAATCTGGATATCGAGAGCCAGAACCTTCTCCGCGTTCAGGACATTCTGGCAGAGCTGGAGAGGCAGGTGGGCCCTCTGGAGGTTCAGTCCAAAAAGGCGAGAGAGTACCTGAACTTGAAGGAGGAATTGAAACGGCTGGAAATCGGCCTGTTCCGAATGGACTACGAGAGCCTCCAGAAGGAGATGGAGGAAATTGACAAAAATGCCGAGAATACACAGCGTGAATTAGACGCGGCCAGAGAAGAAAAGGAGCAGTCCAAATCCCGTTATGACGCCGTGGAGAATACCATTGCCGAATTTGACACCTCGATTGAGAAAAAGAAGGAAAAGGTAAACCAGAACCGGCTCCTCATGACTAATTTTGAGAGCGAGGTGCGCATTGCGAAGGAAAAGATCGCCTCTGTGGCCCAGGGAAAGGAGTACTACGGCGAGCGGTTGGAGACGCTGGCGTCCGCGAGGACAGAAGCGGAGGCGGAACTGGCCGAGTACAGGGAGAGCCAGAAGCAGTCGTTAAACAGCCTGGCTGAGATGGAGGAGAGGGAAAAAGAGAGCCAGGACAGGCTGACAGCCCTCGAAAAGAATATAGTTGAAAAAGAGATTGAGTTGAATGAGCAGAACGAGGCGATTCTGGCCTCGATGAACGACTCGGCCCGCATTACGGTGGAGCAGCAGAAGGCAAAATCCATGCTGGAGCAGAACAGCATACGCAAAGCGGAGCTGAATCAGAAAATCCTGTCCAATAAATCCCAGGTATCCTCGGCCACGGAGGAAATGGAGAGGGAGGAGGAGGCGCTGAAGGCCGCGAAAAAGGCGCTGGACAATGAATATGTCGCACGGAAGGCCATTCTCGCAAAGGCGGACGAGATTCGGGCCGATATACAGAGATACCGTCAGGAGCAGCAGAAAATACAATCCAGATACCACATGGAAAGCTCCCGCCTGGCCTCGCTGAAAAATATTGCCGAGCGGTATGACGGCTACGGACAGAGCATACGCCGCGTTATGGAGCAGAAGGAGAAAAATGCGGGATTGATTGGCGTGGTGGCGGATATTATTTCCGTCGAGAGCAAATATGAGACAGCAGTAGAAACCGCTCTTGGCGGCAATATCCAGAATATTGTCACCGAGGACGAGCAGGTGGCAAGAGAGATGATCGAGCTGCTGAAGAAAAATCACTACGGGCGGGCCACATTCCTGCCCCTCACTACCGTCACGCCCAAACGGGACAGCGCTTTTTCCGAGGAGATTCTGAGCGGGCCGGGCGTGCTTGGCAACGTGGCGTCCCATGTGAAGCGGGAGAAGAAGTATGACAAGGTGGTCGAGTATTTGCTGGGGCGCTATCTGTTAGTGGATACAATCGAGAACGCCTTGAAAATCAGCAGGGAGAACCACTATTCCCTCCGCATTGTCACGCTGGAGGGCGAACTCATAAATCCGGGCGGTTCCCTGTCCGGCGGCTCTTTTAAGAACAACAGCAATCTTTTAGGGCGTCGGAGGGAGATGGAAGCCCTGGCCGCCTCAATAGAGAAAACAGAGAAAGAGATGGAGGCGCAGAGGGAGAAAATACGTCTGGCCGAGAGACAGGTGGAAGAATCCGTACAGGAGGCAAATGCCAAAAACGAGGTGCTCAAGCAGCTGGAGGTGGAGAAAAACACGGCTACAATCAAGTATGAGCAGGCCGTATCTGTTCGGGAGCAGAAGGAGAAGGAATACCTCGCCATTGCCAATGACGGCAAGGAAATAGATAACCAGAAGGGCCTGCTGGAGGAGTCCCTCACCCGCATCGGGGACAGGCTGAAGGAGAGCCATGCGCGGGAGGAAGATGCCAAGGAGACGGTGCAGAAGCTCACGCAGGAGCTGGAGAACGATCATGAGGAGCAGAGCCGTTATCAGGACACGCTGGCCGGAATACGGCTGGAGATTTCCTCCTTCCAGCAGAAAAACAATTTTATCTCCGAAAATATCGGTCGAATGGAGAACCAGCTGGCAGAGCTTGCGTCGGAATATGAACGACTCGCGCAGGAGCAGGCACATTCCGACGACGCGGTGGAGGAGATGAACAAAGCCATTGCCGGATTCGGGGAGAAGCACGAGGCGCTCGCCGCCGAGATAGAGGATTTGCTGGCGGCCATCGAGGAGGAGACGGCCAAAAAGGAAGAAATGATGGCTTCGCAGAAAGATTTCTTTGACAAGAGAGATGCGCTGATGGAGCACATCAACGAATTGAATAAAGAGGGATTCCGTCTGGAGTCCCGCCGGAACAATCTGGAGGAACGTCTGGAGAACAAGGTGGACTATATGTGGAACGAATATGAGATCACCTACCACAATGCGAAGGAGTACGACATTGACAGAAATGTGTCCTACACCCGAATGAAGGCCAACGTGGGAGAAACCCGCACGAAGATACGGGATCTGGGCGAGGTCAACGTCAATGCCATTGAGGAGTACAAGGCGGTCAGTGAGCGATATGAGCTCTTAAAGACGCAGCACGACGATTTAGTCCAGTCCGAGGAGGCGCTGAAGAAAATTATCGGGGATCTTGACAGTGAGATGCGCCGTCAGTTCACGGAAAAGTTTGCGGACATACAGAAGCAGTTTGACAAAGTGTTCAGGGAACTTTTCGGGGGAGGAAAGGGAACCCTTGAACTGGTGGAGGACGAAGATGTGCTGGAGGCGGGAATTACCATCAACGCCCAGCCGCCGGGGAAGAAACTGGGCAATATGATGCAGCTGTCCGGCGGAGAAAAGGCGCTCACAGCCATTGCCCTCCTGTTTGCCATTCAGAACCTGAAGCCGTCGCCGTTCTGCCTTTTAGACGAAATTGAGGCGGCACTTGACGATTCCAATGTAAAGAGGTATGCTAAGTATCTACATAAATTGACGAAGAACACACAGTTTATCGTGATTACCCACCGCAAGGGAACGATGGAGGCGGCGGACGTCCTCTATGGTATCACCATGCAGGAAAAGGGCGTGTCCGCGCTGGTGTCCGTCAAGCTGATAGAAGAACAGTTAGAACCCTGAGAAGAATGGAGATAATTGATTATGGAAGAAAAAGTGGGATTTTTCAAAAAATTGAAAAACGGACTGGAAAAGACGAGAAAATCTTTTGTGTCCGGCGTGGATTCTCTTTTTACCGGCTTCTCTGAAATCGATGATGAATTTTACGAGGAGCTTGAGGAGCTTCTCATAATGGGGGATATCGGCGTCAATACGACCATGAAGATTATTGACGGCCTGAGAGAGAGAGTCAGGGAGGAAAAGATAAAGGAGGCCGCCGCCTGCAAGCAGCTGCTCATCGACACGATCAAGAGCCAGATGCAGGTGCGCGAGGACGCCTATAAATTTCTGGAGCAGAAATCGGTTCTCCTGCTGATTGGCGTCAACGGGGTTGGTAAGACCACCAGCGTCGGCAAACTGGCGGGGCAGTTTAAGGAGATGGGGAAAAAGGTAATGCTGGCTGCGGCGGACACATTCCGCGCGGGCGCCATTGATCAGCTGAAGGAATGGTCTGGGCGCGCCGGTGTGGAGATCATTGCCGGACAGGAGGGCTCCGATCCGGCGGCTATCGTATATGATGCCGTGGCGGCGGCAAAGGCCAGGAATGTAGATATCCTTTTGTGCGATACGGCCGGACGGCTGCACAACAAGAAAAATCTTATGGCGGAACTCCATAAGATCCATACCATAATAGAGAAAGAATATCCGGACGCGCTGCTGGAGACACTGATTGTTGTGGACGGCACCACCGGCCAGAATGCGCTGGCCCAGGCAAAGGAATTCAGCGAGGTGGCAGACGTCTCCGGCGTGATTCTGACCAAACTGGACGGAACCGCCAAGGGAGGGATTGCCATTGCTATCCAGTCCGAACTGAACATTCCGGTAAAATATATTGGAATCGGCGAGCAGATGGATGATATACAGAGATTTGACGCCGCAGAGTTTGTAAACGCATTGTTTGCATAAAAGCGGCGGGAACAGGAGTGTGTATTATGATGACATTAGAGCAGTTTGAGGAGGCCAGTGAGGTAGTAGAAAACGTGATTCTGCCCACGAACCTGATTTACAGCGAATATTACAGCGCACAGACCGGAGGAAAAATATATCTGAAACCGGAAAACATGCAGTACACCGGAGCCTATAAGGTGCGGGGAGCCTATTACAAGATTTCCACCCTCTCCGAGGAGGAGCGCCGTCGGGGGCTGATTACCGCCTCGGCGGGAAACCATGCCCAGGGCGTTGCCTATGCGGCAAAATTGTTTGGGGCAAAGGCGGTGATCGTCATGCCCAATACGACTCCCCTCATCAAAGTAAACAGAACCAAAAATTATGGGGCGGAGGTAGTGCTCCACGGAGATGTATATGACGACGCCTGCGACTACGCGCTGAAACTGGCGGAGGAGAAGGGGTATACATTTATTCACCCGTTCGACGACGAGGTGGTGGCGACCGGACAGGGCTCGATCGCCATGGAGATCATAAAGGAACTTCCCACGGTAGATATGATTCTGGCGCCCATCGGCGGCGGCGGACTGATCTGCGGCGTCTCCACGCTGGCTAAACTTCTCAATCCGAATATCCGCGTGGTGGGGGTTGAACCGGCGGGAGCCAGCTGTATGAAGGAATCCCTGCGCCAGGGAAAAGTAGTCTCCCTGCCCCAGGTCAACACCATAGCCGACGGCACGGCCGTCAAGACGCCGGGGAGCAAAATATTCCCCTATATACAGAAAAATGTAGATGAGATTGTCACCGTAGACGACCACGATTTGATCGTAAACTTCCTGGACATGGTGGAAAATCATAAGATGATTGTGGAAAATTCCGGACTCCTCTCAGTCTCTGCGCTGAAGCATCTGGACTGTGAGGGGAAAAAGATCGTCTGTATCCTGAGCGGCGGCAATATGGACGTCATCACCATGTCGTCCGTTGTGCAGCACGGACTGATTCAGAGAGGAAGGGTATTTACCATCAGTATTTTACTTCCGGACCGTCCCGGCGAACTGCTCCATGTGGCAGACGTCATCGCAAAGGCACAGGGAAACATTATCCGTCTGGAGCACAATCAGTTTGTCAGCATTAACCGCAATGCGGCTGTGGAACTCACAATCACCATGGAGGCCTTTGGCAACGAGCACAAGGAGTCCATTATTCAGGCGCTCCATGAGGCCGGTTACGGGCCGAAACTGGAACAGCCGTCTGCGGTGTACCAATAGATTGGAGGTTATTTATGGCTGGGAATACATACTCAAAATCCCTTCTGTTTACTCCG
Organism: uncultured Lachnospiraceae bacterium; assembly: GCA_947629865.1. Lineage (GTDB taxonomy): Bacteria > Bacillota > Clostridia > Lachnospirales > Lachnospiraceae > Eubacterium_F. The sequence continues at coordinate 24,842 of CANRFJ010000006.1, read as the reverse complement.
GAGGGAGTGCGGGATATATACGGCGAGGACTGTGAAAAACGCAATAAAATACAGAGTGAACTGCACAACACCATGAAATTATATGGATTCCGGGACATTCAGACTCCGACCTTTGAATTTTTTGATATTTTCAACCGGGAGAGGGGGACGGCGGGTTCCCAGGAGATGTTTAAGTTTTTTGACCAGTACAACAACACCCTTGTGCTGCGTCCGGACATCACCCCGTCCATCGCCCGCTGCGTGGCAAAGTACTACAGTGGGGAGGAGATGCAGATCCGCCTTTGCTATGTGGGAAGCACCTTTATCCACCGAAGCGGCTATCAGGGTAAATTATCGGAGACAACCCAGGTGGGGGCCGAGCTGATGAATGACGATTCCTCCGATGCCGACGGAGAGATGATTGCAATGATGATCGAGTGTCTGCAGCGAACCGGTCTGGATGAGTTCAAGGTGGATATCGGCCATGCCGGACTGTTCCGCGGACTGGCGGAGGAGGCCGGACTGACCGGAGAGGAGACGGAGAGGCTGAAACTCTATCTGGCAAACAAAAACAGTTTTGCCGTGGAGGATATGCTGGAAAAGAGGGATATCCCCACCGGCTGCAAGGAGCTTCTGATTAGACTTCCGGATTTGTTTGGCGGAGAGGAGACCATCGCCTATGCCAGGGAGAAGACAGAGAATCCCAGAGCGCTGGAGGCGTTAGAGCGGCTGGAAAAACTCTATCACATTCTCAACACCTATGGTATGGAGGAGCATATCACCTTTGATCTGGGAATGTTATCGCATTATGAATATTACACGGGCGTTATTTTTAAGGCCTATACCTATGGAACCGGAGACGCCATCGCCACGGGAGGCCGTTATGATAATCTGGTGGAGCAGTTTGGAAAGAAGACGCCTGCCATCGGACTGGCTTTTGTGCTGGACGAACTGATGGTGGCGCTGAACAGCCAGAAGGTGGCCATTGATGCCAGGGAGGCGGATATCCTGATTTTATACCGCTCTGCCAACCGCAAGGCTGCCATTGAGTTGGGAAATGAACTGAGGGCCCGCAACAGGGCGGTGCGTCTCATGCGGAAGAATGCGGATATCCCGCTGGAGAAGTACAAGGAGTACGGTCTTCGGGGCGAGGTGGCCTCCATTCTGTATATTGACGACACCGGCGAGATCACAGAATTTGAATTGATGGGTTCAACGAACGGAGAGTGAGTGTAAGAATGAAGAAATATATTACCATTGCGCTGGCAAAAGGGAGACTGGCGGAGCAGACTCTCGCGCTGCTGGAGCAGACGGGTATCACCTGTGAGGAAATGAAGGATAAAAAAACCCGAAAACTCATATTTACCAACGAGGAGAGGGGACTGAAGTTTTTTCTCTCCAAGACATCTGACGTACCCACCTATGTGGAATATGGGGCGGCGGATTTAGGCGTGGTAGGAAGCGACACCATTCTGGAGGAGGGACGCAAGGTATTGGAGGTTCTGGATTTGGGACTGGGCAGATGCGACATGTGCGTGGCGGGCCCGGCCAGCGCCAGAGAACTTCTGAAGAAAAATCAGGTGATTCGGGTGGCGTCCAAATATCCGCAGATAGCCAAGGATTATTTCTATAACCGGAAGCATCAGACCGTGGAGATTATCAAACTGAACGGCTCTGTGGAACTGGCGCCGATTGTGGGCCTCTCGGAAGTCATTGTGGACATCGTGGAGACCGGATCCACTCTGCGCGCCAACGGGCTTGAGGTGCTGGAGACCATCTGCCCTCTCTCGGCCCGCGTTATTGTCAATGAGGCCAGCATGAAATTGCAGAGGGAGCGCATTGCGGGACTAATCAAAAATCTGAAACAGGCATTGCAGTGAGAAGGAGGAGAGGCTTATGCAGATCATTCCATTGACAGAAGAATCCAGAAAAAATATATTAGAGAAGCTGTTGAGGCGGAGCCCGAACCAGTATGACGGGTATCAGGAGACCGTCAATGAGATTTTAGATGAGGTGAGGCAAAAAGGGGACGAGGCCCTCTTTGCCCTCACACAGAAATTTGACGGAGCCGTCATCACAGCGGACACTATCCGCGTCACGCCGGAAGAAATACAGGAGGCCTGTGAGCGGACGGATCCGTCTCTGATGGAGGTCATGAAAAAATCTATCCGGAATATTCGGGATTTTCACGAAAAGCAGCTGCGCAACAGCTGGTTCCACACCGGAGAGGACGGAATCTTTCTGGGACAGCGCATCACACCGCTGGCGAGCGTGGGCGTCTATGTGCCCGGAGGAAAAGCCGCCTATCCTTCCAGTGTGCTGATGAATATTATTCCGGCGAAGACGGCTGGAGTGGAGAGGATCGTAATGGTGACGCCGCCGGGCGCCGACGGAAAGGTGAATCCGGCTACGCTGGCCGCCGCCAGTCTGGCTGGCGCCACGGAGATATACAAGGTGGGGGGAGCCCAGGCAGTCGCCGCTCTCGCCTATGGCACGGAATCCATTCAGAAAGTCGATAAGATTACCGGCCCTGGAAATATTTTTGTGGCCCTTGCCAAAAAGGCGGTGTACGGACACGTCAGCATTGATTCCATCGCCGGGCCCAGCGAGATACTGGTTCTGGCAGATGAGACTGCAAATCCGCTGTATGTGGCGGCGGATCTGCTGTCGCAGGCCGAGCATGATGAAATGGCCTCCGCCATTCTTGTCACCACGAGCCGGAAACTGGCCGAGGAGGTCTCCGCGGAGGTCGGACGCCTCTGCAATTCCCTTTCCAGACAGGATATCATAGAGAAATCCCTGGACAATTACGGCTATATCCTCCTGGCGGATACGATGGAGGACGCTCTGGACGCAGTCAACGAGATTGCCTCCGAACACCTGGAAATCCTCACGGCGGATCCATTTGCGACCATGAGCCGCGTAAAGAACGCCGGCGCTATCTTTTTGGGAGAGTACAGCAGCGAGCCCCTGGGCGACTACTTCGCCGGGCCGAACCACATTCTGCCGACTAATGGCACGGCCAGATTCTTTTCGCCCCTTTCCGTGGACGATTTTATCAAGAAATCCAGCGTGATTTCTTATTCCAGGGAAGCGCTTGAGAGTGTGCACGAAGATATAATCCGCTTTGCAAAGTCCGAGCATCTGACGGCGCACGCCAATTCCGTTGCCGTGCGGTTTGGAAAAGAAGTTCTTGACGAGAATTGACATATATGTTATATTTTTAATGTTGTGAAAAAAGTAGATGGTCCTCTGATGGAAATAAATACATTAAGAACATCAAAAAGAACAGGAGGAACAACAATGAATGAGATCATTAAGAAATTAGAAGATGAACAGCTCAAGGCAGAGGTTCCGCAGTTTCATGTGGGCGACACCGTCCGCGTGCACGCCAGGGTAAAAGAGGGACAGAGAGAGAGAACACAGGTGTTTGAGGGTGTTGTCTTAAAGCGTCAGGGCTCCAGCAACCGGGAGACATTTACTGTCCGTAAATTTTCCAACGGCGTGGGTGTGGAAAAGACCTGGCCGCTTCACTCTCCGATTGTGGAGAAGGTAGAAGTAGTACGCCTTGGTAAAGTAAGGCGGGCGAAGCTGAATTATCTGCGCGGCCGCGTAGGAAAAGCCGCCAAGGTAAAAGAACTGGTAAAATAATATGGATTTACAGAAGGGGCAGACAATATTTGCGGGGCAAACGTACTTGCCCCTTTTTGTTATTGACAGAACAGGACGAGGGGGCCGGGAACTATGAATCTCAGATTCGAGGAAGAACAGAAAAAAGAACGTCGGATCCGCCTGATTAAGGAATCGCTGCGCTTTCTGGCGGCGGTTGTGCTTGTGATTCTTCTCGCCTGGATCATTGTTCATTTTGCACTGAAACGGGTGGCCGTCATAGGCAGCGCCATGGAGACCACACTGTATAACGGAGAGGACGTCATTGTCAACAAGACGTCCTATGCGGTCTTCAAGCCGAAGCGGGGATCGCTTATCGCTTTTTATCCGGAGCAGAAGGAGACGGACATGACGCCCCTGGACGATTCCTCTATTCTGATCCGGAGAATCGTCGGTCTGCCCGGCGAGACCATACAGATCAAAGAGGGCCGTGTCTATGCGAACGGGGAGGCGATAAAGGAGAGATATGAGTTTGAGCCAATGGCGTCTTCCGGACAGGCAAACAGCGAGCTGACGCTGGCGAAGGACGAGTACTTTGTTCTGAGCGACAACCGCGCCGATATGGACGACAGCCGAAACGTCACTTTTACAAAGGTGAAAAGAGAAAATATCATCGGAAAAGTAATTCTTGTCCTGAATCCCCTTTCCCTGCCCGGAGGCCCGGAAAAGAACAAGGAGGAGGAAGGACAGCCGGAGGCGTGACCTGAGAGACGAAAGAATACGGGATTTGTGCGCCGCACAGATCCCCGTTTATGAAATAGCCGCCAGGCGGCAGAATGGAGGAGACAATGAATCTTCAGTGGTATCCCGGCCATATGACAAAAGCGCGCCGGGCCATGCAGGAAGATCTGCGGCTTATAGATGTGGTGATTGAACTGGTGGACGCGCGCGTGCCCGTCAGCAGTAAAAATCCGGACATTGAGGAAATGGTAAAAAACAAATCCCGCATTTTACTGCTGAACAAAAGCGACATGGCGGATTCGGAGATTACCGGCCAGTGGATTTCCTTTTATGAGAAAAAAGGGTATCTGGCGCTGGCAGTAGACGCCAGAAAGAAAAACAATCTGAAACAGGTCAACGAAAAGATACAGCAGGCCTGCCGCGCCAAAATCGAGAGAGACCGGAAAAGGGGTATCAAAAACCGGCCGGTGCGGGCCATGATCGTGGGCATACCCAATGTGGGAAAATCCACGTTTATCAACAGTTTTGCCGGCCGCGCCTGCGCAAAGACCGGCAACCGCCCCGGAGTCACCAGGGGGCGTCAGTGGATCCGTCTGAACCGTCAGGTAGAACTGCTTGACACGCCTGGTATTCTGTGGCCCAAATTTGAAGATCCCGTCGTGGGCCAGCACCTGGCGATGATCGGCTCAATCAAGGACGAACTGGTACAGAGCGTGGAACTCGGACTTATTCTGATTGAATTTCTCACAGAGAGCTGTCCGGGCGTCCTGAACGATAAATATTCGGTCGCAGAGACGTCGGATTCCGCAGAGATTCTGCGCCAGATAGCACAGAACCGCGGCTGTGTCCGGAAAGGGAATGAGCCGGACTATGAAAAAGCGGCTTTTCTGCTCTTAGACGATTTCCGCAATGCCAGACTGGGCCGGATTACGATTGAAAAGCCATAGGGAGAAAAGATAAAATCGGATAATCAGGAAAGGAGAGGGCTATGTCACAGGAAAATAAGATTGAAGACAGCCTGCAGGTTTGCAAAGAGATAAAAGATTTTCTTGTTGATGACAACCTGCTTCCGGAGGGAAATATTTCCGGTATGTTTGATTTTAAAAATGAGACTTTTCAGGAAATCGACCGGATATTAAAGAAAAATGAGTCGCCGGAGAATACGCCGCCGCTCCGCGGGAAGCCGGAGGAAAGCGGGGGAGAGAAAGTCGGCGGGGTAGAGGAAAAAGACGGGGACAGAGCCGTAGAAGAAAAGAAACCGGAGAAAGAAAAAAAGCCGGAGAAAAAACAGGAAAGGGAGGAGGAGCCGGTCTGGACGATGCCGGCGGAACAGTCCTCGCAGTCCCATGCGGAGCCCGCGTTTTTCTTTGAGCCGGTGGCAGACGTGACAGACACGGAGGTTGGCGTTGGAGACGACAATTATGATACGGCGGAGGAGTACCGGGAGAGCCACCCGTTTTTGAGGGCGGTGCTCAGCACCTGTATCTGCATTGTGGCGGCGCTTCTGCTGTCGCTGTATATTACGAAATATGTCGCCTACCACACCTCTGTGGAGGGGAGTTCCATGTCCCCCTCCCTGACAAACAGCGACCAGCTGATTGTGGAAAAAGTAAGTTATCACCTGCATGATCCGGAACGGTTTGACGTGATCGTTTTTCCCTTTTCAGAAAAGGTGAGTTATATCAAGCGGATCATCGGTCTGCCGGGAGAGACGGTTCGGATCCGCGGCGGCTGCGTATATATCAACGGAGAACAGCTTCAGGAGGACTACGGGGAGGACTATATACAGGAGCCCGGTCTGGCCGGCAGGGATATCGTGCTGGGGGCGGACGAATACTTTGTCCTGGGAGATAACCGCAACGCCAGCGTGGACAGCCGGACGGACGGTGTGGGATTGATTAAGCGCGATGAAATCCTGGGGAAGGCATGGCTCCGCTTTTATCCCTTTGACAAAATATCCCTGATTCAATAGGAGACGGTGCGAATGGAAATAGAGAAAAAGTATCTGGTAAAAAAACTGCCGGAAAATCTGGAGCAGTATGAGAAATCCGAGCTGGAACAGTGCTATCTGTGCACAGGGCCGGTCATACGAATCCGCAAAAGCGACGACGACTATATACTGACTTACAAGAGCAGGGAGGGAGAAACGCCGACGAAGGCAGAGACGGCTGCGCCGCCCTCCGCCGCCCGCAGGGATAAGGAGGCGCTGAATGTCTGTCAGGAGATCGAGGCGCCGTTAAACAGAGAGGCCTATGAGCACCTGAGAGCGAAGGCGGACGGCCTCTGTATCGTGAAGACGCGCTACCGGATTCCCTGTGGGAAATACCGGATTGAACTGGACGTCTTTCACGGGGAATACGAGGGCTTTTATCTGGCCGAAGTAGAATTTCCCACGGTGGCAGAGGGACTTGCGTTTACCCCGCCCGCCTGGTTCGGAGAAGACGTGAGCGGCGATCCCCGCTACACCAACAGTTATCTGTCCTCCCATTCTCCGGAGGAAAAATAATTCTTGTCATAACTCTGGTTTGGTTATATAATGATAAATGACAAAAAACTAAGGAGGTTATGACTATGTCATATGTAGACGAAGTGCTGGCTCAGTTAGTGGAGAAAAATCCGGCAGAGCCAGAATTCCATCAGGCAGCAAAGGAAGTGCTTGAGTCCCTTCGTCCTGTCGTAGAACAGAACGAGGAAAAATTTCGTAAGGACGCATTGTTAGAGCGTCTGGTAAACCCGGAAAGACAGATTAAATTCCGTGTTCCGTGGGTAGACGACAAAGGACAGGTACAGGTAAATACCGGTTATCGCGTACAGTTTAACAGCGCGATCGGACCGTACAAGGGAGGCCTTCGCTTCCACCCGTCGGTCAATCTTGGTATTATCAAATTCTTAGGTTTCGAGCAGATTTTCAAAAACTCCCTGACCGGCCTGCCAATCGGTGGTGGCAAGGGCGGTTCAGATTTTGATCCGAAGGGCAAATCTGACCGTGAGGTGATGGCGTTCTGCCAGAGCTTTATGACAGAGCTGTACCGTCACATCGGAGCCGACACAGACGTTCCCGCCGGTGATATCGGCGTCGGCGGACGCGAGATCGGATATATGTTCGGACAGTACAAGAGAATCCGCGACGCCTATGAGGGCGTTCTGACCGGCAAGGGACTTACATACGGCGGTTCCCTGGCCCGCACCGAGGCGACCGGTTATGGACTGTTATATTATACAGAAGAAATGATGAAGTGCAACGGCCACGATATGGCCGGCAAGACGGTTGTTGTATCTGGCGCCGGCAACGTGGCAATCTATGCGACACAGAAGGCACAGCAGCTGGGAGCCAAAGTTGTGACCGTATCCGATTCCACAGGCTGGATCTATGATCCGGAGGGAATTGACGTAGAACTTCTGAAGGAAGTAAAGGAAGTAAAGAGAGCCCGTCTGACTGAGTACGCAGCCGCAAGAAAGAGCGCGGAGTACCACGAGGGTAAAGGCGTGTGGAGCATCAAGTGCGACGTCGCACTTCCATGCGCAACCCAGAACGAACTGGATCTGGAGGACGCTAAGAAACTGGTTGCAAACGGCGTGATTGCCGTCGCAGAGGGCGCCAACATGCCGACGACTCTGGAGGCGACAGAGTATTTGCAGAAAAACGGCGTGCTCTTTGCACCGGGTAAAGCCTCCAACGCAGGCGGCGTAGCCACCTCTGCACTGGAGATGTCCCAGAACAGCGAGAGACTGAGCTGGACGTTTGAGGAAGTAGACGCCAAATTGAAAGATATCATGGTAAATATCTTCCATGCCTGTGACGACGCATCTAAAAAGTACGGCTTTGAGAAAAACTATGTAGTCGGCGCCAATATTGCCGGTTTTGAGAAAGTGGCAGAGGCTATGACCGCACAGGGAATTGTATAATCTTCCCGTACAGACACGGATAAGCAGAGATTTTTTGTGGCCCGCACAGCGGGCCACATTTTTATTGTGCGGACAATGGCATAAGAGGACGGCCTGCCGCTCTGCAAAGGATAGGATAACGGAATATTTTTCAGTCACATCCCAGCCTTCCTTTTTCCCCTCAATCACAGATATTTACGGAAAAAAAGCGCGTCGTTTTGCGCCAGAGCGCCCTCTTGCAAACAGGGGAGGTCTCTGTTACAATTCCCTTACATGGAAAAATGCTTTGTGAAAATGGGAAGGGAGATTTTATGACGGAAAAGACATTTTTGCAAAAGGTAACAGAGGCTTTGCAGGAGATATATCCGCCGGAGGAATACGACATTCACGGAGATGTGTTTGTAAAAAACAACGACACCCATAAACATGGCATTGTAATCAAAAAGAAGGGGGAAATTATATCTCCCACCATCTACATGGATTCTTATTATCAGGACTATCTGAACAAAAAGGTGACGGTGGACGAGACGGCCGGACAGATATCAGAGGTGTGGGGGCGGATCCGGAAGCACGCCGCTGAGTACAACTCACTGACTCTTGATTTTGATTTCTGTCGGGAGAAGATCGTCTACCGCCTGATTTCGCGGGAGAGAAATTCACAACTGCTCGAAAAAATACCGCACGTTCCCTTTCTGAATCTTGCCATAACCTTTCAGCTTGTGTGCAATATATCGGAGAGAGGAGTGGAGACGCTGCGCATCAGCAATGAACTAAAGGAAAAGTGGGACGTATCGACAAAGACGCTCGTTTCGCTGGCAGAGGAAAACACGCCGCGCCTGTTTCCGCCCAGGCTGGATTCGCTCACCGGCCTTCTCATCAAATATTTTGAACTGGCCGGACAGGATTCGCCGGAGGACGGCGCTGAACCGGAGAGGGCGGACTCCATGCTGGTGCTCTCCAACGAGTACAACATCAACGGGGCCTCCGTTTTGCTGTATCCCGACCTGATCCACAATCTGGCGCAGAAGTACCGGAAAAATCTGTATATACTGCCGAGCAGTATCCATGAGCTGATACTCATTCCGGACAACGAGGGGAATTCCCTCTCTGTGCTGTCGGAAATTGTGAGGGATATCAACTGCCGACACGTCCAGCGGGAGGAGATTTTATCCGACACGGCATATTACTATGACCGGAGTGAAAAGAGATTTTTATTCTGAAAATTTTCCTTTACAAAGTGCACTGCCATGATATATAATAGATAAGCAATGCACCTGTAGCTCAGTGGATAGAGTAGAGGTTTCCGAAGCCTTTGGTCGGGGGTTCAAATCCCTTCAGGTGCATTCTTTTTGCTTTTTACGGACGGGAAGTTTGTGTGGGGGGTTTTGCCGAAGAAGGGAGATTCTGTGCTATGAATATAAGCATAACGGGCACTCTTGGCAGTGGTAAATCCAGTGTGTGCGCTGTCCTGGAAAAGCGTGGATATTCCACCATTTCCAACGGAGTGTTGTTTCGGGAGATCGCAAAGGAAAAGGGCATTACGGTAGTGGAGTTAAATGAACTGGCCAAGACGGACAAGTCCATTGACAAAATGTTAGATGACCGCAGTATACGCCTCGGAAAGGAACTGGATAATACGATTTTTGACTCCCGCATGGGCTGGCATTTTATTCCGGACAGTTTTAAGGTGTTTTTATTTGCCGATATGAATGAGGCCGCCCGACGGGTGTATGCGGCCGAACGTGTCTCGGAGGCCTATCAGTCCGAGGACGATGCAAAATCCGATCTGGTCAGACGTCAGTTATTGGAAAAGGAGCGCTTTTCTTCCCTTTACGGGGTAGATTATCTGGACTTACATAATTATGATCTGGTGATAGAGAGCACCTCCGCTTCGCCGGAGCAGGTGGCGGAAAACATTCTGGAGGCGCTTGACAGACGCAGCAGCGGACAGCAGGTGATGCTTCTGAACCCGACGTCCATCTATCCGTCGGCAGTAGACACCGGCATTTCCGGTGAGGAGTTTGAGCGCTACCGGGCGGGCGGCTCGCGGGAGCCGGTTCAGGTCGGACTGATTCAGAATAATTTTTGCGCCATGAAAGGGCATTATGAGCTGCTCTCGTCTATTCTGCAGAGAGAGGTATTTCTCTCCGTCTCGTATTGCAGGGACGCGTCGGGAGATCTGCCGGACGAGAACCTTCTGAAAAGATTCGAGGCGCTGGGGCATTTTTCCTATAAGACTTTTCCGGACACAGAGGCCCCTGCGATTTTTTCCTGAAGAACCCATTAAGGCGTGGACAAAACAGGCCAAAATTGTTATACTATGTAGAGAGACAGTGATTTATACACTTTTTTGCAAAGTACGGAAAGTTGGAATTTACCATGAAATTACGATATAAAAAACTGGTTATCGGTATAACGGTAGTGACGCTGGCCCTCAGTTTCTTTATCCTGACGCTGATACCGACCGGCGGTTCCGAGACGAACAATGCGTCGGACGTCAAACTCGCTGTCAGCCAGAACGAGGAGATTAATAAACTGATTGCCGATTACTATGTGTCAAAGAAAAATGTGGATATTGAGGCGATGAGCGCACTGGTCAGCGATCCCAACCAGATTGAGAGGGAGAAATTCACAGCCATGGCCGCCTATGTGGAGGATTACCAGAACATCAAATGCTATGTGATCCCAAACGAGGAGGAGGGCGCTTACCGCGTCTACGCCAGATACGATATGAAGTTGAAAAATATCGACACCCTCGGTCCGTGTCTGACGTCCTTCTATGTGACGACTACCTCAGACGGGAAATATGTCATATATCTGAGCGCACTGGACGAGGTACAGGAGGAGTTTATTTCCTCTGCCGACGAGAATTCGGACGTGCTGGCGCTCAAGGAGGAAGTGGCGAACGGACTCCAGACAGCCATTGACAATGATGAGACATTTAAGCAGTTTTATCAGAAATTAGATAAAGAACTTCAGGCAAATGCCTCCGGCAGTGCGGTGACGGGATAAGAATTATCAATTGCAGATAAAAAAGAGCGTTCATACTGTGTGACGCTCTTTTCTTTTCAGAATCAGCCGGCACAGAAGCCGGATAGAGACACAGGAGTTGTGACATGGAGAGAGAAACTGTTCGCATCAATAAATTTCTGAGCCAGTGCGGGATCTGCTCCCGCAGGGAAGCAGACCGGATAGCGGAGGACGGACGTATCCGCATCAATGGGACGGTGGCGGGCAAAGGCAGCATGGTGGCGCCGGGGGATACGGTGACTGTGGACGGCGTGGCGGTAGAACCGCGCCGGGAAAAAATTGTGCTGGCCTTCCACAAGCCTGCGGGCGTGGTCTGCACCAGCAGCAAAAAGGAGCCGGACAATATCATTGATTATATCGGTTTTCCGGAGAGGATTTATCCGGTGGGACGCCTTGACAAGGACTCCACCGGCCTGATTCTCCTGACAAACGACGGAGAACTGATGGAGAATATCCTCAGGGGAAGGAACGGGCACGAGAAGGAATATATCGTGACGCTGGATCGGGCCATGACGCCGGAGGTCTGTGCCGCCATGGAGCAGGGTGTGCCGATTCTCGGCACGATGACAAAGCCGTGCCGGATTCTGCACAGAGAGGGGCGGCAGTTCCACATTATATTGACACAGGGACTGAACCGGCAGATTCGCCGCATGTGTGAATATTTTGGCTATCGGGTGCGGACATTAAAAAGGATACGGATCATGGATATTCTGCTGGGAGATCTGCCGGAGGGAAAATGGCGGCGGCTCACAGAGGAGGAAATCGACCGGTTGAAGCGGGAGTGTGGGAGAAAAACCCAGGAAGGAGAGAAGAATGGAGGAGCGACAGGCAGTCGGGCGCATGAAAGAACTGGTAGAACAGTTAAATGAGGCGGCCCGGATATACTATCAGGGACAGGACGAGATCATGTCCAATTACGAGTACGATAAATTGTATGATGAGTTAGAGCGGCTGGAGAAGGAGACGGGAATCGTCATGTCCGCCAGCCCCACTGTCCATGTGGGATATGAGACTATCAGCGAGCTGCCAAAAGAGGCCCATATAGCGCCCATGCTGTCTCTGGACAAGACAAAGGAGGTAGAGGAACTCACCGCTTTTCTGGGCGACAGGGAAGGCCTTCTTTCTCTCAAACTGGACGGCCTCAGCATTATACTGACTTATGAGGGAGGGCGGCTCACCAAGGCGCTGACGCGCGGAAATGGCGAGGTGGGAGAGATTATCACAAACAACGCCCGCACCTTTGTAAATCTGCCGGGGCGCATTTCCTACGGCGGCACACTGGTAATTCGGGGAGAGGCGCTGATACGGTATTCGGATTTTGAACAATTGAACAGCCAGACGGCTGAGATCAGCGAAAAGTACAAAAACCCGCGCAACCTGTGCAGTGGCAGCGTGCGGCAGCTGAACAATGAAATCACGGCGCGCAGGAGAGTGCATTTTTACGTCTATAATATTATATCCACAGGCGATGACGCCCCTTCGTTTGTCACAAAAAAGGAGGCTCTTGACTGGCTTTCCGGCCTTGGCTTTGACGCGGTGCCGCACAAAAAGGTGACGGGTGCGGCGCTTCCCTCCGCCGTACAGCAGTTTTCAGAGGAAGTCGCGTCCTGCGACCTGCCAAGCGACGGGCTGGTGCTTACCTTTGACGATATCAACTACAGCGCCTCCCTTGGGAGAACCGCTAAATTCCCCAGAGATTCCCTCGCATTCAAGTGGCAGGACGAGCTGGCGGACACCACGCTTCGAGAGATTGAGTGGAGCGCCTCCCGCACCGGCCTTATCAATCCGGTGGCCGTCTTTGATCCGGTGGAACTGGAGGGGACTACCGTGAGCCGCGCCAGCGTCCACAATATCAGTATTCTGAGGGAGTTGCAACTGGGAATTGGAGACACGGTTTCCGTCTACAAAGCCAATATGATTATCCCCCAGATCTATGAAAACAAAACAAAGTCCGGAAATTGCCCGATTCCGGAAAAATGTCCGGTGTGCGGGCGAGAGACAGCAATCGTAGATGAAAATGGATCTGTCGTTTTGATGTGTAAAAATCCGGACTGCTATGCGAAAAAAATCAAATCCCTGAGCCATTTTGTCAGTCGGGACGCAATGAATATCGACGGGCTGTCCGAGGCGACGCTTGAAAAGCTGGTAAACATGAAGCTGCTTCACTCACTGACGGATCTCTTTTCCCTCGCGGAGCACAGGGAGGAGCTTGTGGAGATGGAGGGCTTTGGGGAGAAATCATTCCAAAACCTTATAAATGCCATTGAAGCCGCAAAGGACGTGCCGCTCGAGCGGGTGCTCTACAGCCTGGGCATTAAGGGAATCGGCCTCAATATGGCGAAGCTGATTGCGCGCACCTATCCGTCCGCCCTGTCTGAAATGGATCGGCTGACCGTGGAGGATCTGTGCGGGATTGATGGAATCGGAGAAGTCCTGGCCCGCTCCTTCACGGAGTTTTTTGCCGACCATGCGAACCGGTTGATGGTAAAAGAACTGGAAAATATTCTGCGGATCCGATATCCGGACGCCGTGTCCGGGCTTCAGCCGCTGGAGGGAAAAACCTTTGTGATCACAGGAAGCCTGTCCCATTTTGCGAACCGCAACGAGTGCAGGGAGCGCATTGAGGCGCTGGGCGGAAAAGTATCCGGCAGCGTGAGCCCGCGCACGGACTATCTCGTGAACAATGACATTCACTCCGGCTCCGCCAAAAATAAAAAAGCGAAGGAACTAAATATTCCGATTCTTACGGAGGAAGAACTCCTTGTTCTTCTGTCCGGGGAGGGATAACTGAAAATCGTTTAGGGATACGAGGCGGAAGCAGAAGAAGTATAAAAAGACAAGCAGGCTGGCCGGCAGGGCGGGCGCGATGAGGCTCAGCGGACTGCCGCTACGGTTTTGAAGCCACAGTCCTGCTATTTTCGCCAGATAAAAAATACCGGCGGAAAAGACCATGGGCCAGACAAACTGGTTCATCAGATGGAATTGTACCCCGTGCTTTTTTACCAGATAAACGCCGTTGAGTATACAGATCAGGATCTGGCTCAGTATCATGCCAAGAAGGTAGCCGTAGATTCCCCGCTCCGGTGTGACGAGAACCAGAAAGAGAAGCCGCAGGCACAGGCCGGACACCGTGTGCAGAAAAGTCACGCCGGTTTTTCCCAGGCCGTTGATAACGCTGGTCAGGGTGGTTGACACATAGAGGAACGGACACAGGACGGAGAGGGCGGTCAGGAGCTTCCCCGCATTTTCGCTGTGAAAAACGAGGACGCCGAGCGGCAGCCCGAAATTCAGAAACAGGCTGCTCGTGAACACGCCCAGGAGAATCGAGTAGCGAAGCGCCGCATTGGTTGTGTGGCGGACGGCATAGTGCTGTTCCTTTCCCGCCGCGCGTGAGATGGCCGGAAGGAGGAGTACGGAAAGGGAGTTTGTAAGAGTTCCCGGAAACAGGATAAAGGGGAGCACAACGCCGGTGAGAATACCAAAGATGGCCAGGGCCTCCCCCTCGCTGTGCCCGTAGCGAACCAGCATGGCGGGAATAAGAACAGACTCCACACTGCTGAGAAGGGAGATTACCAGTTTGTTGCCGCTCAGCGGCAGGGAGAGCGTCAGCAGCTTCCGGAGTGAAAAACGGCTTTTCCATATCTGCTTCGGGGACATACGGGGCAGAAGGCGGCAGATGTTGTAGACATTAGAGGCCAGTTCCCCTGCGATCAGTCCCATAACGGCGATATCCGGACTCAGATTGCCGGAGAGCACAAGAAAAGACACTCCCATGA
Organism: uncultured Lachnospiraceae bacterium; assembly: GCA_947629865.1. Taxonomy (GTDB): domain Bacteria; phylum Bacillota; class Clostridia; order Lachnospirales; family Lachnospiraceae; genus Eubacterium_F. The sequence goes on along the minus strand of CANRFJ010000006.1, from coordinate 9,822 downwards.
CAAAAAATACGCGGAACAGCTGCTCGATGATCTGCGAGACAGCGGGGATTCGGGCGTCGCTGATTCCATAAAAATATCCGTTTATGACAGAAGTAATCCCGCAGAAGGGGAAGATAAAGGCCAGGATCCGCAGAAGGGAGGCTGTTCCGGCGGTTCCCAGAAATGAAGCGGCCGTCCAGTCGGCAAACCGGAACAGCAGGGCGGAGAGAGACAGCGCAACGATGAGTGAAAGGCAGATTCCGCTCTTTACTATGCCGGGGTGATTTCTCTCCGTTTCATGGGATACCATCTGTGAAACGGCGGTCTGTATACCCGCGGCATACAGCGTAAAACAGATGGAATACACCGGAAATACCAGCTGGTAAATGCCCAGTCCGGTCTCTCCCAGTGCGCCCGCAAGAAAGATGCGGTATACAAATCCGATCAGCCGGGTGACAATACCGGCTGCCGTCAAAATAATCGTTCCCTTTAACAGCTGGTTCTTCAACAGATTCACACAATTCATTTTTTTAAAAGTGTATGAACCATTCGTGTAAAAAATGTTGTCATTCAGGGCATTTTATAGTATTATATATATGTATTTTTATGTTAAAAAGGAGCGGATACTGTGTTATTAAAAAGAAATTTGCTGACAATTCTATATGCCGTGCTCTTTATGGGAGTTTTTGGCATTGGTTTTTTGGAGGTTTCCTATCTGACGCTTTCCAATACGGATGATCAGAATGTAGTTGCCTGTATCCTTGTACTGGGAATTATTATCTACCTTATTGCGTCCTTTTTTATACGGGAGAGCAAACGGTTCCAGTTTTTACAGGAGAGCAGGCCGTGGCTTGTTGTGCTGGAAGCGCTCACTGCCCTTGTGCTTATCGGCGGTATGTTTTATCTGAACATGGAAAAAGGAATTGACAACAGTATTCTGATTGTGGTGCTTCTTGTCAGTATATATGTGGTAGCCCGTCTCCAGGGAGGACGTCTGGGTGGCGTATCGGCGCTCGTGCTCGGCTTCTTCTTCATTCTCTCTGTTTCCGGCATGGCGTTTGACGCCGGTAACTACATTGACACACTGTGCTTTCTTGTGCCGTATGCGGCGTTTTTATTTATTACAAGGGTTCTGGTTCGGACGTTTTCCGACCAGGGATTTATCCTGATCGCCTCGTATCTGGCGCTGGCGGTTCTTTTCTCGCTGGCGATTCTGCTGAATCCGCTTGTGTGCGCCCTGCTAATCGGCTGCGTATTTTCCCTTGTATTTGGAAAACCGGCAAAGCAGGAGAGCAGCCGGATTGCATCGGGGCCGATTTCCGCAGGGATATTTGTCCTGTTTACCGCGTTGATTCTGCTGGCCGCCACTGTTTTTCTGCCGGAACTCTACATTCTTCCCTCCTTTGACATTGACGGCACGCTGCTCGGTATAACGGGCGCCAAAGAAATGGTTGAGTATCTGCTCTCCAAATACACCTATGCGGTCAACTACCTGTATGCGCCGTTCCAGATTGGTATATTTCCGGCTATCCTGCTGTTTCTCGGCTGTGCGTCGGGATACTATGCAATACGCAAAAAATCATCTTCCATTGGCCCGCTTTGCCTGACCTACTGCATAGTGCTGGCCTATTATATCCTCTGCTGGGAGGAGGGAAGCCACTTCTTCTATATGACATATTTTCTCCCTGTATTTGCCGCATATGGCCTCTACAGCACTCTGCTCCCCGAGCAGACGGATAGAGAGCAGCTGGAAGCAGTTTATGACGGGGAGACGGATATAGCGCCGGAGCCCGAGGCGGAAGAACTGCCGCGCGAGACGGAGGAAATTCCGCAGCAGCCGGAGAATATGACGGAGAAAGCGGCGGCTTCTGATACGCCGTCCGCCGCGCCGCCGGCAGACGCCCCGACGGACGAACAGCCAAAGGCTGAGGAGACAGGCGTGGAAAGACAGAACGAGAACAAACCAAAAGAGGAAAAACCAGACAGGAAAAAAGCCGACAAGAAGAAAGCGGACAAGGCGAAAACGGCACAGAAACCGGTTGCGCTGTCCCCGCTCTTTACAGCTCGGGCAGACGAGGAAATTCCGGAGTGGCATATTCCGGAGAACTTTACCGCTACACCGCCGGAGGAGAAGACGGCAGTTTCCCCTGCCGACGCACAGCCGGTTCCCCCTGCTTCGGAATCATCTGTGGCGGGATCATCTGTGGCGGGATCATCTGTAGCGGGATCATCTGTGGCTGAGATTTCACAGCCGGAGACCTCCCTGCCGGAGGATGCCGCGCCGGAGGCGTCAATGTTGAAGCCAGAGAATGTAACGGCAGAGGAACCGGTTAATGACGAGGCGCTCCTGGATAACCGGATCACGGTTGAGAAGTACAATGAGGAATCGGATATCCAGGTGGAAAACGTAACGGAAAATACGATGGAAGAACAGGGAATGCAGGTGGTTGAACCGGACTCCATCGATCACATAACCAATACCGGCGAGAATGACATGGAGCAGTTTCTAGGAGAGAAGCAGGGCGAGATACGAATGGATTCCCTTTCTCCGGCAGCAAATCTGCCGGAGGAGGACGACGATTCAAAACTGAGTTCACTGCTGAACCGTCTGGACATATCGGATAATATCCGGCGCATGAACGAGAGCGCCAGAGAGGATCTGGCGGATGTGATTGAGCGGGAGGAGGAATCCATTGAATTGTCAAGTGCCATCCCGACTGAGTCCATTGTCCTGTCAGATCCGGTCATGGACGCACCGGAACAGCGGGAGGAGGCGTTTGAGACTGTTGAGCCGGAGATAATGGAGCCGGATACGTTGACGCCGGACGAGGAGGTTGTATTGAAGACGGGCGCACCGGATCCGTCAACCGAAAATATTCTCCAGCCGGAAGACGGGCTTACCTGGGACATTGATGCGATAATGGACACCGTCCGTCCGGTCGCAGAGGAAACGGTCGTGGAAGAACCGATTGCAGAGGAACCGATTCCAGAAAATCCGGCGGTGGAAAAACGGCAGGAGCCGGCGTCCGATATAGATTCCGAGATAGGCGAATATGGCAGGGTTCCAACCATCAACGATCTGGAGAGAAAGTTCAGGGCAGAGAGTGCGACAGGAACCCAGCCGGAGGATCTGACGGGAAATTCGCAGGGATACGTGGCGGAATCCCCGACGGGATATACGGCGGGAAATCCGGCGGACAGCCTGACAGGAAAAGAACCGGACAGGAGACCATCTGCCGGAAATGGATTTGCTTATTCACTGGAAGATGTAGCCGCCCACACAGCGGGAAGACGGGAAGAAAGCACCAAACAGCATGTGCACAGCGAGGAGATCGTCAAGAGGACAAAAGTGGGAAAGCGCTCCTACCATAAAATTACCATTCGCTAGAAAGCCGCACCATACGACAAAATTCGAATAAATTATTATTAGACTAACCGTGAGAGGAGACAGTAACTCACATGAACAGAAGAATTTATTTGGATAATGCGGCTACTACGCGGATTTCTGATGAAGTGCTTGAGACAATGATGCCTTATCTCAGAGAGGAGTATGGGAATCCGTCCAGCATATATGATCTGGGCGCCGATAACAAGCGGGCTCTGCTGACCGCCAGAAAGCAGATTGCCGGAGTCCTGGCCTGTCAGCCCCAAAATATTTATTTTACTTCCGGAGGCACGGAGAGCGACAACTGGGCGCTGATTGGCATTGCCGAGAGCCGCGCCGATCAGGGGCGCCATATTATTACGAGCAGGATTGAGCACCATGCTGTGCTGAACACCTGCAAATACCTGGAAAAGAGAGGATATGAGATAACCCGTCTGGACGTAGACGAGCAGGGATTTGTCCAGCCGGAACGGCTGAGACGGGCCCTCCGAAGCGATACCATTCTGGTATCTGTTATGACGGCAAATAACGAGATTGGCACAATCCAGCCTATCCGCCAGATTGGAAGCCTGTTGAAAAACCACCCGGCGGTATTCCACACAGATGCGGTACAGGCTTTTGGGCACATGCCGCTGCTGCCAGGGCAGTGGGGCGTGGATCTGCTCAGCGCCAGCAGCCATAAATTCCACGGCCCCAAGGGCTGTGGTTTTCTCTATGTGGGGGAGGGAGTAAAGCTTCCGCCCTTTCTCCATGGTGGAAAGCAGGAGCGGGATATGAGAGCCGGTACGGAAAATGTGCCGGGCATTGTCGGAATGGGAAAGGCCGCGGAGCTTGCGGCGGTACAGATGAAGAATCGCTGGCAGAGGCAGACGTCGCTCAGGGATTACATGATTCACCGGATTGAGACGGAGATTCCTTACTGCCGTCTGAACGGGCCGAGACAGAACCGGCTCGCCAACAATGTCAATATGAGTTTTTCCTATGTGGAGGGGGAGACCATCGTTATCATGCTGGATATGGAGGGAATTTGTACTTCCAGCGCCTCCGCCTGCTCGGCCGGACAGTCGGAATCCTCTCATGTACTGCGGGAAATCGGCCTACCGGAGGAGCTTGCCAAGGGAGCCCTCCGCTTCACACTGAATGAGGAGACGACGCGGGAGGACATTGACTATACGGTTGAAAAATTAAAAGAGGCGGTGGAGAAATCCAGAAAGCTCAATCCCCGGTACGCCTCCTTTTTGAAACTGAATGAAAAGCGGTGAGCCGCTGCCAAAACTATATATCCGGAACTCCTCTCTGTAGTCAGAGAGGGTGGAAAACCGGCTTGCGTGCACGATATGTCACATATTGGCGCAATCCGGTTTTTTTTAAGCGCTCTGAGAGTCCGGTAAAGCCATAGCCAAGAAATTCCGGCGCATGGGCGTCTGAGCCGACCGTCACCAGTTCGCCTCCCATCTGCACATAGCGCTCCAACAGGGATAAGTGAGGGTGCGGCATATCGGAGAATCGCAGTCCGGCGGTGTTGATTTCCAGCGCAATATCCCTGCGGATCAGGAGAGCCAGTATCTCATCTGTGACGTCAAAATACTCGTGCGGCCGGTAGACAAAGGAATCCGGAGCATAGCGGACAATGTAATCCAGGTGTCCCAGGGCGTCAAAGTCAGAGAAAGCGGTGATGTTTGCCAGCAGTTCCTCAAAATACAGACGGACGCATTTTTCCGCCTCCTGTCCCTCCCAGTAGGCCGGATAGTAGGGATCCTTTTTCTGAATGAGATGGAGGGAGCCGATTATGTAGTCCCAGTTGTTATCCTGCGCCAGCCGCCGGTTTTTCTCCCGCGTCTGCGGTGTGTCTTGAAGCCCACATTCTACTCCGGTAGAAACCGTTATTTCCGGATATTTCTCGCGAAGGACTCCCAGTTTTTCCTGATAGTTTGAGACATCGAAGATAAAGGCGTTCGGGTGGGGCAATATACCTTCCGGAAAATCGTAATCCATGTGGTCGGTAATGCAGATTTCAGAGAGCCCCAGCCGGACAGCCTGCTGCACCTGCGCCTCCGCGGGCGTCTGGCTGTCGGTGGAATAGTCCGAGTGGACATGGGTGTCGCAGCAGATACCTGTCATAAGTTCCTCCTTTCCAAAAACACGGCGTCCCCCTCGTTCACGCACCGGATATTTTCTATATGGGAGGAGGCCATCAGGGAGTAGTTGGTATAATATACTACAAATCCCGGTTTGCCGCCGCCCGGCTTTTTCACATTTTTTTTCTGAGTGTAATCAATCTCCAGTTTTTCGGCCCCTTTTCCCTTGGAAAAGTAGGCGGCCAGACTGGCGGCCTCCTCAAAGGTACGGATTGGCGGTTCGTTTCCGTGGCATTTCACAATTACATGGGAGCCGGGAATATTTTTGGCGTGGAACCACCAGTCACTTCCGGAGGCCATTCGGAATGTGATTTCCTCGTTCTGATAATTGTTTTTTCCCACATATATGTCATAGCCGTCCGAGGAGATAAAATGCAGCGGCGCGCTTTTTGGCATACGCGCGTTCCTGCCGGAGCCGGATGGCTTTTTCATATAGCCGCAGTCTGACAATTCCTGCCGGATATACTGTAAATCCTCCTCTTTTCTGGCAATGTCCAGCTCGGTGAGAATGGATTCCAGATGGGCGATCGTCTCCTCGTTTTCCTTTAACTGTCCGGAGACGGCGAGACAGGTGCGTTTCAGTTTGTTGTATTTATTGAAATACCGGTTGGCATTTTCCGAGACCGACAGGGCGGGATCTATGGGAATGGTAACTTCCTCATTGTCATAATAATTGACACAGGTGAGCTTGTCCCCGCCCGAAGGTATCTGATAGCCATAGGCGTTGATCAGCTCGCCATATACTCTGAACTTTTCCCGTTTTTCCGTATCTGCCAGCTGTTTTTTCTGTAACTGGCTCTTTTTCTGGCACCGTTCCAGAAGGGTAGTCACGTTTTTACGTAGATCGGCGGATTTCTGGCGGATACGTCCGATGACTTCCTTTTCCCCGTAGAATGTTTCCACTACCTCCGACATGGATTTGTATTCGCGGATCGTTTTGTCCTCATACATCGTCAGGGGGACGGCGGCAAATTCCAGCGGAACAGAGCCGTCGAAGACGATGCAGGGCCGGAAGTCGCCCTCCGTCACCGCCGCCATGAGAGTCCGGTACGAACTCATGAGCGCGGATTTCTCATTTCCATTGAGGGAGGCCATCGGAGCGTCGCCGTCTATGCGGCTGCGGTAGGAGAGTTCCTGTGCCATGACAGCGCTGAATCCGGTGAGAGAGGTATACAGCGCTTTTGCCACGCCTGTGGGGCGGGTAAACAATTCTCCGTTCCATTCCGCCGTGCTCACATCAAAGGGATTTTTCTTGTTTCTCGTATTGGGAATAAAATATTCGCGTCCGGGCAGCACCTCCCGCACGGAGCTCACCGCGCCGCCAATGTGTTTGATACTGTCCACAATCCGGTTGTCGTCATCTACAAAAATGATATTGCTGTGCTTGCCCATAATCTCCACCATCAGGCGTCTCTGCACCACGTCGCCCAGTTCGTTCAGATTTTCCAAACGTATGGAAATCACCCGCTCCAGGCCAATCTGCTCGACTCCAAGGATTCGGGCGCCGTTCAGATGCTTACGCAGGAGCATACAGAAATTAGGCGCTGTGAGCGGCGACGGCTTCGGCGTCTCTGTTAGGTGGATCAAGGGGAGAGAGGCGCTGGCAGAGATCAGCAATTTGTAATTCTCCCGATTTTTCTTTATGGTAAGCAGCAGCTCGTCCGGCTCCGGCTGGGCAATTTTATTTAGTCTTCCCTCTGTGAGGCAGTCGTTCAGTTCGCGCGCCAACGCCGCCACCGTAATGCCGTCAAAGGCCATATCATTCCGTCTCCCTTCTTTGTGTTCTCAGAAAAGTTATTTCATATGAAGATATTATACTATAATTTCTTCCCAAAAAAAAGCCTCGCAAACGATTTTATTCGTGACACACAAAAATTGTTAATGTAACAATCTCTTTGCAGACGGACGTAATTATGGTACAATGTAAAAGGCACAAATTGAGATATAAGGAGATGGGTTTATGGGAAAAAGAGTTTTTACATATCTGTTGATAGCAGGGCTGTCTCTGGGAATGACAGGGGCATTTGCCAGTGATACAGGGAGCGCGGCAGGTAAGGTTAAATTGTCTAAGAAAAAACTGACTCTGAAGGTAGGTGCCACTGCACATTTAAAAGTAAAGCGCGCCAGAAAAAAGGTAAAATGGAGTTCAAAAAATACCCGTATTGCAAAAGTGTCGAAAAAGGGCGTTGTAAAGGGCGTCAGCGCCGGAAAAACCAAAATCACGGCAAAAATCGGGAAAAAGAAACTGGTATGCCAGGTGCATGTAAAAAAAGCCACCGGAAAATGGGTGCAGGTAACTCTGAATGGAATTGTGAAGGAAAAGCGTACCGAGAAGGGAACAGACTATTACGTCATTACCGTTACGGACAAGAAAAATTACGGTGCTGTTGTGACAGTGCGCAGCGATAATGCCAAAGCGGTTCGCGAGTATGACGAGAGCACAGGCACATACGGCTCTGTAGACAAAAAAGAGCAGATTGTACCGGGATCCCACTTAAAAGTGGGCGTGATTGTGGACGCCACATCTGACGGGAGTTTAAAAACAGGCGCTGAAATAGAGGCCTATGTAATTTATCTTTGTAAATAAATTTCAAATTTTTGCAACAAAATCAGCCTCTGATTCGTTTTATATGTAGAAACAAGTGCGAAATGAAAATGCATATGTGAAGGGAAAGGGAAAACCGGAACATTGAGAGGTAGGATTCGCGAAAGGAGGAGGGTGCAGATGAAAAAGAGGAAGATTTTGTGCGGTTTTGTGCTTCTGGGAATGTTGGCGGCATGTGGGCAGGCAGAGGAAAATGAGCCGAAAACACCGGTAGAATCTGCTTCTCCGGTTCCAGAGGCAAAAGCGGTCAAGGTGTGTGACCTTCTGCAGTGTATGGGAAGGTATGACGACGTGCGAAGCAGTCTTACTGCAGGCGGGAAAAGGGCGCCCCAACTTGGGAAAATACCCGGCGGGGAAAACGTGTCCTATATTGAAGTGGAAAAAAGATATGTGCCGGGAGAGGACAGGGGAAAGTATATCATATCGGGAGAAGGCCTTTCCGGAAAAATCAGTTTTTCTTCCACAGAAAAACAGTGCGACGCCATTATGGGAGCGCCAAGGGAGACGACAGATACGGAGCGGCTGTACTCTCTGCCCTCCGGCTATGAAGTCTGCCTGACTTTTTCACAAAAGGGAAAAATAAAAAAAATGGGAGTTTACCGCGAGAGCAGAGAAAAGGCGAAGCAAACATATCAGGCCGGGGATTTTACCATGATAGCCTGCCGGATTATTAAATACAATGGAGATTATCAGAGGGAGGAGACGGTGGCGTTTCCCGATGATGCCATAGCGGTTGCACGGGATGCGTTTGCTATCAATCAAAAGCGTTATCGGGAGCCGGTATCTGCCAGAGACTATAAGCAGCAAAAAGAGGAGTGGAAAAAGATGACGCTCTGCGTCCCTAAAGATATATATCTGGAGCCAGATGCGTTTCGCCATTTGGGGCCGGTTGAAATCACTTTTGAGCCGGGACGGACAGAGATTGAGCCAAAGGCTTTCCGCCACGCGCTTTCCATTTCCTTCTGGGGGCAGAGCAGTTCCATCCGGTTGCCGGACACAGTAAAGGTTATCGGTGATTGGGCCTTTGAGCAGTCGCCAAATCAAAATTCGGAGATTGTACTGAATGACGGACTGGAAAAAATCGGCTGCGGAGCGCTGCAAGATGTAAAAAGTAATTTGCCAGATACGGTAAAGGAGATAGGAAAATATGCGCTTGACGGCTGGGAACCGTCTGACGGTGAATATTCCTTACCGGAAAACCTGGAAAAAATCGGCGACAATGCCATCTTTGTCGACGCGGAAGTGGTCGAAAAATTAAAGGAGCCGATTCTTATTCCCCGCCATGTAAAAAAAATAGGGAAAAATCCCATTACATTTGAGAGACTGACAGAGAAGTGCGGCGTCAGAGTGGCTCCGGAGAATAAGGATTTTAAGAGCGACAAAAATGGCTGGCTGTATAGCAAGGACGGAAAAACCCTATATGTGGCTTTTGGCATGAAACAAAAAGTGATTGTACCGGACACCGTGAAAAAAATCAGGTGCCGGATACAGCTGGCCAGTGAAGAAGACGACTGGCAGGAAATTATCTTTCCGGAGGAAAAACTCAAAAAGGCATATGAGCTGTCGCATTAAGAGGTTAGTGCGACAGTTCCTTTTTATGCAACGGTAATATACAGTAATATACAACAGTAATAACAACTCAATGTCATTTAGATAGTCACCAAAACCAAATACAGTATATCAAACCTGCCTGTTTTTGTCAAAAACATCGTTCA
>CANRFJ010000005.1 GCA_947629865.1 uncultured Lachnospiraceae bacterium | reverse complement strand
TAGAAAAGTGAAAGGCAACCAACATGTTTCATGACGCATTGGTGCCTTTCGCAGAAAGGCGGATTATAAAAATGAAAAAATATGTTGTTATATTTTTATTTACAAAAGATTACAAAAAAGTACTAATGATTAAAAGAAATAAACCACCTTATAAAGACTGCTGGAATGGAATTGGTGGGAAAATAGAGGAAAACGAAACAGAAATACAGGCTGCAATAAGAGAATGTCATGAGGAAACAGGAATAAAATTAAATAATCCAAAATTATTTATAACATATATTTATCCTGTAACAAATGAAATGAATAAGGGAACAAACTTGAGCGTTTTATATGATTTTGTAGACGAGGTTTCTGTAAAGTCAAATTATGAGGGAATATATGAATGGAAAGATATTTCATTTGCTTTAGATTTTAATAATAAAGAGTTAGCGGGACTTGCTAATATAAGTCAATTTGTAAAAGAAATTTTTGACATTGAAGGAATTAAAAAATTTTATGAGTAAGGGGAACGGCGCAGCCACAGGGCTGGCTGCGCCGATGAAAAAAACTGCTTGATTACAAATCCTGTTTATACATTTTCCGGTCAAATTCCGGGTTGAAGTGGTAAAAATTCTTCGCGTCCATCTTCGACTTTGTCATTTCCAGCGCCTCCCCAAAACGCTGAAAATGCACAATTTCGCGGGCGCGCAGAAATTTCAGGGGAGCCCGTACATCAGGATCGTCAATTATTCGCAGAAGGTTATCGTATACGGTGCGTGCCTTCTGCTCCGCCGCCAGATCTTCAAACAGATCCGCCATGGCGTCGCCCTTGGACTGGAACTCCAGGGAGGTGAAAGGGACGCCGGCGGCCGCCTGGGGCCATAGGCCGGTGGTGTGATCGATATAGTATGCGTCAAAACCGGCAGTCTTGGCCTGCTCTGGCGTCAGATTCTTCGTCAGCTGGTATACCATAGAGCATATAATCTCCATATGGTTGATTTCTTCCGTGCCGATGTCGGTCAGGAGACCGCCGACTTTCTTGACCGGCATGGAGTAGCGCTGGGCCAGATAGCGCATGGAGGCGGAGAGCTCGCCGTCCGGCCCGCCGTACTGACTGATTATCAGCGATGCGGTTTTTGGGCAGGTCTTTTTAATCTTTACGGGAAACTGTAATCGTTTTTCATAACTCCACATCAGATGCTTCCTCCTTCCCACGGCATCGGGCCCTCGCCCCAGCCGTATTCGTTTGTTTCCGGCGTGCCGGTAATCATGGAGATCTGCGTCAGGGGATTATACTTTTTGGCGTATTCCGCCAGCAAATCCAGGCGTTTTTTGAGCAGCTCCTTAAAGAGCGGGAGACCGTTCGGACAGGTGGGATGGGTGTCCAGATACAAGGTCAGATCGTTGATGGCAAAGCTGATGGTAGAAATTTCCGACATCAGTGTCTCCCGGTCTGATTCTTTCTTATCAAGGGCGGAAAATTTTGTTTTCAGGGAACTCTTGATATTCTCTGCGTCATAAAATTCCAGATTCAGGCAGGGGAAAATGGTTCCCTCCGTCAGCGCCGTCTCAAAATCGTATGGCTCGCACCACTCCTGCATTGGGACGGAAGCCATAGCCAGGGAAGACGGACAGGCGCAGACGTCTTTTGTGTCACTCATCATATCATCTCCTTTGTAAAATTTTATTTGCACTATTATTTTTTGTCGATTGGGGAATAATATTCGGACAAGATATTTCCATTCATGATTTTCAGATCATATGTTCAGAAGATTGCACCATTTTTTTTCAAATTTTCATTTTTATCAAGAGCCGTGCTGGAGCAGAGTAATTGTAAGTTGACAAAATCCGGAGAAAGGTATAAATTGATTTTAACGAGATGAGTAGTTATGAGAGAGAAATTTGTGCGATAGTACGCATTTTGCTTTAGTATATAGGAGGGGCGATATTAATGAAAAGAAAAGGGATTTTTTTTGCAACGCTGTTATTAAGCATATTTCTGCTGAGTGCCTGCGAAACGGGGGAGAAAAAACCGGAGAAAACACTAAAGCGGAATCCGGAGTGTACCGTCGAGCAGATTGATTTTCCATTTGGGAAATGGGAGATATCTGCACCGGATGTAAAGTGTTTTGATTATTTTGGGGAGGGATATTATTCCGTCTTTCTGGGGAGAAAGAGCGGAGACCTTTACCAGTATACCGTGTATACCTACGACATGACAGATGAAACCTGGACGCAGGAGGAATTTAGCGGAAACAGCCAGTTAAAAAAGGCGAATGTAAATCTCATTGGCAACTATCAGAAGGATGCGGACGGCAATATATATTTTCTCGGACAGGAATGTGCGAAGGATTCCAAGCAGGCCATATACCAAATCCGTTCAGATGGTCAGCTGACAAAACTGGATGGCGAAAACAAATTGATTTCTGCGCAGGGGGAAGTAACATCTTTTCTCCTCACGGAGGACGGGAAATTTTTGGTTGCCGTAGAGGAAGATGAAGAAACAGAAATCCGGTGTATTGATTTTGTGAAAGGCGAAACGAAAAAGACGAAACTACCCGCGGGTATAGATACCAGTATATCGCTGTACAGTCTCTGTGTTTTGGAGGATCAATTTGTATATCTATACAGACTCAACGATACAACGTATGCGATGCAGTTTAGAAAATTTATGGGAAATATACCGGAGAAAATGGTGACAATTGATTGTGAATTCGAGATGGAAGAAAGCCTGTACTCATGGAATATTGGAAAAACTGTAGATGGTTCAGCCTATATGATGTCATCAAAAGGTATTTTTAAGGTAGAAGGGGACGCTGCAAAACAGATTGTGGGAGAGAGCGAAGTGGCGCCGATTTTTGATGAGTATGAAGATGTGATTTATACAGCGCAGTATGATGAAGATAATTATTATTGTGTTGTGCAGAACGAGAATGAGATCTCGCTATTCAGGATAACGGTTCAGTAAAGGAATAAATGCAACGACAGGATTGGTAATGGTACTTTGTGAGAAAGGGGTATACACTTGAAGGTAACAGACGGATTCTGGCTGAACAAAAAGGGATATGATGTGGATTATGTATCTCAGGCGTATAAAGTAGATACGACAGAGAATTCCATTAAAGTGCTGGCTACACCTCACACCGTTATGCACCGTGGCATGATGCTGGGAGGCCCGAACCTGGAGATCACATATTCGTCCGTTTTGGAAAACATTATTAAAGTACATATTGTCCATTACAGAGGAGGACTGGACAATGTACCGCATTTTGAACTGAATGAAGATGCCGCTTACACGCCTGTGATTACAAAGAGCGAGGGAAGGGCGGAGTTGGTTTCCGGCAATACAAAAGTTGTCATTAAGATTGGCGATGATTGGGACGTGCAGTTTTATTACGGAGATAAACAATTGACCGGAGGGACATGGAGATCGACTTCCATTATTTCCGAGAGTCAGTTTACTGCCAATGCCCGAATGAAACTGCAGGAAGACGACGAGTTTTTTAATTATCCGCAGGATCCGCACCGCACATATATCCGCGAGCAGTTAAAGACAGATATAGGCGAGTGTATTTATGGCTTCGGAGAGAAATTCACGCCATTTGTCAAGAATGGGCAGAATGTTGAGATTTGGAATTCGGATGGCGGGACTTGCTCTGACCAGAGTTATAAAAATATCCCGTTTTATATTTCCTCCAAAGGATACGGCGTCTTTGTCAACAGTTCTGACAAGGTATCCTTTGAAGTGAATTCGGATACCGTTTCCAAAGTGACGTTCACTCAGCCGGGAGAGGAGCTGGAGTATTTTGTAATTGGGGGCGAATACCTGGAAGAAGTCCTGAAGAATTATACTGCGCTGACTGGCAAACCGGCGCTGCCTCCGGCGTATACATTCGGCCTGTGGCTGTCCACTTCCTTTTCGACAAATTACGATGAGGAAACGGTAAACAGTTTTGTCGATGGTATGGCGGAGCGCAAGATCCCTCTGCAGGTATTTCATTTTGACTGTTTTTGGATGAAGGAGTATGAGTGGTGTAATTTTGAGTGGAACAGGGATATGTTTCCGGATCCGGCGGGTATGTTAAAGAGGCTGCACGACAAGGGATTGGAGATTTGCGTCTGGATCAATTCCTATATCGCGCAGCAGTCCAGACTTTTTGACATAGGAAAAGAGAGGGGATATTTTATCAAAAATCCCGATGGAAGCGTATTCCAGACGGATCAGTGGCAGCCCGGCATGGCGATAGTGGATTTTACCAATCCGGAGGCCTGGGACTGGTACAAGAGTTGCTTAAAGAAACTTTTTGATATAGGCGTCAATAATATCAAGACGGACTTTGGGGAGAGAATTCCGACTAAGGTAAAATACTATAATGGAATGGATCCGATCAAAATGCACAACTATTATACGTATCTTTATAATAAGTGTGTGTTTGAAGCATTGGAGGAATATTATGGGAAAAACAAGGCCTGTCTCTTTGCCCGCAGCGCAACCGTCGGCGGACAGAGGTTTCCGGTACACTGGGGAGGCGATTGTTATGCGGAATATTCTGCCATGGCTGAGACGCTTCGCGGCGGACTATCTCTTTGTTCCTCCGGTTTTGGCTTTTTCTCCCATGATATGGGCGGATTTGAAGCGACGGCATCGGCAGATGTATATAAGAGATGGTGTGCATTTGGCCTGATGTCCACCCATAGCCGTCTGCATGGTTCTACTTCTTATCGTGTGCCCTGGCTATATGATGATGAGGCCTGTGATGTCCTTCGGCACTATACTGTATTGAAAGGGCGCATGATGCCATATCTCTGGGCGCAGGCAAATAAAACCCATCAGGTCGGTGTCCCGATGATGCGTGCCATGGTCGTCGCTTTTACCGGCGAGACACCTTGTAAATATCTGGATCAGCAATATATGCTGGGAGACAATTTGTGCATCGTACCGGTTATGAATGAAGAAGGAATTGCCGAGTTCTATTTACCGGATTGTGGAATCTGGACGGATATCCAGTCCGGAGAGACTTACGAAGGCGGGAAATATTATACCAGAACCTGTGATTACTTCCAGATGCCGATTCTGGCCCGGCCAAACAGTATTATCACCTATGGTGATTTTGATGCAGAAGGCAGGATGACCGTGTTGTATGATTATCTGCAGGCTGCAGAGGCAGTGATTTACCAGTTGGAAGACGGCAAGACCGCTTCTGCTGTTATCTATGACAGTGAATCCAATAAATTGACGGAGATTCACGCGGAGAGGCGGGGAGATATAATCAATGTTGCATATGGGGCAACGGATAAAACATTTCAAATTACAGCAGGAGGCAGGACTGTGACAGCCGCTGCCGGAACTGTAAACGCACAGATCGTTCTGTGACCTGACGCCGAAAATGTACAGTAGAATAGTGACAATGAGATTTCACTGTTCAGAAAAATAAGGAGAGTAACAGAGATTTTAGTTTTACAATATGTTAAACAGGAGGTGAGATTTAATGGGAAACACGATTTTTGCGGGGATTATCACAGTAGTAATCTATGGGATCATCCTGGCCGGCTGTGCCGCTCCCCTGATTCTCATGGCAGGGACAAAACATAATATAAGCAGATTCGGATATAGAAAATATATTCTGATACTTGTGGGCGTAGAAGTTCTGATGCTTTTACTCGCGGCGCTTATAGTGTTTCTGCTGACGGTTCCGTCTTACAATCTGGCTATTTGGAATCAGAGGGGAAGTTTTCCGGTAAGTATTTTTATTGCGGTATATCAGATTATGATTATGTTTGTTCTGCCGGTGTATATACTGGGAGTGGCGTCAGCGGCGCTGTTTCACAGGAAGGTGCGCCACTGAGAATAGCTTACCATAAGGAGGAAACCGGAGTGGAAAAATATCCCAATATCAATAAGTATTTTAACAGAACGCCAAAGGGCTATCTGATATTTTTAATGCTGTTACATATCCTATGCGGTGTTGGGATTTTTGTATTGCTCATTCCGGAAACGGAAATAGGCTGGGGAGTAAAGCTTGGGTATTTGATATATGTGATTATCATTTTTTGTGTGATTTATCATTTTTACAGCAATATAGTGACTTTGGCAAATGCCAAAATGGGGAAGCACTTAAAGAAATATTACGGCTTGGAGAAGGAGGCGCTTGTGGCGCAACTTGACGCCATTGAGGAAGAAGTGGGAAACCCTGTATATGCAGATGTGTCAAGAAAACACAAATACAATGCTTTCTTTATTACGGAACATTGGCTCGTCGGGACAGACGGAGTAAATCTCCTGCGAGCCAATGCCTGCAGGCGGGAGGATATTGTCAAATTTGATATGGGCACCATGATCAAAATCCGCAAGGGAACCTCTTACATTTATTATATATTGATGGTCACGGACAAGAACAATTACACCTATAAATTCTGGCTCAGGAGTCAGGAACACCTTGAGCGGGCATATGAGAAGTTAGAAACTTTGATGTTTTTGCATGTATAAATATTCTCCAGGAGTGTGGCGGAATCATTTAAAAATCGGTTGCATTTCCCTGTAGTTTTGCTATACTATAAAAAGAAGTATATGTCTGCTACTTGCCAATGATATGATTTATAGTTGATTCGATGGTTTGGTATGCAGGTGAAAGTTTGACACTGACTGATGTGTGGTATATAAATGGTCGGGTTGTAAATTTTGGGAATCTCTTGTAAGGATTCCCCTTTTTTCCCCTATGGGGAATGTATGGAGAAAAAATGGGAGGAAGGTGTCAGTTATGAAAAAAGAGGAATATATTTCAGATGAGATGGTCGTAAAACGCGTAAATGCGGCAGTTAAAATTGAACTGGAAAAAAATAAGGCATTGGGAATTCCGGTCGTTCTATATGACAGAGAAAAACAGGTCATATACCGAGAAGACGAAGATGGAACCAGAACAGAGGTAGGGAAACGACTAAGAAAGGGGCGTTACAGTGAGCAAGTTTCGCAGAAAGCCTGAAATCGTTGTCTTTGCCGGCCCGAATGGTTCAGGGAAAAGCACAGTCACGCAGTTACTGAGGCCAGCAATGGATTATATAAATGCAGATGAAATTAAAAAGTATCTGAATTGTACGGATTTGGAAGCGGCGCAACTGGCAGAAAGACAGAGAGAAGAACATATAGAACAGATGAAAGAGTTTTGTTTTGAAACGGTTTTGTCAACAGAGCGAAATCTGACATTGTTAAAAAAGGCAAAAGAAAAGGGATACTTCATACGCTGTTATTATATTCTGACATCTGATCCCATGATTAATGTCTGGCGCGTGAGGGCGAGGGTGGAGTCTGGAGGGCACGATGTCCCAGAGGAAAAAATCATTACAAGATACGACAGAGCATTGGGATTAGTCAGGAAATTGCTGGAGATTTGCGACATCTGCCATATATATGATAATTCAGACAGTAGTCCATTTCGAATATTTAAAAAGAGAAAGGACGAGATGTTTTTTGATGAGTGCTCAGACTGGTGTTATGATGATATTAAAATTTTGACAGGTGTTACAAACATGCATCAAAAAAATCTGAATTGATGTGATTATCGTAGCGGCCAATCTCCTGTCTATTTATATATAATATTGCGATTGTAATGTAAATAACTCGTAGTATTTTCCTTTATTTTCCATCAATTCATCATGCGTACCCGTTTCTGCCAATACGCCATTGTCAAACACAAACACTTTGTCGCAGAATTTTGTGCTTGCCAGTCTGTGAGAAACAAATATAGCGCTTCTCCCCTTTGAAATCTCATGAAATTTTTGATACATCTCATATTCCGCTTTGGGATCTAATGCTGCCGTTGGCTCATCTAAAATCACAAAGGGCGCCTGCTTTGTAATTGCCCGTGCTAATGCGATCTTTTGTCCTTCTCCGCCGGATGGTTCAAAACCGCTTTCGTCAAACTCTTTATAAATTTGCGTCTGAATACCGTTTGGCAACGTGGCTAACCGTTCCCCAAATCCGCTTGTCTTCAGGTTTTCTACGATTTGTTCATCTTCCATTTGCTCTGCTTTGTCTAATGCAACATTTTCCTTTAATGTTTTGGCAAAAAGCATATAGTCCTGAAAAACCACACTGAATAATTGGTAATAAGATTCATATGATATATCGCGAAAATCCCTGCCATTTATTAAGATTTTTCCTTCTGTCGGTTCATACAAATGCAATAGCAGTTTAATAAACGTCGTTTTCCCCGCGCCGTTTTCGCCGACTACGGCAACCTTTTCACCCTTTTCAATTTTCATATTCAAGTTTTTGAGAACATACTTTTCCTGACCGGGATAACAAAAACTTACGTTTACAAATTCTATCTCAATTGGCGCGGCTTCTATTTTGCCTCCCAGATCTTTCATTTCCGGCAGGTTCAGATACCTCTCTAAGTATGTATAATATTGGCTATAATTTCTTATTTCCATGACCGTTTCCATAATGGATGTTACAGACGCT
The DNA here is from genome assembly GCA_947629865.1 of uncultured Lachnospiraceae bacterium. Lineage (GTDB taxonomy): Bacteria > Bacillota > Clostridia > Lachnospirales > Lachnospiraceae > Eubacterium_F. The sequence continues at coordinate 120,392 of CANRFJ010000005.1, read as the reverse complement.
GTAAATGAATTTATAGCATTCAGATACATTGTGAAACTTCCGATGCCAAACACTTTATTTATTACACCATGAATAAGATACAAATAGGTTACTGTCAATTGAACTCCGGAGGTTATATTAGCAACCGTTTTTGTTTTTAATGTATTATTATTAATGTGCGCATAAAAGTCTTCCAGTATTTTGTTCTGTGTTCCGATTTTTTTTAATACCCATTTTTTTAATCCATAAATTCTGACCTCTTTTGCAAAACGATATTCTCCGCATATGGATTCCTCGTATGCCAGCTTCCTTTCGTATTTAGGGCGTTCTAAATCAAGTTTAATATTCATCTTTTTTACCTTTGAATCCATAAAGGCATTTAATCCTATGATTGCGACAAAAACAAGAACTATAATAGGACTTAATGTAACGATTACGCCTACAATACCCAAAAGCACAATAATATGAGAAATTAAATTGGCAGCTTTATCTAATATTCCCCCAAACCCATAACCATCTGCATTCATAAAACGTTCTGCTTTATATCTCAAATCCAGAAAATCCGGATCCTCCATACAGCGCAATTCAACATTCATTAGTTTCTCGTCAACCTTCAAGTAAAATATATTGGATACTTCCATTTTTTTTATAAAATACCGGGTGTGGAAAAAATCCGCCAGCTGGTTTCCAAAAACGGTCACGATAATAAGTATAACCACATATATAATAAGCAGATTCATTCGCTGGCTCCCGAAAAGTTCATCTAACAGAATCTTGGGGAAAACGATTAGCAGCAAGGGTAAAAAAGCCTTACAGATTGATTCTAAAGTCAGGTATACAATGGAGCTTTTCTTGTATTTCCAACACAATTTAAACAAATATGAAATTCCATTTATCATTATTATAAACCGCCTTTCTCTTTCTTCACTCCAATAATTATAACGATAAAACTTTTGGTTTTGTTGCAGAAAGTGTCATTTGCTTCAAAAAAATTAGAAAAATTTCCCGCAAAATTTTCCGCAACCGAAAAAAAGATTTGACAGAACAAAACAGTCTGTGCTACAATACAAGGCAAAGCGAAGAAGGAAACGAATGTTTACGCAGCGGCCTCACGACAGGGAGGGGCGTCACGGACTGAGAGCGTCCCGCGGAAGCGGTAGGCAGGAGAACATTCCGGAGCTGACAGACTGAAAGGCGAGTAGGCCTGTCCGGTTCGCACCGTTATATGTGAATGAGAGGAGATACAATGGGGTGTCTCAACGCGGGTGGTACCGCGGGTTTATTAATAATGGAATTTTCCCGTCCCAGAATGAGCATAAATGCTCTTTCCGGGACGTTTTTTTGTTCTCCGGAGAACATAATCTTATGAAGCGGAAAGCGAGGGATTGCAATGGATTATTTGACAGGAAAAACAGAAAAGGACGCGCTGGATATTTCAGAACTTCTGACGGGAGAATACGAGGGAAAAGAGGTTTCCCTGAACGGAGCTATCCATAAGATCCGTGATATGGGAGACGTGGCGTTTATCATACTCCGCAAGCGAGAAGGACTGGTACAGACGGTATATGAGAAAGGGGCGGTGGACATTCCCCTGAAGGATCTGTGTGAGGAGGCGGCAGTAGAGGTGCGCGGCGACGTGGCGAAGGAGGACAGGGCGCCCAACGGCTTTGAAGTGCGGCTGAGGGGGATACGGATTCTCTCCCGCCCGTCGGAGACCATGCCGATTGCTGTCAATAAATGGAAGATGAATACTTCCCTGGAGACAAAACTGGATCTGCGGCCGCTGTCGTTGCGCAATGTGAGGGAGCGGGCGAAGTTCCGGATTCAGGAGGGCATTGTGCGGGCCTTCCGCGATTTCCTCCACGAGCAGGGATTTACGGAGATCCACACGCCAAAGATTGGGGCCAGAGGCGCCGAGGGCGGCGCCAACCTGTTCCGGCTGGAATATTTCCACAAACACGCTGTGCTGGCGCAGAGCCCCCAGTTCTATAAACAGATGATGGTGGGAGTGTTTGATCGGGTGTTCGAGGTGGCGCCGGTATTTCGGGCGGAAAAACACAACACCAAGCGTCATCTGAACGAGTACACCTCGCTGGATTTTGAGATGGGTTATATCGACAGTTTTCAGGACATCATGGAGATGGAGACGGGCTTTTTGCAGCACATGACAGCCCTTCTGAGGGAGGAGTACGGACGCGAGCTGCAGATGCTGGGCGTGAGTCTGCCGGAGACGGATAAAATCCCCCAAATCCGTTTTGACAGGGCCAAGGAACTGGTGGCGGAAAAATACAACCGGAAAATCCGCAATCCTCATGACCTGGAGCCGGAGGAGGAAGCGCTGATCGGGCAGTATTTCAAAGAGGAGATGGGAGCGGATTTCGTCTTCGTCACCCATTATCCGTCAAAGAAAAGGCCGTTTTATGCGATGGACGATCCGGAGGATACGTCCGTTACCCTGAGCTTTGACCTGTTATTCCACGGTCTGGAGATTACCACGGGAGGGCAGCGGATCCACGACTACCAGATGCTGGCGGATAAGCTGGAGGCCCGCGGAATGACCGACGAGGGAATGGAACAGTACATGATGGTGTTTAAGCACGGTATGCCGCCCCACGGCGGACTGGGGATTGGCCTGGAGCGACTGACAATGAAACTGACGGGCGAGGAAAATGTTCGGGAGACGACCTTGTTTCCACGGGATTTAAGCCGTCTGGAACCGTAAATATCAAATTGGGAAAGTGAGGAAGAACATGGCGAATCAGATATCTGACGAGACAATTGAATATGTAGGTATCCTGGCAAAACTGGAATTGTCTGACGAGGAAAAGGAACAGGCGAAGAAGGATATGGGCAGTATGCTCGATTACATTGACAAACTGAATGAACTGGATACAGAGGGCGTGGAGCCGATGTCCCATGTGTTTCCGGTAAACAATGTGTTTCGGGAGGACGAAGTGGCAAACGGGGACGACAGGGAAAACATGCTGAAAAATGCCCCGCAGAAAAAAGAGGGAGCCTATATGGTTCCAAAGACGTTTGCCTGATGTAGAGGGCTGAGCCGGAATGGAGGAAAAAGATGAGTTTGATGAGTCTGACAGCTGTTGAGCTGGGAAAGAAAATAAAGGCCGGCGAGGTGACGGCCATGGAGGCAGCGCGGGAAGCGCTGGAAAAAATAAAGGAAAAGGACGGCCTTCTGCACAGTTATGTGACGGTGCTGGAGGAGGACGCCATTATGGCGAGGGCGGAAGAAGTGCAAAAGAAGATCGAGGACGGCGTCCTCACCGGCCCGCTGGCGGGCGTGCCGGTGGCGATTAAGGACAATCTCTGTACCGAGGGAATCCTCACCACCTGCAGTTCCCGGATCCTTGCGAATTTTAAGCCTACCTTTTCTTCGGAGGCAGTGAAAAATCTGGAGCGCGCGGGTGCGGTCATGCTCGGCAAGACCAACATGGACGAGTTTGCCATGGGGAGCACCACGGAGACTTCGGCATACGGGGTGACGCGCAATCCGCACAATACAGACCATGTGCCGGGCGGTTCCTCCGGCGGTTCCTGCGCCGCCGTGGCCGCTGGGGAGTGTTCCTTTGCGCTGGGTTCTGACACGGGCGGTTCCATACGCCAGCCGAGTTCCTTTTGTGGCGTGACGGGCATGAAGCCCACCTACGGGACGGTATCCCGATACGGGCTGATCGCCTATGGATCTTCGCTGGATCAGATCGGGCCGATCGCGAGGGACGTCGCCGACTGTGCCACGATTCTGGAGGTCATTTCCTCCTATGACAAAAAGGACAGCACTTCCGTGGAGAGAGAGGACACAGATTTTACCTCGGCTCTGACGGACGACGTGAAAGGAATGAAAATCGGTATTCCGAGAGATTATTTTGGAGAGGGACTGGACGGCCAGGTGAGAGATGCGATCATGGAGGCGGCTAAGGTTCTGGAGAGTCGGGGAGCCGTGCTGGAGGAATTTGACCTGAGCCTGGTGGAATATGCAATCCCCGCCTACTATGTCATTGCCTCTGCGGAGGCGAGTTCGAATCTCTCTCGGTTTGACGGCGTAAAATACGGATACCGGACGGAGCAATACGAGGGACTGCACAATATGTATAAGAAGACTCGCTCCGAGGGATTTGGGCCGGAGGTAAAGCGCCGGATCATGCTCGGCTCCTTCGTGCTCAGCAGCGGTTACTACGACGCCTACTATCTGAAGGCGCTGCGGACGAAAGCGCTGATTCGGAAAGCCTTCGACCGCGCCTTTGAAAAATATGATGTGATCCTGTCGCCGGCGGCGCCCACGACTGCGCCGAAGATTGGGGACAGTTTGAGTGATCCGATAAAAATGTACCTGGGAGATATTTATACCATATCCGTCAACCTGGCCGGTCTGCCCGGCATCAGCGTGCCCTGCGGAATGGACGATAAGGGGCTGCCCATTGGTATGCAGCTGATTGGCGATTGCTTTAAGGAAAAAGAGATTATCCGCGCCGCCTATACCTATGAGCAGAACCGGGGAAAGGAGGTTCGATGAGATGAGCAAGCAATATGAAACCGTAATCGGACTGGAAGTGCATGTGGAACTGGCAACTAAGACAAAAATATTCTGCGGCTGTTCTACCGCCTTCGGCGGCGCGCCGAATACCCACACCTGTCCGGTATGTACCGGAATGCCGGGTTCCCTTCCCGTGCTGAACAAACAGGTGGTGGAATATGCCATGGCGGTGGGGCTGGCATTGAACTGCAACATCAACCAGTACTGCAAGTTTGACCGCAAGAATTATTTTTATCCGGATAATCCCCAGAACTATCAGATTTCCCAGTTGTATCTGCCGATCTGCATCGACGGCCATGTGGAGATCGATACGGCGGGAGGCAGAAAGCAGGTGGGGATCCACGAGATTCATATGGAGGAGGACGCCGGAAAACTGGTGCATGACGAGTGGGCGGACTGCTCCCTCGTGGATTACAACCGATCGGGCGTGCCCCTTATCGAGATTGTGTCCGAGCCGGATATGCGCAGCGCCGACGAAGTGATCGCCTATCTCGAAAAACTGCGCACCACGATACAGTATCTGGGAGCGTCGGACTGCAAGCTCAACGAGGGCTCCATGCGCGCCGACGTCAACCTCTCGGTGAGGGAAGTGGGAGCGGAGGAGTATGGTACGCGAACGGAGATGAAGAACCTGAACTCCTTTAAGGCCATTGCAAGGGCCATTGAAAATGAGAGGGAGCGCCAGATCGAGGTGCTGGAGGACGGCGGCGAAGTGATTCAGGAGACGAGGCGCTGGGACGACAACAAGGAGTATTCCTACGCCATGCGCTCCAAGGAGGACGCCCAGGATTACCGCTACTTTCCGGATCCGGATCTGACGCCTGTGGTAATCAGCGATGAGTGGATTGACCGGATTCGCGAAAAACAGCCGGAATTCCAGAATGAGAAGGCAGAGCGGTACAGGGAGGAATTTGGTATTCCGGAGTACGACATCTCCATTATCACCGCCAGCAAGAAAATGGCGGACATATTCGAGGAGACGGTGGCGCTCGGAGCCGCGCCGAAGAAGGTGTCCAACTGGCTGATGGGCGAGACCATGCGCCTGTTGAAGGAGCGGGAGATGGAGCCGGAGGACATCACGTTTTCACCGGAAAACCTCGCCAGCCTGATTGAACTGGCGGACAAGGGAACCATCAATTCAACCGTGGCAAAAGAAGTTTTTGAAAAAATATTTGAAGAAAATATTGACGTAGAGCAATTTGTAGAGGATAATGGACTTGGAACTGTAAATGATGAAGGAGCTCTGCGGGAGACCATAGAGAAGGTAGTGGCAGATAATCCACAGTCAGTAGCGGATTATAAGGCAGGCAAGAAAAAAGCCATTGGTTTCCTGGTTGGGCAGACCATGAAGGCGATGCAGGGAAAAGCGGATCCGGGAATGGTAAATAAAATTTTACAGGAGTTGTTACAATAATGGAGTAAAGGTTGAAAATTAAAATTTTCAATCCGGGATTTGTGCCGGTGTGCAAATCCCCACTTATGAAATAGCCGCTGAGGCGGCGGAATGAGAGGAACTATGATTGAGATGAGAAGGGAAAAGCGGTGGCCGGCCAAGCTGGAGCTTGAGATTTCCTCGCTGTTTAAGCAGGACAATGTCAAGGTGGAAAACATCAACGAGCCCATCGAGGTTATTGATGTCTCCAAGGCGGGGATTGGCTTCCGTGCAAAGAGTGTGCTGCCGATTGGGTACTATTTCAATGCAAGGCTGGTATTGGGTGAAAAGGACGCCTTAAACTGCGTGGTGCGGATTATCCGTCAGCAGAAGCAGGACGACAGCTATGTGTACGGCTGCGAGATTGTGGGCGTTGCATCTATTATGGACTATGTGATCAATGATTACGCAGCTTCGCTGGAGGAGTGAGCGGACAGGTAAAAAAGACGGCCGGGCGGCAAAGCCCGGCCTTTTATTTTACAAAAAATTTTTTACCTCTCCCCTTGGGGCGGGAAATTACGCCCTCAGATCAAAATTATACCGTTTCAAATCCCCTACGGGCGGAGCTTCTGAGGCGATGAAGTCATTGACGATATCCACGTCCTTTTCCTTCAGGGAAAGCTCCGGAGAAAAGGCATAGCCCTGTTTGTTGATGGCGTCAGACAGAAGCTCCATGTTCCGCTCCAGAAGATTTTTGGTCTCCTTGCTGGATACAAAAAATCGGGCGGAGACAGCCGTGTTCTCCCTTGCAATCTGAATATCCAGAGTCCCCAGATGCTCCATATCCAGATGGAGGAGCACTTTCAGGTTGCGGGGATCTTTTTTTAATGCTTCCTTGCGCGTCATGACGTACAAATCCCCGTGGGCATTCTGGTTTTGCAGCTTGAGGGGAAGCTGGATATACTGAAAGGTCTGGTTCAGCGTCTTCATGAAGTCCAGATTTTCACTCATATCCGAGGCGGTTCCGGACATCTGGGTGAACAGATCCCGTCCCAGAGTCTGCTCGCTGAAGTGCGACAGCGCTTCAAACTGACGGGACATTTTGTCATAGACGGTATCCAGGGCATTTTCCTGCTTTAACTGCTCCGGCGACAGAGTCCAGCCGGACATAAACTGCGCCTTCACAAAGGCATGGAAGGGCTTGGAGGCCAGGAGAGAGCCGGCCTGTGCCTCCGTCATATCGGCAAAGGCGCGCCGGATCTGCGTCAGAAATTCCCTGGCCGTGACAGAGCCGTCCGCCACTCCCTGCCGGAGTGTCTCCGGGAGAGGAAAATCCGATAAAAATCGGGCGAAAGCCTCCCGCTCCTCCGGCGGCAGGATAAATCCGGCCTGTTCGTGGATAAAGGGAGTGCGGTAGTCCTCCGCGAGTCCGGAATCGGCCACGGCATTTTTCATGGCGGCATTTCCGTCTGTGAGATTGGAAAAAAGCTGCTTCATGCGGGCGAGCGGCCCGTCGGGTGGGACGTCCCCTTCGGGAGTCCTGCCGGAAGCGGCCCCCTCTGCGGCGACGTCTTCCGGTACGCCCTTCTCTGCCATATCCGCCGGAAGCGCTCCGGCGGCGTCCGCCGCCTCCCCGCCGGGCATCTGCGCGCTGCCAGTCTCCGCACTCTGGGAGAGAGCTACAGGGTTGCCCTCGGCGTCATAGACAACGTCTCCGCCCCCCTCTGCCTCAGCGGCGGCCTGTGCCAGAACCGTCTCCTCCAGGGAGGGCTGTCCCTCCAGAGCCATGGACAGGAGCCCTGTTCCGACCTCCTTTGCCAGGCGCGGCACCTGGTTTCCGATAGAGGTGAGCATATCGCTTATAGAGTCTGTGAGGGCGTCCATTTTATATAACAGAGAATGGCTTTGGTTCTGATAACTTTCAAACTGCCGCACCGATTCCGGCGTCATGGGAAGATTCAGGCGGCGCATGGTGATCACGGCATTTACATCCGCCTCCGGAAATTGGGCGCAGAGCCGGATCGAGGAGAGAATACTGTCTCGGCTGATGGACTGCTGGTTCTGCAAAAGGCTGCGGACAACGTCAAGGTTTCTCGGAGTCTTGGGCAGACCGGCCTCCTCCAGCGCCTGTTCGATCGTGTCCTCTATATCGAGGAGATAGGCGTCGGTCAGCGTCTTCATAAAAATCGTATTGTTATCCAGACTGGTAATCTGGAAGGCGGCCTTCTGGCCGATGGAATACTGGCTGGCGTCCGGCAGCCTGCCTGTAAAGGAGGAGCCGTCTTCCATGGACAGGGTGATCTCGCTTCCGTGTATATCGCTGATCACGCCCTTCAAAGTCTGCCCCTCCTGTAGTTTTAACATGGAATTGCCGGAGCGGTAGGTACGGGAGCGCGGGGGAACGGTCGAGGAAGAACCCCTCGTATTATTCTGGACGGTATTGCTGATGATCGCCATGGCGCTGCCTCCTTTCCTTACAAAATATACGTTGTGAATACCTCAATTATATGATAAAATCTAAAGTAACGCAATAGAGGAGGTTGGATTTTTATGAAGCCGTTTATGAATGAAGATTTTTTACTGCAGTCCGAGGTGGCGAAGAAGCTCTATCATGAGTACGCAGAACAGGTTCCGGTGCTCGATTACCACTGCCACCTGGAGCCGCGGGAGATTGCAGAGGATATCCGATTTAAAAACATGACCGAACTGTGGCTCGGCGCCGATCACTACAAATGGCGTGTCATGCGCTCCCATGGGATTGATGAAAAATACATAACGGGAGACGCCTCTGACGAGGAAAAATTCCATGCCTTTGCCCGTGCGCTCCCAAAGTGTATCGGCAACCCGATGTATCACTGGTGCCATCTGGAGCTGCAGCGCTACTTTGGGATTTATGAGACGCTGAGTGAAAAGAACTGGAAAGAGATTTACGATTCGTGCAATGAGATGTTGCGGAAGCCGGAGATGTCGGCCAGAAATCTTATCCGCATGTCAAATGTGACGCTCGTGTGTACCACGGACGATCCGGCGGACGATCTGCACTACCACGAGCAGATTGCGGCGGACAGGGAATTCGGGGTAAAGGTGCTTCCGGCATGGCGACCGGATCTGGCCATGTGTCCGGAAAAGGAAGAATACGCGGCCTATATGGAGAGACTCTCTGCGGTGAGCGGCGTAGAGATCGTGGATTTTACCACCCTGAAGCAGGCATTGGTGAAGCGGCTTGACTATTTTGCGGAGAGAGGGTGCTGCATTTCCGACCACGGACTGGACTATGCGGAGTTTCGTCCTGTCAGCGGGGAGGATATGGAGCGGCTTGTCCGGAGGAGCCTTGCGGGCGAGAGCCTTACACGGGAGGAACTGCTCTCCTTTAAGACCATGATGATGCTGTTTCTTGGAGCGGAGTACAAAAAGAGAAACTGGGCCATGCAGCTGCACTACGGAGCCAAAAGGGAGAACAATGAGCTTATCTACCGGAGCGCGGGCGCCAATGCCGGTATCGACTGCATCAATCCGGAGGGATTCGCGGCGGACGTGGCGGATTTCATGAACGCGCTGAACCGGGACGGAAACCTCCCGCGAACCATTATATATTCCCTGAACCCCGCCGACAACGCCCTGATTGGCACGATGATCGGCTGCTTCCAGGGAGACGGCATACGGGGGAAGATCCAGCAGGGAGCCGCCTGGTGGTTCAACGACCACAAATATGGAATGGAGGAGCACATGAAGTCGCTTGCCTCTCTCAGTCTGCTCGGCAACTTCATCGGTATGCTCACCGATTCCCGCAGCTTTATCTCCTATCCGCGGCATGAGTATTTCCGTCGGATCCTGTGCAATTATATCGGCGGTCTGGTGGAAAACGGAGAGTATCCGGAGGACTATGAACTGTTAGGGGAGCTGGTGAGGGATATATCCTATTACAACGCAGTAAATTATTTTGGTTTTGATCTGTAATCTGTCAACAAAGCAAAGACAGGGGGCCTCACGGAACCGGGCGGGCCGCCTGCGGAAATGAGGTAAATATGTTTGAACTGGTAAAAGAAGGAAGGGCAGCGGGGATTTATGTAGATGTGGACGCTCCGGATTACGCCGGCCTGTATCATGTGGCTGAGAAGATCCGCGCGGACGTCCTGAGCGTTACCGGAGCCGCTCCGGCATTGGAGGAGCGGCTGACGGAGGACTATCAGATCGTGGCCGGTACGCTCGGCCGCTCGCCGATGTTAGACAAGATGGCGGCGGAGGACGGGCTGGATTTGTCCGCGATTCAGGGCAGACGGGAGAGTTATGCCCTGCGCCTTATCGGAAAGAAACTGGTCGTGGCGGGGACGGAGACCGTGGCGACGCTCCACGGCCTGTATCATATTTCCGAGGCGATAGGCGTGTCGCCCTGGACATACTGGGCCGACGCCAGACCGGGCAGGAAAACGGAAATCGTCTTTGACGACAGCATTGTGTTTACCTCACGGGAGCCGTCGGTTCGCTTCCGTGGATTTTTCATGAACGACGAGTGGCCGTCTTTGGGAAATTTTGTCATGAATACATTTGGGGATTTCAATGCAAAATTTTACGACAGGGTATTTGACCTGCTCCTGCGCCTAAAGGGAAATTATTTCTGGCCTGCCATGTGGTCTGCCTCCTTTAGTCTGGACGGCGGCGACGGCGATGCGCTTGCCAATGTGAAACTGGCTACCAGCCTGGGGATCACGATTGGCTATTCCCACCACGAGCCGCTCATGCGCTCCAGCGAGGAGTGGGACAAGGTAAAGACAGATACCAACAACGTGGGCTATGGAAAGGACTGGAACTACTACACCAACGGTCAGGGGCTTTACCGCTACTGGGAGGACGGCGTAGAGAGGAATAAAAACTACAAGCACATGATTACCATTGGCATGAGGGGCGAGCGGGACACCACGATGCTGCCGGAGGGTTCCTCCGTTCAGGAAAATGTGGAACTGCTCCGGCAGATTATCACAGACCAGAACCGTATCCTGAAGGAAAAGGGCTGCGACGGTATGCCGAAAATGCTGGCTCTCTATAAGGAAGTGGAGGAATACTATTACGGCGGTGACGGCGTGAAGGGACTGAAGGACTGGGACGGACTGGAAGATACCACGCTCCTTCTCTCTGACGACAACTTTGGAAACGTGCGCACCCTGCCGACGGAGGAAACCAGGAACCGTCAGGCGGGCTGGGGACTGTATTACCATTTTGACTACCACGGGGCGCCGGTCTCCTATGAGTGGGTAAACTCCACCCCCCTCCCGAAGATATGGGAGCAGCTGACAATGGCATATGAGTATGGCATACGGGATTTGTGGATTGTCAATGTCGGGGATATCCGCCCTCAGGAGCTGCCGCTTTCCTATTATATGGCGTTAGCCTATGATTACGACAGTCTGGGAATCGACCACCCCAATGAGACAGACGCATTTCTCAGAAAATGGGTGGCGCAGCAGTTCGGGGGCTATCTTGAGGACGAGGAGGTACAGGAGGAGATCACCGCGGTGCTGAAGGCCTATACCCGAATGCACGGGAACCGCAGGCCGGAAGTAACACGTCCGGAGACCTATCATGTAACCCACTATGGGGAAGCGGATCATATGATTCACCTGTGCCGCAGGATCAAGAGAATGGCCGACGACATAGACGATAAGATTCCGGAGGAATGTCGCGACGCCTTTTTCGGGCTTGTGTACTATCCGGCGGTGGCGGGAGCCAATGTCCAGCTGATGAACCTCTATGCGGCGAAAAACAAATTTTATGCGGAAAACGGAGTATCTGCGGCGGCCGACTATGCCGCCAAGGTCGAAAAATGTATCGCCTATGATAAAGAACTGACCGATTACTACAATGAAAAAATGGCCGGAGGGAAGTGGAAGGGCATGATGATGTCGGCCCATGTCTGCTTCGAGCACTGGAATGACGAGGGCTGGCACTACCCGGAGGTGACGCAGACGGTTCCGGCGGCAGACGACAGAATGTTCGTCCTGGCGGAAAACGGAGATTCCTTTGTCAGCGGGGGGACGGTTATCCTTCCGGAATTTACAAGCGTGGGAAAAGAGACCTGGCGCATACAGGTGGCAAATGCCGGGGCGGGTCCTCTGGAGGCGAAGGTCTCCTGGGACAGTCCGGCCGTACAGATAGAGCAGTGTCTGGCTCCGGTGGCGTCTGTGAGGGTGTATGCCGTCTCCATGGACTGGAGTCAGATCACAGAGAACAGCGAATTTTCTATTCGGGTAGCCGCGGCGGGGAGCGAAGTGACAGTAAAGGCCAGGGCCGTCTGTGTGGACGAGGCTTCCCTTTCGCCGATGACCTTTGTGGAGCGCGATGGCGTGACGGCAATCGAGGCCGGACATTACGCCGCCGACTGGGAGAGGGACGGTTATCGCTGGCGCTGTCTGGAGGAATATGGAAAAACCGTATCGTCTCTGAAAATCTATCCGCTGGAGCGCAACTTTGATGAGATCGGAATTGCTCCGGCCGTGGAATATCGGGTGCTTATCCGAGAGGGCGGGGACTACACGCTCCGCGTGATCACAGCGCCCACGAACAATCTGGAGGACGGGCGCAACATGCGCTATGCCGTTTCCTTTGACGGCAGCAGGCCGGAGCCGGTAAAGACGATTCCTGATGAGCACTACAACATCGGCGGCGGCCACGGGCATGAGCGCGACTGGGGCGAGGGCGTCCTGAACAACTGCCACTATGGCGAGAGCGGTGTATCGCTGGCGCCGGGAACCCACACCATAACCATCTACGGCGTGGAGGCGGGACTGGTATTGCAGAAACTGGTGCTGTATAAGGGCGGACTGCCGGAATCCTATTTCGGGCCGTCCGAGAACGGGTATATAAAAAACGCGTAGCGTTTTTGCTCCGCAGGGAGAGGGGCTTTGATTAATGCTTAAAAGCGGCGGCTGAGGATCCGCCGCTTTTTAATGGAAAAATTTTTTAAAAAGTATTGACAATACCGCGACAAGGTGGTATCTTTATTTTAGTCAGAAATTAGCACTCCCTTTTGATGAGTGCTAACAAAAGGAAGTGATGTTTTGGAACTGAATGAGCGCAAGCAGAAGATTCTGGAGGCCATTATCCGGAATTACATGGAGACAGGCGAGCCGGTAGGTTCCAGGACGGTTTCCAAATATACGGATCTGAATCTGAGTTCGGCGACGATCCGCAATGAGATGTCAGACCTTGAGGAGATGGGGTATATTTTACAGCCCCACACGTCGGCGGGCCGGATTCCGTCAGACAAGGCGTACCGTCTGTATGTGGACACGATGTTGACGAGCAAGGACCAGGAAGTGGAGGAAATGAAGGAGCTCCTTGTCGAGAAGGCAGACAAGATCGATTTGCTCCTGAAGCAGGTGGCGAAGCTCTTAGCGCAGAATACCAATTACACCTCCATGGTGACGAAGCCCAAGTATGAGCACAAAAAGATTAAGTTCATACAGTTAAACCAGATTGCGGAAAGACAGCTTCTGGTGTTGATCGTCCTGGACAACAATCATGTCAACAATAAATTTATTGATTTGCTGGACGATATAGACGAGGGGGCGCTGTCCCAGTTGAACTTCATGCTGAATGCCGCCCTGAGCGGGCTCGACTTCACGGAAATCAATATGGCGATTATGCAGCAGATCAAAGAAAAGGCAGGAGACTACGGCGATCTGGCGTCCAGTATTCTGGACTGTGTATCCGAGGTCATGACGGAGGAAGACGACTCCGAGATTTTTACTTCCGGCGCCACCAACATCTTAAAGTATCCGGAGCTGACAGACAAGGAGAGAATGACGGAACTTCTCTCCACCTTTGAGGAGAAGCAGATGTTAGCGGCCTGGGCCAACGACAGGACTGCCGAGGACAATAAGGAGCACTCCATACAGGTTTATATCGGAGAGGAATCTCCGGTGGAGTCGATGAAGGACTGTTCGGTTGTGACTGCGACATATCAGATAAAAGAAGGCGTCTACGGCAAGATAGGTATCGTGGGGCCAAAGAGAATGGACTATGAAAAGGTAGTGGGCACGTTGGAAAACTGTATGCAGCAGTTAGACGATATATTCAAGAAGAAAGCCTGACGAACAGGCCGGAAAGGTGGAATGAGAGTTGGTAGAAGTAAAGAGCGGGACAGCTCCGGAGAAAGAGACTCCGCTGAATGAGCCGGAGGAAAAGGCGACGGCGGCAGAGACGGGAAAAGCGTCAGAGAAGGCCGGAGCGGAGCGCCCGGAGAAAATACCGGCGGAGAGTCCGGAAGAAGCGCCGGAGGAGGTTACAGAGGAGACCTCAAAGGAGGAAACCCAAAAAGAAGCCTCAAAAGAAGCAGCCCCAAAAGAAGCCCAAAAGGGACCGAAGAAAAAGGGGAAAAAGGATAAAAGAGATGAGAAAATAGAAGAACTGAACGACCGGCTGATGCGGAACCTGGCGGAATTTGAGAATTTCCGCACCCGCTCAGAGAAGGAAAAGACAGCGATGTTTGAGATAGGGGCAAAATCAGTGCTGGAGAAAATCCTTCCGGTGGTGGATAATCTGGAGAGAGGTTTTGACGCGCTCTCCGAGGAGGAAAAGGAGACGCCGTTTGCAAAAGGAATTGAGGCGGTCTACAAACAACTTCTGACAGCCCTTGAGGAAATCGGCGTGACGCCCATTGAGGCGCTGGGACAGGAATTTGATCCGAACCTGCACAATGCCGTCATGCACGACGAGGACGATTCCGGCGAGACCAACAAGGTCATCGAGGAATTTCAGAAAGGGTATATGTATAAAGACAGCGTAGTCAGACACAGTATGGTTAAGGTATTAAACTAGTTCATTAAAATCCGATAGAAAATGAGAGCCGTAGAAAGGCAGAAAGCGAGGAAAACATTATGAGTAAGATTATTGGTATTGACCTGGGTACGACAAATAGCTGCGTGGCAGTGATGGAGGGAGGTAAACCGGTTGTCATTGCGAACGCAGAGGGAGCCAGAACCACGCCGTCGGTTGTGGCATTTACAAAGAACGGCGAGAGGCTGATTGGAGAACCGGCAAAGCGTCAGGCAGTGACTAACGCCGACAATACGATTTCTTCCATCAAGCGCCATATGGGTACGGATTACCGCGCGACTATCGACGACAAGAAATATTCGCCGCAGGAAATCTCCGCCATGATCCTCCAGAAACTGAAGGGCGACGCAGAGAACTACCTGGGCGGCGAGAAGGTGACGGAAGCAGTCATCACGGTACCGGCTTACTTCAATGATTCCCAGAGACAGGCAACCAAAGATGCCGGTAAGATTGCCGGTCTGGACGTAAAGCGTATTATCAACGAGCCGACGGCAGCAGCCCTGGCTTACGGCCTGGACAACGAAGGCGAGCAGAAAATCATGGTTTACGATTTGGGAGGCGGTACCTTCGATGTCTCCATCATTGAGATTGGGGACGGCGTAATCGAGGTGCTCTCCACCTCCGGCGATAACCGTCTGGGCGGCGACGACTTCGACAACAAGGTATGCGACTACATGGTAGAGGAATTCAAAAAGGCAGAGGGCGTGGATCTCTCCGCAGACAAGATGGCGATGCAGCGGCTGAAGGAGGCTGCCGAGAAGGCGAAGAAAGAATTGTCCTCCGCCACTACCACCAACATCAACCTGCCGTTTATCACGGCAACCGCAGACGGCCCGAAACATTTTGACATGAACCTGACGCGCGCGAAGTTTGACGAGCTCACGGCCGATCTGGTAGAGAGAACGGCGACGCCGGTTCAGAATGCCTTAAAAGACGCCGGCATATCCGCTTCCGAATTGGGCAAGGTACTTTTGGTCGGCGGTTCTACCCGTATTCCGGCCGTGCAGGATAAAGTGAAGCAGTTGACCGGCCATGAGCCTAACAAATCCCTGAACCCGGATGAGTGCGTGGCTCTGGGCGCTTCGATCCAGGGAGGTAAACTGGCAGGAGATTCGGGTGCAGGCGATATCCTTCTTCTGGACGTTACCCCGCTCTCACTGGCCATTGAGACAATGGGCGGCGTGGCCACCAGACTGATTGAGAGAAATACTACGATTCCGACGAAAAAGAGCCAGATTTTCTCCACGGCAGCCGACAACCAGACAGCCGTTGACATCAACGTAGTCCAGGGAGAGAGGCAGTTCGCCAAAGATAATAAATCCCTCGGCCAGTTCCGCTTAGACGGAATCCCACCGGCCATGAGGGGCGTACCGCAGATCGAGGTCACATTCGACATTGACGCTAACGGCATTGTAAACGTGTCCGCGAAGGATCTCGGAACCGGAAAGGAACAGCACATCACCATCACAGCCGGTTCTAACCTGAACGATGACGAAATCGACAGAGCGGTAAAGGAAGCAGCTGAATTTGAGGCGCAGGACAAAAAGCGCAAGGAAGGCATTGACGCCCGCAATGAGGCGGACAGCATGGTATTCCAGACAGAAAAAGCGCTCAATGATGTGGGAGACGGTGTGGACGCCGCCGAGAAGGAAAAGGTTCAGGCAGAGATCGACAAGGTAAAAGCAATCCTTGAGAGAACCACACCGGAGAATATGTCCGACGCCGACGTAGATGAACTGAAGGCAGCCAAGGAAACTCTGATGACAAGCGCCCAGCAGGTGTTTGCCAAGGTGTACGAGCAGGCGCAGCAGAATGCCGGAGCCCAGGGAGCAGGGCCCGACATGGGCGGCGCGGCAGGCGGTGCGGCTGGAGCCGGACAGCAGCCGGACAACAGCGGAGATGACGTAGTAGATGGAGATTTCCGTGAGCTGTAATCATATTATGGTAACGATGAATGACTAAAGGCCAGATGTAACTGCCGGGAGTCTGCTCCCAGGCGGTTACTTCTGCGCTTACAGGAGGAAAGCGATGGCAGATAAAAGAGACTACTATGAGGTGTTGGGCGTAGACCGCAACGCCGATGACGCCGCATTGAAAAAGGCCTACCGCGTACTGGCCAAAAAGTATCACCCGGACACGAACCCCGGTGATGCGGAGGCTGAGAAAAAGTTCAAGGAGGCTTCCGAGGCCTATGCGGTGCTCAGCGATCCGGACAAGAGACGCCAGTATGACCAGTTCGGCCATGCAGCCTTCGAGGGAGGCGCAGGCGGCGGCTTCAGCAACATGGATATGGACGATATATTCGGAAGCTTCGGTGATATATTCGGCGATTTGTTCGGAGGCGGATTTGGCGGGAGACGCCGGAGCGATCCCAATGCGCCGCAGAGGGGAGCCAATCTGCGCACTCAGGTGAGGATCACCTTCGAGGAAGCCTGCTTTGGCACGGAAAAGGAAATTGAGATTCCCTCCAAGGTGGAGTGCAAGACCTGTGGCGGAAGCGGGGCCAGACCGGGAACCAGTCCGGTCACATGCGGACAGTGCGGCGGAAAGGGACAGGTAGTTCATACCCAGCAGTCCCTATTCGGCATGGTGCAGAATGTCACTACCTGTCAGGCCTGCGGCGGCAAGGGTACGATTATCAAGGATAAATGTCCGGACTGTCATGGCAACGGCTATATCAGCAAGCGGGAGAAACTCCAGGTGACGATACCGGCCGGCATCGACCACGGCCAGAGCGTGCGTCTCCGCGGCAAGGGAGAGCCGGGCAAAAACGGCGGCTCCCGCGGCGATTTGTTAGTAGAGGTTTATGTAGAACAGCACAGGGAATTTCAGCGCCATGATTATGATATCTATTCAACCGTGCATATTTCCTATCCGAAGGCGGCGCTGGGCGGCGACGTCATTATCCCGACCATAGACGGAGATGTGGCCTACAATGTGAAGGCGGGTACACAGTCCGGTACGCGGGTGCGTCTCCGCGGCAAGGGCGTTCCATCCCTCCGCAACAAAAAAATGCGCGGCAACCACTATGTGGATCTGGTTGTGGACGTGCCGACCAGCCTGTCCAGAGAGCAGAAAAAACTTCTGGAGCAGCTGGAGGAGACATTGGATAAAAAGGACAAGAAGAAAAAGCACTGATTCGGGAAGGGAGTACGGCGTATGAGGGAGAAGTAACCTTTGTCCCAAATGTTTATATGTGAGGTATTACATGGGAAAAATGAAATCGCTGTTTACGTCCATGCTCAAGGTGGGCGTAATCGGATTTGGCGGTGGGAACGCACTGATTCCTGTGATCGAGCAGGAAGTGGTAAAGGAGAAAAAACTGGTCAGTAAGGAGCAGTATGACAAGGACATCATTGCGGCCACGCTGACGCCGGGGGCGCTCCCGCTGGAGGTGGCGTCCGGCGTCGGCTATCAGTGTGCCGGAAAGCGCGGCATGATTCTGGGCGGCCTCTGTATGGCGTTTCCAGGTGCAGCGCTGACTGTGTTCATGCTCTCAGGCCTGCGGTTTCTGGACGAGGCCATTCTCCGGCAGATTCAGTACGCATCGATTGGCATCACGGCTTTTATCATGTGTCTGCTGACAGAATATATCCTGGGCACGCTCAAACTGTATAGAAAGTCCCGCTACCGGGTATTTCTCTGGTGTATCATTGTCGGCGTATTTCTTCTCACAGGCGGAAAGACACTCTGTCAGATTGTCCACGCCGGTTTTACCGTGCCCAAATTTTCCACAATCGAAGTGCTGCTTGTGACGCTTTTAGGCGCCATCGTGTACGGTATGCGCCCCCAGGGGGCGAAAAAGAAAAAGAAGAAGATTAAGGCCATTTCCCTCAGGCCCGTCGTGGGCGGGAGCGGAATCTGGTTTCTCTTTTTTGTCATTCTATCCATTCCCGCATTTTTGCTGATTCCGGCTGGTACGGCGATATTTGATCTTCACGCGCTGTTTTCCTCCCTGCTCTCCTTCGGGGGCGGAGATGCTTACCTCACGATTGCAGACGGACTTTTTGTGCCGGATTTTATCTCCGGCAATGAATTTTATAATCATCTGGTATTAATCGTCAACGTGCTGCCGGGTTCTATTCTCTGCAAGACGCTTTCCGGTATCGGATACGCATACGGCGAAGCGGCGGGCGGCAGCGTGTGGACGGGCTATGCCATGGCGCTGGCCGGATTTGCCTGCAGCATAGCGGCCTCCTGCGGTATCTTCTTTGTCATTTACCATGTCTACGGCTGGCTGGAGAGAATCAATGTTTTTGTCATCATCAAGAAGGTGATTCGGGTGATTGTCTCAGGTCTCCTGCTAACGGTGATGGCGGGCCTGATCCAGTCCGGCATCGAGATGAACAGCAACGAACAGCTGCCGTGGTTTACGGTGCTGGCAATGATCTTTGTTCTCTATGCACTGAACCTCCTTATGTATTACAGGGGAAAGTGCAAAAATCTGGTCATGATTCTTGTCTCGCTCGCCCTGTCGGTTGCAGCGTGCAATCTGATCGGCGTGTAAAATTGCTTGTATGAAAAATCATCATCTGAAATTTCAAATTTTCTCTTGTCAAATTAGTTGTGTAATGTTATAATCATCTCAAATCTTTTAATTAAGCAGACTTATAAGTAATTTCTTTATTTATAAGTTCGTGAATCTATCGTCTGATCTATTCAATCTGACAGGTCTTACACTCTTGCTTAATTAATTCAAACCATTATAAGAAAGCAGGAGCGTGCCGTGACGGAGTGTATCCGGGAGGGGATACTGGAGGAATTTTTGCGGAAGAACCGCGCGGAGGTGATTAGAATGAGCATACTGTTTGATTTTGACGAGGAGAAGTATATGCGTATGATGCGGGAGGAATACCGTGAGGAGTACCGCGAGAAAGGGCGTGAGGAGGGCCGGAAAGAAGGCCGTGAAGAAGGCAAACGGGAAGGTATAGGAGAGATAGTCAACCATATGTTTGAGGAGAACCGGACGCCGGACGAGGTCAGCAAACTGACAGGGCAGCCGATAGACTATGTCAGAGAACTTCACGAGGAATATATAAGCAGGATACATAAAGAGGAAAAAGTATTATATTGACAGTACAGGCGGGCGGAGCCGGATACATGGCTCCGCCCGCCCGTCTGTATCATCAGAGGAAATCATTCATATGCCGCCTTCATGGCGGCAGTTATTTAGTAAAGAAAGCTTTGTTCAGCAAATTAAATCCATCTTCCACCAGTTTTTGCTGCTGAGGTGAGAGACGGCGAATCCGCGAGCCGATTGAAAACGGGCTGTCTGCCTCGGCCGTATCCTGTCCCAGCAGGATAAAATCCGCAGAGACTCCGAGGACGCGGCACAGTTTGATAATAGTAGAAATTGACATTCCGGTCACGCCTCGTTCCGCATCGGACAAAAACTGCGTGGACACATCAATCTGTTCAGCCAGCGCTTCCTGCGTGTAACCGGCCGCCTCTCTGGCCTGTCGGCACCGTTCCCCAATCTGGATATTCAATTCCTTTGGCTTCCGCCGTTTTTCTTTATCATTATTTCCGTTCATTTTAACCCTCATTTCTGAGCGACTTGTCGCGAGGAGGCGATGAGAAAACTGCGTACGCAGTTTCTCATCTGCCATCACAGCAATT
Source organism: uncultured Lachnospiraceae bacterium (assembly GCA_947629865.1). Lineage (GTDB taxonomy): Bacteria > Bacillota > Clostridia > Lachnospirales > Lachnospiraceae > Eubacterium_F. Next base: position 100,041 of record CANRFJ010000005.1, on the reverse strand, counting down.
TGTTTTCGCTCAGAAACAAATTGCCAGACGAATACATTCGTCGGTGAAACAATCAGCGCATCGGCGTGATTTTTCACACTAACCTCCGTTCTGGAGCGCGCCGTAAAAAATATGATTGCCAGGCATATTTTCAGGACGAATCCCTCTTAGCATTGATACTATTATTTTAATTAAGTGTTGCACACTTATACACAATGTGTTATCATTGGTAAGAATAAATGTATTACTATTATTTTCTTGGAAAAACACGCCTTTAAAAATTTTTTTAAAAAAATTTTAAAAAAATAAATGCCGAAAAATCGTTGTTTTTTGCAAAAAATTATTAAAAAAAGGCAAAAAGTGAAAAAAACGGAAAATTTTTGAATACATACGTGTGATACAATGGTTAAAGTTGCATATATCCATACAAAAAATGGAAATAAAAAGGCAGAAAGGGAGAGAAGATTTTTTATGAAGAAACGAATGTCCTGGTGCTTAATGCTTTTAGCCCTCCTATGCGTAATGGAAAACGTATATATTCCAAAAGCGGAGGCGAAGACAGTTGTGGAAAAACGTCTGGCAGAAGTAAAAAAATATTATCCGGGCGGTTCCAGAATCAATTCATATGTTTCGGATGGAGAGGGATTCAGCGGAGGAGGCTGCAACGCACTGGTAATGTTTGCCACAATGCGCATTTTCCATGCGCCCTTTGTTCCATATTCTGAGGCCTACAAGCGGATTGGAAAGGCGGCTTCCACGAAAAGTCCAGGTAAGATGAGGAGTCTGTTCAAAAAGGCAAAGGTCGGGGACGCCATTCAGTGGAGCAAGGCGTATAATGACACCCACTTTGCAATTTTTCTCTCATCAAACAGCAGGGGCGTGTATCTGTATGAGGCAAATTTCCACTCCAGAAATCTGGTCTGGGATAAGCATTTCTGGGCATGGAAGAATATGAGCACCTGGCCGGCAGGTGGGGCGGACAAGGTATCTGTATGGCGTTTTAAAAAATATAATCAGGTAAATCGGAAAAAATGCGCCTGCAATTTCAGAAAGGGTAGAACCTTCACCGTATCGGGAATCCGCTATAAGGTAATCAAAAGCGGACAGGTGCAGGGTAAAGTAAAGGTGGTAGGATATGAAGATTCCGCATCAAAGAAAAAAATTCCCAAATATCTGTATCTGAGACTGACAGAGGATAAGGAAATTGATTCTTATGAAAAAGGATATCATTCTTTTTCTAAAAATAAAAATGCTAACGCACAGGTAACATATCAGGTCGTTAAATGAGCGGCAGAAAGAGAGGAAAATAATGGGAAAAACAATGAGAAAGACAGGAATACTGTTAGCCGTTATCTGCATGATCATGGCAGGACTGGCCATTGGTGGTAAAAGGGCAGAAGCATCTTCTAAAGGATTTATGTATACGGAGCGGGGCGACGGCACACTAAAGATTACGGGCTATTACGGCAAAAAGAAAAATGTGACAGTTCCGGCCAAAATCAAAGGGAAAAAGGTAAAGGAAATCGGCACTTATACATTTGCAAACACAAAGTATATCAAGACGTTGAAAATCTCAAAGGGAATTAAAAAGATCGATGATATGGCGTTCTTTAACCTTATCTGTCTGAAAAAACTGATTCTTCCCAAAAGCGTAACGTCTATTGCAAAAAACTGTGGTCTGGGCTGGTCGGATGCCGCAGAGGAATTTGTGCCCACCACTATTGTATGCTACAAAAAGAGCAAAGCCTTTCGCTATGCCAGAAAGCGTCTGGTCAGCCGTGGCTATAAGATAAAAGTCAGATAACAGAAAAAGAAACAGGAAAAATTAGTGGAGGGTTTTATGAAAAAATTTAGAAAAAGAGCAATCGTTTTTGCACTTATAGCCGCAATGAGTATAACGTCCGCTTCATGGTGCGGAGATGGTGCAGCGGCGAGGGCCAGTGAAAAGAAAACAGCACAAGGAATGGCAAAGGGAAGTAGTGGAAACTTCTCAAATTTCAACTATACGCTTTTGACTATAGATGGGAAGGAGGTCACTACCAGTTCCAATGGGGGGAGACCAACAATTCTCATATTTGGGAGAACGACCTGTGGAAATACACAGACTACATTATCCCGTCTGGCCCAAAGCGAACAGGTACAAAATGGTAAGGTTCATGTGATATATGCAGATATTGATGAGGAGTCGGAAGAAGCTGTACGGGAGTTTGCGTCTGTCTATGGAAATGAGCATATGGATTTCTGCAACAGTGGAAAACGTGAGGCTTTTTACCTTGGTATAAACGGGATGATGTGGAGTTATGCAGAGGCGGCAGGGATTGAAGGAGGAATTACACTGCCCTTGAGCGTCGAAATCGATGAAAATGATCAGGTGCAGAACGTCCTGACAGGAGTGCAGGATCTCGTCAGCGACTCAGAGGACGACAGCGTCTTCAATGGTTCCGGAAGTGAAGTGGGGAAATGGGATTGTATTTATTTTGGAAATTATTACCAGAATGATACCAATGGCGATGGAAAGGTGAATCTGTCAGATGAAAAGGAGCCGATACGGTGGCGCGTTCTGTCCCGCACAGGGAAAATTGCTTTGCTACTCTCCGACAAAATTCTGGACGCAGGAAAATACAATAATAATGCGAGTAAGGAGAATATGTGCACATGGGAAGGCAGCGACATGCGCAAGTGGTTGAATAATACATTTTACAAAACCGCATTTAATGCAAATGAACAGGCGCTTGTGCAAAAAAAGCGGATAGAAACAGCAAACGTGTTCACAAATGAAAAAAGCTCGACGCAGGATAAGGTATTTCTCCTGTCACGGGAAGACGTTGTGAATCCCCACTATGGTTTTTTGGGAAAGACCGAGGACAATTACAGTATTCTGACGACCAACACTGCCTATGCAGCGACAAAACCGCATATGTATAACAATACATATACAGCGGATGCCCAGTGGCTCAGAGGGCCTTGCGGTGGAGGCGGGAATAGTCAGAATTCGGGCGCTTCGGCGTATATCCTTCCAATGGGAGATTTGTGCTATATGCCGGAGGAGGCTAGTGCAGGAATCCGTCCGGCCGTATATGTGGATCTGTCGAATACATCTCTGTGGTCAGATGCCGGGACAGCCGAGGCAGAGGTACTGCCGAATGAGGGTGACATCAATCCGGAGGGAAACGGCGCAGAAGACGTTCCAATCATACCAGAGGAGCCGGGTGAGGACGGGGATACGTCGTCAGACGGCGGGGATTCTGACGTGGAAGAACCAGTGGATCAGTCAATTCCGCTGAACCATCTGAAGTTTATGGAATATACGGATGGGGGAGAGCGCTCAACGAATGTATCTAATCATGAATATACAGGTAGTGATCGATGGTCGACGCCGGTCAAATCGTATCTGAAGGAGACAAGCGAAGGATTCGAAAGGGTTGAGGCAGGGCAGGACTTTGTTGTGGCAGAACAGTATTCCGACACATTTCAGTTGACAGGTCAGAAAAAGATAGAACAGGAATTACCGCTCTTTGGCGGCTGTTATCAGGGGGACAAATACAATTTCCTTGTATTTGGACAGAAAAATCCGCTTGAGAGCGATGATGTGGAAGTCATGCGCATTGTCAAATACGATAAAGACTGGAACCGTCTTGACAGTAAGGCGGTATATGGAGCCAATACTTATATTCCATTCAAAGCGGGAAGTCTGCGCATGGCAGAGAATGGTGGGATGCTCTATATCCATACATGCCATAGCATGTATATGAGTGAAGATGGGCTGAACCATCAGGCTAACATGACGTTTGTGTTAAAGGAAGATACGATGGGGATCAGCCAGAGTTATAGCGGCATCATGAACATTCAATATGGGTATGTGAGCCATTCGTTTAATCAATTTATAAAAACAGACGGGACATACCTGTACCGTGTGGATCACGGAGACGCCTATCCCAGATCCGTAGTAGTGACAAGGGCAGGAACCGGTTCAATCACTTCCTGCAGATCGAAAGAGATCCTGCCGATTTCCGGCGAAACAGGAGATAATGATACCGGAGTAGAAGTGGGTGGCTTTGAACTGGCGGGAGACCGGTTGCTGATTGCCGGAAACACAATGGATCAGAAGTTGGGATTTTCCTTTTATAACAGCAGAAATATATTCCTGATATCCGTCGATAAAAATCTGAATAGTCAGAATACAGTCCAGCTGACAAACTATGCGGCTGAAGACGAAGTTAAGGTGGGGAATCCACATTTAGTAAAAGTATCGGATCAGCAACTGTATGTACTATGGGAAGAAACAGACGTAGATGGATTTGTCACGCTGAAGGCTGCCTGTGTCAATGCAGAAGGCGAAACACAGGGAACGGTACATACTCTCTATGCCAGACTCTCTGACTGCGCGCCAATCTATACATCTGAGGGAGAGATGGTATGGTATGTGACTCAGCAGGGAACGCCGGTCTTCTACCATATCTCCCCGGACAAAATGGACGAGTATGAGTTTGAAGGGAGAATAAATATAAAAAACTGTCAGGTTACATTAGAAACAGAGAAGGTGGAATATCAGGGAGCAGGCGCCTATGAGCCGGCAGTAACCGTTACCTATGGCGGATATACGCTGAAGGAGGGAACAGATTATACACTGCAGTATGATAAAAATAATACCGTTGGGACGGCTTCTGTGCTCCTCAGCGGTCAGGGAATCTTTCAGGGAACAGTGGAAAAATCATTTCAGATTGTGGGGAAAAACGACGGAAGTGAAAGCCAGGGTAGCGTTGATAACGGGCAGAACAGTTCCGGCGGTTCAGGCAGTTCAGGAAAGAAACCGACGCAGCAAGCGGATAAGCAATCTGTAAACAGTAGCAGCAGTAGTAGTAGTAAGACCGTATATTACAGTGTCAAAAAACCAGGCAGAGTAACCGGCGTATCTGTATACAACAAGAAAAAGAAAAAAATGGTCGTGAGCTGGAGTTGGAAGATGAACGTGTCCGGATACCAGATTCAGTATGCGCTCAACAAAAAATTTACTAATAAGAAAAAGAGCAAATGGGCAGGAAAATGGAAATCCGCTAAGACCATTTCCAAACTGAAAAAAGGAAAGAAGTATTACGTCCGCGTGCGGGCATACAGAAATAAATCCGGCAAAAAACTCTACGGCAAGTGGAGCAAGGTGAAGAAGGTAAAGATTAAGAAATGATACCGCATGGTATTAAAAAAACAGAGTAACCTTTTTGAGGAAGGGACGCTTTTGAAGGTGAAAAGGGCTTTATCCATATAGAAGATGGATTTACTTTGTTCAAATTGGGAAATAGCAGGAGGAAGCATAAAATGAGTAGTTGTAAAAAAAGAATTGCGATACTGATGGCGCTGGTTCTTATGATTGGCGGAATTCAATTAACATCAACATCAAGTTTAGCAGCCAAGGTTAAACTCAATAAAAAAAGTATTTCACTTCAAGTAGGAAAAACGTACAAATTGAAAGTAAAAGGAACGAAAAAGAAGGCAAAATGGAGTTCTAACAAAAAGAAAGTTGCTACTGTTTCAAAAAAAGGTGTTGTAAAAGGGAAAAAAGCCGGAAAGGCAAAAATCACTGCCAAGGTCGGCAAAAAGAAGTATGTATGCAAGGTGACAGTGAAGAAAACGAGTGGCAAAACTTCGACAAAGAAGCCATCAACAACCACAGCGACACCAACACCGCCAGTTGTAAAAAATCCGACGTCATCAAATGTTACGTCAGTATCTACCGATGTGTTGGCAGAGAATGTCGCTATAAATCTGACAAAGACTTCGGACGGTGTATTGATAAAGGCAACAAATAACAATAACCAGTGGATTGATAGCCTGTATGTCAATTATAATCTAAAGACATCGGAGGGTGTATCAAGTGATACAGGTAATCTTGGCTTTCCTTATTTGGCGCCAGGTGCATCGTGTGAAAGGTATATATACCTATCATCAGAGAGTGCCGCATCAGTAGATATAGGGAAAACAGTCATAAGTAAAACAGTGACAGCTGCGGCTTCATACAGAACATACACGAATCAGAAGTCAAATGTATCAGTAACCCATGAAAAAAATGTTGATGGGGACATTGTTGTTACAATCAAAAATAATGCGCAGGTAGAGGTAGATGGATACGCAATTGTATATTTTTACGATGGTTCCGGAAATATTGTATCCGCAGATGAAAGCTCTATTTATATGGCGGCAAATGAGCAAAACTCCTCCACTTTCTACGCACCATATGAATATGATGATGACGGGGATCGTTTTCTGACATATTCAACTTATAAGGTGGATTATTATGTGGCCAGCAGTGTCTATCATAACTGAAACGCAAGATAAAGAGACTTAATGATGTAAGAAACAATGACAAAGTAAATTCATCTTTTATATGGATAAAGCCCAGCAGATGTATAGTTACAGGGTGTCCGGAGGCAATTATAATGATGTGAAAATAATATAACAAGGAGGATCATATGAAAAGATTAGGCATATTTGTATGGATGTTTGTGTTGGCGTCGGTATTTATCGGGGTGAATTGCACCCAGGCACATGCGGCTGCAAGAGATTTTAGTTATTACACAAATGATGATGGTACGTTGACAATTGATGGTTATGGTGCAAGTGGATTCAGCAGAAAAGTAAAGATACCAAAGAAAATTAAGGGAAAGAAGGTAACACGGATTGCTGAACAGACATTTTATCTTAATACCAGAGTCAAAACGCTTATTATACCGGAAGGGATTTTGGAAATTGAAGACTGGAGTTTTTCTTCCATGCCGAATCTGAGGAAAATTTCTTTTCCACAAAGTGTTCGGAGTATGAGCAAATTATGTGGCATAGGATATTATTCAGAGGCATCGGAAGCGCCTGTGATTACTATTTCCTGTGTGAAGGGAAGCAAGGCGTTCCGCGTTTGCCGGAAAAGTTTTTCGCATCAGAAATTAAAAGTCAGGACAAGTAAAAAGGGGCCGCTGTATTTTAAGCCAAACGGCGGGAAATGCTCGACTGTATTTAAACTGGTAAAGAAAAAAGGAAAATATGGGAAGTTGCCAAAGGCAAAGCGGGCTGGGTATAAATTTTTGGGCTGGTATACAAAGAAGTCGGGGGGGAAACGTGTAAAAGCCAAGACAAAATACAAAAAGAAAACCTTGTATGCCCATTGGAAACTGACGAATCCGGTTGCTACTCTGAAGGCGCCTTCCTATGACTCTGGAGGAAGCACATGGGATTGTATCTACTTCGGCAGTTATTATCAGGGAAGTACGACAGCCAAGGAAAAAATCAAATGGCGCGTTCTGTCAATCAAGGGGAAAGAAGCATTGTTGGTCTCTGATTCTGCCTTGGATGCAAGGCGATATTCGGAGAAGTCACATTATGCAATAACATGGAAAAACTGTACGTTGCGCTCATGGCTGAATGGTTATGGTGCGACTCAAAATATCGATCAGTTAGATTATTCCAGCAATAATTTTATTGACACAGCGTTTACAGAGGCTCAAAAGGCAATGCTTCAAAATACGACTCTTGAAAATAAGTCCATGGCAACGCTGGTGCCGGAACTCAAGACGTCTCCAAATGTGCAGGTCAGCACTTGGGCAGAGAATGGCGAGAGCACAACGGATAAAATTTTTCTGCTGTCATACGATGATATAAAAAATAGAAAATATGGTTTTCACTCAATTTATAATGAGGATTTAGTAGAATGGCTGAGGTCAGATAATGATGTAAATAGAAAACTTTCTGCCACAGCTTATGCCAAATCTAAACTGGAACAGACAAAAAATACATGCTGGTATATTCGCAATATGTCCGCAGCATCAATGGCGACCGGTGTATTCATGGATAACGGTATGATTAAGCAACTTGCTTATGCATCGGAGAGTCCCTATTATATACGTCCGGCTCTTAAAGTAAATCTGTCCGATGCAAAACAGTGGTCGTTGGCCGGAACCGTAACGGCAAAATAGGAAAAAGGAAGACTAAGAAGTAAAGCACAGAAAGGCAAACTGCAGAATGAAAGAAGAGAAGACAAGGTTTCTGCTGGCAGGGTTATTCCTGCTGGCAGCAGTCTTCGTCATTCCGGAAGCCAAACAAACTTATGCGCGGGAGAGAAATATTGTCCTGCGCGATGACTGGTTTACGGATGACTGGTATGAAGACGAGAATGACAGCGATTATTTTTACATAGGAGATACAGGCCATATTGAAGTTGTTTACAATAATTTCTGGAATCAGGACATAGTGAGGCTGGAGTACATATCCAATGCGGAGAATGTTGTCCTGGTGGATGCGCAGGGAAACTATCGCGTGGTCGGGAGCGGCAGTGCGGAAGTAATGGTAAACGGCTATACGGCAGACCAGGAACGTGTTTTTGAGGAGTCCTATGAGTTTCGGGTGTGCGCAGACCTCTCAGGGGCAGGACTGGGCAAAACCTATGTGAAGCAGTATCTGTGGGAGACCTGCGGAGGGACGGATACATCGGTTCCGCTGAAAAATGCACCCAAAATAGAATATTATACATTTGACTATACCTCCTCCAATAAAAGGATGAAAGTATATTGCTACTTCGATTCGGATGAGAAAGCGGTTCAGATTCAGTCAGAGTCTGCTGGCAGTACGACGCTTACCTTTACGATTAATGGAAAGGTCTTTCAGCTGGAATTAAAGGTGACAGAGGTCAAGATGGCAAAAAAGTCTGTTGTTCTGGCGCAAAAGAAAAAAATAGTGTTAAAGCTGAAGGGATACCCTGGGAAAGTGAAGTGGGGCTCCACGCGAAAGAAGGTGGCGCGTGTGTCCTCCAAGGGTGTCGTAAAGGCCAGAAAAACGGGAAATACAGCGATTTACGCCACGCATGATGGGAAGCGTGTAGGCTGTATCGTATCGGTCGTGACGCCGGCCAAAAAGAGGGTTGTCAGCGAGGCGAAAAAAATAGCAAAGGGCGTCTACAGTCAGGAAAAGAGAATGCAAAAGGGATATTATGATTGCAGCTCCCTTGTCTGGCGCTCCTATAAAAAGGCGGGGAAATACTTTGGCGACAAAAATTATGCACCGGTGGCCGCCAATATTGCAAAATGGTGCTTTGGAAAGAAAAAGCGAATCAAAGGCGGCTTGAGTGATGACAATGTTAATAAAATGAAACTTCGACCGGGTGATCTGTTTTTTGAAGGCGGCGAGCACAATGGCCGTTATAAGGGCATTTATCATGTGGAGATGTTCATTGGTTATCGATGGAGAGGTTTCTATGGCAATAAACCGATTGTGGACTGCCTCTGGGCGGCAAGGCCGGCCAACTATTATTTTGGCGGCATGATGGCAAGACCGTGAAGGGGAGAAATACCAGAGATAGGAGGAAACGAAGATGAAAATGCGATTAGGAAGTCTCATTGTTATTATGGCGTTACTATTTTCTTTTGCGGGGCTGGAGAGTGACTACATAACTGTAAAGGCGGCCTCTTACACAGCAGCGAGGGAATATGACGGCATAGGCGCAGATAAAATTGGAAATTGTGTTTTCTTTGCCAGATACAAAGTTCCGTCGCTTCCCGGAGGGCTCAATACTTTGCAGGACAAAATCAATATCATCAATTCCCATACGGCCGCTCCGGGCTCCATAGCGATTACGCGGGGAAATTCATCGGCGGGACATGTGGCATATGTGGAATCTGTCAGTGGCGCTAATGTCGTGACACTGAATGGAGGTTTTAGCGGATCTGGCCTGAGCGGTCACATAGTGCGAATCACGGGGACAGAAAGCGAGCAGGGGATACTGGGGTACTGGTATCCGGCAAATTTAAATACTGGGAACAATCCACAGGGCTGTTTTGACGGAACAGAGGGCGGAGAACATTCTGTCCGGGTACATGGGTGGGCCTTCGATAGGGACAACACCGGGGCCGGTCTGGATATCCACGTCTATATCGGCGGCCCGGCCGGTTCCGGTGCAGAGGGACATGTCATTAAGGCAAATAAAGAGAGAAAAGATGTCAATGCAGCTTATGGAACGGGAAATTATCATGGATTCGACGATACGATAACAACAGAGCGGACAGGGACGCAGGAAGTATACATATATGCTATCAATGTGGGAGGCGGCAGTGAAAATCCCTGTCTGGGACATAAATCCGTCACCATTAAAAATGATTTGGTTGGCTGTCTGGATTTTCTTGAGGGAAAGACAGGGGCGGTCTGGGTACGTGGCTGGGCCTTTGACAGAGACACTGCCGGATCCGCTGTAGAAATCCACGTCTATATCGGCGGCCCGGCTGGTTCCGGCGCAGAGCAGCATATCATCAAAGCCGATAAGGAAAGAACAGACGTCAATGCAGCCTACGGAACCGGCAAGTATCACGGAATTGACGAGATGGTACAGACGAGCAAAACCGGTAATCAGGACGTATACCTATATGTAATCAATACCGGGAGCGGTGGAAATTGGGAATTAGGGCACAAGACAGTCAGCATAGCAAAAGCAATCGCCCCGACAGCAACGCCCCGTCCGGAAGTAAAGCCTACTGCCAGCCCGACCGTGCAGCCGACGAAAAAACCGACCGCGTGGCCGACAGTCAAACCGACAGTAAAACCTACAGTTAAACCATCAATTAAACCGATAGTCAGTCCAACGAAACAACCATCACAGACAGGGGGCGATTCCGGATATACAGCGCTGCGGATTGAAAAACCGGCAAAAATGAAGGTTCAGTCTGTGCGGGCGGGAAAGAAAAAACTGACCGTGAACTGGACGTGGAATGGACAGGACGGTTTCCAGGTGCAGTGCGCCACTAACCGGTATTTTACAAGGAATAAAAAAGGCTGTACCTTAAAAGGAGTCAGGGAAAGCAAGACCTTTAAGAAATTGAAGCCAAGAAAGACATATTATGTTAGGATACGAGCCTATAACAGTTATTCAGGAATAAAGTATTTTGGTAAGTGGAGTAAGGTGAAAAAGGTAAGGGTTAGGAAGTAGAAAATAGCAGACAATTAAAAAATTGTTAAAGAGCATAAGTGGAGGAGGAACGAAAATGAAAAAAAGAAAATACTTAAAAACAGGAATGGCTATGCTTTTAATTGTTTCCATGTTTCTGACTGCCTGTAGCGATGGAGACAGAACCGGAAATGGTAGTGCAACGATTGAAGGCAGTAGATTGGGAGGTACTGGCAATACAAGTAAAAAAACAAGCCAATATGCTATATTGGTTGTAAATGAAAAGGGAGAAGCAATATCGGGTGCGACTGTTACTTTGGACGGCGTTAAGAAAACGACTGGTAATACAGGGCACGCAACTTTTAACAGGCCCGCAAAATCCAAAGTTAAATTGGTTGTAACATGTAAGGGATATTACGCCAAGGAAATTCCAAATCATGAAATTAGAGATGAAAATTCCTGCGTGCAGGTTGTAATAAGATCTTATGAATTGTCAAAACACAGGTTAAAAGAAGCCATTTATTCTAATAATAAAGGTGTAAGCCTAAAGGTAGACATATTAAAAGAATGTAAAATGATATATAAAAACGATGCATATTCAAATTTTTCGATTGAAACAAGTGTTACAGAAAACAAAGAGAATGTTTCAAGGTATGAATTGCACCAAGAAACAGGTAAGTCGGATAAGCTAATCGCGACATCCAAGGATGGCAAATTTGAGAGACTGAATCAAAAAGATTTCAATACAGGTGTTGGTATATATGTGATGGTATGGGATAAAAAGAATCATCATACATCAACCTCGTTGTATCTTGAGGTGGGTGAAGATCCGAATGCAAATACGGCCACTTCTCTTTCATTGGGAGAAGGGATTGAATTTGAAGTATCAGACAAGGTGCCTATTTTTGGTGGGAATAAGATGAAACTGGATGTGCCCGAACTACCTATTACATATAAAACAGGTATTAATGACGATGGCGAATCGTATGCCCGCATGGGATTCAATATAAAAGAAGAAACAATGAATGACAAAGAAAAGATGGATGAATATAAAAAATGTTTGGATTCAATCCGTCATGCCAAACAGTATGCTTCTGATTATAAAAGTATTATGAAAAGCATAAAAAGACATCAGAAAAAAGAGGGGCTCATGAGTATAAGTAAATTTGACAAAGGAGTTGATTTTTCTGCGACGGGATATGTAGAAGCAGGATATGATAGTGCGGGAGTGATTTCAAAGGGGACAGGATACCTTTGTTTTACTCTGGAAGGAAGTGCGGAGTTTGGCTGGCAGTTTGTAGTATGGATTGTTCCGGTAACGGTCAACGTAAAGGGAGAAGTAACTGCTGATTTTGCCGGAACTGTTTGCTACAATTTTCAGAAAAACGAATTTGAAGATGCAGAAATTGCATTGGTGATAAAGCCTGGGCTAGAAGTAAGTGCAGGTCCTGGATTTGAGAATTTATCCGCAGGTATTTATGGTTCTGCAGCGCTGGAGACAAAATTGGTTATTGCAAGTTTTAAAGAAAAAAAAGGATTTGATTATGTTGATTTGATAAGTTCACTGGGAGTGTACGCAAAAATTGGAGTTTTTGATCCCAAAATGGATTTTTGGAGTGGTACTATTAATTTGTGGAAGCGCTTAGATAAAGATAAATATAAAAAGGCTTCCAAAAAGAATATATTGTCAAAAAATAACGTGGGTAAAAATCTGTGGCGTAGTTTATATGATATGTCAAACTACTCTCCAATAAAAAAAGCGGATAATATATCGGCGAAAAATGTTACAAATGTCGAAAGTGATTTAAAACATTCCATTTTGTGCGCAGATATAAATGAAGGTGCAAGACCAATAATGGAAGCAAATGGTAGCGGAGCCCTGGCAATGTTTTGTGCACAACAAAAACTAGGAAAGGCCGATTATACTTACAGTAAATTGTGCTATTCTGTTTATAAGGATGGAGCGTGGTCGGATAGTAACGCATTAGATAGTGAGATATGTAACCAGATGAATCCGGTTATGTATCGTTCAGGAGACAGTGTTTATATTGTCTATCAAGAATCAAAGTATGATTTTACGCGTTTTGACAAATTTGAGGAAAAGACAAAAGAAGAAAAATTGGATTTGATGCGCTCATTTTGGAAAAGTGTAGATTTGAGAGTTAAAAGATATGATTTTTCAACAAACACATTTACCGACCTCGGAACCATAAAAACATCAAATTCATACGATTATAATGCAAGTCTTTATATGTATAATGGAACATTATATGTGTATTGGGCAAATAATAAAAAAGGAGATGTATTTGGAACAGACGCAGCAACTGATAATGATATTTACGCCACGTCTTATGTAGATGGAGCATGGACATCTGTTAATGCTATAAAAAATAATGTAAAGAATATATCAAACTTGGAAATTGGCAAATACAATGGCGTACTAGCTTGTGTCTATACAGTTGATGAGGATGGGGATATAAGTACGGGAGAAGACTTAAACACCTATCTTTATAAAGAAGGTAAGGCTGAAAAGATAAGAACGGGCGTAATAAAACAGTTACAGTTTAAGAAAATTCCCGGTAATACAGAAGAAAGCTTTTTGGTTTCTGACAGCAAGGGGCTGTATTCATATTCAAACGGAAAATGGGAACCTGTTTTGGAGAATACAGCAAGTTATGATGATAAATATTCAATTACAGATAATGCGGTTTATTTTGAAGTACAGTCAGAAAATGATTCGGAGTTATTCGGATGCTATAGCTTGAAAGATGGCGCATTGTCAGAACCAGTCCAGATTACGCAAGAAGGGAACTGGCTTAGGGAGACAGCGATTTGTACTTCGGGTGGGAATGAACTAGTAATGGGCATGGAAGACATTTTTGAGAATGGTTCAAAAAGACATACGAATCTGGTTTCATATCAAATTGGCAGATATTATGACCTGACACTGGATGAGGCTTATATTGATTATGAAAACACATTTGATTATGGAACCATGCCAGTTCATATTGTTGTAAAAAATACAGGTAATCTTACGATACCTGGTGAAAAATTTGTTATAAAAGATGGTAAGGGAACTGTTTTACCAATTCAAAATGCGGATTACTCACAGGAAATTAAGCCAGGTGAGAGCGTAGATATGGAAATTTCCGTAACAACAACAGAACAAGTTTCTTTTTCTGAATGGAAACTGGAGGGCAGTATTGAAAATCCAGAGGAATCAGAAGAAAAAACAGTATATGAAGAACGCACTATGGATGATAATACATATAAGATTAAAACCGGTTATAGTGATTTTATTGTAAAAAGTACACTGTGTAATGCGGGCGCATATTCTTATTTGATAGTTGAGGTAAAGAATAATGGAACAGTTGAAGGTTCAACAACGTTAAAGGTTCTTGATGCAAATAGCGTTAACAAGGAGTTTTGCTCGGAGAATACAGGCAATATAGCGGTTGGAAGCACGAAATTATACAAGATAAATATAAATAGCAAATGGGCAGACAGTAAAGGGAAAGTTGCTATGCTCATTAAAGCGGGAGAAACTGAAAATGAAATTTATACATACAACAATTTCAGTTATGAATATGCAACTTTAAATTATGGGAAATACAATATCAAATATGTGCTTAACGGAGGAAAAAATCATACGTCCAACCCAAGCAGTTATCTGACAACCCAGCAAATAGATTTAAAAAATCCGAGTCGGAATGGGTATACATTTGTGGGGTGGTATACAACACCTGGCTTTGACGCAGATACACAGTGTGTACGGATTGCTACGGGTTCTGCGGGGGATACAACATTGTATGCAAAATGGAGTAAAAACTCGAAGAATAAAACAGTTAAAAAGACAACAAAGAAAAAGATCGGAAAAGTAAAAATAAAATCAGTAAATAGTAAAAAGAAAGGTAAAGTGAGTATCACATGGTCAAAGATAAAAGGAGCTAAAGGATATAAATTACAATACTCACGGAGCAGGAAATTCAACAAAAAAAAGACAAAAATAAGGTATTGTAAAAAGACAAAAATTAGTATTAAGAAATTGAAGAAGGGTAAAACATATTACATCCGCGTGCGGGCATATCGGAAAAAATCCGGTAAAAAAATCTATGGCAAGTGGAGTAAGGTCAAACGGGTGAAGATCAAGAAGTGATAAATATCTGTTTGAAGTATTTAGGTTTATGCAAACAGTAATGTTGAGTTAATGTGCGAGGAGGGACCACACATGCTGATTAAAACAAAAAAACGAAGTTTATGTATTATTTTGATGCTTGCTGTTTTGTTTTCCACAGTAGTGGACAATGTATCTGTGGCTGAGGCGGTGACGCAGAACGATGCCGTGGCATGGGCAAGGGCGCAGATTAGCAAAGGACTGGATTATGATGGAGAATATGGAAATCAATGCGTCGATTTAATTAAGTATTATTATAGTTATTTTGGCGTGGCGAGTTATGCCAAGGGTAATGCAAATGCCTATATTACAAATGATCTGCCACCGGGATGGACAAGGGTGTATGGAGGTTACAAGGCCGGAGACATTGGAGTATGGAAAGTGAATTATGGCGGTACCGGTATATATGGACATGTGGGGATTATTACATCTGCAGACAGCGTAGGCTTTAATGCAGTAAATCAGAATTATAGTAATCAACCCTATTGCACAGAAAATTGGTTTAGTCTCTCAGTGTTGGCCTGTGCGATTCGGCCGGCCTATACTTCTGCACCGCAGCCGGCGGCCTCGGTCTCTTTTGCAGACTTCAGCCAGAACGCTGTCTGGGACACCAATGCGGAGATGTATACAAAGATCATGAATCCGGGGAGGGCGGTTGTTTCATCTGTAGGATGTTATCTATATGACAGCAACGGCGCCTTGTTAAAATCCTATTCAGAGCAGTGTGGTTTGAGCACTTCTTATGTAAATTATAACTGTAATATCAATAACGATATGAAGTATACGCTTCAGCCGGGAACGACATACAAGTTTGTTCTGTATGGGGTTGTAAATGGGAAAGAATACCGTGATGTCATGCGGAGTTTTACGACTACAGAAAACGTGAAACCTGTTATAAGTGATGCAAGCGTTGTGGAAGTAAGCGAAACAGGATATACCGTCCGGTGTAAAGCAAGTGATAATATCGGTGTGGACAGAGTGCAGTTCCCAACATGGACAGTGGCAAACGGACAGGACGACATTCAGAAAGATTGGGGCAGTAACCGCGCCGCTTCGGGAACTCTGGGAACAGACGGTTATTACACATATCGCGTGAATATCAGCGACCACAATTATGAACTTGGCGAGTATATTACACATATTTATGCCTTTGATAAGGCGGGAAATTCAGCTTGCTATGGCCTAAGCGCAGTAAAAGTGCAGTCGGTAGTGCAGCCGACGACGAAACCAACTGTGCAGCCGACAGCACAACCGACCATACAGCCAACAGTACGCCCGGCAGTGATAGCGGCAGAAGAACCTGACGAGGAGGAGCCGGAGTGGGATGCAGATGAAGATGGGGGAGTTGTAAAATCCGAGAAGGTTTCCGCCACTGTAAAAAAGCCGGGGAAAGTAAAGAAGGTCAAGGCAAAGAATATAAAGGGAAGGATAATCAAGGTAACGTGGAAATCGGCAGGAAAAAATTGCAGATATCAGACTCAGATTGCCAAAAACCGCGCTTTTACCAAAGAGAAATTAAACAATACGACGTCGAGTAAACGTATGTGGTACTTTAATGTAACAAAGAAAAAGACCTATTACGTCCGCGTGCGGGCATATCGGAAAAAATCCGGCAAAAAACTCTACGGCAAGTGGAGTAAGGTGAAGAAGGTAAAGATTAAGAAATAATTCATATATATTTATGTGAAAAAATTAGTACCAAAAAGGGAGATTCATATGAAAAAGATATTAAGCATTATTTTAATGATGGTAATGTTAGTGTGCAGCGTATCATTTCAGAATGTTAAACCAGCATCAGCTAAAGAAATATGCTACACGGTATTAGGTGATTATACCATTAATACAAGACAATTAGTGACAAGAGGTTCTCTGACCTATCTTACCAAAAGTGGAGGTAAGGAAAAAAAGGCTAAAAAAAGGAATTGGCGGATAACATCAAAGACAAAGTTTTATCAATATAGCGCGCAGAAGTTATTAAAAAAGAAGAAAGATAAACTAGTAGCAATTAGAAGCGCAAATATGGATAAAAATAAACTTGAAATTCTGGTAAGCAACAATGAGTTAAAAGAAGTTGTAATTTGGTATTATCCGCCCGAAAGATATATCAATTCATCTGATATACCTGTTGGATGTATATGGCATGAAGCGTTAGAAAAATATTCTATCAATACAAAACGGTTAGTGACAAGCGGCCCCCTTATTTGTTATGACACAAACGGTGTTATCAAGTACAAAGGCGCTAAAAAAAGAACCTTCAATATAACATCAAGTACAAAAATTTATAAATATACAGATGATGGGGGAGAGGTAGTAAAAATAAAAAACAAAAGAAATAAAACAAGGGCAATCAGAAATGCCAATATAAATAAAAACAAACTTGAGATTGTATTGAGCGGACATAAAATAAAACACCTTGTAATCTGTAAGCGATCAGCCTAAGCATTTATCTATATTAAAGATAACTGTTACTAACAGAAGGCAAAATTAAAGTAAGCGACAGAGAGAACCGAAACTAAGTTTTATTGTAAAGGAGGATACAGGCATGAAAACAGGAATAGCATTATCAAGGAAGTTTTTATCTGTTGTGCTGTGTTGTTCAATGGCGCTGTCACTTTTGGCAGGGTTACAGGTTGAGAAATCAACATCTAAAGCAGCAGAATCAAATCAATATGTATATTTTGGAAATTACTGCCAAAAAGAAGTTACTAATCAAGACGAAATTAAAACTATTTGGGATATAGGGAAGTTTGACAAAAATAACACGGCAGTCATAAACGGAATTACGGTTAAACGTAAATCTAATATTATTGAATATGATGGGTTTAGATATTATAAGTCTGCGCCAATAAAATGGAAAGTTTTATCAGACGATGGGGATTCCTATTTATTGCTTTCTGATAAAATTTTAGATTCAAAAACTTATTCAAGTTCTACAGGATGGCCCGATTCTGGAATAAGAAAATGGTGTAACGATACATTTTACAATGAAGCGTTTACAAATGAAGAAAAAAACGATCTTATTGAAGAAACATTGGATAATGATTGTCTTTGCAATAATCCAATATATACGCATGAAACAATTGAATCAAAGGACTATGTATGGTTGTTAGATGAGGATGATGTTACTTCAGAAAAATATGGTTTTTCTGCTTCTTCTGATGCATCTGACACAAGAGTTGCGTATAACACACAATATTTAAGCGATGAAGAATCTGCAGGCACATGGTATTTGAGAGGTGATCCGTATTGGTATTATTATAATTCATATGTGGGCCAGTATATATACAAAAATGGGGGAATTCATGTTCAGAGTAGCGTCTGGGATGGACAAGCTGGCGGGAATTATGCACATGGAGTTAGACCTGTTATTCGAGTAAAAAAGAATTCAGAATATTTGTATGTAAAAGAGCCAAAGGCAAAGGAAATTTCTTCAGGTGACAATGTTCAGACAGGGGAAGGGCTAAGTGTTTTAGCAGAAACGGGCGGATCGATAGATGGAAAAGCTAAGTCGTTTTTTCCGTCTACATGGGAAATGAAAAATCCGATTTTCCCAATTACTTATTCGAAAACAACAGATTCAACCGATGGTTCATATAAGATAAAATATGCCATTGGAATAGGGAGAACAGATATATTTGATAGTGATACCACATGGGATAGTTATAAAAAGAAATGTGATGATGCAAATAAATTTGCCCATTATGATTCATTGCTTACAAAATATAAAGGGAAGAAGGTATCAACGTTTGATGTAAGTAAATTTAAAGCATTGCCCAAATTATCTGTGATGGGCTATATGGAGGATAAGTATGACAAAAATGGTGTGCTGATTTCGTCAAGCGGTATGCTTGCGCCAGATTTAAAATGGAGTGGGAGCGCTGACTGGCAGTTTGCCACTCCAATTGGGCCGACGTATATTTCATTGGCGGGTTCTGTAAAGTTAGGGGGAAAACTCGGTTTATTATCTGATGGTGAAGGAATTATTTATCCGTCAGGCAGTCTCTCCTTAAAACCGGAAGTTTCGCTGGAAGGTGGATATGGAATTAATAAATGCGCAACAGTTGGTGTGGGTGGAAAGGCCAGTCTGAATACAAGCGTAAAAAGAGAAAAGGGAAAGACAACTACAACTGGAGAATTTGAGGCGGCTGCTTACCTGCATTTATATTTGGCCTGTGTGATTGACTGGTCATATGATATGGCGGATTATAAGAAGACGTTATGGAATAAACAAATAAAGTTAAAAAATAAGAAAGTGCCAGATTTTGAATTAAATCAAAATAAAAATGCGTGGCGTGTTAGGTACATTGACACATCTTTTGCCAAAAAAACGAGTGATTGGAACTCGCCAAAGACAAAAGATATGAAAAAACTGCAAAAAAAATTGACAGCGGACGAAATTTCAGGTAACACCACAACATTACAGAGCGGGGTGTTGACAACAACAAATCCGATTCTTTGCGAAATTGATGGGAAACAGGTTATGGTTTTTCAAGATTTTGATGCCAGCCGTTCACAGTTAAATCAGACAATTTTAAAATACAGTGTTTGTGAAAATGGTGTGTGGAGTGAGCCTAAGGCAATAAAGGATGATGGCAATGCAGATTTGTATGCTGATATGAAAGTAGTGAACGGTAAACTCGTTGTGGCATGGCAGAAAATGAATCGACAAATACAGGGAAATGTGGAGGAAGATATTACAGAGGTTTTGTCTGACTTGTCAGAGGCTTCTGAGATTTGGTGCGCAGTATTTGATACGGCTACGGATTCATTTACCGGTGTGACAAGATTAACAGAAGATTCAGAAGCAGATGGCGAGCCGAGAATATTTGAAGGAACAAACGGACCAGTGGTTAGCTGGGTTACGAATTCAGACAGGGATTTAATGCAGCAGACAGGCAAAAACAGTATATATGCAAAAACATTAGGGGGAGTGTCTGATACCGAAAAAATATGCGAGACACAAAAAGGCATATGTGATTATGTTCTCTGTCAGGTGGAAGGAAAAGACAAGATAGTATATTTAGGCGAGGATGACACTGGTATAACAGGTATTTACAACAGTGATGGTTCTATTATATTTGAACCAGAGGAATCAGAAGATGTGTGTGCAAATCTTCAGTGTCAGGATAATAAATTATATTATAATTGTGCTGGGATTACCTATGAATATGATGAGGAAACAGGAAACTCCAGAGAAATTACAGCGGGCACGCAGGAAATTCCAAGCAATGCCATACTTTGTGAAAATGGAGGGAAAAAGGGCTGGACATGGATAATCAATGATTCGGAATCACATAAGGGTATAGTGAAAGGGTGTATAGAAGGCGAAGAAGGGTATTCCGATCCCGTTGTGTTATGCGAAAATGACGAAAGTGCGTTCCAAGTGATTTCACCGCTTATGGAAGAAGATGGTACGTGGCGGATAATGGCTAATATGCAGAATTACAGTACGCAACTTAATTCAATCGTATATCTTGAAAAAGAAAGCGATGAGGGAATTACCTTAGACGGCGTTTCTGTAGACGAGAGAGATAAGGACGAGGAAGGAAAAACAGCTGTAAATTATTATGTGACAAATTCAAGTCTGGATAAAATAACCAACTTGCATCTGGTGTTTACCACAGAAAATGGAGTAACAATGGAAAAGGATTTAGATGTTTCTATTGAGCCGGGGGCAGTTTTTTCAGATAAAACATATATTGATTTGTCAGATATAAAAAGCCCTGCCACGGCAAAGGTGCAAATTTATGCAGAGGCGCAAAAAAATACGGCCCAAAATGAGGTTTCTGTTTCAGTGGGGCAGGGAGATGTAAAAGTAGATAATTCCATAACAGAGATGGAAGACAAAGTATTACTTCAGGTTGCAGTGAAAAATATTAGTGGACGAGTAGTTCATACTACACTGCATGTATATAGTAGTCCGGAGAAAGAAAAAGAAATAGCTACTGTACCGAGTTTTATGCTAGCTGCAAATCAGGAAATAACAAAAACAATTTCTATCGGGAAAAACCTTATAAAATATAACACATCCAATGCGGCATACTTGACTACGGTAGCAGAAGTATCCGAGGGGGATTATTGGGAAGATGATAATGTATGTTATGGCATCTTATATAAGCAGGACAGCGGAGAATTAAATAAGCCGTCTTCCACAACTAAGCCTTCCACAGTTAAACCTTCCAAAACGGAGCCATCTACAGTGAAGAAGGCCAAGGTCAAAAAACCAGGCCGAGTAACCGGTGTATCTGTCTACAACAAGAAAAAGAAAAAAATGGTCGTGAGCTGGAGTTGGAAGACGAACGTGGCCGGATACCAGATCCAGTATGCGCTCAACAAAAAATTTACGAAAAAGAAAAAGAGCAAATGGGCCGGAAAGTGGAAATCCGCCAAGACCATTTCCAAACTGAAAAAAGGAAAGAAGTATTACGTCCGCGTGCGGGCATATCGGAAAAAATCCGGTAAAAAACTTTACGGCAAGTGGAGTAAAATAAAGAAGGTAAAGATTAAGAAATAGCAAAGCACAGGAAAAAGCTGGATTGAAGAATCACGCGAATGTGTTTCGGAATGGAGATTATTATGCGACAATTTATGGGTAATCGCTTTGTTGCAGTCCGGCGCAATGCTATAATGTCTGCTGAATGTCAGAGCGGATTTTGGCGGTGGGAGTTATCACATTACAAGGAGAGAGAAAATGGACACTACATCAGTCAGAAAAAAAATATTGGCAATATTAGAGGAACTTCATGATGACATTGATTTTGAAAAGGAGAAAAAATTAGTAGACGATAATCTTCTGTATTCTTTTGATTTGGTCTCCCTTGCGGCGGAACTGTCGGAGGAGTTCGACGTGGATATCACGGCGAAGGAATTTGTGGCGGAGAATTTCAACTCGTTGGATGGGCTGACAGACATGATTCTCCGTCTGAGGGAAAAACAGTAACAAAAGGAGAGAGACCATGTTTGTATCGTATACATTTATAGTATTTCTGGCAATCCTTTTTGTATTGTATTACCTCATACCGAAGGGCGGGCAGTGGGCGTTTCTGCTGGCTGCCAGCCTCCTGTTTTACGGATCGGCGGACGTGCGTTATCTCGTTTTTATCGTTCTCACATCGATTACCGTTTATGGGGCGGCGCGGGGGCTTGGACAGAAACGATCCCGAAAGAGGGCGATAGTGATTTCCTGTCTGATTGTAAACATCGGAATCCTGGCGGTTGTCAAATATACAAATTTTGTGTTGCAGAATCTGAATTACATACGGGAGAGCGCAGGGGGAGAGCCGTTGGCTCTTGTGAATCTGATTGTCCCTATGGGTATCTCCTTTTACACCTTTCAGGCGGTGGGATATCTAATCGATGTATATCGCGGGAAATATGCGGCAGAGAAAAATTATTTCCGCTTTTTGCTGTTTATCTCTTTCTTTCCGCAGTTGATCCAGGGCCCGATCAGCCGCTATGACCATTTGTCGGAAACGCTGTATCAGCGACACGATTTTAACGGGCGTCAGGTGCTGGCTGGTCTGGAGAGAATTTTGTGGGGCTATCTGAAAAAACTTGTCATTGCCGACCGGATTGGCGTGGCGGTGGCGGCTCTGTCGGATTCTCCCCGCTATTATACAGGGGTGTATGTCCTGGTAAATATGCTGTTTTACGCCGTGCAGATCTATGCAGATTTCAGCGGCGGAATCGACATCACTATAGGGATTGCCCAGGTGTTTGGCGTCCGCGTGAGGGAAAATTTTATCCGCCCTTATTTTTCCAAAAATCTTGCGGAGTATTGGCGGAGATGGCATATTTCCATGGGAGCATGGTTTAAGGACTATGTGTTTTTCCCATGTGCCACGAGCCGTCCTGTCCGAAAGATTAACTCTTTTTGCAAAAGGCACTTTGGGCGGGCCGTTGCGAGGAGGAGCGTGCTCTATATATCCACGGTGGTTGTCTGGCTGTCAACGGGTATCTGGCATGGTGCAGAGTGGCGTTTTGTCGTGTGGGGGCTGCTGAACGGTTTTATCCTTCTCGCGTCCGAGGAGTGCATACCACTGTATAAGCGTTTCCACAGACGTTTCTCCCGACTTTCCGCTACTGTATTTTACCGGGGATTACAGGTAGTCCGGACGTTTCTTCTGACGAGCGCCCTGAACCTGTTCGACGTCTATGGCAGTGTCAGGAGGACGTTCCGACAGTTTGCGCATATGTTTACCCAGTGGGGCAGGCGCGCCCTGACGGGGGAGGAACTGCTGGGGTTGGGACTTACGCCGGGAGATTACGCCGTGCTTGTTCTGGGTGTGCTTCTTCTCTTTGGCGTGAGTATGTGCGAGAGAAAGGGGAGTGTCAGGGAGAGAATAAATGAAAAGCCATACATATTGCGCTATGCGGTAGTTGTGGGCATGTTTTTCTGCGTACTCCTCTTTGGAACCTATGGACAGGGATATGATGTGCAGCAGTTTATTTACAATCAGTTCTGAGAAGGAGGCGGAAAAGTGCGGTTACAAAAATCAGGAAAGGCTGTGAAAAAAGCGGCGGTCGGTCTGCTCTCTGCGGGGTTTTTTATTCTGGTGGCAGCCGGATTACAGCGGCTTGTGCAGCCCAAATACATAGATGTGCCGGAGGGTAACTTTACGGCGGAATATTATGACGAGACACTGCCCCATGATGTGCTGATGATTGGGGACTGCGAAGTCTATGAAAATATTGATCCGATCTATCTGTGGAGACGGTATGGGATTACCGGTTATATCAGGGGCAATGCGGAGCAATTGGCATGGCATTCCTATTATATGCTGGAAGATGCGTTGCGCTATGAGACGCCGAAGGCTGTCATTTATAACGTACAGGCGTTGACCTGCAAAGAGCCTCACAAAGAGGAGTACAACCGAATGGCTCTGGACGGTATGCGGTGGTCGGAATCAAAAATTCATGCCATCCAGGCCTCCCGGTGCGGAGGGGAGCACATGATGGAATACATATTTCCCCTTCTGCGGTATCACAGCCGGATTCTGGATTTGTCCACAGACGACCTGCGGTATTTCCGGAAAAGGAAAAAGGTTACGCACAATGGCTATTATATGCGGGTGGACGTGCTGCCTGTCAGCGAATCGGATGTGGCGGATCCCTCCTGGCTTTTTGGAGAGGAGGAAAAAGAGGAGGAGATAGAGGATCCCTGGGCGGAGATCGAAGGGGCGGATGAGGAGGCCGATGTCCCTGAGGAGAGGGAGCAGGGCGAACCATTTGGCGTGCTCCCCATGGAATACATGGAGCGTATTCGCAAGTTGTGCGAGGTTCACGATATACAGTTGATTCTCATGAAAGCGCCGAGTCTGGCTCCCATCTGGTATGACTCAGATGAGAACCAGGTGCAGGAGTATGCAAGAGAGCACCGTCTTCCGTATATCAATTTTTATGAACATCTGGAGGAGACAGGCATTGATTATGAGACGGACACCTATGACGGGGGACTTCATATGAACCGGAGCGGAGCGGACAAGCTGTCCGAATATCTGGGGAATATGCTGTCAAAACAATATGGAATTCCTGACCGTCGGGGAGAGGGTGAGTATCAGGACGTCTATCGCGAAAAGGAGAGATTTTATGAGGAAATGATACAGGGGCAGAAGGAAGAATTACAAAAATATGGGGAGATTCGCAGTTATTAGAGAGAGGTGATTGAATGAGAAATTCAGTATTATGCTATCTGGAGGAGACGGCGACACAGCTGCCGGACAGAGTGGCGATGACTGATTCACGGGAGGAGATAACTTTTGGACAGTGGAGGGAACGGGCGCTCTGTCTGGCAGATGCTATCCGTGCCAAGGTGAAAGAACGGCAGATTCCCATTTTGATTTATCTTCCCAAATCGGCGATGGCGCTGGTTTCCTTCGCGGGC
Source organism: uncultured Lachnospiraceae bacterium (assembly GCA_947629865.1). Lineage (GTDB taxonomy): Bacteria > Bacillota > Clostridia > Lachnospirales > Lachnospiraceae > Eubacterium_F. Next base: position 75,093 of record CANRFJ010000005.1, on the reverse strand, counting down.
GTTTTGTATAGCGGCGGCTATTATACGCCCACAGATGTGCGCTTCCCCTTTGAGAAGGTAAATTCCATTATGCAGTGTCTCTCGCCGCGCCTTATTATCACGGATAGGAAAAACGGAGAAAAACTGTTGAAAAACGGTGTGCCGGAGGAGAAGATGATCTTTCTGGAAGACATTGATTTTTCGGAACGGACAAAAGACGCCGGGGAGTATCTGCGAGAGGCGATTGACACAGATCTCGCCTATGTGCTTTTTACTTCCGGTTCGACCGGAGTGCCTAAGGGAGTGTCAATAACACACAGGGGAATTATAGATTACATAGACTGGGCGGGGGAGGAATTTGAGATTACGGCAGAGGAACGGATTGCGAATCAAGCTCCCTTTTACTTTGATAATTCCGTTTTGGACATTTACCTTTGCATGAGCAGAGGGGCACACCTGTTTGTAATGCCGGAGAGTTATTTCGCTATGACGGAGAGTCTGCTGAAATATCTCCGGGAAAATAAGATAAATTTTATTTTCTGGGTGCCCTCCGCATTGATTGCCGTGGCAAACAGCGGGCTGCTGGAGCAGATGAAGGGTTCCAGTATCCGGAAGGTTTTATTTGCGGGGGAGATAATGCCGAGTAGACATCTGAACTGCTGGCGGCGGGTATTGCCGGAGGCGGTCTATGCCAATCTGTACGGGCCCACGGAGATTACCGATGTGTGCACCTTTTACCGACTCGATAGGGCGTTCCGGGACGACGAGCCCCTGCCTATCGGTGAGCCGTGCAGGAATATGCAGGTTCTTCTGCTTGACGGGAAGAATCGGCGTATCTGTGAGCCGGATGTCATGGGGGAGATTTATGTGAGAGGAACGGGTATATCGGTTGGATATTATAACAATCCGGACAAGACGGCAGAGGCGTTTGTGCAGAATCCGCTGAATCCCCACTATGAGGAAAAGATATACCGCACCGGCGATCTGGCTCACTACAATGAGCGCGGGGAGCTGATGTTTGACGGGCGAAAGGATTTCCAGATCAAGCACAAGGGGTACCGGATTGAACTCGGAGAGATAGAGACGGCCATTCTTGGTCAGTCGGAGATAGAAAATGCCTGTTGTATCTATGATGAAAAGGACAGCGTAATCGTCGCTTTCTGCGAGGGAAAGGATATGGTCTCTGAGAGAGAGATACGGAGGCGGCTCATGAAGATCCTGCCCCAGTATATGATGCCGGGGCGCTATATCCTCCTGTCAGAATTTCCCCACAATGATAACGGGAAGATAGACAGGAAATATTTAAAACAACAATATTTAGGAGGTACTGACAAATGAGACAGAAGAAGATGTTGCGGATGCTGATTTTGGCGGCTGCACTGGCGGCCGTCCTCACAGGCGGGATTCCTGCCGGGGGAAGCGCCACGGCTCAGGCGAAGGCCAAGGGGTACAAATTCACATGGAAAAAAGTGACGGTATACATGGGCGGCCCGGCTAAAAAGCTGATTAAGAAGGCAGGGAAGCCAAAGAAAGTGAAGGCGGTCAAGAGCTGCGCCTACGACGGAAAGGACAGAACCTATAAGTATAAGGACTTTATCCTCTATACCTATTCCATGACGGACAACGGCCCGGAATATGTGAGCGGCATTACTTTTCTGACAAAAAAAGCGGCGACAAAGGAGAAAATTAAAATCGGCAGCCCGTACAGCAAGGTGAAGAAAAAATACGGAAACAAAAAGGATTATCTCGGAGTGTATACCTACAAAAAAGGGGGTTCTAAACTCCAGATTGAAGTGACAGACGATATAGTGACTAATATACGCTATATTAAGGCATAAGAGAGGACAGAAGGAAGATGAAGACAGAAAAGAAAAAGATTGTGGCCCGGACGGTGGCGGGATTGTTGCTTTGCGGTGTGGTTCTGACAAATCCGGAGGCCGCGCAGATTCGGGCCAAAAAGAAAACGGCAGCGTCAAAAAGCGTGTCAAAGACCATAAAAGTCGGACAGCGCTTCCGGATTAAAAAAGGGATAACGGGAGCTTCATTTAAGAGCAGCAACAGCGTGGTGGCCAGTGTGGACGAAAAAGGCGTGGTGACGGGAAAGAAGAAGGGCGGAGTTAAAATATCGGTTATCCGGCAGGGAAAGAAGACAAAGAAATACACAGTTGCAGTGAAAAAAAGGGCTCGTAAGCCGGAGAGCCTCCCCGTAACGTTCTCGGAAATCGCCCTTGAGAAGGCGGAGGAGGGAAGCGCAGAGGGATTTCCCTGGCAGATGGATATTAGCAACCATGCCAAAAAGGGGACGGTAAAGCGCATCATCTACTCCTACAGCGTGCCGGTAAAAATTCCCATGGAGGTAAATCCATCGGAACCGGCAAATCCGTCGCAACAGCCGGGGACGGCCGCTTCCGGGCAGGCAGTCTCTCCGGGGGCAGCTGATGCGGGGAACGCGGAGCAGCAGTATGAGACGGTAAACCGGGAGGTGACGCTGACTGCGAGGGATATCAAGGCGGGAGAGACGGCAGGAGCCGTCTGCTCCGGGGCGGAGGATGGCGCGATTTATCCCGGCTTTTCGCAGGCAAAGCTTACGGAGATAAAACTGTATACCGGAAAGGCGCTGTATATCTATGACGCAGCTGAGGGAAGTTATCAGTTTAAGTGGGGGACAAAAGACAAAAAGGCGCCGGTCATCACGGGCTATGTCAGGAAAAAGAGCGCCCTTGGATACAATGACATTCTCCGCGTCTATTATTCGGATCGAAAGAAGCAGTACAATTTTACGCGGTTTGTAAAGGCGGAGGATGACCGGGACGGCAGGGTGAAGGTGAAGGCCGATACCAGTAAGATCAACTGGAAGAAATCAGGCGTCTATAAGTTGTGGTTCTCTGCCAGTGACCGGGCGGGGAACAAATCGAGGACATGGGCGAAGGTGCGCGTCTATGTGCCCGGCACAGCGGAGTCGGCGGCGGATTCGATCCTGCGCTCGATTACCCGGAAGAACTGGTCTGATGAGCAGAAGGCAAGAGCCATTTACCGTTATATACGGGGACACTGCTCCTATATTTCACATACGGCACATGGACATTGGCGCACGTCGGCGCTCCATGGACTTCGTTATCATTCGGGGGATTGCTATATCTTTTACGCAATGAGCCGTCTGCTCTTGACAAGAGCGGGAATTCCGAATATTATAGTAAAGCGGTATCCGGTTCCGGGAGGTATGACACATTACTGGAATCTGACATATGTGCGCGGAGGGTGGTATCATTTTGACACGACGCCGCGGTCGCGCAATGCCAATTTCTGCCTGTGGACGGATGCGCAGCTGTGGAGTTACTCTACGGGATATGTGTTCCAGTTTAAGCGGAATATTTTTCCGAAACGGGCGTCAAAGCGATTATAGAAGCAGAGATTTTGTGACACAAGAGGTAAGAGGATATGGAGACACAGACAGAGACAGAGAAGAAAAAATTACATATTACACTGTGGATAGCCGGAATAGCGGCGGCTTGTTTTCTGCTGGGATTTGGCGCCTTTGGCCTGATCCGGCATCTGTATTACGGAAACCGCTGGTATCCGGGGACGACGGTGAACGCCATTCCGGTGGCGGGCTGTACATTGGAGGATTCCCGCGAAAAACTGACGGAGTATTTTCGCGGTTACACGCTGACAGTGAAAGGGCGCGACAATGTGAGCCTCATGATTCCGGGCGATCAGATTGGCTATCAGGCGAAGACGGACGACCGGTGGAGCGAGGCGTTTGATGAACAGCACTCCGATGGAGTGGGGCTTTTTTCACAGGACGAGCAGCTCAATGTGGGACTGGATGTATCCTATGATGCGGAGTTGCTTGCGGAGATAATCCGCGGCTCTGCCATCGTTCAGGGAGATGAAAAGCACATTATCAGGAAGCCGGTGTCCGCGTATGCGAAGTACGACAAAGCGTCCGGGCGGTATGTATGTGTGCCGGAGCAGGAGGGAAACACAGTGCAGACGGCCGTTCTGCTCTCAGAGGTGGAGAAGGCGCTCCGGCAGGGAGAAAAGACGCTGGATCTCACAGACCAGGAGAATCACCCCGATGTATACGAGGCTCCGGCCGTTACTTCCGGCAGCCGGGAATTGCAGCAGGAGGTCAATGCCCTCGACAGCACGGTGAACCGCCAGATCCGCTGGAAACTGGACAAGGATCACATAGAGACGGTCAATCCGGAACAGATTGCCCGTTGGATTTCCTACAGGGACGGCGCCGTTGTTTTCAAAAAGAAAAAAATGGAAAAATGGGTACATAAATTTTGCAGTAAATATTGCACGGTAGGTAAGACGCGGAAATTCAAGACGCATACCGGAAAGAAGGTATCGCTGGGCGGCGGCGATTACGGCTGGCAGATCAGCGAGGAGGAGACGCTCAAGCAGCTGAAGAAGTCGCTGAAAAAGGAAACGAAGGAGACTGCCGGGGAGACGGGGGGCCCGCAGGTCATTGACAATAAACCGGCCTATCTGACGGTTGCGCACACGTTGGATTTTGAGGGGAAGATCAAGGACTGGGATCAGAAAAACTATGTGGAGATTTCCCTGAAAGACCAGATGGTCTATGTGTTCCGGAAGGGAAAAGTGGCCTATTCGTGCCGCTGTATATCCGGGCGTCCGGTGCAGGGACGGGAGACGCACAAAGGAGTGTACTATATCAAGGAGCACCGCACCAACTACACGATGGTGGGAGAGGATTACAAGACTTTTACCAAGTACTGGATCCGTATTACATGGACGGGCACCGGATTGCACGCCGCCACATGGCAGCCCTGGAGCCGCTGGACAAAGACGCTGTATAAGACGCACGGTTCCCATGGCTGTCTGAATCTCTCCTTGCAGGATGCAGAGAAACTCTACAATATGATTAAGTACCGGGAAGCCGTGTTTATATATTAAATTGTATCGGGTGGAAAGGAATCAAAAACAGAGGTAAACAGAGAGAAAGAATTGTGGAAAACGGTTGAAATATGATGCTGGAAATGGTATATTAGTGACGTGGCGAAAGCCATAGGAAAGTGCCCATGACAGGACGCTTGTTTAACTCCGATTGGAGCGAAGCGTAGAGGTAGCCTCCCAATGCCTGATGACCGGCTTGCCGGTAATACAAAACGTACATAGTACGTTAGAGGGGAGGTGGCGTTATATGACAGTTTTTGAAATCATTTCGATTTTCATCGGTATATTAACTTTGTTATGTGCCTTTGGTAGCCTGATTGTAGCGTTGCTTGCCTTTCTCCAAAAGAGAAAGAAAAGGCGAAAATAAAAATGCCTATCCTGTCTGATCCACAGGATAGGCGGTGTCCGTAAGGACATTGAACCACTGGGAGCATCCATTTTGGAATGGGTGCTTTCCTTTTCTGATAAAACTATACCACACTTTTCACATATATTCAACATAAATTTAATATGTCCTGACAAGTAGCTGCAATACCGCCAGGCAAGAAAAATACGCCGGACGTAGAATTACGCCGGGCGTAGGAATACGCCTCTTTACAGAGGCGCTCTTTTTGTGGTAAAATAAAAAAGATATATGTCAAATTTTCATATATGGTTTGAAGTATTGAAAAAGACGAATGTATTTGTCTGCTATTTGTGCTGGAGCGCCACAAATAGTAAAGCGAACGCAGTTCGCTATGATGTACCGTGCAGAAACAGCGTGCTGCTTTTTGCCCGTACTTTTGCCACCGCGCTCCGGAATGGAGGATTATGATGATTAAAGTTGCTCTGCTGATAATATTTTTTGCCGTCATGATTGGGATTGGATTCTATTCCCGTAAACATGCGGCAGATGTGGACGGATTTGTTCTGGGAGGCCGATCGGTGGGGCCGTGGCTCACGGCTTTTGCCTACGGAACATCGTATTTTTCCGCCGTGGTCTTTGTCGGATATGCCGGTCAGTTCGGATATAAGTACGGGCTTGCGTCCACCTGGATTGGAATTGGTAACGCGCTTCTCGGCTCCCTGATTGCATGGGTTGTGCTGGGCAGAAGGACGCGGATTATGACGAAGCATCTGAAGTCCATGACGATGCCGGATTTCTTTGGAAAACGCTATGAAAGCAAGAGCCTGCGGGTGGCCGCCTCCATGATTGCCTTTGTCTTTCTGATCCCCTATACGGCTTCTGTATATAACGGCCTCTCCAATCTGTTTGGCATGGCCTTTGATGTGGATTACCGGGTATGCGTCATTGTCATGGCGCTGCTGACGGGCCTGTATGTAATCGTGGGCGGCTACATGGCTACGGCCTTAAACGATCTGGTGCAGGGAATTATCATGCTGTTTGGAATCGTGGCAGTCATCGCGGCAGTGCTGAGCGGACACGGCGGTTTTATGGCGGCAGTCAAGGAACTGGCGGGTGTGCCGAGCGACGTGATGCCGGGAGCCTATGCTTCCTTTTTCGGGCCGGATCCGCTGAACCTGTTGGGCGTCGTGATTCTGACTTCTCTGGGAACCTGGGGATTGCCCCAGATGGTTCAGAAGTTCTATGCGATCAAGAGTGAGAAGGCAGTCCGTACAGGTACGATTATCTCGACGCTTTTTGCGGTGGTGGTTGCGGGCGGCTGCTACTTCCTGGGTGGCTTCAGCCAGATATCCGGTGTGCAGCCGGCGGCGGACGGCACAGTGGCCTATGATACGATTATCCCGATGATGCTCTCGTCTCTGCCGGATATTCTCATCGGAATCGTTATTGTGCTGGTTTTGTCGGCCTCCATGTCCACGTTGTCCAGCCTGGTTCTGACTTCCAGTTCCACCCTTACCCTGGACTTCATCAAACCGTTATTTGTAAAGGATATGGACGAGAAAAAACAGCTGATTTGGATGCGCGTCCTGTTAGCATTTTTCATTATCATATCGGTTGTGATCGCGCTGGATCCGCCGGCGTTTATCGCGCAGCTGATGGGTATTTCCTGGGGCGCTCTGGCGGGCGCTTTCCTGGCGCCGTTCCTCTACGGCCTGTACTGGAAGGGCGTGACGAAGGCGGCTGTATGGGCAAGCTTTGTTTGTGGAATCGGCATAACCGTTTCAAATATGTTTCTGAATTATATTAATTCGCCGATCAATGCCGGTGCAATCTGTATGATAGCCGGACTGATAGTTGTGCCGGTTGTCAGCTTGCTCACCCCGAAGATGGAGAGGCAGAAGGTTGACGGCATATTTGAGTGCCTGGAGGAAAAGGTGACAGTAGAGCAAAAGGTGGCTTTGCCAAAAGAAGAAAACGACTAGATAACGTACTCGATGCGGGGTGACAGCAATGGAAAAGGAGAAAAAGAGAAAGAGCCTGATCATGTCGGTTCTCAAGATGTCAGTAATACCGCTGCTGATTCTGGGAATCATACTGACTGCGTACGGTCAGAGTTCGGTTCGGGAGGGAATGAGCTTTGAGGTGGAGAGAAGCCTATCCGGACTGGCGCACAATCTGATCAGTATCTACAATATGATAGACGCCGGTGAGTTTTCCTACAAGGACGGAAAGGTCATGAAGGGAAATACGGATCTGACTTCGGATTACCGGATACTGGACGACATGAAAAATGATACCGGAGCCGACGTGACGATTTTTATCGGGGACGTGAGGCGTCTGACTACGCTGGTGGACGAGTCCGGCAAGCGGCAGACGGGGACGAAGGCTTCGCCCAGAGTAATCCGGACGGTTCTGGAGGAGGGACAGGAGTTCTTTTCTCCCTCCATAGACGTCAACGGGGTTCCCTACTCCGGATATTATGTGCCGATACGGAACGACGAGGGCAAAGTAATCGGGATCAGCTTCGCGGGAAAGCCCATGGAATCGGTAAACGATACGATACAGTTCATGGTGGGCGGAAATATCATTATCTGTATCTTTATCATTCTGCTGGCCGGCTTTATCTGCAATATGCTGGCGCAGCGCATGGTGCGGACGATTTCCTGCATCAAGCAGTTTCTGGGGCGCCTGGCCGGTGGTAATTTTTCCCAGGAAATGTCGCCGGAGGTTCTGAGGCGGAAGGATCAGCTGGCGGATATGGGCGAGTACGCGGTGCGCGTGAGCCGCTCCCTGGAGGATATGGTGCAGAAGGATCCGCTGACAGGGCTTTTGAACCGGCGGGCATTTCTGGCGAAGATTCAGGATATCTGGGAGACGGAGCCCCTGACTGTCGCCATGGGAGACATTGACTTCTTTAAGAAAGTAAACGACCGGTACGGTCATGAGATGGGCGACGACGTACTCCGCTATGTGGCAGAGTGTCTGGGACAGACCGTGGAGAGCGGGGAAGGGTTTGTGTCCCGCTGGGGCGGCGAGGAATTTCTGATCGGATTCCGGGGCGAACTCAGCAGTCTGGAAGAACGGCTGCGGACGACGAGCGACCGCATATCCGAGCGGCAGTTCGGGGAGAGCGACGACCACTTTACGATTTCCATGACTTTTGGCGTGGCGTTGTACCGGAAGGGAGAATCGATTGATGAATTAGTCCGCCGTGCAGATGAACTGCTGTATCAGGGGAAAAAGAGCGGCAGAAGCTGCATCGTGCCGGATTCAATAAAAAAATAGAGGAGGAATTAAGGTGAGAGGTATTCAGACACCCATCAAGAAACTGAGAAAACAGGTGTTTACAGAAGTGGCGAGGGTTGCCTTTGAGTCAAAGGACATCAACAATGACATTGAGGCGATTCCGTACAAGATCACACCGGGCGACGTACCGCTGTACCGTGAGAGCATCTACCGCGAGCGCGCCATCTGTTCGGAGCGCGTGCGCCTCGCCATGGGGCTTTCCCTGCGTCCGGACGACGAGCCGGTTCACGTCACAAGCGGGCTGGACGCCAGCAATGTGGCGGAAAAATACTATGAGCCGCCGCTCATGCAGGTGATCCCATCGGCGTGCGATATGTGCGAGGACAATGTCTACGAGGTATCGGATCAGTGCCGCGGCTGTATCGCCCACCCCTGCGTGGAGGTGTGCCCGAAGGGAGCGATTACCTTTGAGAATGGCAAGTCCCACATTGACAAGTCAAAGTGTATCAAGTGCGGAAAGTGCAAGGCCATCTGTCCATACGACGCCATTGCAAGGAAAATGCGTCCCTGTGCCGCAGCCTGCGGCGTCCGCGCCATTGGTAGCGACGAGCATGGCCGCGCCAAAATCGACAATGACAAGTGTGTTTCCTGCGGCCAGTGTATGGTGAGCTGTCCGTTCAGTGCGATTGCGGACAAATCGCAGATATTCCAGCTGATTCAGGCGATGAAGCAGGGCTCGGTGATCGTCGAGCTGGCTCCGGCGGTAATCGGTCAGTTTGGCGATGATGTGCGGCTATGGAAGATTAAGTCCGCGCTGAGGGAAATCGGTTTTTCAGATGTGTACGAGGTGGCGCTGGGAGCGGATATCGGCGCCATTACCGAGGCCAGACACTATGTGCATGAGGTGAAGACGGGCAAGCTGCCGTTCCTTCTGACTTCCTGCTGTCCGGCCTGGTCGATGTTAGCCAAGAGAACGCTGCCGGACATGGTGGAGACTGTGTCCAGCGCGCTGACTCCGATGGTGGCTACTGCCCGCACGATTAAGCAGCGGCACCCGGAGTCGAAGATCGTATTTGTGGGCCCCTGCGCCGCCAAGAAACTGGAGGCGTCCCGGCGTACGGTGCGGAGCGATGTGGATTTTGTTATCACCTTTGAGGAGTTGGAGGCTATTTTTGCGGCGAAGGGCATCGACATGGAGACCTACGACTGCGAGGAGCCGATTCACGACGCTACCGGAGCCGGACGTGGCTATGCAGTCGCGGGCGGTGTGGCCAATGCCATTGAAAAATGTATTAACGAATACTATCCGGACACAGATGTGTATATCGAACACGCCGAGGGGCTGGACGAGTGCCAGAAGATGCTTTTGTTAGCCAAGGCGGGCAAAAAGGACGGGTGCCTGATCGAGGGCATGGGCTGTCCGGGCGGCTGTGTGGCCGGGGCCGGCACGAATATCGCCGTTTCCAAGGCTTCCCAGGCGGTGCGCAAATTCGTGAAGGATTCCACTACGGCGCTGCCCCCGAAGGAGTATTCCAAAATAGAACTTCCTTAAATATTGCGTGAAATGGGCCGCACTACCCCGTGGGTATGCGGCTCTTACTATGGAAAAGAGGAGTGCCCATGATACGGAAGCTGGTATTGTTTACAAAGGGGATTGAGACGCTGAGTTTTTTCAGTGAACAGCTGGGAGAGGCGTTTGAGAAACTGGGATATGAGGTGTTTTACTTCGACCAGTGCGCGGAGTATGACAGCCTCGCCAGGCTTGTCTGGTTCAGCGAGCCGGGCGTGACGGCGGCGGTTAGTTTTAATTTTGACGGCTGTCGGGGCGAGAGCTATCTGACAGATGCAAAGGGCGTGAATTTTTTCGAGGCGCGCGGAATTCCCCTTATAAATATCGTGGTGGATCACCCCTTTTACTATCATAAGTTCCTGCCCTATCTGCCGGAGGATTACACCCAGATTTACATTGACAGGGAGCACGGGGCGTATCTGGAGCGTTTTTTCCCGGAGATCAAGCGGGGGCCCTTTCTCCCGCTGGCAGGGACTTCCCTGTGGGGGACGGACGGGCCGCCGGGCTGGGACGAGCGCCCGATCGATGTGGTTTTTACCGGTAATTACACGCCGCTGTCGCATTTTGAACCCGCCCTCACCCGCATCAACGACGAGTATACGGAATTTTACTACGGTATCATACAGGATTTTATCGAGCACCCCCACCTGGGAATGGGGACGGGGATTATCCGTCACCTGGAGCGGGAGGTGGAGGACATAAGCGAGGCGGGCATAAAGGAAATTATGCCGGATATGATAATGATCGATCTGTATGTGAGGAATTATTTCCGCGGCGAGGTTGTAAAGAGTCTGGCGGAGGCGGGGATTCCCGTCACCTGTTACGGCGCGGGCTGGGAGCATCTGGAATGTGCCCGGCCGGACATGCTCATTCGGGGAGAGCCGCTCTCATCTCTGGACTGCCTCCGGCAGATCAGCCGGGCCAAAATTTCGCTGAACGTCCTGCCGTGGTTTAAGGAGGGAGCGCATGATCGGGTATTTAATTCCATGCTGAACGGCGCCGTGTGTATTACGGACTGGAGCCGCTATCTGGAGGAGGAATTAGAGGCGGGAGAGGATCTCCTTTTTTATGAGCTGAATGAGAGGGAGGCGCTGGCAGAGGAGACGAGGGCGCTGTTGGGAGACAGGGAGCGCTGGGAGGAGATCTCGCGCCGGGGCTTCAGGACGGCGTCCGAACGGCACACCTGGGCGGCCAGGGCCCGACGCATACATGAAGAAATACTTTGCAAGACACTGTAAAATAGGGTATAATATATCATGTGGTATTGTTGCTCTGTGATTTTACCGGGAGGTGCTTTTTTGGAGAAGACGAATAAGAAAAACAGCAGCCTGAAAGAGCAGATCAAGGCCTGGAATATATTTCGGGAATCCTTTGGAAGTATTTTGCCGGGAGGGATTGGCCTGTATGAATTCAGCGACAGGCTGAAACCGCTTTATTTGAGCCCCGGCGTGCTCCAGCTGTGCGAGGGCTTCGAGGAGGATTTCTATGAGGAGGCCGGTAAGAATACGGAGGTTCTCCTGGTTGAGAAAGATGCACTGCGCCTCCGCGGGGAAATGCAGGAGGCGGCGGAGACGGGCAGACTGATGGATACCTCGCTGCGCTATCACAGAACGCCGAAAAAGAGCGGCTGGGTGTGGGTGCGCGGACGGATTCTCAAGCGCTACAGCAGGAGAAATATTTTTATCGCTCTGATTCTGGACGTCACGAAGCAGAAGAAACTGGAGCGGGAGCTGGCGGTGCAGAATGAGCGCTACCGCCTGCTGGAGGAGACGTCGGACGAGATCCTGTTTGAGGTGAATCTGCCGGAAGACGTGATGTCTTATTCCTATAAGGAGGTAGACGGCGGCGTGATACGGCGCCGGATATCCCACTACTCGCGGACACTGCGGGAGAATCCGCTGGTTCACCCGGATCACATGGAGATGTTTCAGCGGCATCTGTCCATAGCCGCCAGCAAAAAGACGGAGGGGCAGATGGAATATCTGAGCAAGATATCCGGACACGGCTATGAGTGGCACTGGCTGTACTATTCCAGCATCGAAGACGAGACGGGGAATGTGACGCGGATCATCGGCCGAATCAAAAATATACACGACGAAATGCTCCGCCATCAGAAGGAAAATTCGGAGTGGGAGGATAAGATGTCAGCCCAGGGCGGCATACAGAGGAGAATCCAGGAGAGCCTGGACGACGCGGATTTGGAGGACGCCCACGCAATGGCGCTGGTCGAGATAGATGCGTTCAGAAAGATTGTGGAGCAAAACGGTGTGGCCTGTGGGGACGCCGTGCTGTTCAAGACGACGGAGATTATACGGGAGGCCACAGAGGGACATGCCCTTTTAGGCCGGATAGAGGATGGAAAAATCCTGCTGTATATGAAAAATGTTTCCGACGGGGAGTTAGATTCCGTTATGGAGCATATTATTTCTATGGTGGAATGTGAAGAAAATAAGGTCGCGGATTTATCCCTGTCATGCTGCATCGGGGCGGCGTTGAGAGAGGGAGCCGTGGATTTCCATATGTTTTATCGGGAGACGGAGGAGGCTCTGCACATCGCGAAGATAACCAGAGGCGAACAATATATACGGGTGTGACTTGAAAAGGGAGGTAACAATGGCTAAGAAAGCAAAAAGACAAAAAAAGCATAGAAAATTCTGGCTGGTTGTTAAAGTTATCATTTTGCTGCTTCTGTTGACGATTCTGGTCGGCGGGCTGGTGTTCTATTTTAAATACGGCAGGGACATTTTTGCCATGCAGGCGGAGGCAAAGGCGCTGGTGCAGGCGTCCTCGGCGGAGACATTCCGCACCTCGGAGACGTCCATTGCCTACAACAGCAAGGGCAAGCAGATTGCCGTTCTGCGGGGCGACAAAGATGCGTACTATCTGGATATTGAGTCGATTCCGGAATATGCGAAAGACGCGATGATTGTCACGGAGGACAAAAAGTTCTACAGTCACAACGGCATTGACGCGGAGGGCATTGTGCGCGCCGGCATCGAGCTGATACGGAATAAGGGCGAGAAGACGCAGGGAGCTTCCACCATTACCCAGCAGCTGGCCCGCGGCACCTTCCTGAACACCGATAAGACCTACGAGCGGAAGATAAAAGAAATTTTTATTGCCATGGAGCTGGAAAAGAAATATGAGAAAAAGGATATTCTGGAATTTTACCTGAATACCATTAATTTTGCCAACGGATATTACGGCTTGGAGGCGGCGGCCAGAGGATATTTCAGCAAGGGCTGCCAGGAGCTGTCCCTGGGACAGATTTGCTTCCTCTGCGCGATTCCCAATAATCCGAGCCTCTATGATCCCGAAAAGCATTTTGACAATACGATTGCGAGGAAAAACCGTATTCTGGATCAGATGCTGCACGACGGCGTAATTAACCAGGTGGAGTACGATGAGGCCTACAACGAAAAGATCAAACTGAAGATTCAGGAGGTAAAAAAGAGGGATTATATCCAGACCTTTATTACCTACAGCGCCACCCGCGCCCTGATGCGGAAGAACGGCTTTGAGTTCAAAAATGAGTTTGACAGTGATAAAAAGAAAGAGGAGTATGATGACGAGTACGACGAGGCTTACGCGACGGCGCAGAAGATGCTGCTGAACAACGGCTACCGCATTTATACCTCCATTGATCTGCAGAAGCAGAAGAAACTGCAGTCCGCCATCAACAAAAACCTTTCCGGCTTTACCGAAAAGGGCTCCAATGGCATGTATGAGATGCAGGGTGCGGCGGTGTGCATCGACAATAAGACCGGACGGGTAGTGGCGGTTGTGGGCGGACGCAGCCAGAAGACGGAGGGCTATTCCCTGAACAGGGCCTATCAGTCCTTCCGGCAGCCGGGAAGTTCGATTAAACCGCTGATTGTGTATACGCCGTCCTTAGAGAGGGGCGACACGGCCAATACCACGATCAACGACCACCGCTTCAGCGGCGGGCCGTCCAATTCCAGCGGGCGGTATTACGGCTATGTGTCTCTGCGCTTTGCGGTGGAGCAGTCCCTGAACACCGTGGCCTGGCAGTTGTTTGAAAAACTGACGCCGGAGGTGGGGCTGGATTATCTGCTGCAGATGAATTTTAACCGGATCGTCAAATCCGATTACTACTTACCGGCTTCGCTGGGCGGTCTCACCTATGGGGCCAGCCCTCTGGAGATGGCCTCCGCCTATGCGACGCTGCAGAACGACGGGAAGTATCGGGAGCCCACCTGTATTGTGGAGATACGCGACGCGGACGGAAATGTGATAGTGGAAGATGATGTGGACGAAAAATATATTTACAATGCGGACGCCGCCAATGCCATGGTGGACATTCTGAAGGGAGTGTTCACCAGGGGAACCGCCAGGGGGCTTAGCGTGGACAACGGTATGCCGTGCGCGGGCAAGACCGGCACCACCAATGACAAAAAGGACGGCTGGTTCTGCGGCTTCACTCCGTATTATACGACAGCGGTGTGGGTGGGATACGATTTGCCGCGGACAGTGAGCGACCTGTACGGCTCCACCTATCCAGGCCGCACCTGGCACGAGTTTATGAATGAGATCCATGAGGGACTGAAAGTGAAGGATTTTGACTTTGAGAAGAAATCCGAATCCTCCTCCGGCAGCTCCGGCTATTCGGGGAGCAGCGGCTCCGGCAGCAGTTATGGCTCTGGCGGCAGCAGCTCAGGCGGGGGTCAGAAGGACATAGATCACGATCCGGACGACGACGATCCGGACGTGGACGAAGATCCGGCAGATCGTCCGAGAAGTACGAAGAAGCCTAAGAGCACCAAAAAACCGACGGCGACTCAGAAGCCGACGGCTACCCGTGCACCCGCAGCGACGCCGGTTCCGGCCACTGCGACGCCACCCGCCGATAACGGGGGCGATGATGCGGAACCGCAGGATAATCCGGACGCAGGGGGAGACGAATCCGGAGAGGACGGGGAGCAATAACAGAGGACAAGCCCAAACGGAGAGGGAATCAGCAGCAGAGGACAAGCCCGAACGGAGCGGGTAGCAATAGAACAGAGAATAAAAAAGGGGCGGCGCCGGTCTGGCGCCGCCCTGGATTATTTCTGATGATATTTTTTCAATATCCGCTCAATCCGGTCTGTCGGATTGAGATATTCGGAGATGGAAGCGTCATGATTCAGCGTATCGATTAGAAGCGCAATGTATTTGCTCATATCCACATTGATATAATATTCTCTCTCCAGCAGCTCGTCCGGCTGGTAGATGAGGTTTGTGGTCATGAGGCGGTAGATCAGTCCGCTCTTGTAGGCGTCGTCAAACTTCGCCAGTCCGTTGGTAAAGAGCCCGAAGGTGGAGGCGATGAAAATACGGTTGGCCTTCCGCCTTTTTAATTCAGTGGCTACGTCAATCATGCTCTCGCCGGAGGAAATCATGTCGTCAATGATAACCACGTCCTTGCCCTTTACGTCGGCGCCCAGAAATTCATGGGCGATGATGGGGTTGCGCCCCTCCACGATTTTGGTGTAGTCCCGCCGCTTATAGAACGTACCCACGTCCATGCCGGCTACATTGGCAAAGTAAATGGCCCGTCCCATAGCGCCCTCGTCCGGACTTATAATCATCATTTTCTGCGAATTCATATGGATATCCGGCACGTTGGCAAGAAGCGCCTTGATAAACTGGTAGGTGGGCTGCACCGTCTCAAAGCTCTTGAGAGGGATTGCATTCTGCACCCGCGGATCATGGGCGTCAAAGGTAATGATGTTCTCCACGCCCATATTGGTGAGCTCCTGCAAAGCCAGCGCGCAATCCAGGGATTCCCTCGAACTGCGTTTGTGCTGTCGGCTCTCGTAGAGAAAAGGCATGATTACCGTAATCCGCCTTGCCTTGCCGCTGATGGCGGCAATGACGCGCTTTAAGTCCTGATAGTGGTCGTCCGGTGACATGTGGTTGATCTGGCCGCACACCTTATAGGAAAGGCTGTGATTGCACACATCGACTAACAGGTAAATATCCTTTCCGCGCACCGATTCATTCAGGATAGCCTTGGATTCGCCGGAGCCGAAACGGGGGCACACGGCGTCAATAATATAGGAATCCCTCTTGTAATTGTTGAAGTGGATAGAGGGTTCGGGATTGGCCTTATTTCGCCACCCGACGATATAGGCGTCCACCTTCTTCCCTATGGCCCGGCTGCTCTCCAACGGGATAATGCCGAGGTCTCCTACGGGGATTGTCTGTTCCAAATCTTTCTGACTCATGTTAGTTCCTCCATTTCTTTTGCAGGCGTATGTCGTCGCCGGTCAGTTTTAACAGGGTATAATTGCTGGTGATTCGGGAAAAGATCCTCTCGCTGTACTGCTCCCGCAGGTCGTCGAACGACAGATTCGTGGAAATGATGGTAGAGCTTCCGTTGTTCTGCCTGGTATCAATGCAGCGGTACAACTGGGACGAGGTAAAACTGTTGTTCAGCTCGGTTCCCAGATCGTCTATGATCAGCAGGTCGCTGTCCAGGATATAAGAAATGGAAGCGTCCTTTTCTGCCTGCGACAGATCCCTGTCAAATTTATACGTCTCCAAAATATCAAATAATTTCAGGGAAGTCAGATAGACTACCGTGTGAAAGGAGTCTAACAGCTCCCTGGCGATACAGTTGGCGAGGAAAGTCTTCCCCACGCCGGTGTTTCCGTATAACAGTAAATTCTGGCACCCGTTGTCAAAGTTACGGATAAACTCCTTCGCCGTCCGGAGGATATTTCTCGTATTATCCCTCGGTGTCTGGCCGGTGGTTTCTTCCATGTAATCGTCAGGATAGAGTTCCAGATTAAAGTGCGCAAAGTTCTCCTTTGCCAGAACCTCCTGGAGATTGGACTGGGAATACAGGAAATTTACGATTTCCTTCTCAAAGCAGTGACATTTTTTGTCACCGATATAGCCGGTATCCTGGCAGTCCGGGCACTCATAGACCGGGCGTAGGTAGTCCGCCGGAAACCCATGGGCGACAAGCAGTTTCTCCTTTTCCTCTGTCACGGCGGCAATCTGCCCGGACAAATCCTCCGGCTGCCCGACGCCGGTCAGCCGGGCTCTGGCGTGGGCCAGCGATATATCCTGTATGCGCTGCTCCAGCGTCCGCATGGCGGGAATGGCCTCTAAGACCTCCTGATACCGCTGTTCAGCGATATGTCTGCTGTGAAGCTGCCTGTCATAATACTGCGACATTAACTGCTCGTACTGGCTGTTTGTAAGTACCATAAAATTCTCCATTCCGGAGCGTCTTGCGCGACGGGGCGACAGGGGAATTTGCGACGCTCCGACACAAATTCCGGCTTTTGGAAAACAATCAGCCTATCCGTGTGATTGTTTGGCGATGTCCTTCGTCCGGCTGTCCTCCGTCTAATTTTTCTGGCCCTGAAGGAGCCTGCGCTCCAGGCTGTCAAAGTCTCCCTGCGAGTACGCCCGCTGTGGAAAACTCTGGAACTGGTTTTTCCGCGCGGTGGACTTGCGCGGAGCCGCGCTGTTCTTTTTCTGCCGCCGGAAGGCCTCGTCGCATTTCTCCACATCTTTCAGGGAAATCACATGCTGGCTGTGCCACCCCTCCAGAATCCGCGACACATAGCGCAGGTCGGTGTCGCCGGTCTGGAGCACCGTGCGGCGGCAGGCCTCGTCGATAATGGAATCGGAAAAGTGATAGGCCTCCCAGCCATCGATAATGGCGCGCTCAGCGGGGGCCAGGCTCCGGTTGATGCCAAGGGCGCGCGTGACGAGGGCATATTTTCCGCTGAAGGCAGCGGCTTCCTCCCTGGCCTGCTCCGGAGTTGTAATGCCCTTTCCGGCCCATTGGATCCCAATGGCCTCGATATATCCCGGCTGCCGTTTGCCCTTTTTCAGCGCCGTCTCATACAGGGTGATGAGCAGTTCGGACGAAAAGCCCACATCACACATAAAATAAAGAATCAACTGCAGATGCGCCGGTGTCACCGGAGAGCCGAGAAGCTCCTCGATGGCAGTGATAGTCCGGTTGATCTCCTCGTCCTTCAGAAAAGCCTCTGCCTGGAGAGGCGTGTAAGTCTGACGGTCTGGCACGTTGACTTCCGCGGCGGCAGCGGCCGGTATATCTCTGGCCGTCTCCGCCGGGGGTACGTCTGCCTGGAGCGTTTCTGCCCGCGCCGTCTCTGCCGGAGGTGCGTCTGTCCGAAGCGCCTCCGCCCGCGTCGTCTCCGCCTCCGCAGACAGCGGTTCGCAGAGGGAGACAGCCGTGATTTCGCCGTCCTTCTCCGAGAGCGACATCAACCCCTCCCGCTCCCAATAGCGAAGCGCGCGCAAAATATCATTTTCCGTACATTCCATGCGGTCTGCCAATATGCTGATGGAGAGCGCGCCGGTTCGCTGTGGGTACTGGCACGCCATCTCAAGATACAGATAGACCTTTACAAAATTTCCATTTGCAGAGGGCAGATGATTCTGTATGAACCAATTGGGAATTTGTGTGAACAACTCCTCCCGTTCCGCTGTAACTGTAAAACCCATTATGTAATCGTTTCCTTTCCTGTACGTTACAATCTGTGCACAAATGAGTATAGCATAAAGAAAAATGAGTTGCAAATGCCGGAAGGGGTGTATATTTGCTGTAGAAAAGGGGTGTTGATAATGTGGACAATGTGGACAACATATGTTCGTCCGGACTATTTTTGTAGAAAGAATTTGTGAAAACGACGAATTTTCGGGCTTGTCCGGCGATTAAAAATTTTTTTAAATTATTCACAAATTTTCCTTGACAAAAAAATATCCACAGTCCGTTCATTCGACTGAATGTTGATAAGACTGTGGATAATGTGTATAAATCACTCGCTCAACAGGTCGTTTCCTATTTCCACAATGTTTCCGGCGCCCATAGTTATCAACAGGTCGCCGTCGACTAAATTTTTTAAAATAAATTTTTTTATTTCCTCAAAAGAGGGAAAATAGTAAACGTCCTTGCCCAGCTTCTTGAGCTCCGCCTCCAGCGTTCGGGAGGAAATGTCGCCCGGATCTTTTTCCCGCGCCGCGTAGATGTCCGCGAGGATAATTTTGTCCGCGAGTGCGAGGGATTTGGCGAAGTCTGTCAGAAAGGCCCTGGTGCGGGTGTAGGTGTGCGGCTGGAAGACGCACCAGAGCGTCTTGTGCGGGTATCTCTCCGCCGTCGTGAGGGTGGCGGTAATCTCGCCGGGGTGATGGGCGTAGTCGTCGATAATGGTAAAACCGTTTTTCTTCCCCTTGTACTCAAAACGCCTTTCGGTGCCGTGGAATGAGGTCAGCGCCCGCTGCACGGTATCGTCCCCAATGTCAAACAGGGAGGCGAGCGCCAGACAGGCGAGCGTGTTGGAGATATTGTGGCGGCCCGCTACGGACAGGGAAAAGCGCTGCTCTGCCTGTCCCCTGCGAACGACGGTGAAGCTGCCGCAGCCCATATCGTCATAGGTGATGTCGCTCACCGTAAAATCCGCCTCCGGATTATCCATGGCGTAGGTCACGATCCGGCAGGGTAGTCCCTCGGTGATTTCGGTATAATTCTCGATGTCGGCATTGATGATGAGCGCGCCCTGGGCGGGCAGCCTCTTTGCAAATTCCCTGAAAGAGTGCCGTATGTCCGCCAGATCCTTAAAAAAGTCCATATGGTCTTCTTCTATATTAAGGATAATTCCTACTGTGGGGAAAAAGTGGAGAAAGCTGTTGGTGTACTCGCAGGCCTCCGTGATGAAGCAGCCGGAGTGGCCGATGCGGATATTGCCGCCGATGGAATCCAGGATACCGCCCACGGAGACAGTGGGATCCAGTCCCGCTTCCAGGAAAATCTGGGAGGCGATGGAGGTCGTAGTGGTCTTGCCGTGTGTGCCGGAGACGGCGATGGCGGAGGAATAATTCTTCATGATCTCGCCCACCATGGCGCCCCTCGCCATAATCGGGATTCCGAGTTCGACGGCCCTTTTGTATTCCGGGTTATCCGGTTTTACGGCCGTTGTATATACAACAAGGGAAATATCGTCAGTAATATTTTTCTCGTTTTGTCCATATACTACTTGTATGCCGAGGCTTTCCAGATGTCTGGTTATCTTGCTCTCATGCCAGTCGGAGCCAGTGACGGTAAAGCCCATGGAGTTGAGAAGCTCTGCAAATCCGCTCATGCTGATGCCGCCGATTCCGATAAAATGAACTCTGCAGGGCTGTTCGAAATCAATTTTATACATAAGTAATACCTTTCCTTTCTGCTTATCTGTTCCTATTATATATTATAGTATAATCGGAAAAAAACAAGTATAATCAGAAAAAAAACACGCCAAAAGGTGAATTTGCTTAATAAAACCTGCAATTTTTTGTGCAATATGACGAAAAACACAAAAAAGTTTTGAAAAATTTCGTCAAAATATTCACATTTGTAAAATAATATGATATACTCTATAACATAATCTAACAACAGGGGTGATAACATGATAAAAAAAGAAATGATAGCCATGTTACTTGCTGGAGGGCAAGGGTCGAGACTGGGTGTTTTGACCGCAAATGTAGCAAAACCTGCTGTTGCTTTTGGGGGTAAGTACCGAATCATTGATTTTCCGTTGAGTAATTGTATTAACTCAGGTGTTGACACGGTGGGAGTTCTGACTCAGTACCAGCCGTTGAAACTGAATACTCATATCGGTATTGGAATTCCATGGGATTTGGACCGTAATGTTGGGGGCGTGTCCGTCCTTCCGCCGTATGAAAAGAGTACAAGCAGTGAGTGGTACACAGGAACAGCAAATGCCATTTTCCAGAATCTGAATTATATGGAATATTATAATCCGGAATATGTGCTGATTCTGGGCGGCGACCATATTTACAAGATGGATTATCAGGTTATGCTGGATTTCCACAAGGCCAATAACGCAGACGTTACGATGGCCACGATTCCGGTTCCTATGGAGGAGGCCAGCCGGTTCGGTGTCTGTATCACGGACGACACCCACCGGATTCTGGAATTTGAGGAAAAACCGGAGCATCCGAGAAGCAATCTGGCGTCCATGGGGATTTACATTTTCTCGTGGCCGGTGCTGAAAGAGGCGTTGATTACGCTGAAGGACCAGAAGGGCTGCGATTTTGGCAAGCACATTCTTCCGTATTGCCATGAGAGAGGGGATCGTATCTTTGCATACGAGTACAACGGCTACTGGAAGGACGTGGGAACGCTTGGCTCCTACTGGGAGTCCAATATGGAATTGATTGATTTGATTCCGGTATTTAATCTGTATGAGGAGTTCTGGAAGATTTACACCCGCAATGAGTGGCTGCGGCCACAGTATATCGCGGCGGACGCCATTGTGGACAAAGCCATCATGGGAGACGGCTGCGAGATTTACGGCGAGGTGCACAACTCAGTCATCGGCTCCAACGTCATCATTGAAGAAGGCGCCGTTGTGAGGGATTCCATCATTATGAACTCCACCCGGATTGGCAGGAATACCATTCTGGACAAGACTATCGTGTCCGAGGACACGGTGATCGGAGACAATTGCACACTTGGCGCCGGTGAGGACAATGTGGTGAACAAGCTCAAACCGGACGTCTATGCCTTTAACCTTGTCACAGTAGGCGACAGGACGGTGATTCCGGACGGTGTTACCATCGGCAAGAATACTGCCATATCTGGTAAGACCACGAAAGAAGACTATCCGAATGACACCCTGGCAGGTGGCGAGACTTTGATAAAGGCAGGTGACATGTTATGAGAGCAATTGGAATTATCTTAGCCGGCGGCAACAGCAACCGGATGAAGGAACTGACAAAAAAGCGTGCGACGTCGGCGCTGCCGATCGCATGTGGTTATCGCAGCATTGATTTTGCGCTGAGCAGCATGTCCAATTCACATATTAATAAGGTGGCTGTGTTTACACAGTACAATTCCAAATCCCTTACACAGCACCTGAATTCCTCCAAGTGGTGGGATTTTGGACGCAAGCAGGGCGGATTGTTTGTATTTACGCCCACTCAGACACATGATAACAATTATTGGTATCGCGGAACGGCAGATGCCATTGCACAGAACATTGATTTTCTGAAGACCAGTCATGAACCGTATGTCATCATTGCATCGGGGGACTGTGTCTATAAGATGGATATGAATAAGCTGTTAGAGTATCACATCGAAAAGAATGCAGACATTACTATTGTGACAAAGGATTTGGGAGAGGTAGACGATCCAAGCCGCTTTGGCGTGGTATCCGTGGACAGCAGCGGTCTGATAACAGAATTTGAGGAGAAGCCGATTGTGACCTCCAAGACTCTGGTATCTACCGGCATTTATGTGATCCGGCGCAGACAACTCATTGAGATGATTGAGCGCGCGGGCGCGGAGGGTGGATTTGATCTTGTAAAGGATATATTTATCCGTTACAAGGGCCTGAAGAAAATCTACGCTTATCAGATGGACTCCTACTGGAGCAACATCACCACGGTAGATTCCTATTTTCAGACCAATATGGACTTCCTGAACCGAGAGACCAGACAGTACTTTTTCGATGAGTATCCGCAGGTGGCCTCCAAGATCGAGGATTTGCCGCCCGCGAAGTACAACGTGGGCTCCCAGGTGCGCAACAGCCTGATTGCCAGCGGCTGTATCATCAACGGAGAAGTGACGGACTCCATTCTGTTTAAGGAAGTGTATGTGGGTAACAACTGCACAATACGTAATTCCATTATACTCAATGATGTGTATATTGGAGATAATACTTATATAGAAAACTGCATCGTAGAAAGTCATGACACCATTAGCGCCAATTCGAACTATGTGGGTACTCCTGACGACATCAAGATTATTCTGGAAAAAAATGAACGATACGTACTGTAATAATCAGCAAAGGGGGAAGGAGGATGCAGATTACTGACATCCGTATTCGGATTGTGAGCAAAGACTCCAAGATGAAGGCTGTTGTATCCGTCACCTTTGACGATTCCTTTGTGGTTCACGACATAAAGGTAATCGAAGGGGAAAAGGGGCTGTTCATTGCTATGCCAAGCAAGAAGACGCCGGACGGGGAGTATCGCGATATTGCCCACCCAATAAATGGTGATATGAGAGCAGTACTTCAGGACGCCATACTTGAGAAATTCCAGCAGACATTGGCGGAATTGCCGGACGAGGACGAATCTGAACCGGTATAGTAGTAAGGCGCAGGAACCGCCGGATTGAAGATGATTGAACTTCAATCTGGCGGTTTTCTTTTGCGGGAAAGTGTGTTATACTGAAAAACGGCCTGAGGGCATCTGTGTGATGCCGTCGGGCAAAACGTGTTATAGCGACGCACGGGAATGGAGGAAAAATTATGTATCTAATTGCGGGCCTGGGAAATCCCGGTGTGGAATATGCGGCCACCAGGCACAATATTGGCTTTGATATGATAACGTATCTCTGTGACAAATACGGGATCTCCCTGCGGGGCAGAGAGCATAAGGCGCTGGTGGGAAAAGGGATCATTGAGGGCCAGAAGGTGATTCTGGCGCAGCCCCAGACCTATATGAACCTGAGCGGAGAGAGTGTTCGGGCGCTGATGGATTACTATAAGTTGGACACAGAGGAGCTGATTGTGATCTATGATGACATCAGTCTTCCGGTGGGACAGATACGGGTGCGCCCGAAGGGAAGCTCCGGCGGGCATAACGGCATCAAAAATATTATTGAACATCTCGGCACCCAGGAATTTGCCCGCATCAAAATCGGCGTGGGGAGCAAGCCGGAGGGGAGAGACCTGGTAAAGCATGTGCTGGGACGGTTCTCCAGGGAGGAGGACGGCATGTTTCGCGATATATTCGCCCTGGCGGACGAGGCGTGTACGGCCATTATGGGGGAGGGCGTGGAGAGCGCCATGAACCGGGTAAATGGAAGGAAAATAGAGAGGTAAGACGTGGAGACATTATTAGCCCCCCTGCGGGAACTGGAGGAATTTACACAACTGAAAATAGCGGTGGCCCAGGGCAGCACGCCGGTAAATGTCATAGGCGCGCTGGACGCTCAGAAGTGCCATTTTATTTATGGGCTGGCGGAGGAGTTTGAATTCCGGCTGATTGTGACGCACAATGAGATTCGGGCGAAGGAGATACTGGAGGACTACCACATGTACGACCGGAACGTCATGTACTATCCGGCTAAGGACTTGATTTTTTACAGTGCGGACGTGCACGGGAAGGCCATCGTGAAAGAGCGCCTGAAGGTCATCAAAAAGATTGCGGAGAGGGAGCCGGTCACGGTTGTCACTACGATAGATGCGGGTATGGATTACTGCCTGCCGGTGGGAAACTTTTGCGAAAATAAGATCACGCTCACAGAGGGGGGAGTCTACGACCTGTCCCAAATAGAGAGACAGCTCTCCGACATGGGTTATGAGAATGTGGCCCAGGTGGAACGGGAGGGCGAGTTCTGCGTGCGGGGCGGGATTCTGGACGTGTTCCCGCTGACGGAGGAGAGCCCCTGCCGGATCGACTTCTGGGGGGACGAGGTGGATACCATTCGCAGCATTGATGTGGAGAGCCAGCGCTCCGTGGAAAATCTGGAAGAAATTGTGATCTATCCGGCGGCGGAGATTTTTATGACGGAGGACAGGGCGTTAGCCGGACTGAGGAAAATCAATCTGGCTATGGAGAGCGGCGTGAAGGAGCTGAGGAAGCAGGGAAAGCAGGAGGAGGCCGCAAGACTCCGCCAGAATGTGGAGAATTTTCGGGATACGTTTGAGGCCTGTCGGGGCATGGTGAATCTGGAGAGTTATATTTCCTATTTTACCGGAGGATCCGGAGAGGAGGATCAGCCGGTGTCCTTTTTTGATTATTTCAGGGACGGGAAGACGCTTATCGTTCTTGACGAGCCAAACCGCTGCGTGGAGAGGGCGGAGGCTGTGGAGTACGAGTTTCGGGAGAGCATGGCGGGCCGTCTGGAAAAGGGCTATATCCTGCCGGGACAGATGGACGTTCTGTACTCTCTGCCCCGCCTCTTAAACCGCCTGCAGGACTATCCGCTGGTGCTTTTGTCCACGCTGGAGACGGCTATAAGGGAGCTTCCGGTGGAGCGGAAATTTTATTTTCGGGTGCAGTCCGCGCCCTCCTATAACAATAATTTTTCCATGCTGGCCAAGGATATCGAGAAGCTGAAGCGGGACAGATACCGGGTGCTTCTGGTGTCGGCTTCGGAGACCAGAGGGAGGCGGCTCTGTCAGGATCTCATGGATTTTGACATCAATGCTTTTTATGACGGGGCGATGGAGCACGAGCTGCAGCCCGGCGAGGTGATGGTCGCGCGGGGGAACCTCCGGCGGGGATTTGAATATCCGGATCTCCGCTTTGTCGTGGTGACGGAGAGCGACATTTTCGGAGGGCGCAAAAAGAAGAAAAAAAAGAAGGCTCGCCGGTACGAAGGGGCGGCCATACACAGTTTTCAGGATCTGAAGATAGGGGATTACGTCGTACATGAAAACCACGGTCTCGGCATTTATCAGGGCATTGAAAAAATAGAAGTTGACCATGTGACGAAGGATTATCTCAAGGTGGCGTATGCGGCGGGGAGCAATCTCTATGTGCCGGCCACTTCGCTGGAGGTTCTCCAGAAGTACGCGGGCAGCGACGCGAAGCCGCCGAAACTGAACCGGCTCCATTCGCCGGAGTGGAAGAAGACGAAATCCAGGGTGAGGGGAGCCGTTCAGGAAATCGCGGAGGAACTGGTAGAGCTGTATGCCAGGCGTCAGAGCCGGACGGGGCACCCCTTTGGAAAGGACACGGTGTGGCAGAGGGAATTTGAGGAACTGTTTCCCTATGAGGAGACGGAGGATCAGCTGAAGGCCATTGAGGAGACCAAGGCGGATATGGAGAGCAGCAAGATCATGGATCGCCTGATCTGCGGCGACGTGGGCTATGGCAAGACGGAGATAGCTCTGCGGGCGGCCTTCAAAGCGGTGATGGACGGCAGGCAGGCGGCCTTTCTGGTGCCCACCACCATTCTGGCCGCCCAGCACTACAACACCTTTGTGCAGCGAATGAGGGATTTCGGCGTCAACGTGGAACTTCTGTGCCGCCTCCGGACGGCGGCGGAGCAGAAGAAGACCATTGAGGGGCTGCGCAAGGGAAGCGTGGACGTAGTGGTGGGAACCCACCGTCTGCTGGGCAAGGACGTCTCCTATAAGAATCTGGGGCTTTTGATCGTGGACGAGGAACAGCGCTTTGGCGTGAGCCACAAGGAGAAGCTCAAGCAGATGAAAAATGATATTGATGTGCTGACGCTGACGGCTACGCCGATTCCCCGCACACTGCACATGAGTCTGGTGGGGATTCGGGACATGAGCGTGTTGGAGGAGCCGCCGGTGGATCGTATGCCGATTCAGACTTTTGTGATGGAGAAGAATGAGGAAATCGTGCGGGAGGCCATTCTTCGAGAGATCGGGAGGGGAGGCCAGGTCTACTACGTCTACAACCGCGTGAACAATATGGAAGTGGTGGCAAATGAAATTGCAAGGCTGGTGCCGGAGGCGGCGGTGTCCTACGCCCACGGGCAGATGAATGAGAGGCAGCTGGAGGATACCATGTTCCACTTTGTGGAGGGGGATATTGATGTGCTGGTAGCCACTACAATCGTGGAGACGGGGCTGGATATACCCAATGTCAATACCATTATGATCGAGGACGCCGACCGGCTGGGGCTGTCCCAGTTGTACCAGCTGAGGGGACGGGTGGGACGGAGCAACCGGACGGCCTATGCGTTTCTCATGTATAAGCGGGATAAGATGCTCAAGGAAGTGGCCGAAAAGAGACTGGCCGCGATCAGGGAATTTACAGAGCTTGGCTCCGGATTCCGTATCTCTATGAGGGATCTGGAGATACGGGGCGCAGGGAACCTCCTGGGCGCCAGGCAGCACGGACACATGGAGGCCGTGGGCTACGATCTGTATTGCAAAATGCTGAATGAGGCGGTAAAGAGACAGCGGGGAGAACAGACGGACGAGAAAGAATTTGAGACAAGCGTGGATATAAAGGTTGACGCATTTATCCCTGTCAGTTATATTAAAAATGAGTTTCAGAAACTGGATATTTATAAACGGATTGCGGAGATTGAGACCGAGGAGGAGAAAAGCGACATGCTTGACGAGCTTCTCGACCGCTTCGGAGAGCCGCCAAAGAGCGTGATGAACCTGCTGGCCATCGCGCTGCTGAAGGCAAAGGCGCACAGGGCGTATATTACGGCGATTGAGAACAGGGGAGATAAACTTCGCCTGGCTATGTATCCCAGGGCCAGGATAGAGTCGGAGAAGATTCCCGCTCTAGTGGCGGGGCTGGGGCGGCGCCTCCGGTTTGTGCCGGGGCCCGGGCCGTATTTTCTCTATGAGCCAAAGGGCAAACTTCTGGAACAGGCGGAGTGGATAACAGAGGAAATCGGGAAATTGAGCTGGAAGGATGGAGATGGCGATGATGAGTAAGGTGCAGGCAGTATTTTTATGCTTTTGTATCGTGCTGGGGCTGACCGGCTGCGGGGGGACTGCGGTGGAGGAGACCGGCGCGGGTTCGGAGAGAGCCGCCTCGGTGGACAACGGGACGATGAGCGAGGATTCCACGGCCCTGGCGGTGGGGAAGACGAAGGTGCCGTATCGGGAGTACAAGGTGTACTATTATTTTATGAAAAATCAGTATGAGGACGCGCTGACTTCCGATATATGGAGTTATTCCGGCGCGGACGGCCGGAGCATTGGCCAGGATGCCATAGAAGACGTGCTGCGCCTTATCATTCAGGTCAAGGTAATCTGCAAGGCGGCCTCGGCCCAGGGGATCGCGTTGGACGCAGATGAAAAGGAACAGGCGAACTACAACGCCACGACGTTCTGCAGCGGTCTGAGCGAGGCGGTAAAACAGGAGAATGGAATCAGTCCCGTGCTGATGACGCAGATTTTTGAGGAGAACAAACTGGCGGAGAAGATGTATTCGGTCGTGACGGGCAAGGCGGACGTCAATATTCCGGCGCAACAGTGCCAGGCGGCCAGAGTGCAGTTGATATATAAGAAGGCGGACGCCGCGGGCAAAGAGGCGGCGAGGCAGGAGATGGACAAGCTGTACCAGCAGCTCCGCTCCTCCGGTGCGAGCTTTTACGCGGTCGCCAAAAACAATACCGATGCGCCGGAGATCGAGTGCCTCATCGGACGGCTGGATAAGAGAACCAATCTGGTGAATACTATTATGGGAATGAAGAAGTATGACATATCCAATGTGATTGAGGAAGAAGACGGCTATTATCTGGCCTGCTGTATTCAGCCGCCCGACAAGACGGTAAACGCCGAGTACAAAAATCAGGTAGTCGCGGAGCGGCAGACCGGCTCATTCCAGGAGGCATACAGGAAATGGTCGGAGGAATACGAGGTCAGAGTGAGTAAATCTCTGCTGATGGAATAGAAAAAGAGGCGCCCGCGGGCGTCTCGGAATGGAGAGTATGTATGAGAAGAAGCAGCGGCGTATTGCTTCCGGTTGCCAGTCTCCCGTCGGAGTACGGCATCGGATGTTTTGACAAAAGCGCTTATGAATTTGTGGAGCAGCTTGCAAAGGCGGGCCAGTCCTACTGGCAGATCCTTCCAATGGGGCCGACGGGCTATGGCGATTCCCCCTATCAGTCCTTTTCCACCTTTGCCGGAAATCCCTATTTTATCGCTCCCTCCGAACTGCTCAGAAAGGGATATGTGACGAGAGAGGAATGTCGGGAGGCGGCAGATGGAACCGATGAAAAATATGTCCGCTACGACATATTATACCGGAAGCGTTTTTCCCTTCTGCGCAGGGCCTTTGCCCGAAGCGGCATCGAGACGGACGCAGAGTATAATACGTTTGTTCAGGAGAACGCGGACTGGCTTCCGGACTATGCCCTGTTTATGGCGATTAAGGACAGCAAGGGCGGGCAGAGCTATCTGGAGTGGGAGGAAGCGATCCGCCGCAGGGAAGCGGCGGCCATGGTCAGCTATCGCAACAAACTCATTGACGATGTCAATTTCTATCAGTTTTTGCAGTATGAGTTTTCATGTCAGTGGAAGGAACTGAAGGACTTTGCCAACGAGAGAGGAGTCCGGATTATCGGCGATATCCCGATTTATGTGGCGCTGGACAGCGCCGATACCTGGGCGCATCCGGAGCTGTTCCAGTTTGACGGCGAGGGACGGCCCGTGGGAGTGGCGGGGTGCCCGCCGGACGCCTTTTCCGCCACCGGCCAGCTGTGGGGCAATCCACTCTATGACTGGGAGGCGCATAAAAAGACAGGGTACCAGTGGTGGCTGGCCCGTATCCGGAAATGCTTCCAGTGGTACGATATGGTGCGGATCGACCATTTCCGCGGCTTCGACGAATACTATGCGATTCCCTACGGCGACGCGACGGCCGAGTTCGGAAAGTGGGAGCCGGGGCCGGGCATGGAACTTTTTGAGGCGCTGAGAGGGGAGCTGGGAGAGCTTCCAATCATAGCGGAGGATCTGGGCTTTCTGACGGATTCCGTCCGCAGACTCCTGAGTGATTCCGGTTTTCCGGGCATGAAGGTGCTACAGTTTGCCTTTGACTCCAGAGAGGACAGCGATTACCTCCCCTATCATTACGAGAGAAATTCGGTAGTATATACCGGCACGCACGACAACGCCACCACCTATTCCTGGTGGAAGGAGATAAAGCGGGAGGACAGAGACGTGGCGCTCCGGTATCTGAATCGGGGGCGGTTTACCTCCAGGAAAAAGCGGACGTGGGATCTGATATGTCTGGCGATGGGGAGCGTGTCGGATCTGTGTATCATTCCCGCACAGGATTATCTGTGCCTGCCGGACACGGCCCGAATCAACACGCCGTCCACTTTGGGATTCAACTGGCAGTGGCGGATGCGGGACGGGGCTTTCGACGACATATTGTGTGAGAAAATCCGGCGCATGACGAAGCTGTACGGGCGGGAGGCGGCGAAGGAGCCGGAGGAGGAAAGCGGCGGGGAGACGCAGGAATGAAGGGAGATGCAGAAATGAGGGGAGATGCAGAAATGAGAGGGTTTGCGTTATCGGATGTGCAGCTTGGGGACGGGCCCTTTGCCCGCGCGAACGAGGCAGATGTATCGTTTATAAAAAAACTGGATGCGGACAGGCTCTTGTCCGGATTTCGCAGGAGCGCCGGACTGCCGGACGGGGGCAGACCGCCCTATGGAGGCTGGGAGGACAGCCGGATTGGCGGACACACCATGGGCCATTATCTGACGGCGGCGGCGCAGCTGGTGAGCAGCGCGCCGGATCCGGAGATGGAGCGGCGGCTCAATTACATAGTAGAGGAGCTGGGCAAGTGCCAGAGAGCGCACGGCAACGGCTTTCTCTTTGGCGCGCGCCTGTCAGCGGGGGAGGAGCCGGAGCGGCAGTTCGACATTGAGGAGGGAAAGATTCAGATGGAGGGGGAGATGCTCACATGGGTGCCCTGGTATACCCTCCACAAGATACTGGACGGGCTTCTCTCCGTGCACAGGCTTTGCGGCAATGAGACTGCCCTGGAGATTGCCTGCGGGCTGGGGGACTGGGTGTGCGCGCGCGTGGCGGCGTGGACGCCGGAGGTTCGCGCGCATATTCTTACGACAGAGTACGGCGGCATGAACGACTGCCTGTACCAGCTCGCCCGCCAGAGCGGGAGGGAAAAGTACAGGGAGGCGGCGGCTGCTTTTGACGACACGGCGCTTATGGGGGAGATTACCTCGGAGCGCAGGGACACGCTCAGCGGGCGCCATGCCAACACCACGATACCCAAATTTCTCGGCGCACTGGAGCAGCATCCGGAGTTCGCAGAGGGGTTCTGGGAGAAAACCACGGCGCGCCATGCCTATGCCACGGGCGGGATCAGCGATATGGAGCATTTTCACGGGGACTACGACCTGGACGGGCGGAGAACCCAGTGCAACTGCGAGGGGTGCTGCGCCCACAATATGCTGAAGCTGTCGCACCGCCTGTTTCTGCGCCGTCCGGATAAAAAATATGCGGCTTATTCGGAGCGGCTGTTATATAATGCGATCCTCGGCGCCATTGATACCGCCAACGGAACGACGGCTTATTTTTCACCTATGGCCACGGGCTATACAAAGACTTT
This sequence comes from uncultured Lachnospiraceae bacterium, assembly GCA_947629865.1. GTDB lineage: Bacteria > Bacillota > Clostridia > Lachnospirales > Lachnospiraceae > Eubacterium_F. Next base: position 43,945 of record CANRFJ010000005.1, on the reverse strand, counting down.
CAGCGACGAAGATCCGGAGCAGAACAAGTTCTGGTGCTGCACGGGAACCGGAATGGAGAATTATACAAAGCTCCAGGAGGAGATATACTTTCGGGAGGGAGATACCGTGTGGGTAAATCAGTATATGGACTCCGCCGTGCAGCTTAAGGCGGGCAGCCTGACACAGGAGGTTTCCGTGGACACGGCAGACGTGCCCGGCCGCATGAGAGTGCTTTTCCGGTACAGAGGACTGGACAGGCTGCTCTGCCGGATCCCCGACTGGTGCGGCGGAGCGTGGGAGGCAGCGGGAGCCGGAGTGGATCGAAGCGCCGGAGCGCCGGACGGATATGCCGCGCTCACCCTGGCGGGCGAGGGGAGCTTTACTCTTTCCTTTTCCATGCCGCTTAAGGTGGAGAGCCTGCCGGATAACAGAGAGGCGGTCTGCTTTATGTGCGGCCCCTATGTGCTGGCGGCTCGGCTCGGCGCAGAGCGGGCGGACGAGAAGACGGGGGCCGGCATAGACGTCATTGCCTCCGCTGTCAAGATCGTGGGCGGACAGGAGGCCTCGCCGGAAATCGTCTACGGCGAGACGCACAGGGAGATACTGCCTGCGGAGGTATTGCGGCTTCCGTCCGGCGTGAGCCGAGAGGACTTTGCGGCTCATGTTGAAGATTATATGAAGCCCGTGCAGGGTGAGCCTGTGCACTTTGACCTGACGGGCCTGGAAATGGAGGGAATACCCGACGGCTCGCTGCACTTTGTCCCCTACTGTGAGATTGTTCGGGAGCGATATGGGATTTACTGGTATGTCAGAGAATAGAGAAGGAAAAAATCTGTACGACGTCCTGATGCAATACAGCCGCTCCGGCATATATCCCATGCACATGCCGGGGCACAAAAGAAATCGGGACTTTTGCATGGAAAACCCCTGGCAGATCGACGTGACCGAGGTGGAGGGGTTGGACAACCTGCACCACCCTGCGGGGATTCTGCGCGACTTCATGGAAAGTATGCGGCGGCGCTATGGGACCGAAAAAACATGGCTCCTTGTCAATGGGAGTACCGGAGGGCTTCTGGCCGCCATATCCGCCTGCTGTCAGCGCGGCGCACGGATTCTGATGGCGCGGAACTGTCACCAGTCCGCGTACCATGCGGCATACCTGCTCGGATTGCGGCCGTCATATCTCATGCCGTCTGAGGAGGACGGGATCCCGCTGGAAATCCGTCCGGAGCAGGTGCGGGAAGCGCTGCGCGGCATACCGGAGGGCGAGAAACCCGCCTGCATCGTGGTGACGTCTCCCACCTATGAGGGTGTTGTCTCTGACATAGCGGGGATCGCTGAGGCGGCGCACGAAAAAAATATCCCGCTCGTGGTGGACGAAGCGCACGGCGCCCATTTTGCCTGGAGCGACGCCATGCCCGCTCCGGCCATGGAGCAGGGAGCGGATCTCGTGGTCGAGAGTATCCACAAAACCCTTCCGGCGCTGACGCAGACGGCGCTTTTGCATCTCTGCTCGGAGCGGATCGCGCCGGAGCAGGTGGAGCGCTATCTCTCAATCTACCAAACAAGCAGCCCGTCCTATGTGCTCATGGCCGGAGCCGCCCGATGCATGGACTGGCTGGAGCGGAATGGGAAGGAGGCCTTCGGGCAGTACGCCCAAAGACTGGCCCGCTTTCGGGAAGGGGCGGCGGACTGGAGAGTTCTGTCCCTGTGGAACCATCCCCGACAGGAGCCGTCCAAGCTGGTGATACGGGCGGAAACGCCGGATCTGACGGGGGCGGAGCTGGCGGCAGCGCTGCGGACGGAGTACCGGATCGAGGTGGAGATGGCCGCGGGAGACTATGTGCTGGCAATGACGAGCGTGTGCGATACCGCCGATGGATTCCGGCGGCTGGAGGAGGCGCTGGCCGATATAGACGGGAAACTGGCCGGACGGGGCGGCTGTGGGGCGGCCGTCACGGACGAAAAAGAGAAACCCGCTCAGGAGATGCCCCGTATCCGGCGGACGCCCTACGAGGCCGTGAATGGCCCCTGCGTAAAGGCGGGGCTGGAGGAAAGCCGGGGGCGGATTTCTGCGGAGTACGCCATCGCCTACCCGCCGGGGATTCCGTTTCTCGTGCCGGGAGAGGAAATTTCCGAAGATGCAATCAAAAAAATACAGAGATACCGAAAAGAAGGACGTGAGATAACCGGTCTGTCCGCGCTCGGAGAGGAAGCGGTCAAAGTGTGCGCCGACGGGACAGGGCAGACGGGCAAAGGATGACGGACAGAGAAGACGGATGAAGAAGACAGACAGAGAAGACAGACGGAGAAGACAGACGGAGAAGACGCGGGAGAGAAAAGACGTAGGAGAGGAGACGCAAGTGGGCAGATTATATGTATTTATGGGAAAAAGCGCTTCGGGCAAGGATACGCTGTACCGCAGGATAAGGGAGAGGAATCCGGAGCTGAAGGCGGTCATTTCCTACACTACCCGTCCTATTCGGGCGGGAGAGAGAGAGGGCGTGGAATACCACTTTGTATCGGAAGCGGAGATGGAGGAGATGGAAAAGAGCGGGCGGATTGTGGAGCGCCGCCGCTATCAGACGGTGAAGGGGCCCTGGTATTATTTTACGGCCGCGGACGGGCAGATTGACTTTTCAAAGGGAGATTTCTGCCTGATTTCCACGCTCGAGGGATATGGAAAAATCCGGAATTTTTACGGAGCGGAGCATGTGGCGCCGATATATATAGAGGCGGAGGATTTTACCAGGCTCCACCGCTCCCTGGAGAGGGAGCGGCAGCAGGAATATCCCTGCGCGGCGGAGGTGTGCCGACGCTTTCTGGCGGACGAGGAGGATTTCTCGGACGAAAAATTACGGGAGGCGGGAATCGGCTCGGCGGACAGGATACAGAACGAGAGTATCTCCGAGGCGGTCTGCCAGATAGAGGGAATACTAAAAAGAGGTAGATAAAACCTGTAAAAAGTGGTATGATGATAAATAGGCGCAGGTGGGAGGAAGCATTGGCGCGGAGTATTCTGGAATGGAGGGAAAAGTATGGATATTCGGGTAGAACAGGCACAGCAGGTCAACCAGACCACCCAGACGTCCCAGACACAGGATACGGGGGAGAATTTCAAATTTACGCTGATGAGTTCCATAGAGGAGGCGGGCCTGAAGGAGCGCCTCACCCTGATGATGGAAGAAATTACCATGCAGGGGAAGAAGCTGGGCAAGCGCATGGACGTGCGGGACATGAAGCATTACCGCCGCCTGATCAAGGAATTTATGAACGAGGTCGTCAACCGCTCTCACAAATTCAGCCGCGAGAATTTTCTCGACAGGCGCGGACGGCACCGCGTATACGGAATGATCAAGAGGGTGGACGCCGCGCTGGATGAGCTGGCGGGAGAACTCATCAAAGAGGAAAAGGACGCCATTGCGATTCTGGATAAAGTTGACGAGATCCGGGGGTTGCTGCTGGACATTATCACATGACGGGAGGTACAGAAGATGTTTACGTTTTCAGAGATTGTGGGACATGAACCGGTAAAAGAGCATTTACAGGCGGTGATCCGAGAGGAGAAGCCGTTTCACGCATATATTTTCCTCGGCGACGTGGGGGTTGGCAAGGAGACGATGGCAAAGACGTTTGCGGCCGGCCTGCAGTGCCAGGGCGGTGGGGACAGGCCGTGTGCGGAGTGCGTATCCTGCCGCCAGATTGATTCGGGCAATCAGCCGGACGTCATCTGGGTGACGAGGGAACGGGCCAGTCTGGGAGTGGAGGATATCCGCTCGCAGCTCTGCGACACGATGGATATAAAACCGTTTTCCAGTCCGTATAAGATCTACATTGTGCCGGAGGCGGAGAAGATGACGGAGGCGGCGCAGAATGCGCTGCTCAAGACAATCGAGGAGCCGCCGGAATACGGGATCGTGATTCTTCTGACGAGCAATATCAGCGAACTGCTCCCCACGATCCAGTCGCGGTGTCTTACGCTGGAGTTCCGTCCGCTGTCTACCACGACGGTGGAGGAGTATCTGAAGAACCAGTGCCAGGTGCCGGACTATCTGGCGAGAGCCAGCGCAGCCTTCGCCCAGGGCAATCTGGGGAAGGCCATGAGGTACGCCAAATCCGAGGACTTCATCGAGCGCAAGGACAAGGTGCTGTCCCTGCTCCGGAACGTGTCCCGAATGGACGTGACGGAGATGATGGCGGTGATTCGGGATCTGGGTACGAGGAAAGAGGAAGTGCGGGACTACATTGACCTGATGGCTCTGTGGTACCGGGACGTCCTGATTTTCAAGGCGACCAAGAATATTAACCAGCTGATGTTCCAGGAGGAGTCCACCTATATCGCAAAAGAGGCGGCGGAGAGCAGTTATGAGAAAATAGAGGACATTCTGCAGGCCTTTGAGAAGGCAAAGATGCGCCTGAAGGCGAATGTGAGCTTTGACGTGACGATGGAACTGATGCTTTTGACAATAAAAGACGGCAACAGATTCAGCAATTATTGGAGGTAACGATGAAAGTTATTATAGGAGTGCGTTTTCGCCAGGCGGGGAAGGTATATTATTTCGATCCGGGCAAAAACCAGTTGGAGAGGGGCCAGCATGTTATAGTTGAGACGGCCAAGGGAGTGGAGTACGGTCTTGTGGTTCTTCCCAACCAGGAGATGCCGGAGGAAAAGATTGTGGCCCCGCTCAAGGGGATTATACGGGTGGCGACGGAGAAGGACGACGCCGCCGAGAAAAAGAACCGCGAGAAAGAGAAAGAGGCCTTTCAGATCTGTCTGGAGAAGATTGCAAAGCACGGTCTGGAGATGAAACTAATCGATGCGGAGTACACGTTTGACAACAATAAACTTCTGTTTTATTTTACCGCGGACGGGCGGATCGATTTCAGGGAGTTAGTGAAGGACCTGGCAAGTGTGTTCCGCACCCGTATCGAACTGCGGCAGATTGGCGTGCGGGACGAGACGAAGATACGGGGAGGAATCGGAATCTGCGGACGGGCGCTGTGCTGTCACAGTTATCTGTCGGATTTTGCTCCGGTCTCGATAAAGATGGCGAAGGAGCAGAATCTGTCCCTGAACCCGACCAAGATATCGGGTGTGTGCGGCCGTCTGATGTGCTGCCTCAAGAACGAGGAGGAGGCCTATGAGGAGTTGAACAGCCGCCTTCCCAATGTGGGGAGCAGGGTGAAGACGCCGGAAGGACTCACCGGCGAGGTGCAGAGCGTCAGCGTCCTGAAGCAGCGCGTGAAGGTAGTGGTAAACCTTGAGAATGACGAGAAAGAAGTTCGGGATTATCAGGTAGATGAGTTGAAGTTCCGCACAGGAGGGCCCAAGGGGAGGATCCAGGCCAGGCACGAAAAGGAATTAAAAGAACTGGAAGAAATGGAAAAACAGGAGGGAAAGTCCAAGCTGAATGAGTGATTTGACGAGGGAGGAAATAGCGGCAGGGAAGAAAGACGGCCAGGCTACGGAATCGCTGCTCCGCGAGGGAGAGCGGCTGGACGATCTGCAGCGGGAGGGGCTGAAACTGATTCAGAATCCCGACTGGTTCTGCTTTGGAATGGACGCCGTACTCCTCTCCGCCTTTGCGAGGGTGGGGAAAGGACAGGTCTGCGCCGATCTGGGCTGCGGCAATGGCGTCATTCCCATTCTTCTGGCGGGACGCACCGAGGGGGCCCGCTTCTGCGGCCTGGAAATCCAGGCGGATATTGCGGACATGGCGCGGCGAAGCGTCCGATACAATTCCCTGGAGGATAAAGTGAATATAATCACCGGCGATATAAAGGAAGCCACTTCAATTTTTGGAGCCGCTTCCTTTGATGTTGTCACCAGCAATCCGCCGTATCTGGCGCAGTCGCGCGGCCTCACCAACGAGGCGGGGCACAAGGCGCTGGCCCGCCATGAGCTGGCGTGTACGCTGGAAGATGTGGTGGCGGCCGCCGCCGGACTCCTGAGGCCCGGAGGACATTTTTTTCTGGTACACCGCCCCTTCCGGCTGACAGAGATAATCTGCTCTATGCGGGAGCACAGGCTGGAGCCAAAGAGAATGAGGCTGGTCTGTCCCTATGTGGACAAAGAACCGGCCATGGTGCTGATCGAGGGCACCAGAGGCGGCAATACGGGAATCACCGTGGAGAAGCCGCTGATTATATATGAGCGCGAAAACGTATATACGCCGGAGGTCATGCGGCTGTACGATATGTGACGGGAAAGGAGGTGCGCCATGGAGGGAATGTTGTATCTGTGCGCGACGCCCATTGGCAATCTGGAGGACATCACCCTGAGGGTGCTCCGGACACTGCGGGAGGCGGACATAATCGCCGCCGAGGACACGAGACAGACGGCGAAGCTGTTAAACCACTATGAGATAAAGACGCCTCTTTTCAGCTACCACGAGCACAACAAGAGGGAGAAGACGCCGACGCTCGTGAGAAAAATGCAGGAGGGGGCGCATATCGCTCTCGTGACAGACGCCGGCACACCGGCCATATCGGATCCGGGGGAGGATCTGGTGCGGGCCTGCCATGAGGCGGGGGTTCCCGTGACTTCCCTGCCGGGGCCGTCGGCGGCGGTGACAGCCCTGGCGCTGTCGGGAATGAAGGCCCGACGGTTTACCTTTGAGGGCTTCCTGCCCACGGATAAAAAGGAGAGGGAGGCGGCGCTTGTCCGGCTGGCGGAATCCACCGGCACCACGATTCTGTACGAGGCGCCGCACAGGCTGTGCCGGACGCTGCAGATCTTGCAGGAGGCAGTGGGAGAGGAAAGACCTCTCGCTGTCTGCCGCGAGCTGACCAAACGCCATGAGGAGGTGCTGCATTTTTCGCTGGGAGAGGCGCTCCGCTACTTCAGCGAAAACGAGCCGAAGGGTGAGTTTGTCCTGATTCTTGCCGGAGAAGACGAGGCAAAGAAAAAAGAAGAAGAACAGAAAAAGTGGCGTGAGATGCCGTTGGCAGAACATATGGAGATGTACCTTGGACAGGGACTTGATAAGAAAGAGGCGATGAAGCGGACGGCAAAAGACCGCGGCGTGTCCAAACGGGATATTTACCGCGCGCTGCTGGACGAATCCTCCGGAGAGAGCGCGGAGTGAAACACCGCAGGGAGGCTTTTTTGGAGCGCGCGGAGTGAACCGCCGCCCGACCGGATTATTCGGGTATGGCGTCAATGGTGCCTCCGCCCACCACAACATCGCCGTCGTACAGGACGAGGGCCTGTCCCTGCGTAATGGCCCGCTGGGGTTCGTCAAAGTCCACGCGCAGAGTGTTTTCGTCCGTCTGCGTGACCGTCGCCGTCTGTTCCGGCTGGCGGTAGCGCACTTTGGCCTTTAATCTCACAGGCTCCCTCAGGCAGGGGACGGAGATGAGGTTAATGTCCGTCGCAATCAGGGCTTTTGAGTACAATTCCGGCTCCGGAGCCAGCGTCACCGTATTGTCCTCCGGATTCACGCGGCTGACATACAACGGCTCCGGAAGCGCCAGCCCCAGTCCGCGGCGCTGCCCGACCGTATAACGGATAACGCCCCGGTGCTCTCCCAGCTTCTTTCCGCTGCGGTCTATAAAATCGCCCGGCGGGAATGTTTTCCCCGTATAGCGCTCGATAAAATCCGCATACCTTCCGTCTGGGACAAAGCAGATGTCCTGGCTGTCATGCTTTTTGGCATTGACAAAGCCGTGGGCCTTTGCGAGAGCCCGCACCTCCGGCTTACTCATGCCGCCTAAGGGGAAGCGGGTGTGTGCGAGCTGCTCCTGCGTCATGGAATAGAGCACATAGCTCTGATCCTTATTTTCATCTGCCGCTTTCTTCAGCAGATAGCGTCCGGAGGCGCTGTCGTATTCGATTCGGGCATAGTGTCCGGTGACGACAAAATCGTAATCCAGTTCCCGCGCCCGCTCAAAGAGACGCTCGAACTTCAGGTATCGGTTGCAGTCGATGCAGGGATTGGGCGTCCGGCCGTTTTCGTAGGCCTCGGCAAAGCGCCGGATAACCTTTTTTTCAAACTGGTCGGAAAAATTAAACACATAAAAGGGCATGTCCAACGAGTGTGCCACGCTGCGGGCGTCCTCTACGTCCGATGCGGAGCAGCAGGAATGTTCCCCGCCACATTCCGGATCCTCCCTGTAAAAAAGTTTCATCGTGGCGCCGATACACTCGTAGCCCTGTTTTTTCATAAGATAAGCGGCTACGCTGGAGTCCACCCCGCCGCTCATGGCGATTACAGCCTTTTTCGCCTGTTGTTTTTCTGAAATCTCCATATCTTCCTCACAGTCTCCCATAGTCGTTCGCTCACACGGCGCCGGCGCCCTGCTCTGGTTTTTTGTCCAGAATATCCTGCAGGGTGATGTTATCCAGATAGTCGGTTATGGTCTGGTACAGTCCCTGCCAGACAGGGAGGGTGGCGCACATAGCGCTGCGCTCACATTCAACCGGATTACTTTCCAGACAGGCGACGGGAGCCAGGCTTCCCTCCGTGAGCCTCAGAATCTCACCGACCGTATAGCGGTCAGGCGTTCGGGCGAGCTGGTACCCGCCCTGAAAGCCGCGGTTGGCCTTCAGAAAATCCGTGCGGTTCAGGATAGGGACGATCTGCTCCAGATATTTTTTGGAGATACCCTGTCGGGCGGCAATATCCTTCAGTGCGATATATCCGTCGTCCCGATGCTCCGCCAGGTCAATCAGCATACGCAGGGCATAGCGCCCCTTTGTCGAAATCTTCACTGTATTCCTCCGTTCTCATTTTAATAACACTATAATACCATATATTTTATAGGTTTTCAAGGAAGGCAAAAGGAAAGGCAGGAGTCTAGGGGAGCTCCTGCCACACTAAAGGGATATATGATTAAATTAAACCAGCAAGCTTTGATAATTTACGGATTGATTTCTTTGAAACCATCTTTCCTTCAAATTCAATCAAATCCTTCGTGGAGCCGGTGAAGATATCTGCCGGTTCCGACTTTTTCCGAAGAATAATCCTGTCGTCTTCAGCCCAAATCTCCAAAGTCTCCCGTTCTTCAAATCCCAGGGACTTCCGGAGTTCAATCGGAAGGGTAATACGCCCCAGTTTATCCAACTGCCTTGCAATACCTGTATTCGTCATCTTCGTGCTCCCTTCCATTTTTATCGGATTATGTATAAGTGTATAGTAGCATGTATAAAAAAATTAGTCAATTAAAATTATATTAAAAAACAATAACGAATCAGAAAATAGCCGTGAAAAAATGCTGAATGACAAAATTTTATAATATATTTTTAGTGTAATTATGATAAAGGTACTTTATTTTTATGGGAAAAGATGATAAAATTACAATATCTGGTTTGAAAGGAGAGTAGCTGTTATGAGACGTGTAAAAAGAATTGTTGGGATTGTTCTGATATTTGCGGTGTTTGCGGGGCTTCTGCCACAGACGGGCGCATCGGCCAAGACAGTGATATATAAACCGGTAGCCAGCGGCGAGTCGGTCATGGACAGCGATAAGTGCGTGATTGATTACTCGAATACCAGCGACGGATATGTCATGGTAAAATATAAGGAGGCCACCGACAAGACCATTAAGGCGCAGGTTGTGTGTCCGGGGGGCAACACCTATACTTATACGCTGAGGGATAAAAAATACGAGGCACTTCCGCTGACGGAGGGAGACGGTTCCTACAAGGTGACGGTATTCCTCAATGTGAGCGGCAACAGTTACGCCACAGTGATGTCGGAGACCATTGATGTGCAGTTGTCCAGCCAGTTCGCCCCGTATCTGAGACCGAATCAGTATGTAAATTATAAGAAATCGACCAAGTGTGTGAAAAAGGCCGCTTCCCTCACCAAAAAGAGCAAGACGGATCTGGCGAAGGTGAAGAAGGTATACAAGTGGGTTATTAAGAATTTCAAGTACAACAAGAAGCTGGCGGCTACGGTGAAGACAGGGTATCTTCCGAACCTTAATAAGGTATACAAGAAGAAAAAGGGCATATGCTTTGACTATGCGGCTACCATGACGGCGATGCTCCGCAGCCAGGGGGTTCCGACCAAACTGGTTATCGGCTACACGGGCAACGCCTACCATGCATGGATAAATGTGTACTCCAACAAGAAGGGCTGGATTACCGGCGCCATTTACTTTAATGGAAAGAAATGGAAACTGATGGATCCTACCTTTGCCTCTACCGGCAAATCCAGTAAATCCATCATGAAGTATATCGGAAACGGAAGAAACTATAAGGCAAAGTACAGTTACTGATGGGAGAAATAGCGAGATTATGAGTAAGAAGACATTAAGCAGTGAATATGTATCCTCCTTTTGTCTGGAGATGGCCCTGCTCCTCCATGCCGGTATCGGCACGGAGGACGGTCTTTATCTGCTCGCAGAAGATGAGGAGAACAAAAAAAACAAAAAGATGCTGACGGATATGGCGGAGATGCTGTCCGAGGGGAAACCTTTTTCCGAGGCGCTGCGGGCGGCCGGCCGTTTTCCCAAATATGTGGGAGACATGATTGAGACCGGCGAGCAGTCCGGCCGGCTGGAGCAGTCCTTCCAGTCGCTGTCCTCCTATTATGACCGTCAGATGCAGCTGAGCAACCAGGTGAGGAGCGCTCTCTTGTATCCGGTGATCCTCATGGTACTGATGCTGGTTATCATCGTGGTTCTGCTGGTGAGGGTTCTGCCGATTTTCAATCAGGTCTATGAACAGCTGGGCGGCACCATGAGCGGTACGGCGCAGTTGTTGCTGCGCTTTGGAAACCTTCTCGGCAATGCGATGCCGGTTCTGTGCGCCGTGCTCGGCGTCGTAGTGGTGCTGGCGGCTGTGATTAGTTGCAGCAGTGCCATTCGGGGCGGCGTCATGCGGGTGTACCGGAGACTGTTCGGGGATTTTGGCATCACGAGGAAGCTGGGCGAGGCCCGCTTTGCGTCGGCCATGGCCATGGGCATGATGAGTGGTCTGAACACGGAGGAGGCATTCCGCACGGCAATGCTGTTCCAGGATACGGTGCCGAAGACGCGAAAGAGATATGAGGCGTGTCTGAAGATGCTGGAGGCCGGAGAGCCGCTGGCGGAATCCTTCAAAAAGCAGAGAATTCTGGAAGCCACCTACTGCCGGATCTTAGATCTGGGAGCCAAGAGCGGTACGTCCGACACGGCGATGGAGGAGATCTCCCGACGCATGGACGACGGCGTACAGATGGATATTGAGCGGAAGGTCGGACGGATCGAGCCCACTATCGTCATTATCACTTCGATTCTGGTGGGCATCATTCTGATTGCCGTCATGCTTCCGCTGATTAACATAATGTCCTCGATTGGATAGGCGCTGAAGACGGAGGAAAAATGAGAGAGAGAATAAATATTTCAGGTGCGTTAAAAATGCTGGTTATACTGATAGTTCTGGCGGCAGCCGTCTTTCTTCTGTGCAAGGGGGTACAGAAGATGGAGACCGGACAGCAGGCGGAGAGCCTGAAGCAGTTGGACAGTTCCATACGCAAGGCGACCATGACCTGCTATGCCACGGAGGGCGTGTACCCGCCGAGCGTACAATATCTGAAAGAGAATTATGGCATACAGATAGACGAGGGGAAATTTACCGTTTTTTACGAGGTGTTTGGAGACAACATGATGCCTGAGATAACGGTGATGGAGCGACAGTAGGAAAAGACCGGTGACAATCCGGAAAGGATATGGTTCTGAGTATGAGAGGAAGCAGTCAAAAACATAATATAGAGGGAGCCTTTGTTCTGGTGCTGTTCGCCGTATTTGCCGTGACGATCGTGGCGGTGCTTGCGCTGGGCGCGAACAGTTATAAAAGTCTGGTGGAGCGGGATAATGAGTCCTATAACAAGAGGATCATTACCTCCTATGTATCGGCCAAGATCCGGAATAACGACTCAATCGGCGCTGTAGAGGCGGGAGGGTTTGCCCGGCCGGAGGAACCGGACGGCATAGACACGCTGCACCTCTATCAGATGATTGACGGGCAGAAGTTCGACCTGCGCATATATTATTACGACGGACATATATATGAGCTGTTTACGGTGGCGGACAATAAAATCGAGCCGGAAGCGGGTAATCCGATTATGGAGGCAGAGGGCCTCTCTTTTACCCAGGAGGGCTCCGTCATTGAGATTACGGCGGTGGACGCCAACCATATTACGAATAAGGCTACGGTATCTGTCCGGAGCGAAAGCGAGGCGGTGTTATGAGTTATGAGAGAAGCAAGGCACCCCTGGCGCTGATGGAACAGATTATTATGATACTTGTATTTGCCCTGGCGTCGGCAGTGTGCCTTCAGGCATTCGTCTACTCGAACCGTCTGTCAGAGCAGGGACAGTTGAAAGAATTATCCGCCTCCCACGCCCAGACGGTGATTGAATACTGCAAGGCCTCCGGCGGGGATCTGGATCAGGTCTGTGCAAAGCTTTCCGGCGAGAGGACGGAGAGGGGCCTGGAGGTATTTTTTCCGGAGGACAATCTGAGGGTGAGCCTGGAAGTGACCGAAGCCACAGATTATATTGAGAGAGCGGCCGTGTCCGTGTGGCAGGGAGAGGACGGAGACGGAGAAGAATCGGTTTACTCGCTTGAGGCGGCGTGGCAGAAGGAGGGACTGGAATGAAAAAGAAGAAAATGACCTTTACCACGGTGGGGGGCAGTTCCATTCTCACAATATTTGCCGTGCTGTGCTTTATTGTATTTGCCCTGCTCTCGCTCTCCACAGCCAAAGCTAACAGCACCCTCTCGACCAAATCCGTAAATGCAGTGCAGGCCTATTACCAGGCGGACACGGCGGCGGAGGAGATTCTGGCGCAGATCCGGAGCGGACAGTGTCCGGAGGGAGTTACCAGGGACGGGGATTTCTATTCCTATTCCTGTCCGGTGGACGAGAACCAGGAATTACAGGTAGAGGCAAAGGTGAATGGAAACAAATACCGCATATATAAATGGAAGAAAGCGTACACGGGTGAATGGAAGGCCGACGACTCCATGAAAGTGTGGGGCGGGGCAGAGATCACGGAGTAACGAAAGGAGACACTTATGGCAGAGCTGGAAGAAGTTTTGAGAAAGGCGGTCGACGATAAAGCTTCAGATATATTTATCGTAGCCGGAGGATATCTGAGCTACAAGGTAAATGGGGAAATAAAACCAATCAGCGGCGCTGAGAGAATGATGCCGACAGATACGGCGCGTTTTATTGATACGATATATGAGTATGCCAGGCGCTCGAAGGAGATGTTCCTGAAAAATGGCGACGACGATTTTTCCTTTGCCATTGAACAGCTGGCACGATTCCGCGTCAATACATATTTCCAGCGCGGCTCGCAGGCGGCCGTGATCCGCGTGGTGGCGTTCAGTATTCCCGATTACCACGCCATGGGGATTCCGGAGGGAATCATTGAACTCTCCCATCTGCTTCACGGCATGATTATTATTTCTGGTACGGCCGGCAGCGGCAAATCCACGACGCAGGCCTGTATCATTGACGCCATCAACTCCCAGCGGGAGGCGCACATCGTAACGCTGGAGGATCCCATTGAGTATCTGCACAAAAACAAGAAATCTCTGGTGAGCCAGCGGGAGATTGCCATTGACACAGAGAACTATCTCACCGGTCTTCGGGCCTGCCTGCGTCAGGCGCCGGACGTTATTCTGCTCGGCGAGATGCGTGACGCGGAGACGATACGCACAGCCATGACAGCGGCAGAGACGGGCCATCTGGTAATCGCCACTCTGCATACCAAAGGCGCCGTCAATACCATTGACCGAATCGTGGACTCCTTTCCCGCCGACCAGCAGGAGCAGGTAAAAATACAGTTGTCCCTGGTACTGGACAGCATTGTCTCCCAGCAGCTTCTTCCGAAGAAGGGCGGCGGTATGGTTCCGGCTGTGGAGATCATGCGTATGGTACCCGCTATCAGCAATATGATCCGCGACAGCAAAAACTATCAGATCGATAATGTGATTCAGACATCAGGCAATCTTGGAATGATTTCCATGGATCAGTCTATCATTAACCTCTACCAGAAGGGAGAAATCACGGAGGAGACGGCTGTGATGTTTGCCATGAATGCAGAGCAGATTAAGCGCAAACTGGGGAGGTAAACCATATAGATAAATTGGTGTTTACGGAGAGCAAAAAGAATGATATAGATATGTTTGAACTGGCCGATGAAAGTTATGCCGTTGAAAATGCCGATGAGGATGGTGTTACAAATTGGCTTGATAATTGCATAAGGTAAAAATAAAAATGCCTAACCTGTCGGCAAACAGGCTAGGCGGTGTCCTTTAGGACATTAAAACCTTTGCTTGGGAGCATCCACTTTTGGAGTTGGACACTATCCGTTTGAGAGGCATCTGTTACAGCAGATGCCTTTCTTTAAGTTCAATATAATATAATTATGGCAGAAATTCAAGTGTGGATTTTGACCATGGTTTGAAAGGTTTTGTAGTGAATGTAGCGTAAGGGAGGCGGGTGCCGCATAACAGCAGGGGAAAAGGCCGGCAGAAAAGGGATTCCCGAAAAGTTTCAGGGAATCCCATGAAAGTCCTGTTTTTTGCACATGCTGCAGAGGTGTAACAGGCTCTATCATTTTTAGTATATGTAAGCAGATGGTAATTATGCAGTGACATTTAAGTGGTCTGCCCAATCAGTTGGGAAATTTATTGCAGACAGTTTTATATAGGAATCATATTCAGCGAGTAACTGTTTCAAATCGGCAGAAAAATTTTCCCAACTGGGATTATCCGGGCGGAGATATTTCATAGCTAATACCAATTCGTACAAACCGGAATGTGAGGGCTGTGGTACTACTTTATCCGCTTTGATGATTTTTGGGGTTATGTTAAATGGTTTGTTGTATATTCTTGCATTATGCGCACACGTGTTTCGCAGTATTACTAAAGATTTAATCCAAGACGTTAAGGTACTGTTTGAAGGTGTGACCATATTGCCTTTTCTAGACTTGAATTTGTAGTAGCCTGACAATTTGGCAAAGGCACTTCCGTTTCCTGTATTCAGATTTTTAATGATTTTGGAAAGTGTGCCAAATGATAAAACTTCTACGGCTGCCCAAAGAGGAATTTTGCCGTCATGGTTAATATAATTGTGTTTTATAAAAACATCATGCGAACGTGCAATTTCAGAACAGATAGCAGCATTATTTTGCCAGTAAATCTGTTTGCTTTTGAAGCAGGTAGGATCAGTGAGGATTAGGGCATCCCCATAAATCAGCAGGCTTTCAGTAAGACGGACTCTAAGGGAAACTTCAATTATGGACAGATAAGAAAACAGCAGATTTGATAACCTGGTATCAAATTCATAGAGCTTTACTATTTTTGTAAAATCAGTGTCTGAACGATACTGTTTGGATGTGTTGTCATAAAAGGTATAGGTGTACCCCCGCAGGCGGTAATAGCCTACCTTTTGAAGATACTCTGCAGCTTCTTCGTCAGATGGGATGGACATTCCGGCATCTTTTAGGGACTGTACCTGTTGTTTTATGGATAGAATCTGTTTTGGATAGTTTTGCATAACATCACCTCAAAGAAAAAAAGTCCCACCGGGTTGCGCATAGTAAACCA
This sequence comes from uncultured Lachnospiraceae bacterium, assembly GCA_947629865.1. Taxonomy (GTDB): domain Bacteria; phylum Bacillota; class Clostridia; order Lachnospirales; family Lachnospiraceae; genus Eubacterium_F. The sequence continues at coordinate 28,413 of CANRFJ010000005.1, read as the reverse complement.
GAGGCGTGGTGGGCTCTATTAAGTATTATTATATACAATGTAGATGATTTTGCAAGGGGGGATGAGAAATTTCATAATATTTTTTTAAGTAGGGCGGGTGCCGCATAGCAGCCGGGAAAAAGGCTGGCAGAAAAAATTGAAAATGATAAAATTCTCGCTATTATATGCTTTATATTGTATAATAAAAATGATTGAATATAGTGAAAGGCATAATTACTATATATAAGACAGCGAAACTATAAAAAAGAGATGAGTTTATAAAATAAAAGGAGGAAACAAATATGAGTAAAACATTAGTAGCTTATTTTTCGGCAAACGGAACAACCGCAAAGGTGGCGAAGAATCTTGCAGAGGCGGCAGGCGCAGACCTGTATGAGATAAAGCCTGCCATGCCTTATACGCAGGCGGACTTAAACTGGCTGGATAAAAAGTCACGCAGTTCTATGGAGATGAGCGATAAGTCCAGCCGTCCGGCGCTTGCAGATCAGGACGCCGATATTCGTAGTTATGACAAAATCCTGCTTGGCTTCCCCATCTGGTGGTATGTAGCTCCTACAATCATTAACAGTTTTCTGGAAAGCTATGATTTTTCCGGCAAGAAAATTGTATTGTTCGCCACCTCTGGCAGCAGCGGTTTTGGAAAAACCGTAGACGGATTAAAAGGCTCAGTGGCTGCTGATACGGTGCTCACAGAGGGAAAGGTGTTAAACGGCAATCCCTCCGTTGCTGAACTGAAAGCATGGGTGGACACCTTATGAGGATTGTGATATTAAAGGGCAGTCCCAATAAAAACAGCTCCTCCAATATGCTGGCAGAGCCGTTTTGTAAAAGAGCGAGGAAGGCGGGAATCCGTGAATAGAAAAGCAGAAAAAATAATTATAGGCGGTTTGTTGTTATTGGCATTGTGCAGTTGTAGCCTTAAAAAGGATAACGGAGAAGATGAAATTAAAAAAAGTAATAATGTTTCTTTGGCAACGACCGGAAAGTATCTTTTTAATGCAGATAAAATGGAAACAGTTGAGATAAGCGGAGAAGATATTCTTCGAAAAAAGAAAGCGGAGTTGTCTACAGAAATAATAACTGGGGAAAAAGTAGATTTTGTTATTGAAGATGATTTTTATCATTTTGGGATGTCAATGCTTATACGTTTAGGAAATGTGGGGATGGATATGTCTTGGAATTTAGGGAAATCAGTAGATGGAGGGGTAGTGCCGAAAGAGGGTTTTTATTACCAGATGGCAACTTATGATTTTGACCATGATGGAAAAAAAGAAATAATAATTGCAGGCGGAAATAAGAAAGATATCCTTGAGTTAAGGGTTTTTCAGCTGGATACGGATTCAATAGACCTTGTTAAGAAGGGAGAACCCCCAAAAAGCCTTGACCAAAGTATCCTTAGAGTCGATGGGGGCTCTAAGTCCTATGTCAATGAGAAAGATGAAATTTGTGTTATCGATGATAAGAATAACATATCTGTTTATCCATATAAAAAGAGCGAATAAGAGGAAAGGGGATTTACGCCGCAGTTCAATCGTTTACAAATTTTACCTTCCTGTAAAAAAACAAATCGGATTTATTTTGGCATAAAAAGATTGACTTTTTCCGTGCCAGATATTATAATAACAGCAACACGCAGATGAGACGAGTAGGGCGTGAAACATGCCAGAGAGAGGCGCATAAAAGCTGAGAGCGCCTTCATGGGAAACGTCTGAAGACCAGCTCGGAGCGGCCCCAATCCGGCCCGGTGACTCCGTTATCGTCAGAATGAAGCCGGGAACGATACGCTACCGCCGACATATGGCGCACACGAATCGTTCCAATAAGGGTGGAACCGCGAGACATTTTATGCCCCGTCCCTTTCAATAACACAAAAGAGGGACGGGGCTTTTTGCGCGAAAGCAACGAGCCATGCGCAGCCCGTAGAGTAAAAATTTTGTGTGCGCGTGCGCACAGAAAAAAATTTTACTCTACGGGTGCATAGGGCGAGAGCCCGTGATGAGGACGCCGGAGGCGTCCGAATGCGCATGGCGAGCGGAAAGAGCTCTACGGGTGCATAGGGCGAGAGCCCGTGATGAGGACGCCGGAGGCGTCCGAATGTGCATGGCGATCGGAAAGAGCTCTACGGGTGCATAGGGCGAGAGCCCGTGATGAGGACGCCGGAGGCGTCCGAATGCGCATGGCGAGCGGAAAGAGTTTATAGGGCGAGAGCCCGTGATGAGGACGCCGGCGGCGTCCGAATGCGCATGGCGAGCGGAAAGAGTTTATAGGGCGAGAGCCCGTGATGAGGACGCCGGCGGCGTCCGAATGCGCATGGCGAGCGCCAATGAAACAAAATAGCAGAAGGGAATGAGAAAAATGAAAATCACATTAAAAGACGGCTCGGTAAAAGAATACAGCCAGCCGATGTCGGTTGCCGACATTGCAAAGGATATCAGCGAGGGCCTTCTTCGGGTGGCCTGCGCGGCCGAATTGGACGGGGAGACAGTAGATCTGCGGACGATGGTGGACGGGGAACACACCCTGAACATTCTGACCTTTGACAGCGACGCCGGTAAGGCGGCGTACCGGCACACGGCTTCCCATGTGCTGGCCCAGGCGGTCAAGCGCCTGTATCCGGAGGCAAAATGCGCCATCGGCCCGGCCATTGAAGACGGCTTTTACTATGACTTTGATATGGAGCCGTTGGACAGGGAGGCGCTGGACGCTATCGAAAAAGAAATCAAAAAAGTCGTAAAAGAGGGCGCTGTGCTGGAGCGTTTTACCCTTCCGAGGCAGGAGGCCATCGAGTTAATGAAAAAGAGGGAGGAGCCCTATAAAGTAGAATTGATTGAGGATCTGCCGGAGGACGCCGAGATTTCCTTTTACCAGCAGGGCGAATTTATTGATTTGTGCGCAGGGCCTCATTTGATGAGCACGAAACCGCTCAAGGCCATCAAACTGATCTCGTCTTCCGGAGCCTACTGGCGGGGGAGCGAGAAAAACAAGATGCTGACGCGCATATACGGCACGGCCTATACAAAGAAAGCGGATCTGGACGCCTACCTGGAGCATCTGGAGGACATCAAAAAGAGAGACCACAATAAACTCGGTCGGGAGCTGGAACTTTTTACCACTGTGGACGTGATCGGGCAGGGACTTCCGCTTCTGATGCCGAAGGGAGTGCAGGTGATTCAGACGCTTCAGCGATGGATTGAGGACGAGGAGGAAAAGAGGGGCTATATGCGCACGAAGACGCCGCTCATGGCCAAATCCGATCTGTATAAGATTTCCGGCCACTGGGATCACTACAAGGACGGCATGTTTGTGCTGGGGGACGAGGAAAAGGACAAGGAAGTATTTGCGCTCCGTCCGATGACCTGTCCGTTCCAGTATTATGTATACAAGGCAAGCCAGAAGTCCTATCGGGATCTGCCGTGCCGCTACGGCGAGACGTCGACGCTGTTCCGGAACGAGGATTCCGGCGAGATGCACGGCCTGACCAGAGTAAGGCAGTTTACCATTTCCGAGGGACATCTTATCGTGCGGCCGGATCAGATGGTGAAAGAGTTCAAGGATTGTATCGCACTGGCCCAGTATTGTCTCCAGACGTTGGGCGTCGAGGAAGATGTGACGTATCATCTGTCCAGATGGGATCCGGAAAATCCGGACAAATACGAGGGAGAGCCGGAGGTCTGGGAGGAGACGGAGGCGAGTATCCGCAGAGTGCTTCAGGAATTGAATATCCCCTTTGTCGAGGACGTGGGCGAGGCCGCTTTTTACGGCCCGAAGGTGGACATCAATGCCCGGAACGTATACGGCAAAGAGGACACGATGATTACGATACAGTGGGACGCGCTGCTGGCCGAGCGTTTTGACATGTATTACATTGACGAGAACGGTGAGAAGACGCGGCCGTACATTATCCACCGGACGTCCATGGGCTGTTACGAGAGGACGCTGGCATGGCTGATTGAAAAATACGCGGGCGCCTTCCCGACCTGGCTGTCTCCGGAGCAGGTGAGGGTGCTCCCGATTTCCGAAAAATATCTGGACTACGCAGAGAAGGTAGAGGCGGAGTTGAAGAAGAACGGAATCCGCTGTACGGTGGATACGCGCTCTGAAAAAATCGGCTACAAGATTCGGGAGGCCCGTCTCAAGAAGGTTCCCTATATGCTGGTAGTCGGACAGAAGGAAAAGGAGGACGGCGTTGTATCGGTTCGCAGCCGTTTCCTCGGCGACGAGGGACAGAAGGAGCTGGCCGGATTTATCGATGATATATGCAGGGAGATCCGCACAAAGGAAATCCGCAAAACAGAAGTAGAAGAAAACAAAGCGTAAGATAACGCAGAAACGAGGTGAATTATGCAGGACGATTGGAAAGCAAACGTAAAGGCGATAGTATCTTTAGTGCTGGCATGTCTGTCGGTTGTGTGCTGTTGCGCATGGTATATATCGCTGATCCTGGCAGTGGCTGCCATTGTGTTCGGAATCCTGGGATATCGGGACGAGAATCCGAATCAGAAGGACGCCGCCATTGCCGGCATCATCGTGGGCGCAGTGGGGCTGGCACTGGCAGTTACAGTAGCCACTATGGTGATTATATTATACAGCGGCGTGGCCAGCTGAGCAGAGTATGTGCAGGAAGGATTATTCTAAAATAGGAAAGCGAGGTAAAAATGGAAAACGAAAATTCAAATATGGAAAATGAAAATCAAAGCGAAAATTCCTGGGACAGCCGGTTTGGGACTCCGCAGGAGAGCGCGCCGTCACCGATGCAGTATACCCCCCAGATGAGCGATCTGGGGAATCCGAAAAAGCACATGGGACTGGCGGTTGCTTCGCTGATACTCAGCGCTCTGTCGCTGATATGCTGCTGGATATATTGTATCGGCATCATACCGGCGCTGATCGGAACGGCTTTCGGACTGGTTGCGACGATCAAAGGAAAGGGCAGTGTGCGCATTATGGGCATCGTCGGATTAGTGATGGGGCTGGTGGGAACCGCCCTCAGCCTGTTTATGATTATTACCTATATCAGTATCATCAACTGGGATAATGTTACGATTGATAAACTGGGAGAGCTTCAGTATATTGACTCCAATGACAGGGACGCAGTGATGAGATGGATGCAGCAGTTCTTTTCCGTGGACATATCAGCCTATGGCTATTAAGAGGTCTTTGACGATCCACTGTAAAAAAAGAATAGCAATTCCGATATAGACGTAAGCGATGCTAAAGTGCCAGAAGGGCAGTCTGGATTTTGCGCAGAGGCGGTTTGAAAAAAGCGCGGCTGTGTTCCAGAGCACAAAGAGAGCGAGACAGGCGGCGGTGTATGGCACCACGGGGTGATAGAGAAAACTCTCCGTCAGCCGGCCGGCGGCCAGTGAGCAGACGGCATGGGTGCCGCCGCAGCCGGGGCAGTAATAGCCCGTGACAGCGAAAAAAGAACAGGGCGGGCCGAAGTCCGTCAGAGTGAAAATGCCGGTATTCTGCAATACAGACACCACTGTCAGGGCGGCAAAGAGAACTATGCCCGCGGCATAAAAAAATTTGTCGGTTGTGTTCATCGCCATCTCCTCCTCTGGGATTATTTTACACGGAACGGGAGAGAAATACAATGCCAAAGAGCGTAATCGTGAATTTTTGCAAAATAAAACGGACACCCTAACGGATATATAATAAGCAGTGCCAATATCTTTGGTGCAGGAAAAGGAGGAATGGAAAATGAAATTTTACAAGTGCCCGGTGTGCGGGAAGATTGTAGAGGTGATTCAGGACTCGGCTGTGCCTCTGAACTGCTGCGGCAAGCCGATGGAGGAGCTGGTGCCGGGAACCACGGACGGCGCGGTGGAGAAGCATGTGCCGGTTCCGGAGATTAACGGCAGGACGGTGACTGTGAAGGTGGGAAGCGTGGAACACCCCATGCTGGAGGCCCATTATATCCAGTGGATAGCCATTGAGACGAAGAAAGGCTCCCAGCGGCGGATACTCCATCCGGAGGAAGCGCCGGAGGCAATTTTTGAACTGACAGAGGGAGACGAATTTGAACGGGCCTATGAGTACTGCAATATCCATGGGCTGTGGGCTACAAAATAAGAAAAACCGGAATGGTGAAGCGGCGGAACAGGACAGATGCTCCGCCGCTGTATTTTTTGTGGATTGGTATTTTTGTGAATTGCGAAAAAAACATTGCATAATGTAGTATTTTGTAATAAAATTTACCAATAAGACTTATTAAAATGCTATTGTGCTATGTATGGAGGAAGTATGAGATCATTAAAAGTCAGGATTATATTTGTGGTGGTGAGCAGCGCCCTTATATCTGCGCTTATCTGTGGGCTGATTAGTCTTTACAACTCTGCCGGCATGGTGGATCGCGACGCGCGGACGCAGCTGGTGAGCGGCTGTGCCAGCGACGGCAAGGACATAGACAGTGTACTTGCCCGAATTGAAAATTCAGTCAATACGCTGGCAGACGTGGCGCTCAACAGCATTACGGATTTGGAAAAATTCCGCTCCAGCAATGCCTATGTGGAGGAGTGCACGAAGAAACTGGAGGACATCGCGCTCCGGAGCGCCAATAATACAGAGGGCGCCATGACATACTATATACGGTATAATCCGGATTTTACCAGGCCGACCTCTGGCATCTTTGCCTCCAGGGACACGGCGGACGCGGAATTTACCAAGCTGACGCCGACGGACTTCAGTAGCTACGACAAGGACGACATGGAGCATGTGGGCTGGTACTACGTTCCGGTAAACAACGGAAAACCGACCTGGATGGATCCGTACATGAATTCCAATATCAACGTATACATGATATCCTATGTGGTGCCGCTGTTTATCGGCGATACTTCCGTGGGCATCGTGGGAATGGACATTAACTTCGAAGAACTACAGAAATCCGTGGACAGTATAAAAGTTTTTGATACCGGTTATGGATTCCTGCTCGACAGCCAGAACAATATACTGAACCATCCGGACGCCGCGTTTGGGACGGCGATTGGGCAGTACAACAAAGAACTGGCCGCCTTTGTCGAGGCAGGCAAAGAGGACGGGAGCGTGCGCTACACCCAGGAGGGGCAGAATTTGGAGGCGGGCTTTTCCGCTCTCCGCAACGGAATGAAGTTGGTGGAGGTAGTGCCGCGCGCCGAGGTGCAGGCAAATTCGAGACATATTTTGTATCTGATTCTGTTTGCCATTGTGATTGCGCTTGTGTATTCGGTTGTGGCCGGAATCATTCTGGGAATCCGCATGACGCGACCGATTCATAACCTCACACAGATCATCTCCGACACGGCGAACCTGAATTTTGTCAAAAACAAAAACAGCGACAAACTGGTCAGATTAAAGGACGAGACCGGAGAGATGGCCCGCTCGGTGCGCCAGATGCGCAGTAAGCTGCGCGAGATGGTAGCGCTGATCGACCAGGCCGGCACGGGCGTGAGAGAGGATGTGTCGGATCTGAACAGCAACATGGAACAGGTCAGCGCCATCTGCGGTAATAACTCCGCCACGACGGAGCAGCTGGCGGCGGCGATGCAGGAGGCGGCCAGCGCGACCGACACCGTGACACATGCCATCGGCACGGTAAATGACAATGCTAAAAGCATCGAGGAGCTGTCCAGGCAGGGCGTGTCAAATTCCGCCGAGGTCAAAGAGCGCGCGGTCAGCCTGAAACAGTCTACGGCGGAGGCCGGAAAGCGCACAGGCGATATGTATGAGGAAGTGAAGGAGAAGACCAGATCGGCGATGGAGCAGGCCCGCGCCGTGGATCGCATCAACGAGCTGACACAGAATATCATGGAGATTTCCACCCAGACCAATCTTCTGGCGCTCAACGCCTCCATCGAGGCGGCCAGAGCAGGCGAGGCGGGCAAGGGCTTTGCCGTGGTGGCCTCGGAGATTGGCGCGCTGGCGAACCAGACGCAGGAGGCCGTGACAGATATAGAAGGCATCATCTCCCAGGTAAACGGGGCCGTAAATAACATGGTGCAGTGTCTGGAAAATTCGATGAATTTCCTTGAGAATACAGTCCTGAAGGATTATCAGGAATTTATGGAGGTGGGCGAACGGTACTCGGAGGACGCGCTCTCCTACGAGGAGGGAATGGACAAAATCAACGACGCAATCCGGAATCTGGTGTCGGCGATTTCCGATATTACCTTCTCCATTGAGGAGATCAATACTACCGTGAGCGAGTCCGCCACGGGCGTGTCGGATATTGCGGGCAAGACTACGGAGATGGCGCAGAAAATCGAGGCGACCGGCGCTTATGTGGAGGACAGCAGGGAGAAGGCCGGCAATCTGAGGAAGATCGTCGACGAATTTCACCTGCATTGAATTTCACCTGAGATAAAATGAATTTTACCGGATGAATTTTACCTGAGATAAAACGCTTGACAATTTTATAGTTTCATACTATCATGATAATAATTGCAAAAAGCCATAAAAGACAGTGACGGAGACAGTAGCCTTTTCTGAAGCGCCGCAGTGAGCCGGGGGCAGTGGGAACCCGGTGCCAGTAGGAAAATGTGAATATCCCTCCTGAGTTGCAAGGCTGAAAAGAGACGGTTTTCCCAGTAGGCTGCGCCGGCTTCCGCCGTTACACGGAATTATGTTGCTGGACATAACAGGTGGTTTTATATGAAAGCGTCTTCGGGCTCTCATCCTGGTTTGGGTGGGAGCCTTTATCATTGTCCGATGACGGAGCCGTTTTTGCAGGGGGAAAGGTAACAAAGAGCAGAGAAATGAGAGGTAAACATGTATAAGAAAGTATCAACAGGCATGGATTTTGCCAGTCGGGAAAAAGAAATAGGAAAGTTTTGGAAGGATAACGATATTTTCAAAAAGAGCATTGAACTCCGCGAGGGAGCGCCGACCTACATGTTCTACGACGGCCCGCCGACGGCCAACGGAAAGCCTCATATCGGCCATGTGCTGACTCGTGTAATCAAGGACATGATTCCGCGGTACCGCACCATGAAGGGCTATCAGGTGCCCCGCAAGGCCGGATGGGACACCCACGGGCTTCCGGTGGAGCTGGAGGTGGAGAAGCTTCTGGGGCTGGACGGCAAGGAGCAGATCGAGGAGTATGGCCTGGCGCCGTTTATTGACAAATGCAAGGAGTCTGTCTGGAAGTACAAGGGCATGTGGGAGGAATTCTCCGATGTGATTGGATTCTGGGCAGACATGGAGAACCCCTATGTTACCTATCACGACGACTACATTGAATCGGAGTGGTGGGCGCTGAAGCAGATCTGGGACAAAAAACTGCTGTACAAGGGCTTTAAGATTGTGCCGTTCTGCCCGCGCTGCGGAACGCCGCTCTCGTCCCATGAGGTGGCGCAGGGTTACAAATCCGTAAAAGAGCGCTCTGCGGTAGTCCGCTTTAAGGCAGTGGGCGAAGAAGCATGGTTCCTCGCCTGGACTACCACGCCGTGGACGCTGCCGAGCAACGTGGCTCTCTGCGTGAATCCGGATGAGACCTACTGCAAGGTGAAAGCGGCGGACGGATATACCTACTATATGGCGGAGGCGCTCTTAGACCGCGTACTCGGCCCGCTGGCAGAGGAGGGAGAGCGCGGATACGAGGTGCTTGAGAGCTATCGGGGAACCGAGCTGGAGCACAAGGAATACGAGCCGCTGTTTGACTGCGTTAAGCCAATCTGCGAGAAGCAGAAGAAGAAGGGGCACTACATTGTGTGCGACTCCTATGTCACGATGACAGACGGTACCGGTATCGTACACATCGCTCCGGCCTTCGGTGAGGACGACGCCCAGGTGGGACGCAAATACGACCTGCCCTTTGTGCAGTTGGTAAATGAAAAGGGAGAGATGACGGAGGAGACGGATTATGCGGGTACCTTTGTCAAAGACGCCGATCCGCTGATACTGAAGGATCTGGACGCAGCGGGACTGCTGTTCTCGGCGCCCAAATTTGAGCACGACTATCCGTTCTGCTGGCGCTGCGACACTCCGCTGATCTATTATGCCAGGGAGTCCTGGTATATACGCACCACAGAGGTGAAAGACGCGCTGATCCGCAACAACAATACCATCAACTGGATACCGGACTCCATCGGTACCGGCCGCTTTGGAAACTGGCTGGAAAACATTCAGGACTGGGCGGTTTCGCGGAACCGCTACTGGGGAACCCCGCTGAATATCTGGGAGTGCGAGTGCGGTCACATGGAGTCGATCGGAAGTCGGGCGGAGCTGGCGGAGAGGAGCGGTCTGGCCGATGCGGACAAGATCGAGCTGCACCGTCCGTATATCGACGAGGTCACGATTCCGTGCCCGCACTGCGGCAAGGCCATGCACCGCGTACCGGAGGTCATCGACTGCTGGTTCGACTCCGGCGCCATGCCGTTTGCCCAGTACCATTATCCGTTTGAAAATAAAGAGCTGTTTGAGTCGCAGTTTCCGGCCCAGTTCATCTCGGAGGCCGTGGATCAGACAAGGGGCTGGTTCTACACGCTGTTGGCGGAATCGGTGATACTCTTTGACAAGGCTCCCTACGAAAATGTCATCGTGCTGGGGCTTGTGCTCGATGAGGACGGCCAGAAGATGAGCAAGAGCAAGGGGAACGCCGTAGATCCGATGGAGGCGCTCCAGACGTATGGCGCGGACGCCATTCGCTGGTATTTCTATGTCAACAGCGCGCCGTGGTTGCCGAACCGTTTCCACGGCAAGGCCGTCACAGAGGGACAGCGCAAGTTCATGGGCACGCTGTGGAACACCTATGCGTTTTTCGTGCTGTATGCCAATATTGATGATTTTGACGCCACCCAGTACAAACTGGAATATGATAAATTATCCGTGATGGATAAATGGCTCCTGTCCCGCCTGCACTCCACGGTGAAGGCAGTGGACGAAAACCTGGAGCAGTATAAAATACCGGAGACGGCCAAAGCTCTCCAGCAATTTGTGGACGACATGAGCAACTGGTATGTGCGCCGGTGCCGTGACCGCTTCTGGGCCAAGGGCATGGAGCAGGATAAGATCAACGCCTACATGACGCTCTACACAGCGCTTGTCACGGTCAGCAAGGCCGCCGCGCCGATGATTCCGTTTATGACGGAGAGCATCTACCAGAACCTTGTGCGCAGCCTGGACAAATCGGCTCCGGAGAGTATTCACCTGTGTGATTTCCCGAAGGTGGACGAGGCGATGATCGACACGGAACTGGAGACGCGCATGAAGGAACTGTTGGACATCGTGGTACTCGGCCGTGCCTGCCGGAACGAGGCGAATATCAAGAACCGGCAGCCGCTCGGCGCCATGTATGTAAAGGCAGAGGGAGAGCTGTCCGATTTCTACCAGGAGATCATAGCCGATGAGCTGAACGTAAAGAAGGTAGTATTTACAGAGGAAGTGAAGAACTTTACTTCTTACAGTTTCAAGCCGCAGCTCCGCACGCTGGGCCGTCGCTTCGGAAGCAGGATTAACCAGTTGAAGGAAGTCCTTGCCGGACTGGACGGCAGCGCCGCCATGGAGGAGCTGGAGGCAAATGGAAAACTAACCGTCACGCTCGACGGCACAGAGGAGATACTGGAAAAAGACGATCTGCTGATTGAGACGGCGCAGAAGGAAGGCTATGTCAGCGAGTCCGATTACGGCGTCACCGTGGTGCTGGATACGAACATGACGCCGGAACTGATTGAGGAGGGCTTCGTCCGCGAGATCATCAGCAAGGTGCAGACCATGCGGAAGGATTCGGATTTCGAGGTCACAGACCATATTCGGGTATATCAGGACGGCAACGACAGGATCCGGAGCATCATGATGAAAAATGCCGAGCAGATCAAATCTGAGGTGCTGGCCGATGAGATTTTCATCGGGGAAATGAAAGGCCATGTGACGAACTGGAAGATCAATGGCGAAGACGTGCTTTTAGGAGTGACAAAGGTAACAGTTTAATTTTATGCGAATGGAGGAAATTATGGCATTAAAGAATGAAACCGAAAAGAAAAAAGAACTGAGACAGAACATCGAGAACTACATGAAACTGCTGTTTCGCAAATCCGTAGAGGAAGCGACCTCCCAGCAGCTGTTCCAGGCGGTGGCCTTTGCAATCAAGGATATCGTGGTGGACGACTGGATGGCCACGCACAAGGAATACGAGAAAAGAGATGTAAAGACCATCTACTACCTCTCCATGGAATTTCTCATGGGACGCGCCATGGGTAATATGATTATCAACCTCAGACAGGATAAGGTCGTGCGCGAGGTTCTGGAGGAGATGGGCGTCAACCTTGACGAACTGGAGGATCAGGAGCCGGACGCAGCTCTCGGAAACGGTGGTCTGGGACGGCTGGCCGCCTGCTTCCTGGATTCTCTCTCCACTCTCGGCTATCCGGCTTACGGCTGCGGTATCCGCTACAAGTATGGAATGTTCATGCAGAAGATAGAGAACGGATTTCAGGTAGAGGCTCCGGACGACTGGCTGAAGGACGGCAACCCGTTTGAGATGAAGCGGCCGGAGTATGCGGTGGAGGTTCGCTTTGGCGGATATGTCGCCGTGCGCAAGGACGAGGCCAGCGGCCGCGACCACTTCGTGCAGGAGAACTACCAGTCCGTCCTGGCGGTTCCGTATGACCTGCCGGTAGTCGGCTACGGCAACCGCATTGTCAATACGCTGCGCATCTGGGACGCCGAGGCGATTGACAACTTTAACCTGGATTCCTTTGACAAGGGCGATTACCAGAAAGCCGTAGAGCAGCAGAACCTGGCGAGGACAATCTGCGAGGTGCTCTACCCGAACGACAATCACACCGCCGGCAAGGAGCTGCGCTTAAAGCAGCAGTATTTCTTCGTGTCCGCCAGCGTACAGTGCGCCGTGAAGAAATACATGACAAACCACAGCGACATTCACGGACTGCCGGATAAGATATGCTTCCAGCTCAACGATACGCACCCGACCGTGACGATACCGGAGCTTATGCGGCTCCTGTTAGACGAGTACGGACTGAACTGGGACGAGGCCTGGGACATCACTACCCGCTGCTGCGCCTACACCAACCACACAATCATGGCCGAGGCGCTGGAGAAGTGGCCGCTGGAGCTGTTCTCCCGTCTGCTTCCGAGGATCTATCAGATTATTGAGGAGATTAACCGCCGCTTCCAGAATCAGATTCAGGAAAAATATCCGGACAATTTTGAGAAGATAAAGAGCATGGCGATTATCTATGACGGCCAGGTGAAGATGGCGCATCTGGCAATTGTGGCCGGCTTCTCCGTAAACGGTGTGGCGAGACTGCACACGGAGATACTGAAGAATCAGGAGCTGAAGGACTTCTATGAGATGATGCCGGAGAAATTCAACAATAAGACCAACGGAATCACCCAGCGGCGTTTTCTGCTGCACGGCAATCCGAAGCTGGCAGAGTGGGTAACTAATAAGATCGGGGACGAGTGGATCACCGACCTGGCTCATCTGGATAAACTGTCAGTCTATGTAGACGACGAAAAATGCCAGCAGGAATTTATGAACATCAAGTACCAGAACAAAGTCCGCCTGGCAAAATATATCAAAGAGCACAACGGCATAGAGGTAGATCCGCGCTCGATCTTCGACGTGCAGGTAAAACGCCTTCATGAGTACAAGCGCCAGCTCTTAAATATTTTACATGTAATGCACCTGTATAACGAACTCAAGAAGAATCCGCAGATGAATTTCTATCCGCGCACCTTTATATTCGGCGCCAAGGCATCTGCCGGATACCGCCGCGCCAAGGCGATCATCAAACTGATTACCAGTGTGGCGGACGTAGTAAATAATGACGCGTCCATTCAGGGCAAGATCAAGGTTGTGTTCATCGAGAATTACCGTGTGTCCAACGCGGAGATGATTTTCGCCGCCGCCGACGTGTCCGAGCAGATATCTACTGCCAGCAAGGAGGCGTCCGGAACCGGCAACATGAAATTCATGCTGAACGGCGCGCCGACACTGGGAACCATGGACGGCGCCAACGTGGAGATTGTAGAGGAGGTAGGCGAGGAAAACGCCTTCATCTTCGGACTGTCTTCCCAGGAGGTCATCGACTTCGAGCACAACAACCAGTACAACCCGAAGGAAATCTACAACATGGATTCGGATATCCGCGCGGTGCTGACTCAGCTGGTGGACGGAACTTACTCCCACGACAACCTGGATATGTTCCGTGAGATTTACAATTCCCTTCTGGAGTCCAACGGGGGCGAGCGCGCCGACCAGTACTTCATACTGAAGGATTTCCGCTCCTATGAGGAGGCGCAGAAAAGAGTGGAGGAGGCGTACCGCGACGAGAAGCGCTGGGCCAGAATGGCGATGCTCCAGGTGGCCAAGTGCGGAAAATTCTCCTCCGACCGCACCATTGAGGAGTATGTCAAGGACATCTGGCACCTGCAGAAGGTAGTACTGTAGATTGGAAAACGGGACTGCCATATAGCCGCACGGCGGCAGCGATATACAATAGCCCAAAGGGGGGCTGCCACTTTAACGAATGAGAATTCGTAAAGCGACAGCCCCTTCTCTTAGTCTTTTGCGCAGTGCGAAGGACAAAGAAGGTACACGAGCTATTCCCATACAATGGGAGAGTGTTGATATTCATTCGGATTGTCCTCCCCGTATTTTCGCCCGTATACCTGGCGGTACAGATCCGACGCCAGGATATCCTGTTCCAGAAGCAGCCGTTCCGGATCGGACAGGGACTTTGCGTCCACAGCCAGACGGGACAGGACGGCGCAGGGGATATTTTCCCTGTGGGCCAGCAGGACAGAGGCCTCCCGCCTCATGCCCAGAAGACGGAGATACGGCATAGAGGGGGCTAAACTGCGGATGCCGAGCAGACACTGGAGAAGGGCCCGTCGGATACGTCCGGCCGTAAAGGTGCGGCTCTGGCACTCCGCGGCAAACTCCTCCGCCAGCCGGAAGTCCGGCAGTCTTTTGCGTATAGTGTCGGCCAGTTCGGGCGAAACGTCCTTATACTGCTCCAGAGAGGAGCAGGTGCGGAGGGCGTAGCCGATCATATCGGAGAAATCATTCAGGCGCAGGTGGGGTGTGCGGCCGGAGTAAATTTTCTGGCGGAGAGCCGTGGCGGACGGGTAGCCGTCTGCGTCTGCGCCCTCCCTGCCGTGATAGTCCTGTCCCTCCCGCCGGATTGTCAGCGGCGTCAGGCGGGAGCCGGTTCTCTGAATAGCCAGGCAATATTCAATTCCCAGTATATTGTTTGGCTGGCGGAGCATCTCCTCCGGACAGGCAGACGTCTGTGCCAGCGCGGAGGCTCTGGCGGCGGGGTAGGACAACCCCTGCCGGAGGGCGGCGTCCAGTGCGGCGCGGAATTCGTCCGTCTCCTCCGCCAGCAGTGCGGCCGTGTCCCACAGGGGGGCCAGCTCCCCGCACTCGCTGCCGAAGCACACATGGGAGACAAAGCCCAGTCCGGTCAGGGCGAGGATTCCGCCCAGGGCAAAATCTCCGGCGCTGGACAGGCCAAAGCGCACCGGCAGCTCGAAGACTAAGTCGGCTCCCCCCTCCAGCGCGGCTCTCGTCCTCGCATACTTGTCGTAGACAGCGGGCTCGCCCCTCTGGACGAAGTCGCCGTTTAAGATAACGACGGCAAAATCCGCCCCCGCAGCTTCTCTGGCGCGGCGGAGATGGTAGGCGTGCCCCTCGTGGAAGGGATTGTATTCGGCGATGATTCCCACTGTGTTCATGTCAAAGAATCTCCTTTATTTTATTGCAGAGCGCATGGGCCAGCGCCCGGTGGCCATCCACCGTCAGGTGCAGGCTGTCCTCCGCAGAGGGGGAGGCGTAGAGGGCGGCGTCCAGAAAGAAAACGTCCAGCTCCTCCGCCAGTCTCCGCAGCGCGCCGCCCAGCTCGTGGGAGAGGGCGACGGACGCGGGCGGAAATGAGGGGCCGAACGAGGAGAAGGCCATTTGGTCTCCCAGCACAATCGGGCTGACGAGGAGAACCGGCGCCCCGCTGAATTCGCGGATTATTCGGGTGAGACGGCGCAGACCGTCCGTTATTTTTTCAAGGGTGGGGGAAAACTGCCGCTTCATATCGTTGCTTCCCAGCATCAGCACCGTGAGATCCAGCGGCTCGTGGGAGCCGAGGCAGGGAACAATGTAGTCCATGGCGTTGCGGAACGGCTCTGTCGGATCGTCCAGGGAGGAGGTTCTTCCGTTCAGGCCCTCCTCGATGATACGGTAATCTGGCCCCAGGAGCCCCGCCAGCACACAGGGCCAGCGGACGCTCTCGTCATAGCGGCCGCCGCCGGGAATATAGCCGTGGGTATTGGAATCGCCGAAGCAGAGAATGGATTTCATGGCTTTCCTCCTTGTTTTCTGTGTAGCCTGTCTGATTTTATATGATTATTATAGGGGAAAACAGCGGAAAAAGCAATTGACGGGCGGCCCTTTTTGCAACCGGAGACATTTATGCGCCGTCAGCACAAGGTTTTGATTGAAGTTTTGCGGATATTTTGATAGAATAGTAGTGTATATATAACAGTCAGCGCCCTGTAGAGAGGGCGTTTAGGAAGATTAGGAGGAGTTCAAGGTGACAGTAAAGGAATGTTATGATTTTCTGGGAGCCGACTATGACGGCGTTCTGGGCAGACTTCTGAAAGAGGAGAGAATTACCAAATTTCTTGGCAAATTTCTGCAGGATCCGATGCTGCCCCCTCTGGAGCAGGCATTGGCGGACGAGGACTACGAGACGGCTTTCCGCTGTGCGCACAATATAAAAGGCGTCTGCCAGAACCTCGGTATCACCGTACTGGCAGAAGTGAGCAGCGATCTGACGGAGCAGCTCCGCGGAGGCAAGCCCTCTGAGGACATCACGCCCAACCTGGAGAGGGTAAGGCGGGAGTATGCAAAGACAGTACAGGCGATTGAATCGCTATAAGGCAGTGAGCAGTTGAGGTGAGAGAATGATAGGACTGAGGCAGAGAGGTATTGACACAACGGAATACGATTTAGACCAGTTAAAGGAACTGAGGGCCGGACTGGATTCCGGTGTGGAGATAGAGCGCTATGCGAAGAAAGAGTTTCTGGCAATCCAGATGCACCAGATCCGCCGTGGTTTGGAGGAGGGGATCGATGTGTCCCGCTACGCCAGCCTGGACTACGACTGGTTTCAGATGGAGGAGATCCGCAAAGGACTGAGGGCCTCCCTGAATGTGGACTGCTATGCGTCTCCGGAGATTCCATACGACAAGATGCGCCAGGTTCGCAAGGGCCTCGCGCAGGGCATCGACTTGTCCCGCTTTCTCAAATTAAGCGCCAAGACTCTCCGGCAGCTGCGCAAGGCATATGTATCCAAAGTCAATATCGTCGAGTATGTGACGGAGGGATACGATCCGGAACAACTGGAGGAGATCCGCAAGGCGCTGGAGAAAAAACTGGATATCGTCCCGTACCTGTCAAAGGAATTCCGCGGGATTGCCATACACGAGATATGCAAGGGCCTGGAGGAAGGGCTGGACGTGTCGCACTACGCCCGTGTGGAATATTCCTGGCAGCAGATGAGGGAGCTCCGCTACGGACTGGAAAACCGCATTGACATAAGCCAGTATTCCAACAGCATGTACTCGGCGCGCCAGATGGAGCAGATCCGGCTGGGGCTGGAGGAAGGGCTGGACATATCGGGATACCGCAGCCTGATCTACACGTCGGCAGACATGGAGCGCAAGAGAAAAGAACTGCTGGCAGACATTGCCAGGGACATCGTCGAGCAGAGCCGCGCGCCGGTAGTGCTGGAGGATTTTATCATCACCATCAGCGGCGACGAGCAGGAGGCTTATCTTGAGATTCGGGGAAGCACGGACAACGAATATGACAAAGAGAAGATCCTTCGGGCGCTGAAGGACGAGGGCGTGAAAGAGGGAATTTTGGAGGAAGAACTCGACCGTATGCTGGCGGAGAGGGACTACAACAAACCGGTACTGATCGCGAAGGGAAGAAAACCGGAGAAGGGCGGCGACGGCTGGTACGAGTATTTTTTCCGCACCAATCCGGAGGAGAACCGGAACTATGCAGAGGACGGCTCTGTGGATTACGACACCGTGTCATGGTTTGAACTGGTAAAAGAGGGGCAGAGGCTGGCCTGTTATCACGAGGCTGGCGCGGGAGTGTCCGGATATACCGTGACGGGCAAATTTTTGCGAACTACGAAGGGCAGGGAGCAGAAGATGCTGTCCTGCAGCGGCGTTCTCCTTTTGTATGATAAAAAAACTTATGTGGCGGCCATGGACGGGCGGGTTGAACTGAACGAGAACCACCTGAAGGTTTCGGAAGTCTGCGTTCTGGACGAGGTGACAAAGAGCGGGGGAGACGTGGATTTTGACGGAAGCGTGCTCGTCCGCGGTCGGGTAGAGAGAGGAACCGTGCTTCGGGCGACGGGCGACGTCGTCATCGAGGGAGAAGTGGGAGACTGCGTCGTTGACTGCGGCGGAAGCCTGCTCGTGAAGCGGGGAGCGCGGGGAATCAGCAAGGGCAGACTGGAGGCCGGCCGGAATGTGGCAGGAAGATATTTTGATTCGACAGTTGTTCAGGCAGGACACGACGTGTATGCCAATTATATCATAAACTGTAATATCCATGCGGAGAATCGGGTTGTTGTCTCCGGCAACGGCGGGGGCATCGCCGGAGGCGTAGTACAGGCGATCCAGGGGATAGAGGCTCATCAGGTGGGCAATCAGAACCGGATTGAGACGCTGATACAGATGGGCGTTACCGGCTCGCTGTTAAAGGCCCAGAAAAAAATCGACAGGAAGATCGAGCAGATTCACAATGATTTATCTGTCCTCGGCAATGCCTTTGTGAGATTTCAGAGGAAATATCCGCCGGAAGTCCGCAACACCATGGAGATGTACCTGAAGATTGAGGACGCCATCTATACCAAGGAGCTGGAGCAGGGGGAGATGTATAAGAAAAAGAGCGAGCTGCAGGAGCGGATCGACAAGATGGAGGATGTCAGGGCGGTTATCAAGGGCAACCTCTTTGAGGGAACCATATTTGAGATAGACCGTATGCGCTGGCACGCAAAGCCGGAATCCAACGTCATGGTGAAGCGAACGGGCGAGCGGATCGGCGTATACCGAAGATAAAGATGAAACAGAACCGTTGTAATGGAACAGAACAGGGAGGTAAGTAAATGAAGAAACGTATTCTGATAGTAGACGATATGGAGTTAAACCGCGAGCTTCTCCAGGAGATGCTGGAGGAGGAGTACGACGTATTACAGGCGGAGAACGGTAAGCAGGCGATGGAGTGTCTGGAAAAGATGAACGGGGAGCTCTCGCTGCTCCTTCTGGATCTTGTCATGCCGGAGATGGACGGATTCGCCGTGCTGGACATGATGAACGACCGGGGCTGGATCAAGAAGATACCGGTCATCGTAATCAGCGGCGAGACCGCTTCCGAGACCGAGACAAAGTGTTTTGAGTACGGAGTCTCTGATTTTGTCCAGAAGCCGTTCGACAGTTCCATTGTCCGGAAGCGGGTGGAAAATATCGTCGCGCTGTTTTCATACCAGGCCTCTCTGGAGCAGAAGGTGGAGCAGCAGACAGAGGAACTGCAAAAGCAGAATAAAATACTCAAACAGCAGGCGGTGCGCCTGAAAGAGAACAATGTCCGTATTATTGATATACTCGGTACGGTGGTTGAGTCCCGCAACTTAGAGAGCGGTGAGCATATCCAGAGGGTAAAGGGATTTACCCGTATCCTCGGCTACCAGATGATGAAGGATTATCCGGAGTATGGGCTCACAGGCGAGAAGGTCGATATGATTACCGAGGCCAGCTCGCTGCATGACGTGGGCAAAATCGCTATTCCGGACAGTATCCTCCTGAAGCCGGGACGGTTGACGGAAGATGAATTTGAGTACATGAAATCCCATACCACCCGCGGCTGTGCTATACTGAATCAGATTGAGGGAATATGGGAGGACGATTACCGCCAGCTCAGTTATGAGATCTGCCGCCATCACCACGAGCGCTACGACGGTCGGGGCTATCCGGACAAATTGTGCGGGGACGATATCCCGATTTCTGCGCAGCTGGTATCCGTGGCGGACGTGTACGACGCCCTGGTGAGCGAGCGCGTCTACAAGGACGCTTTTTCACTGGACGAGGCGTTCCACATGATCGTGGCCGGCGAGTGCGGCGTATTTTCTCCGAAGCTGATGGAGAGTTTCCGCAACGCCCGCAAGGACTTTGAGGAGCTGGCGAACAGCCGCAAGGGAAAATAATCGGTTCCGGAAATAAAGACAGAAATCCCCTCTCTCGGCTTGACAGCGCCAGAGTCGGGGAGTAAGATAAAAGAAAAAGTTTACATTATGTGACGCAAGAAAGAAGGAATTGAGCATGGAAAAGAAAAATATTGACTGGTCAAACCTTGGCTTTTCCTACCAGGTTACGACAGAACGGTATGTGTCCCTGTACAAGGACGGCGCCTGGGACGCGGGGGCGATGACGACAGACGCCACCGTGACGATGAGCGAGTGCGCCGGAGTCCTCCAGTATTCCCAGTCCTGTTTCGAGGGATTGAAGGCATATACCACAGAGAGCGGCAAGGTAGTGACATTCCGTCCTGACTTAAATGCCAGCCGTATGGCAGATACGGCCAAGAGGCTGGAGATGCCGGTATTTCCTGAGGAGCGTTTTGTGGAGGCAGTGGAAAAAGTAGTGAAGGCGAATCTGGACTATGTACCGCCGTATGGATCCGGCGCGACGCTTTATATCCGTCCGTATATGTTCGCCAGCGGCCCTGTGATCGGAGTGAGTCCGGCAACGGAATACCAGTTCCGCGTATTCTGTACACCGGTTGGCCCGTACTTCAAGGGCGGCGCCAAACCCATTACAATCCGCGTCAGCGATTTTGACCGCGCGGCGCCTCACGGAACCGGCCACATCAAGGCGGGACTGAACTATGCCATGAGCCTTCATGCGATAGTAGACGCCCATGAAAAGGGCTTTGATGAAAATATGTATCTCGATGCGGCCACACGCACCAACGTAGAGGAGACCGGCGGAGCCAACTTTATCTTCATCACGAAGGACAACAAGGTTGTCACTCCGAAATCAAACAGTATCCTCCCGTCCATCACCAGGCGCTCCATCATGTATGTGGCGAAGGAATACCTGGGGCTGGAGACAGAGGAGCGGGTTGTGCCTCTCGCCGAGGTGGGCGAATTTGCCGAGTGCGGTCTCTGCGGCACGGCGGCTGTGATTTCTCCGGTTGGCAAGATTGTAGACCACGGCAGGGAGATCTGTATGCCGAGCGGTATGGACGCAATGGGACCGGTCACGAAGAAGCTGTATGATACGCTGACCGGAATCCAGATGGGACACATCGAGGCCCCGAAGGGCTGGATTCACGAGATCCAGTGACAAAAAGATAGAAACCGCCCGCGCGGCGGCTGAGAGGCCGGAGCTGTCTTTGGTAAGGGGACGGCTCCGGTCTATATAATCTAAATGTAAAACGGAATGGAGGAGTATATGAAGAAAATTGACAGAGTTACCAACAGAAGCAGGAGATGTACGGCACTCTGCCTGGCGGCGCTGATGTGCGTCATGGCGGCAGGGCCGGAGACGGCCGTCGCCAAAAAAGCGGCTGTCCGGACGACGACAAAGAAAATTACCGTGCGCGCCGGACAGAAGGTGAAATTAAAGAATCGGGCCGTCGTGCGCAAATTTTTCGGCAAGAAAGCGCTGAAGAAGAACGGCAGGAAGATAACGTGGACTTCCTCGAAGAAGAAAGTCGCCACGGTGTCCGCAAAGGGTATCGTGCGGGCGAAGAAAAAGGGGAAGACGACTGTTCGGGCCAGTTACAAAAAGAAAGTAATCCGATTCAAAGTCACTGTGAAGGCTACAAAGAGCAGTGATTCGAAAAAAAAATCACCCTCCGATAAAGGTGGATCCGGACTTCCTTCTCCGTCCGCCACTGTAAAGCCGGGCCAGTCCGCTGCGCCAACGGCGACCGCCACTGCGTCGCCCTCGTCTGTTCCAACACCCACACCCACACTAACACCCACTCCCACACCGGTGACAGTGAAGGAATATGACAAGCCGCTGAGGGAGTTGTACCAGTCCTCCTTTATGGTGGGAGCCGCCATCAACGGCACAGATGCAGACACGGCCGCTATCCGCCACGAGGGAATGGCGAATATACTGAAGACGCATTTTAACAGCACCACCCTCAGCAACCTTATGAAGCCGGTCAATCTTCTGGACGAGGAGGCCTGTCGGAAGGCGGCGGCCAGAGACGGCGCCGACGTCACAGAGGTGGACGTGACCTTCGACGTGTGCAGGGAGAGTTTGGAATTCTGCCGTGAAAACAATATATCCATGCGCGGCCATGTACTGGTATGGCACAACCAGACGCCGGAGTGGTTTTTCAAAAAGGGCTACGATGAGGATAACGAATATGTTTCCAAGGAGATCATGGAACAGCGCCTGGAAAACTATATCCGGAATGTGCTGGAATACTGTCAGACCAATTATCCGGGCGTTGTCTACTGCTGGGACGTGGTAAATGAATGTGTAAACGACGGCGAGGCGGGTTCGGACAACAGCGACGGGTGGCACTGCCGCACCACCTTCGGCGGCGGGGACAACTACTGGTATGCGACCATGGGGACGGACTATGTGTATAAGGCCTTCGAGTACGCGAGAAAGTACGCCGCTCCGGAGGTGAAATTGATCTACAATGATTACAATGTATTCCAGCCATGGAAGCGCGACAATATATGTACCCTGCTTGGGATATTAAAGAGCAGGGGGCTGGTGGACGGCGTAGGACTTCAGCCGACGGTGTTGCTGAATTATCCCTCTC
Source organism: uncultured Lachnospiraceae bacterium (assembly GCA_947629865.1). GTDB lineage: Bacteria > Bacillota > Clostridia > Lachnospirales > Lachnospiraceae > Eubacterium_F. Next base: position 5,609 of record CANRFJ010000005.1, on the reverse strand, counting down.
AGCTGAAGGGAAATAACGAAGACAGCTTCGAGACCTGTCTGCGGGCTTACGGCAGACTGGGGATGGATATCCAGATAACCGAGCTCTCCTTTGAGATACCATCGAATCTGCCGCGCTCCGCAGCGAATCTGAGACGTCAGGCAGAGCGCTATCAGGAGATGTATGAACTTCTCCTCGCCATGGACGACAGCAACGGCGGCCCGTGCCATATCACCAGCGTGACGTCATTTGGTATATGCGACGACTACCCCCTGTATGAAGACAACAGGCAGTGTCTGTACCTCTTTAATGCGGACTGCACGCCGAAGGAAGCCTTTGCACGGATCTACCTGCTCGGCAAAAGATATGCCGAGGAGGGCAAGCTTACCATGTCGGACGAATAGCGGTCATGGGGTGCACGGCCGGAAACCGAGGGAAAAATGAGATATTATATTTCTGATCTGCATTTTTATCACGAAAGCCTCCTCACTAAGATGGACAAGAGGGGGTTTTCTTCCTGTGAGGAAATGCACGACTATATAGTAGAAAAATGGAATAAAAAAGTCCGCGCGGGCGACGAAGTCATTCTTCTGGGAGACGTATCCATGGGGCGGGGAAAGCCGACCAGCGACATGCTGGCCCGTCTCAACGGCCGCCTGAGCCTCATCACCGGCAACCACGACAACTACCTGAACGACCGTCGGTTTGACGCCTCGCGCTTTGAGTGGATCAGGCCCTATGCGGAGCTCCACGACAACAGGCGCAAAGTCATACTCAGTCATTACCCCATCTTCTGCTACAACGGCCAGTACCGCCGGAACAAGGAGGGCGCGCCGGTGGCATATATGCTCTACGGCCATGTGCACGACACCCGCGACGAGATGCTGGTCAACCGCTTCATCTGCCAGACGAGGCAGACGCTCCACCAAAGTCCGGGAGGCGGAGAGGCGTGTCCGATTCCCTGTCAGATGATTAACTGCTTCTGCATGTTCTCGGATTACACGCCGCTGACACTGGACGAGTGGATAGCGGTAGATGAGGCGAGGCGTCGGGAGATGGAGGAAAAATCTCTCCCGACAGACGGGGCGCAGGAGTGAACTTGGACCGGATGGGTGAATATTTGCGGGGAGATAGGGGATAATAAAACAAAAATATGGTTTGAAACAAAAAAATATTGATATTATGACGGGATTTGATATAATTAAACCATAAAAATGATTTGGAGTGATTTTATGCTGCTATCCTATAAAGTGAAAAATTTTTGTTCCTTTGCAGAGGAAGCCGAATTTGATCTGCTGGCGCCGGGTAATAGGGTAAAGAATCGATTTCCGGATAACTATGTCCAGACAGAGCAGGGATTTGACATTTTAAAAACGGCCGTTATCATTGGGGAAAATGCAGGGGGCAAAACAAATTTTATAGAAAGCCTGGGCTTTCTGAAAATGCTGTTTCGGGATAACGAGGTTAAACACTCCTATAAGAGTCTGATTAATGTCAACAATCTGTCGCCGGAGCAGAGCGATACCCGACAGTCATTTGATATCTGCGTACTGGGCGGAAGCGGGACAATATACCACTATTCTCTCGAGATTGATAAGTACAGTATTGTCAAGGAGAGACTGGCTTATAAAAAGACGAAGGGTGACAGGGAAAAAGAAGTTTTTTCCATACAAAGATATAAACTGAAAGTAAACGAAAATTCTGTAGAAGCGTCCCTAGAGACCAAGATATCTCACAGCAAGATAAAGGACCTCCTATCAGAGCAGAAACACATACTCACCGATGAAAACATAGGCCTTGTCGCTACCCGGCTGGCAATATTGGGAGATGAACATGCCATGGAGTTTGTGGACTGGATCAATAATAAGCTGAATGTTGAGACCAGGCCCATTAATTATTTTGTGTACAAAAGCATGAAAAACGAGGAGGACGATCTGAGAATCATTCAGGATCAGCGCTTTCTGGATATTTTGAAGATGGTCGATTACAGTATTGATAAAATCGAAGTCGATGAGGAAAAACCATTTAGTGAGACAAAGGTTATCCGCAGAATGGCAGACGGGGGAACCTTCGCCAGGGAGTTGAAACGGGATTCCGCCGGAGTGAGGGAATTTTTTGCATGGGCTGTTCAACTCTTTAAGGTGGTGTACGAGAATAAGATTGTGTTTGCAGACGAGATGGATCGGGTGATTAATCCCATTCTGTCTGAGCGAATCGTGGCGTATGTCAATGGAAAAGAGCACAGGGGGCAGTTCGTGTTTTCCACTCACAATGCGCTGCATCTGGATTTGAGAAATTACATGAAGGAGCAGATATATTTTGTCACAAAGGAGCGGGATAATCTGAACTCGGAATTGTACTCGCTGGCAGATTTTCCGGAAGTGAGATACGAAACGGCCAAGATATACGAGTTCTACACGAAGGGCATACTGGGAGGGACTGCTTTTGAGTAGAAAGAGACGTGATTTGCGGAAAAGATTTGTTTTGGCGTTGCCATAAAGTTGTGGTATGCTTTATCTTGACAAGGAGAGAACATTATGCGGAAACTTAAAGTTTATTTAGACACTTCTGTGGTTAGTTATCTGTATCAGGTGGATGCACCGGAGAAGATGCAGAATACATTGGATTTATGGGAATTATTTAAAAATAAGGTGTATGAGGTATATATTTCAGATATTGTAATAAGAGAAATTAGCGGATGCAATGAGGAAAAATTGAAAATATTATTGGATTATCTGGACCAAATAGATTATAATATAATTGAGACAGATGAAGATACCGTTGAATTGGCCGGGAAGTTTATTGATTTTGGGATTTTGAAACAAAAAAGTTTTGATGATTGCCAGCATATTGCAGCGGCAATACTTGCGGGATGTGATATCATTACATCATGGAATTTTAAGCATATTGTAAATGTAAAGACAGTCAGAGGGGTTAAGGTCATAACAACATTAGAAGGATATAAGGATTTACTGATATATCCGCCGTCTGTTTTGATAGAAAGTGAGGATGATGACTATGAATGAGCCAACAGTAAGTGAACGGTTTGATGTGGAAGATATTAGAAAAATAAGAGAATATAATTCGCTTCGCCATGTTAAAATGACACCTGCTGAAATTGTAGAAGATACAAAAAAAGGTGCTGCTGAATTACTCGCACGGCTGAAGGAAAATAAAATGATGAAAGCATGAAAAATGCTATGGGCGGGATATGTCCATAGCATTTTTCCGTTAAGTTGCAGGGCAGAAAAATTTTTTTGAAAATAAACATCATAATTTTTGTATCACAATAATTGATAAGTTGAAAATACAAATAATGAGTAAAAGGTTGACGGTATAAAAAGGTGGTTTTATAATAGTATTATCAAACAAAAGATAAAAAGCGCCAGGTTTGAAAAGTACTTGTTGGAGGAAATGTTATGTCTGATTTTGGTTTGCCTGAATATGATCAACATAGAGAATGGATACGTAATGCAAGAGAACGAAATATGACATGGGAGCAGATTAATTATGCAGGGGGTAAAGATGATAAAGATTTAGAGGAATTTTTGCGTAGTCAATCTGTGATGAACTTTTGGAAAAAGGTAGACTGCGATGAATGGAGAGAGCTTGTTCGTTTACAAAAAGATGCTGAAGAACAGACGCAGACTATAGATTACCTTAGTGGACAAGCAATGATCTTGGGAGAAGGAGAGGACAATGATGTAACTGTCCCTAGAGATCCAAAATCAGCGTGGCAGTTGTATAGAAATAAATTGCTTGAGAGAGGATTTAAGGAGGAAGTTGTTGATGAAATGGAACGAACAACTTTAAAGATTCTTAAACGTTTAAGTAGTGATACTACAAATATAAAACCAATTAAAGGCTTGGTTATTGGAAATGTTCAATCAGGAAAAACTGCTAATATGGCGGCGTTGATGGCGATGGCAGCTGATTGGGGTTGGAATATGTTTATTGTTTTGTCTGGGACTATTGAAAATCTTAGGCAGCAGACACAAAACAGATTATTGAACGATTTAAATTGTCAAGGAAATCTTAATTGGTATGGTTTGGAACATTTATCAAAAAGACCAATGTTGGGACAAAGAACACAGGATTTACATTTTGATAAAGCATCAAAACAACGATACTTTACAGTTTGTCTGAAGAATACAGGACGACTTAAAGGGCTGATTCAATGGTTGCAATCTGATGCAAATAAGCAGAGGCAGATGAAAATTCTTGTTATTGATGATGAGGCAGACCAGGCTGGAATTAATACTGCTAAAATTAATAGTTCTGCCATTAGAACTATTAATAGACTAATAAGAGATTTGGTGAATGGGAAAAATGAAAAATCACAGAAAATAGATAATAAATATCGGGCTATGAATTATATTGGATATACGGCTACTCCATATGCTAATATATTAAATGAAGCGGCAGAAGACTCTTTATATCCCAGAAACTTTATATCTACATTGAGTGTCTCAAGAGAATACTTCGGACCTCAGCAGATTTTTGGGCTTGAGGATGGCGAATATGATTATGATGGACTTGATGTTGTAAGAATAATTAGGGACAAGGATCTTTTGGCAATTAAAGAGATTCATACTGAAGGTTCACTGCATATTCCATTAGCATTGCAGAATTCAATATGTTGGTTTTTGTGTGGAGTTGCTTGTATGAGAATATGGGGATACAAAAAGCCAATTAGTATGTTAATTCACACAAGCCAAAAAACAGATCACCATAGTAACATAGCAAAAGCAGTAAGAGAATGGATTATTAGTAAGGGCTCGAATGAAATAATTGATGAGTGCGAAAAAATATGGGAAGATGAAACAAAGCGATTTACGTTTGAAAAATTTAGGGAACAATATCCCCAATATGATAGAAAAGATGAGGAAATAAATAAATATCCGTTATTTTCAGAAGTAAGTAAAGAATTAGGCGTCTTACTAAAAAGGGAACCAACAAATATTCCTTTGGATGAAGACGATGATTTTACATATCATGAAGGGATACATATGTGCATTGATAATTGTAAAAATAACGGTGTCAATGATGATGGAATGTATGTAAGATTGGCCTATCCAACGGAGGATAATATGCCGACACCGGCACCCGCCTTTATAGTTGTGGGAGGAGCAACTTTATCCAGAGGACTAACAATTGAGGGATTAATTAGCACATTTTTTTTACGCTCTGTCAGTCAGGCCGATACACTAATGCAAATGGGGAGATGGTTTGGCTATAGAAAAGGGTATGAACTTTTGCCAAGGTTATGGATTACATTTAAGACAAATTCTCAATTTAAGTTTCTTGCTGAGTTAGATCAAGAATTGCGTGATGAGATACATGAAATGGATACATTGGGGAAAAGTCCAGCTAATTATGGTCCGAGAGTAAAAAACACACCAAAAGCAAGTTTTATTAGAATAACCGCGAAAAACAGGATGCAAAGTGCGCAAGCAACAGATATGGATTTTAGTGGTTCTTTTAATCAAACATATTTATTTGACAACAATGTTGAAACATTAAAAAATAATATGAAAAAAACCAGGGAATTTATGAGGCATCATCAGTTTGTGTGAAACATATATGCCTGCCTCATGGCATATAGTTCATCTTATTCTGCCTTGATTATC
>CANRFJ010000004.1 GCA_947629865.1 uncultured Lachnospiraceae bacterium | reverse complement strand
CGCGAGGGAGGCACGGCTTAAGTGCGGACGCGACTTTCGACCGAGAGAACACGGAGTGTTCGCGAGGGAGGCACGGCTTAAGTGCGGACGCGACTTTCGACCGAGAGAACACGGAGTGTTCGCGAGGGAGGCACGGCGTAAGTGCGGACGCGACTTTCGACCGAGAGAACACGGAGTGTTCGCGAGGGATACACGGCTTAAATGTCTATGAGGTCAGTTAAGAGGGAAAATACTATTTGGCATAAATATACATCTGCCTAAATGGAGAGAGAAAAGAAGAATGACGGCCCGCCGGTTCAGAGGAGGGAAGGGAATGGATACCAGGGAACAAAAAAAACCGCTGAAGCACCTGCAGGGGTTAAAAGGACGTGTGCAGAATAATCTGAGCGGCGCACTGAGAGTTTTTATCGTTGCGCTGCTTGTGGCATTTCAGTTTGGGCTTCTCATTATGCTGCCTATTTTGCTCCGGCAGTATTCCACGTGGTTTTACATTGCGATGGAGGTGCTGGGACTGCTTACGATTCTTGCCCTGACTAACGACAGCCGCAGTATGTCCTATAAATTTGCCTGGCTGTGCATTATTGTTGTCCTGCCCATATCGGGAAATATCATGTTCTCTATCTGGGGACGGGTTGGAAAGAGAAACAAACTGAATCTGCGCATCAAAAAGCAGATTGTCGAAGTGGACAAAAAACTGCTGCGGGACGAACAGGTGGAGGAGGAGTTTGTCAGAAAACATCCGGTCACATCGCGGCTCTCCCGCTACATACAGGCGGAGGGTTCCCCCCTTTACAAGAATAACGAGGCCAGATATTATGATTTTGGCGAGGACGCCTTTGAAGACATCTTCGCGGATTTGGAAAAGGCGAAGAAATTTATATTTATAGAGTTTTTCATCGTGGCGGAGGGCGCTCTGTGGGACAAGCTGCACGCCATTTTGAAGAATAAGGTGGCGGAGGGCGTGGAGGTAAAATTCCTCTATGATGATTTTGGCGCCCTGATGCGGACGGGAAAGGACTTTGCGCCGGATCTGCGCAGGGAGGGCTTCCAGGTGGAAGTGTTCAATCCCATTCACAAGTATGTCAGCAAGCTGTTTATGAACTTCAGAAACCACCAGAAAATCGTGGTGATAGACGGAAATATCGCATACACGGGCGGATTTAACATAGCGGATGAGTATGCCAATCTGGTAGACCGCTTCGGCGTGTGGAAAGATGCGGGCATACGTCTTACCGGAGATGCGGTCTGGGGAATGACAGTCACGTTTCTGGAGCTCTGGACGGTGTGCGCCGCAGAGGACGTCATTGATTATGAGCGGTACCGTCCGGACAGGGAATTTCCGCAGAGCGATATGTACTGCCATGTCCTGCGGGACGGCCCGGCGCTTGGCACCCATTCCTTCGTGGGAAATGTGTACAGGCAGATGATACAGTATGCCGGAAAGATCATGTATATCATGACGCCTTATCTGATTCTGGAGCCGCCTATGGTGGACACGCTGATCGAGGCGTCCCGCCGTGGTGTAGACGTCCGGATCATCACTCCGAACATACCGGACAAAAAATATATCAAGTACATGACGGAATACAACTACGGGATTCTTCTGAAAAACGGTGTCCGCATATATGAATATCTGCCGGGATTTATCCACTCCAAGGTCGTCATGAATGAGCACAGCGCCATTGTGGGCACGATCAATATGGATTACCGGAGTTTTTATCTTCACTATGAAAACGGTGTGTGGGTTTACGACAAAGAATTTCTTGAGTCGGTCATGGCGGATTTCACAAAGACCTTTGACGAGAGCCGTGAGATCTGCTATGAGGAATGGAAGAACCGTCCGTGGAAAAAAAAGGCGATACAGCATGTCCTTCATATGTTTGACACGCTTGGATAATATAAGGCGCGCGCCTGCGCAGAAAAGAGGAGAAAAATGATTGCTTTTGTAAAAGGCATACTGGATACGGTGGATGCTGACCGTGTAGTGGTGGAAAATCAGGGAGTCGGCTTTGAAATCTTAGTGCCGGGTTCTGTGGCGGAGGGACTGCCGGAGACCGGCAATGAGGTAAAACTCTATACCTATACCCATGTGAGGGAGGATGCCCTTCAGCTGTATGGCTTTCTGACAGGAGACGAGAGAAAGATGTTCGAACTCCTGATTACCGTCAACGGCATCGGCCCGAAGGGGGCTCTGGCAATACTGGGCGTCATGGACGCGGACACCCTTCGCTTTTCCATTCTGGCAGGGGATGATAAGAGCATAGCAAAGGCGCCGGGAATCGGAGCCAAGACGGCTGCCAAACTGATTCTGGAACTGAGGGACAAATGCAGCCTGGAGATGCCGGAGGGAGAGAATCAATCCGGCAGGGGAAAACGACCTTCCGATGACGCCGCCGACGCGAGAAACGATGCGGTTCAGGCTCTGGTGGCTCTTGGATATTCGTCCGGCGAAGCAGCGGCGGCCGTGCGGCGGGTTGATATAACTCCGGATATGGGAGTCGAGGATATTTTGAAGCAGAGTTTGAAAAACCTGTGATGGAGGCAGTTATGGAGAAACGTGTTATATCGACCGAATTACTGGAAGAAGACTATAAGGTGGAAAACAGTCTGCGCCCCAAATTTTTATCCGACTACATCGGTCAGAAAAAGGCGAAGGAAAGCCTTCGGGTATATATCGAGGCCGCCAAGGCGAGGGGAGAGTCGCTGGATCATGTCCTCCTCTACGGGCCGCCGGGACTCGGCAAGACCACGCTGGCCGGCATCATCGCCAATGAGATGGACGTCAACTTAAAGATCACTTCCGGCCCGGCGATTGAGAAGCCGGGAGAGATGGCGTCGATTCTGAATAACCTTCAGGACGGAGATCTGCTCTTTGTGGACGAGATCCACCGTCTGAACCGTCAGGTGGAGGAGGTGCTCTATCCGGCGATGGAGGACTACATGATTGATATTGTTATCGGAAAGGGGGCTTCTGCCAGAAGTATCCGGCTGGATCTGCCCAAATTCACCCTGGTGGGCGCCACTACCAGAGCGGGTATGCTGACCGCCCCTCTGAGAGACCGTTTCGGCGTGGTGCACCGTCTGGAATTTTATACCGTGGAGGAGCTGACGGAAATCGTCCGGCGCTCCGCCCATATATACAAGGTGGAGATTGAGGACGAGGGCGCCGTGGAGATTGCCAGGCGCTCGCGGGGGACGCCCCGGCTGGCAAACCGTCTGTTAAAGAGGGTGAGGGACTATGCGCAGGTTCGATATGACGGTATCATCACGAAGAAAGTAGCGGATTTTGCCCTGGATTTATTAGAGGTGGACAAACTGGGACTCGACAATACCGACCGCATGGTTCTCATGACTATGATTGAAAAGTTTGACGGCGGGCCGGTGGGGCTTGATGCGCTGGCAGTCAGCATCGGGGAGGACAGCGTCACGCTGGAGGACGTATATGAGCCCTATCTGATACAGAACGGGTTACTGGCCAGAACGCCCAGGGGGAGAGTTGTGACACAGAAGGCCTATGCGCATTTTGGACTGAATATTTGACGAAAAATGATATTTCATGTATACTGTTTACATATAAAAGCGGCAGAGAGTGAATGTGCCCGCCCAATGAACGGCTGTCCCCAGACAGCAGAAAGAAGGAACAATGAAAAACATGAACGATACCGACGTCCTGATTGACGGCAGAAAGTACACAATCTGTGGATTTGAAAGCGACGAGTATCTGCAGCAGATTGCCTCCTATATCAACCGCAAGGTGACGGACTTCAAGAAAAAGGATTATTACCGGAGACTGGATCTGGATCTGCGGAATGTTCTTCTGGCCATCAACATTGCCGACGACTACCACAAGGCGAAGAAAAAGCTGAAGGAACTCCAGAGCGAGAGCGAATTAAAGGATAAGATGGTGCTGGAGATGAAGCACGAGATCATTGATTTGCAGGAACAGGCAAAAAAGGACGGGGAAAAAAGGGAAAAGCTGGAAACCTCACTGGAGGAAGCAGAGAAGAAGATTATTGAACTGGAGACAAGGTTAAAACAAAAAAGATAGGACTGCATCGGCAGTCCTATTCTATTAACAACGGACGGCCCGCGGAGCGCGGCGGCCGCTGTTGAGGCAGGGAGGAGATGAGAGAGTGAAGGACATAGAGATTCTGGCTCCGGCCGGTTCGCTGCAAAGCCTGTACGCATCGCTTGCGATGGGGGCGGACGCCGTCTATGTGGGTACCACCCGTTTCGGGGCAAGGGCCTTTGCCGACAACCCCGCCCCGGAGGAACTGGAGCGGGCGCTGACCTTTGCTCATCTCAGAGGGAAGAAAATTTATCTGACGGTGAATACCCTCTTAAACGACAGGGAGCTCGAACAGGAGCTTCTCCCGCTGCTTCGTCCCCTCTACGAGGCGGGACTGGACGCCTGCATCGTACAGGATATGGGAGTGCTGTCCCTTCTCCACGAAAATTTTCCGGATCTTCCCCTCCACGCCAGCACACAGATGACGCTGTTCTCCGGAGAGGAGGCGGAACTGCTCCGCTCCCTTGGAGTGACGCGCTATGTGCCGGCCAGGGAGCTGAGCATAGAGGAAATCCGTGAGGCCAGAGAGCAGACGGAACTGGAGATTGAAGTCTTTGTCCACGGGGCGCTCTGCTACTGTTATTCGGGGCAGTGCCGGATGAGCGAGGTCATCGGCGGACGCAGCGGCAACCGGGGCATGTGCGCCCAGCCGTGCCGCCTGCCCTGGCAGCTTATGGACAGCCGGATAGGGGAGCGCGGGCGGAAAGAGGGATATTTTCTGAACACAAAGGATATCTGTACGCTAGCATATATACCGGAACTGGCGGAGGCGGGAATTGATTCCTTCAAAATCGAGGGGCGCATGAAGCAGATGGAATACAGCGCCTATACCGCCAGTGTCTACCGGAAGTATGTGGATTTTTACAGGGAGAGGGGAAAAGATGCTTTCCGTAGACTGCGCGAGGATCCGGACAGTGAACTGTGGCGGGATTACCGCCGCTGTCAGGATCTGTACAACCGGGGCGGCTTTTCGGACAGTTATCTCTTTGAGAGAGATAAGAGGAATATGATTGACACAGAGCACGGCGGTCATTACGGCGTCCTGGCAGGAGAGGTGATACGGACGGGGGAGGGACAGGCCACATGGCTTGCCGGAGAGGAGATCCACCCACAGGACGTGTTACAGTTTCGCGACGGGGCGGGAAAGAAACTCTATGAGTACACTTCGGGGAGCGCCGCTGCCGCCGGAGAGCAAATAACAGCCAACGTGGGAAGGAAAACCACCCTGCGTACGGGGCAGAAGGTTTACCGGACAAGAAACGCAGCGCTTCTGCAGGCCGTCAGGGAAAAGGCGGATAGGGCGCTCGCGGAGAAATACCCGCTCGAGGGAGTCTTTGCGGCAGAGAGGGGCAAACCGGCCAGACTCACGGTTGCGGGGCGGGGCGTCCGCGTGAGCGCAGAGGGAGAGATCGTCTCTGCGGCGGAGAAAAGGCCCGTAACGGAAGAACAGATCCGGACGCCCCTGTCTCAGTTGGGAACTACCGATTATGTGTGGGAGACGCTGTCGGTGTCTATAGAACCGGACAGTTTCCTCTCGCTCGGAGGGCTGAAAAAATTGCGGAGACAGGCGATTGCCCTCTGGGAAAAAGAGGCGGCCGCAGCCTGGCGCAGACAGCGCCCGTCCGGACAGGTTTTCCCGCCGAAGATATCCCGCGGGGAAGGACACGGAGACATACCGGCTGCGGGCGGGAGAGAAACTGACGGGGTGGAGAGGGTTGTGAGCGTCTCCTCACTCGCCCAGCTGCGGGCGGCGCTGTCTGCCGTCCGCGACGAAGCGCTCTTTCATCTGAAACTGGAAGATCTGCCGACAGACGAATGGGAAGAAGCCGCGGAACTTCTGCGGGGCAGACGCGCCGCCCTGTCGCTGCCGCAGGCGTTTCGGGGAAGGGCGCGGCGAAACTTTGAGGAGTCGTGGCGGGAGAGGGGCTCTGTCTTTGCCAAACTGCCGCCGGAGGCTCTCGTGATCAACAGTTTTGCCTCGCTTGTGTGGGCCGGACATAATTTTCCCTCTCTCCATCTGTATGCGGAGGAAAATCTCTACAGAGAAAACAGACGCGCCGCTGCTGCTTATGAGCAGCTCTTTGGCCTCCGTCCGCTTCCGGCGCGGGAGTACGGCCGGATTCCGGTCATGGTATCGGAGGGGTGTCCGGCGGCGGATGCCAAATATCTCCCATGCGGGACGGCGGGGCGTCTGCAACTGGTCTCGCCAAAGGGCGATAAATTTACGGTGGTAAATCACTGCAAATACTGTTACAATACGATATATACCAGCGAACCCGTGCGACGAAGGGGAGACGGCTGGCATAAGAGACTGGATTTTACCTGGGAACGGGAAGACGAAGTCAGAAAGGTAATCGGGGAATGGAACTTTTAATTGCAGAGCTCTCACGGTATGTGATCCTTATTTTATTTGCCATTTACACCTTTACCTGCTTCGGGGCGTTTGGCGGAAAGAGTGAAGCGGGAAAGGAAAGGGTATTCCGCGCCCAGCGGACGCTGACGGTGCTGATCCATGTGCTGTGCAGTTCGATACTGATTCTGGAGCACAAGGAACTCCGTTACGGCGTCCTGTTTTTGCTGGAACTGGCCTTTTATTTTGGCTTTGTAAAAATATACCGGATTTTTTACCGCGGTCTCTCCCGACTGGTTCTCAACAATATGATGATGTGCATGATGATCGGATTTATCATGCTGGCACGTCTAAACTATGACTATGCCGTGCGGCAGCTTCTGATGGCTTCGGTCGCCATGGGCGTCTGTCTTCTGGTACCGCTGTTTATCGAGCGCTTTACCATCTGGGAGAAACTGGGCTGGCAGTATGCCCTGGCGGGAATCCTGCTGCTTCTTCTGGTATTTGTGATCGGAGTCGAGCGCTACGGGGCCAGAAACTGGATATCCTTTGCGGGGATTGTCCTTCAGCCGTCGGAATTTGTAAAGATAATTTATGTATTTTTCATAGCAGCCCTCCTGTCAAAGACCACACAGCTCCGTCACATTGCGGCGATTACGGCGGTGGCCGCGGTGCATGTGGTGATTCTGGTGGTCGAGAGGGATTTGGGAGCGGGACTGATTTATTTTGTCACCTATCTTGTGATGCTGTATGTGGCAACCATGAACGTCTGGTATCTGACGGCGGGCGTGGGAGCCGGTGCGGTGGCTTCCCTGGTGGCCTGGCGGCTGTTTACCCATGTCCAGATCCGCGTGACTGCATGGCGGGATCCGTGGCCCCATATCAATGACGCCGCCGGATATCAGATATGCCGGAGCCTGTTTGCCATTGGCACGGGAGGGCTCTTTGGCATGGGGCTGGGACAGGGGCTGCCGGACAGCGTGCCGGTCGTGGAGAGCGATTTTATCTTTTCCGCCATCGCAGAGGAATTTGGCGTGATTTTTTCCATCTGCCTGATTCTTGTTTATATAAGCAGTTATATTATGTTTGTGAACATTGCCATGAAAATGAAAAAAAGATTTTATAAACTGACGGCGTTTGGATTGAGCGTGGTGTTTATTTTTCAGGTATTCTTATGTATTGGCGGGGCGACGAAATTTATCCCCTCCACAGGGGTTACGCTGCCGCTCATCAGCTATGGCGGCAGTTCGATTATTACGACTATTATTATTTTCAGCATTATTCAGGGTATGTATGTCCTGAACGGCAGAGCAGAGGAGGAACGGCTTGAGAGGGAAGAAGAAAACAGCCTCCGGGGAGGCGCCGGAGCAAAGAGAGGGAATAAGAGAAGAAAAAAGAGGTAAGCGGCTGAACCGCGAGATGGCGGCCGTCACCTATATTTTTATGATTCTCTTTCTCGTAATGGCGGGATATATCGCGTATTTTGTCCTGCACGACTCGGATAAAGTGCTCAATAATCCGTATAATAAGAGGCAGGAACTGCTGGCGGAGAGGGTGACGAAGGGAAGTATCCTGTCCGACACGGGGAAGGCGCTGGCTAAGACAAGAACGGACAATAAGGGGAGAGAGACGAGAGTGTATCCCTACGGAAGCCTTTTTGCCCACACGGTGGGAAGGGTTTCGCACGGGAAGACGGGCCTGGAGTCCAGTGAGAGCTATACTATGCTCACGACGGGCATCAACCCGCTTTTTGGCATGTTCAATGAGGCGCGGGGAATGAAGAATCCGGGCAATAATATCGTCACCACCCTGAACGTCAATCTGTCGCAGACGGCCAGCAGTGCACTCGGCTCCAAAAGGGGAGCCGTGGTAGTGATTGAGCCGGACACGGGAAAGATACTCACGATGGTGAGCAGGCCCTCCTATGATCCGGGGGAACTCACCGATGCGAAGTGGGCGGCGCTGACAGCGGACAAAGATGAGGACTCCGCTCTCTACAACCGGGCCACCCAGGGCCTCTATCCGCCGGGTTCTACTTTCAAATTGTATATGGCGCTGGAATACATGAGGGAGAAGAAGGCGGGCGAGAGCTTCCGCTATAACTGTACCGGAAGCATCGGAAAAGGAAGGGAAAAAATACGCTGTTATGGGGGAGAGGTACACGGGAAGGTAACTCTCACCAGCGCCTTTGCCGAATCCTGCAACGCGGCTTTCTGCAAGATTGGAAGCGAGATGAATATCTCCGGACTGAGAGGCCTGTGCGAGTCGCTGTACTATAACCGGGCGACTCCTCTCCGGAAACTGGAGCAGAATAATTCGCGGATCGCCGTGACGGACGCCTCTCCGCTGGGAGATGTGATGCAGGCTGCCATCGGACAGGGGGACACACTGGTTACGCCGCTGCAAAACTCTTTTCTCGTCTGTGCGGCGGTGAATGAGGGCGTGCTCATGAGACCGTATCTGGTGGATCGAGTGGAGGATTCCACCGGTCGGGTGCTTGAGACCACACAACCCGAAAAGGTGGCGAAGCCCATTACGCCGGAGGAGGCAAAGTCGCTGAAGAAACTTATGCGGGCCACGGTGACGGGCGGGACGGCCACCGCCCTGTTATACGGCTCCTATAAAGCAGGGGGAAAAACGGGCTCGGCGGAATTTCAGAACGGTTCCAGGGACTCCCACGCATGGTTTGTCGGTTATGGGGAAAAAGACGGGAAGAAACTGGTCGTGAGCATCGTGGTTGAGGCGGCCGGAACGGGCAGCGCCTATGCCGTGCCCATCGCCAAAAAGATATTTGACGCTTACTGGTAAGATACGGTATACTTAAGACAGGAGATTTGTCTGTGAAGGAAAGGATTGCCGCGGCAGTCCGGATTATGTGAGGAGGGATTGTTATGCTGGATAAGATCGACATGAAAAAAGAGGCGGCGTGGGATAACTATGCTGAGAGAATGGCTCACCTGGAGATTCGTATGGGCGAGCTGCAGCGGAGGAGCAGGGAACTGGGAATCCCAGTCATGATAGTTTTTGAGGGCTTTGAGGCCTCCGGCAAGGGAACGATGATAAACAAGATGATTCAGCCGCTGGATCCGCGCGGGTTCAGGGTGTATACAATGGAGAAGGAGACAGAGGAGGATCGGATGCACCCGTACTTCTGGCGGTATTTTATCAAGACGCCGCCTAAGGGGCGCATACACATTTTTGACCGGAGTTGGTATCAGGGGGTGGAAAAGGGAGTCGTATCTCCGGAGGAGGTGCGCCAGTTTGAAAGGCAGTTTACGGACGATGGAATGGTAGTCATAAAATTTTTCCTGGCGATTACCAAAAAGGAGCAGAAAAAACGTCTGGAGGCCCTGGAGAAGGACTCCAGTACAAAGTGGCGGGTGAGTGAGTCAGACTGGAAGAAGAACAAAAATTATGACAAATGCCTGGAGCGCTGCGACGCTATGCTGATCCAGACAGATGTGTCGAATGCGCCGTGGACGGTGGTGGAGGCCATGGACAAGCGCTATGCCATCTGCAAGATTATGACGACGGTGGTGAACCGGCTGGCAGAGGCGGTCGCCGAGAGGGAGGACGTGCTCGAAAAGCGTCCGTCAGTGGAGGCGGAGGGAGTGGAGGATTTGCGAAACGGCGTCCTTCAGGACATTGACCTGACAAAGGAACTGTCTCCCGAAGAATACAAAAAACGGAAAAAGGATCTGCAGAAGCGAATGGGACGGCTTCACAATGAGATGTACTTAAAGCGCGTGCCAGTCATACTTGCCTTCGAGGGCTGGGATGCGGGCGGCAAGGGCGGAGCCATCAAGCGGATTACCCAGAGCATTGATCCAAGGGGATATGAAGTGGTTCCAATCGCCTCCCCCAACGACATTGAGAAGGCCCATCACTATCTCTGGCGATTCTGGGACAAATTCCCCAAAGACGGCCACATGGCTATTTTTGACCGCACATGGTATGGGAGAGTGCTGGTAGAGCGTGTGGAGAATTTTGCCTCGGAGGAGGAGTGGAAGCGCGCCTACAGCGAGATTAACAATATGGAAGCCCATCTGGTAAAGTCCGGGGCAATCGTGCTGAAATTCTGGATGCATATTGACAAGGACGAACAGAAGAAGCGTTTCCAGCAGAGACAGGACACGCCGGAGAAGCAGTGGAAGATCACAGGAGAGGACTGGCGCAACAGAGAAAAGTGGGAGGCCTATGAGAAGGCCGTGGACGAGATGGTTGTGCGCACATCGACAAAAGAGGCGCCGTGGCATATCATCGAGGCCAATTCAAAATTGTACGCGCGGATTAAGGTGCTGGAGATTGTAGTGGCAGCTCTGGAAGAAAGGCTGGGGGTAAAATGAGGAAGATGAGAAGAAGGCTGATGGCCTGCCTGTTGGCTTTTTCACTGGTGTCCGGAAGCGTGGCCGGCGCCGCCCTGTGCGCGACAGAGGTGAAGGCCGCGGAGTCCTACCGCTATTTCATTTATTTGGATAGCCAGGAGTTTGAGGTGACGCAGGAGCAGTACGGTATAATTTATTCTCTCCAAAACGACAGGGAACCTCTGCTTGAGTATCTTAGGACTGTTCTTGGAGACAGGATGCCGGATTACTTCCAGATAATCGGGGGGAGGGTTATGGGAGCGGATTCCCCGTCTGACGGGGTTACGCCGGCCCAGCCGGACGGACAGACGGAACCGGAATTTCTCATATCCGGCACGAAACTCCTCTCTTATAACGGCACGGCTTCCGTCGTGACGGTGCCGGATAATGTGACGGAGATCGGTTCCATGGCCTTTCGCAACAATTCGAATGTGAGGGCGGTGATTCTGCCGGAGAGCGTGAAGACTATCCGCCAGTGCGCGTTTTATAACTGTCTGCACCTGACATATATCGTGATTCCTAAGAGCGTCTCCGCGCTGAGTAAGAACTTTGTATACGGCTGCGAAAAGCTCACCAATTTTGTGACGCCGAAAAAATCCAGCGCAGACAGTTACGCCGCGGAAAATGATATTCCCACCGCGACGGACACGAAAGTTCAGCCCCTCCGCAAAAAGTGCTATCTCCTTGTGGGGGATTCGGATAAAAACATATTGCTGAACTGTCTGTCCAAAGTGAAGTGGAAAAGCAGCAGGAAAAAGGTCGCCACCGTCACCGCCGGCGGTAAGATCAAGGCCAAAAAGGCGGGGCGCGCTGTGCTTACGGCCACGGCGGACGGCAGGAAGTACACCTGCCAGGTCATCGTGTGGAAGAAGACGGAAAAGAAACGGCTTAATCAGATTGTCCGCTCCTCTGTCGAGGCCGGCATGAGCCGCTATGAGAAAATCAGGGCCGTCCACAACTGGTTTATCCGGAATGTAAAGTACGATTATTACCGGTATCAGTTTGGCAGGGTGCCGGCGGTCTCCCACAAGGCAGAGGGAGCCCTTTTGAAAAAGGTGGCGGTCTGCGACGGATATGCGCACGCTTTTCAGATGGTCATGAAAAAACTGAAGATTCCCTGCCGGTTTGTAGTGGGCAGCAGCAGTGGCGTGGGACATGGCTGGAATATGGTGAAGCTGGGCGGAAAATGGTATCACATAGACGTGACGTTTGACGATCCGATTGTCAATGACAGCAACAAAAATACCAAGCCGTATTATACCTATTTTCTCAAATCGTCCTCCGTGATGAAAAAGACGCACAAATGGAAAAAGAGCAAATACCCGAAGTGCAACAGCAAAAAGTATAATTGACAGGAAAAGAATGACAGTTTACCTGCAGAGGGTTAAAAGAGAAAAAGAGATACGGTTCAGCCGGCTTGTACTGCCTGAACCGTATCTCTTTGCTATATGCGGATGGCGGGACTTGAACCCGCACGATGTTGCCACCGCAAGATTTTGAGTCTTGTGCGTCTGCCAATTCCGCCACATCCGCCCACAACGGAAATTATCATATCATTTTTTTGATATAGTGTCAACAATTTTCTTGAAAAAAAGGCGCAAACAGGGTATGCTATATACAGTGGATGCGGAGGACAGTGCAGGGGTGTATTGATGGGAAAAAGAAGGAAAGGAAACAGAGAACGTGGAAAATAAACTGCTTTTAATCGATGGAAACAGCATCATTAACCGCGCTTTTTACGGCGTACCGCCCCTGACAAATCGGGACGGGCTGCACACCAATGCCGTCTATGGATTTCTGAATATCATGTTCAAGGTGATGGATGAGGAGGAGCCGAGCCATATGCTGGTTGCCTTCGACGAGAAAGCCCCTACATTCCGGCATACCATGTATGAACAGTACAAGGGTACGAGAAAGCCTATGCCGGAGGAACTGCGGGAACAGGTTCCGATTCTTAAAGAAGTGCTGAAGGCCATGAATATCATGATTTTTTCCAGAGAGGGAATTGAGGCGGACGATATTCTCGGTACCATGGCAAAAAAGGGGGAGAAAGACGGCTATCAGGTATCGGTGATCTCCGGAGACAGGGATCTGCTGCAGCTTGCCAGCGATACCGTGCTGGTGCGTATTCCAAAGACCAGGGGGGGACAGACCGCCGTGGAGGACTACCACACGGCGCAGGTGATTGAAAAGCACGGAGTAACTCCCTCCCAGATAATTGATCTGAAAGGGCTGATGGGGGACGCCTCCGACAATATACCCGGCGTGCCGGGCGTGGGGGAAAAGACGGCTCTGAAAATACTGACAATGTTTGGTACAGTGGAAAACGCCATTGAGCATGTGGATGAGATCACTCCGGCGCGTGCAAGGGAGGCAGTGCGGGAACACGCCTCTCTTGCGCGGCTCAGTAAGACGCTGGCTACCATCAAGACAGACTGCCGCCTGGGAATATCCATGGAACAGTGCAGAATCAGGGATATCTATAACGGGAAGGCGTTCCGTCTGATCCAGTCGCTGGACATCAAATCCCTCCTCGGGCGATTTGAGGGCAATCCGGCGGGGGACAAGGCCCTGGAACAGAAATTTTCCGTTCTCACGACGGTTGCTGAGTGGGAGAAATTCTGGAGCGATGCGGATCCGGCGCAGACGGTCGGCGTCAGGGCGGTATACCGTACCGGTAACGATCCTGCGACGGACGAGACGGGACAGATGCTGCTGTTTTCATCGAAAGAGGCGGGACGGCTTCTCGGCATGGCCGTATCGCTCTCCAGGGAGAAGACGGCTTTTGCCCGTGTGGGGGAGGCTCTGTCCGCAGAGGACATTATCGGCCGCATGGCGGAACTGCTCCGCTCCGGACGGGTGCTGGCCGTCAATGATTTGAAGTCCCAGCTCGACTTTTTGCCGGAGGCGGCGCCGGAAACTTCTTTTGATACAAATGTGGCGGCGTATCTGCTGAATCCGATACAAAAAAGCTTTGCGGAGGAGGATATAGCCGGTGAGTATACCGGCATCGCCCTCTTTCCGTACAGCCAGATGTTTGGAAAGCAGTCTTTTGAAGATGCGCTGAGAGAAAAACCGGATGAGATGGCCCGCTATGCCTGCTACTGCGCGCTGGTGAATGTCCTTGCCTGTCCGGAACTGAAAAAGGAATTGAAAAAGGCAAAGATGAGCGAGCTGTTTGAGAAGATTGAGATGCCGCTTGTATTTACCTTGTATGACATGGAAAAATGGGGCATATTGGTAAAAAGCCAGGCCCTGACAGAATATGGAGAGAGGCTGGGCGGGCGCATAGACGAGCTGGAGGGGCAGATCTATGACAGGGCCGGCGAGACTTTTAATATCAATTCCCCACGGCAGCTTGGGGGGATTCTGTTTGAAAAAATGCGGATGCCCTATGGGAAAAAGACGAAGACGGGGTATTCCACCTCGGCGGAGGTGCTGGAAAAACTCCGCTTTGAAGATCCCATCATAGAGATGATTCTGGAGTACCGTCAGCTGACAAAGTTAAAGTCCACCTATGCTGACGGGCTGGAAACATATATTGACGCGGAGGACGGGAGAATCCATACCACCTTTAACCAGAATATTACGGCCACGGGGCGCCTCAGCAGTACCGAGCCGAATCTTCAGAATATTCCAATCCGCATGGAACTGGGGCGTCAGATACGCAAGGTTTTCGTGCCGGAGCCCGGTTATGTATTTCTGGATGCGGACTACTCCCAGATCGAGCTGAGGGTGCTGGCGCACATGTCCGGAGATGAGAGACTAATCGAGGCATACAGGGAAAACGCCGACATACACAGAACGACGGCGTCGCTTGTGTTCCACACCCCCTATGACGAGGTGACGGATCTGCAGCGTCGCAATGCCAAGGCGGTAAACTTCGGGATCGTTTATGGAATCAGCGGGTTCGGCCTCTCGCGGGATCTCAACATCACCCGCAGGGAGGCGGAGGATTATATTGAGGACTACTTTGCAACTTATCCCAGGGTAAAGGCTTTTATGGACGAGCTGGTAGAGGAGGGACGGAGCAAAGGGTATGTCGTCACGATGTTTGGCAGACGCCGTCCCATTCCGGAACTGAAGGCAAAGAATTTTATGCAGCGGCAGTTCGGCGAGCGCATCGCCATGAATTCCCCGATACAGGGAACGGCGGCGGATATCATAAAGATTGCCATGCTCCGTGTGGCCGACCGGCTGAAGAAGGGGCGCTTTCGCTCCCGTCTGATCCTGCAGATCCATGATGAACTGCTGATTGAGACACACAGGGAGGAAATTCAGGAAGTGACGAAACTTCTGGAGGAGGAAATGGTACAGGCCTGCGAACTGAAGGTGCCGTTGATCGCAGAGGTAAAACAGGGGAATAACTGGTATGAGGCAAAATAAAAAGAGACGGGTAATCGGTATTACCGGCGGCGTGGGGTGCGGTAAGTCTGCCGTCATGAAGATACTGGAGGAAAAATATCACGCCCGTCTGCTCATTGCAGACGAAATCGGGCGTGAAGTCATGGAGCCGGGAGGCAGAGCGTACAGGAGAATCTGCGAAGAATTCGGCCGGGAAATTCTGACGCCGGCGGATAAAAAATGCAGCTGCGCGGATCCGCCAATCGACCGGCGGGCGCTGGCGGATATTATCTACGCGGACGACCGCAGGAGAGAGGCGCTCAACGGAATCGTCCACCCGTTAGTGTTCCGGAAGATGCAGGAAAAACTGAGCCAATGGGAGGGGGAGCCCCTGGTAGTGATAGAGACGGCCATCCTGTTTGAGACAGGCTGCGACGCGCTGTGCGATGAGGTGTGGTGGGTGTATGCCAGCCGCCAGGTTCGGCTCGAACGCCTGAAAAAGGCGCGGGGTTACACGGAGGAAAAGTCTCTGTCAATTATGAAAAAGCAGAAAGATGACAATTACTTCTCAAAAAGATGCGACAAAATAATTGATAATAACGGTTCACTTTCTGAATTATCTGCGCAACTTGCAGAATTTATGCGCAACTTACAGAATTGCTTCTTTGCATAACGGCAAAAGTATGATACAATAGTATAATAAATGGAATTCGGGATATAAAATACGCAGGAAGTACGAGGCGGACAAATGACTATGAATAACAATGAGGGATATGTTTTTGGCTTGGATATCGGAACCAGGAGCATTGTAGGAACGGTAGGATACCGCGTCGGTACAGACCGTTTCATTGTGGTGGCGCAGGAGACGATTGAGCACACCACCCGTGCGGTGATTGACGGACAGATCCATGACATTCCGACAGTGGCAAAGACGATAACGGAGATCAAGAACCGGTTGGAAAACCGTCTCCATCAGACTCTGCTTGACGTGAGCATCGCGGCGGCCGGTCGGGTGTTAAAGACCAAAAAGGTACAGGCGGTCTGTGAGTTTCCGGGAGAGACAAAGGTGACGGACGAGCATATCCGCTCGCTGGATATGCTGGGTGTGGAGAAGGCCTATGAGGAGATTCATCAGGAGGAGAAGGAGAAGAAGTTTTTCTGTGTCGGATATTCCACGGTAAAATATTTCCTGAACGGATATCCGATGGAAATGATCGCCATGCACACGGCCAATTCCATCGGCGTGGAACTGATTGCGACATTTCTGCCGGAGGAAGTGGTGGACGGACTCTATTCGGCCGTAGAGGAGGCGGGGCTTCATGTGGCGAGCCTGACGCTGGAGCCAATCGCGGCGATACAGGTGGCGATACCGGAGAAGTTTCGGTTATTGAATATTGCCCTGGTAGACGTGGGGGCGGGAACCTCGGACATTTCAATCGTCAAAGACGGGAGCATTATTGCCTTCGGCATGATTCCCCTTGCGGGCGACGAGGTCACGGAGGCCATTGCGCAGAATTATCTGATTGACTTTGAGACGGCGGAACATGTAAAGAGACAGTGCGAGAAACGCAAATCAGTAGTTTTCAGCAATATATTCGGCGAGAATATCCGCGTTACCAAAGAGGATATCGCCAGTATTTCCGCTGCGGCGGTGGACGAGATCACGCGGAATATTGCCGAGCGCATCATTGCCCTGAACGGGGGGCGGACAGTCAGCGCCGTCTTTGTAGTGGGCGGCGGCGGCAAGCATGAGGGCTTTACCGAGACGCTGGCAAATTATCTGAAGCTTCCGGAGAACCGGGTGGCGATTCGGGGGGCCGAGGTGCTGTCCAATGTCGAATTTGAACAGCCGGGGATTCAAAAGGACTCCACTCTGGTGACGCCGATCGGCATTTGCATGAACTATTATGAACAGCGCAGCAATTTCATTCATGTCACGGTGAATGATCAGCGCGTAAAACTGTACGACAACGGAAAAGTGACGGTGCTGGACGCCTGTATAAGCGCCGGTTTCTCGCAGACAAACCTGTTTCCGCTGCGGGGTGAATCCCTGTATTATTCTGTCAATGGCGAGAAGCGGGAAGTGAAGGGCAAGTCCGGCGAACCGGCTCAGATCCGCAAAAATGACAGAGAGGTAAGCCTCAACGAAGGATTGAATGAAAAGGACAATATATGGGTGCGTCCTTCCACGAAGGGAGATCCGGGACGCATTGTCGTGGCCGATATCCCCGAGTGCAGGGAGGAACTTGAGATCACGTTCATGGGGAGGAAGATACTGTGTCCGAAATCCGTGAAGATAAACGGAAAACCGGCCAATCCCATGACGGAAGTGGGACAGCAGGACAAGGTCGAGGTGTGCGATTACTACACCGTGGGCGGCGTGTTCGAATTTGCCGAGATGGAAAAGGTATCTCCTGTTCTTTTGAACGGCCGCGAGGCGGGGTATGATTCGGAAGTCCGCAACGGCGATACCATTGACCGCAAAAAAGAGCCGGATAAGAAAGAACCGGCAAAGAAGGAGACGGGTAAAAAGGAGCCGGATAAGAAGGAGACGGATAAGAAGGAGACGGATAAGAGGGAATCAGAAAAGAGAGAACCGGATAAGAAAAGACAGGATAGAAGATCCACACAGAGCGGACAGAACAGACGGGACAGAAACCGCTCCGCAGAGAAGAAGAAGCCAAAGGAGCGGGAGGAGAAGTTGCCGCAGACTCCGGCTGAACACATGGAAAAGGATCCTCTGCTCCAGCCGCTGAAGCCGCTTCCGGAGTGGCTGGAGGGAATACCGTTTGACACGCCCAAGATGGGAGCGGACGGCACGATAATCTCAAGCGCGGCGCCAGGTTCTCCGGGCGGAGGGGCTGCCGCACAGAAGAAGGCGCCGGCCACTCCGGTACATATAAAGGTGAACGGCACTCCGGTCACGATGCCGGCGAAGGAAAAACCGATTTTTGTAGATGTTTTTGACGTATATCCGTTTGACATGTCCAAGGTCGGCGGGATCCGGCTGGTGACAAGGATTAATGGTGTGGACAGGGATTTTACGGAGCCTGTATTCGAGGGTGACGAAATCGAATTATATTGGGAAAAATAGAGAGGAGGATATAAAATATGAGAGAACAGTTAAAAAACCTGCGTCAGAGCCGGCAGATCCTGCTGCTCCATCTGGTTGTATACGGAGCCGTGGCGGGATATATGATGATAGACGCCTATCTGAGCGATGAGATCGTTGGCCCGAAACTGGGGATTACTCTGGCGGTTTTGGTTTTAATGGCTCTGCTGGAGGCGACGTCTTTCCGGAGCGGGAAGAATTTTCTGGAGGGCAACCGGCTGGGTATTCTTTATCACGCAGGCCGCCTGGCATTTGCCACGGTATTCTTTTTCGCAGAGCAGACGCAGCGGGATGAAATCCTCTTTCTCACGCTGACGATTGCCTTTGCCATTGAGACAATATTTTATATTCCCTTTGATGAACTATTTAAGCGGATTGGGTGCTACGCCCTGTTTGCGACGTTTTATATTATTTTTTCCATATCCCTTACCATGAGCCTGATGTATAAGGATAACGAGTTGTATATGCCCGCTTTTATGCTCCAGTTGATGTTTGATATTGCGTCGGTTCTGGCGCTGATCGCCATCGGGGAGATACTGGCTAATATATGGAACTATCTCGAAGAACGCCTGATGTCGCAGAACCGGGCCATGGAAGATCTGAATGAGGTGAACGAGGCCCTGCAGGAGCATCAGGAGAGAATCAAAAAGACCAATGAGATGCTCGGTATGCAGAAGATTGAACTGCAGGCAGCCAATAAAAAGATAAACCGGGCCCACGACGAGATGTCTGTGCAGAATGAGATATCCGCGGCGATTGCGGCCACCCTGGAAAAAGAGGAGCTGTTGAACCATGTCACGCGCATTATGCAGATTCGTCTGGACATGGACTGGGTTATGGTGATCCTTGAGCCGGACAACAGCCTTCTGGTGCCGGGAGAGGAACCACAGGGGAGATTTCTGGCCATGTCTACCAGCATGGGGGATAAGTTTGAACAGGAGATTCGGGATTCTGTGTGCAATACAGAACTCACTGAACTTCTGCTTCTCTCCAAGACCTATATCCAGAACTCGGCCACGGACACAGTTAAATTCTTCAAATATCTGGACGAGGAGAGGGAGCCGGCGTCTCTGATCTGTCTGCCAATCTCGAAGAACGAGGAGAGGCTGGGAACTCTGGTAGTCGGGAAAAACCGCGACAATGTATTTATGGACAGCCGCAATTTCTATGAGAATATTGCCAGCCAGCTGAGTATAGGTATCTCCAACGTCGCTCTGTATGAAAAGATGAACGACATGGCGATTCGGGACGGCCTGACGAGGATTTATAACCGGCGTCATCTGACGGAGCTTCTGAACTCGTATCTGTCAGAGGCCATGAACCAGAAGGTGCCCGTATCACTGGCGCTCTTTGATATTGATAAGTTCAAGATGGTAAACGACACCTATGGACATCAGTGCGGCGACGAGGTTATCCGCTATGTGGCCACGCTCTTAAACCGGTGCGCCCTGTCCCATGGAGGTATTGCCGGACGGTATGGCGGCGAGGAATTTGTCATCGCATTTCTCGGAAAGAACATTGATGAGACGTATGAGATTGTGAAGGAGGTACACGACCAGATCCGCAGCGGAAGCGTAATCTTCGGAGAAAGGGAGGTACAGGTGAGAGCCAGCGCCGGTGTGGCCAGTTATCCTAAGACATGCTCGAATCCGAGCGAACTTCTGACGCGGGCCGACTGGGCGATGTATCATTCCAAGCGGAACGGCCGCGACCAGATCACCATAGACAGCGACCAGATTAAGAATACCATGTGAGAGGCGTCTGCCGCTACAGAGGGCGGACAGAACCGAGGTGTTTATGAAACTCTACAGTATTGCCAGCGGAAGCAGTGGAAACTGTATTTTTGTCGGAGATGAACAGACAGGGATTTTAATTGATGTGGGAATCAGCATGAAGAAGGTAAAAGAGGGATTGGAGGCGGAAAACCTCTCCCTCGACCGGATTCAGGCGATTTTTGTCACCCACGAACATACAGATCATATCAGCGGATTGGGGCCGGTGCTTCGCAGGGCGCCAATCCCTGTTTATGCCACAGCGGGTACCGTCCATGCCATATGGGAAAAGGGAAATATGAAAAATATATCGCCGGATCTGTTTCATATCATTCGGCCACAGGAGGAAGTGGGACTGGGGGATATGCTGATCCGTTCGTTCTCCATTTCCCATGATGCCGCCGAGCCGGTGTGCTATACGGTGGAGGCCGGGGAGAAAAAGGTGGGGATAGCCACGGATATGGGAAACTACGGAGACGGGATAATACGCAGTCTGGAGGACTGCAACGCCGTGCTGCTGGAGGCAAATCACGACATAAACCTGTTGCAGGTGGGCAGTTACCCCTATTCGCTGAAGCTGCGGATACTGGGGGACAGGGGGCATCTCTCCAACGATGCGTCGGCCCGGCTGATAAAGGAGATCCTGCACCCGGATCTGAGGCATATTATGCTGGGACATCTGAGTAAAGAAAACAATTTTCCGGAGCTGGCATACCGGACTGTTAGCTACGAGCTGGAGCAGAGTGAGACGTGGAACCGCATGGATGCGGAGCTGTCGGTGGCGAAGCGGTTTGAACCGACTGGATCCATAGACATAGAATAAGAAATGAGGGCAGAGCGAACATGAAAAAGACAATTATTACCGTGGTGGGAAAGGACAGCGTGGGAATTATCGCCAGGGTGTGCACCTATCTGGCGGAGAAAAATATCAATATACTGGATATCTCCCAGACGATTGTGGACGGATTTTTTCATATGATGATGATCGTGGATTTCCACAGCCAGGAGAAACGTTTTGTGGAGATCTCGGAGGAGCTTGAGAAGCTGGGAGAGGGCATCGGCTGTATCGTCCGCGTCCAGCGCGAGGAGATTTTTGACAAAATGCACCGGATTTGAAATGCGGCGCGGAAAATAGGAAATGAGGATTTGCATGATAAATATAAATGAGGTCATTGAGACCAACAACATGATTGAAAAAGAAAATCTGGACGTCCGCACAATCACCATGGGAATCAGCCTGCTTGACTGTGCCGATAGCAATCTGGATAAAATGTGCGCTAAAATTTATGACAGGATCACTACGCTGGCGGGAAAACTGGTATCTACCGGTGAGGAGATCAGCATGGAGTACGGGATACCCATTGTGAACAAGAGAATTTCCGTCACTCCAATTGCCCTGGTAGGCGGGGCGGCCTGCCGCTGTCCGGAGGACTTCGCAGAGATTGCAAAGACACTGGACAGAGCGGCCCAGACTGTGGGCGTCAATTTCATAGGCGGATACAGCGCACTGGTGTCAAAGAAGATGACGGAGGCGGACAAAAATCTCATTTTGTCGATCCCCCAGGCGCTCTCCTCCACGGAATATGTGTGCAGTTCAGTCAATGTGGGTTCCACCCGCACCGGACTTGACATGGACGCGGTGCTTCTCATGGGCAAGATGATTAAGAAGACGGCAGAACTGACGGCGGACAGGGATTCCATCGGCTGTGCCAAACTGGTGGTGTTCTGTAATGCGCCGGACGATAACCCGTTTATGGCGGGCGCTTTCCACGGCGTCACAGAGGGAGATGCGGTGATTCATGTGGGAGTCAGCGGCCCGGGCGTGGTAAAGACTGCGCTGGATAAGGTAAAGGGAGAGGATTTTGGGACTGTTTGCGAGACGATTAAAAAGACGGCTTTCAAGATTACCAGAGTGGGACAGTTAGTGGCAGGAGAGGCCTCGCGGCGCCTCGGCGTCCCCTTTGGCATCATTGATCTGTCCCTGGCGCCCACGCCGGCGGTCGGAGACAGCATTGCCGAGATTTTCGAGTCGCTGGGACTGGAGCGCGCCGGTGCGCCGGGTACTACAGCGGCGCTTGCCATGCTGAACGACCAGGTGAAAAAGGGCGGTGTGATGGCCTCCTCCTATGTGGGCGGTCTGAGCGGCGCTTTTATTCCGGTCAGCGAGGATCAGGGAATGATCAACGCGGTGTCGGAGGGAGCGCTGACGCTTGAGAAACTGGAGGCTATGACCTGCGTTTGCTCCGTGGGGCTTGATATGATCGCGATTCCGGGCGACACAAAGGCCTCCACCATAGCCGGTATACTGGCTGACGAGATGGCGATTGGCATGATAAACCAGAAGACCACGGCCGTGCGCCTGATCCCCGTGCAGGGGAAGGGAGTGGGCGAGAGGGCGGAATTTGGAGGTCTTCTCGGCTATGCCCCGATTATGCCGGTCAATGAGTTTGCCTGCGAGGGATTTGTGGAGAGAAAGGGACGGATTCCGGCTCCGATCCACAGTTTTAAGAACTAGGGTTTTAAGAACAGTTTTAAGAACAAAATAAATGTAAACTTGCATTATGAGGCATTTTAGTATACAATAAGAAAGACAACGGCGTCAGTTTGGGTATTTTTGTGCCCGAATTGGCGCTTTATAACTAAGGAGTAAAACAGGAGGATAGCAGTATGCCATTGACATTATCAAAGAGAGCGCAGGGAGTAAAGCCCTCGTCCACGCTGGCGATTACAGCAAAGGCCAAGGAACTGAAGGCGCAGGGAGTCGATGTGGTGGGTTTTGGAGCCGGGGAACCGGATTTTGACACGCCGGAAAATATCGGGAAGTGCGCCATTGATGCGATTCAGAGCGGCTTTACCAAATACACTCCGGCTTCGGGGACGCAGGAATTAAAGCAGGCCGTCTGCGATAAATTCAAAAGGTTTAACCATCTGGATTATGAGCCGGATCAGATTGTGATCAGCAACGGGGGGAAGCACTCCCTGACTAATATTTTTACGGCTCTTATCAATGAGGGAGACGAAGTGATTATTCCGGCGCCTTTCTGGTTGAGTTATCCGGAGATTGTGCGGCTGGCCGGAGGCGTTCCGGTGATTGTCGCCGCCACAGAGGAGGAGGGCTATAAGATCACGCCGGAGAAGCTGGCGGCAGCGTGCACTGCGAAGACCAAGGCCTTTATCCTGAACAGCCCAAGCAATCCAACCGGTATGGTATATACCAGAGAGGAACTGGAAGCGCTTGCGCAGGTCGTCGTGGAAAAGGATATTTATGTGGTGGCAGATGAGATGTATGAATATCTGATTTACGGAGAAGATGAGCATATAAGCATTGCCTCTCTGGGAAAAGAGATCTATGAGCGCACCATTACATGCAGCGGTCTGTCAAAGAGTTATGCCATGACGGGCTGGCGAATCGGCTATACGGGAGCCAGCAGAGAGATTACCGGACTGATGAGCAGCGTCCAGAGCCATCAGACGTCAAATCCCAACTCGATTGCCCAGAAGGCGGCTGTCGAGGCGCTGACCGGGCCGCAGGATACGATGAAAAAAATGGTGGAGGAATTTGGCGCCCGCAGGGATTACATTTATTCACGGGTTAAGAACTTTCCGTATGTCCGCGCGCTGAAACCGCAGGGAGCCTTTTACCTGTTTGTTGACGTAGAGGATGTGCTGGGCATGTCCTATAAGGGAAAACCGGTGGGAGATACTTCCAATCTGGCGGACATTCTGCTGGATGATTACAGCGTGGCCGTGGTGCCGTGCGCCGATTTTGGATTTCCGAATCACATTCGTCTCTCCTATGCTATTTCCAAGGAGCAGATCGGCAAGGGAATGGACAGGATTGAGAGCTTTCTGGGGGAGTTGGCGTGACATCGTCCCTGATACTGAAGGTGGAAATTTTATATCATGAAAGGGTAGTGCAGAATGAGTGAAAAAAAACTGGAGAAATTCCAAATCCTCGGCAGGAAACTGGAGCATCGGGGGAGAATACTGGATTTCTACACTTACGATATGCTTGTGCCAAATGGCAACCGCACCAGATGGGACGTGCTTGAGCACAAGGGAGCGGCGGCTGTGATACCGGTGGACGAAGATGGAAGGATTATCCTCGTGCGCCAGTACAGGGGAGCCATTGACGATCTTCTGTTGGAGATCCCCGCCGGTGGCAGGAACAGCTGGGAGGAGGATTTCGCCCTCTGCGCCGCCAGGGAACTGGAGGAGGAGATCGGGTACCGCACGGACAAGCTTGTCCACCTTGTCGATTACCACTCGGCGGCGGCCTATACGAGCGAGAAGATTGCTATTTATTATGCGGAGGATCTGATTCCGTCCAGGCAGCATCTGGACGAAAATGAATTTGTCCAGATTGAGCGCTATACGCTGCCGGAGCTGGTGGATATGATCGCTGGAGGCGAGATCACCGACGGCAAGACCATTGCGGGGATCATGTCCTACAAGGTGCTGCGGGACAGGATAAAGTAAGGCATGTTTTATTCCTCTTTCTCATAGTATGTATAGAATGTCGGAACACAAACGGCAGGCATCGTGAGAGGAGGCGTCGGTATGCAGAACAGAGAGAGTATAAAGAGCCGGACAGGTATGACGGGGTTTTTGCAGAAATTTGCCCTGTTCTTCCTGATCGGCTTTTTTTGCGGTGCGCTGCTCTATTATATTTTTCAGAATTCCTTCGGGGAACTGATCGCGCAGATGGAAAAAAACGTGCAGGAGTGGGGGAGCGGGGAGCGCCAGCCAGGCTATGAATTTCTTCGGAGCCTGTGGATTCACGGAAAATATTTCCTCCTGCTCTGGCTGCTGTCTGTGAGCCGGGCCGCACAGTGGTATCCCCAGGTATTTACTCTGTATACGGGGCTGCGGCAAGGATTTCTGGCCCTCTTTTTCATTTTTGGGCGGGGTGCGGCGGGAATCCTTGTCTACCTAGCGGGACTGTTTCCCCAGAACCTGATTCTGCTGCCGCTGTATCTGTTCTGTTTTTACAGGATAACGCAGGACAGGCAGCGGAGACACCCGGTTGCGGTATATGTCCTTGTGACCGTGGTATTTCTCGCCGCCTGCCTGTCAGAGGCCCGTTTCCATCTTCCCATTATGGAAGCGGTATTATAAATGACTCGCAATTTTATCAATAAGCCGCTCTGTCTCCTCCCAGCCGAGGCACGGATCGGTGATGGATTTGCCAAACTCATGCTCGTTGACTTTCTGGCTTCCGGGGAGGAGGTAACTCTCCACCATAACTCCCTTTACCAGTTCGGCAATGGCCGGAGATACCATGCGGCTGTGGAGTACCTCGTCCACAATACGGGGCTGTTCGTAGAATTTTTTGCCCGAATTGGAGTGGTTGGCGTCTACGATACAGGCCGGATTTTTGAGATCCAGGAGAGAATATTTTTCGTGGAGCCGCACGAGATCCTCATAGTGGTAGTTGGGGATAGCCTGCCCGTGCTTGTTCACGGCTCCCCTCAGAATGGTGTGCGTGAGGGGATTTCCATCGGTGACTACTTCGTAACCCCGATACAAAAAGGTGTGAGGCCCCTGGGCGGCGATACAGGAGTTAAGCATAACCGAAAAATCACCGCTGGTGGGGTTTTTCATGCCGGCCGGTATATCCATTCCGCTGACGGTCAGCCGATGCTGCTGGTCTTCCACCGAGCGGGCTCCCACTGCCACATAGGACAGAATATCGCTGATATAAGGCCAGTTTTCCGGGTAAAGCATCTCATCAGCGGCAAAGAGGCCTGTCTCGGAAATGGCGCGCAGGTGCATCTTTCGCATGGCGATGAGCCCCTCCATAAAATCCGGCGCCTTCTCCGGATCGGGCTGATGTACGATTCCCATATATCCCTCGCCGGTCGTCCGCGGCTTGTTGGTGTAGATTCGCGGTATGAGAAGAATCTTATCCTTTACACGATCCTGCATTCCCGCCAGACGGGTGATGTACTCGCACACGGAGTCTTCATTGTCGGCGGAACAAGGGCCGATGATTACCAGAAATTTATCGGATTTTCCGGTGATGACCGAGCGGATCTCGTCGTCCCGTTTTTTCTTCAATTTCTTCTGCTCCGGAGTCAGCGGATACAGCTCCTGCAATACCTCCGGGGAAATAATCTCTTTTTTGTAATGGATGCTCATGGTATTTTGTCTCCTTCTTTTGCACGGCTGACAGCCTGTGCTCCTTACCCGTCCATTTTACTCCTTTTTAAAAAAATGTCAATGCCGGCGGGTGTTCATACTTTCGTAACATTTAACGTGTATAGTAGACGTGTTCCATATACATAAAAGGAGGTTTCAGTTTTGATAGAGGTAAAAAATCTGGTAAAGCGTTACGGAAACCGCAACGTCGTGGACGATCTGAGTTTTACGGTGGGGAAGGGACAGATTGTCGGTTTCCTAGGTCCGAACGGAGCGGGGAAATCTACCACCATGAATATAATAACGGGCTACATCTCAGCCACGGAGGGCACGGTGACGGTCAACGGGCATGACATATACGATGAGCCGGAGCAGGCAAAGGCGTGTATCGGGTATCTGCCGGAGCAGCCGCCGCTGTATCCGGATATGCTTGTGAGGGAGTATCTTAGTTTTGTCTGCGACTTAAAGAAGGTGAAAAGGACGGAGAGAGAAAAGACGATGTCAAAGGTCATGCGGCTCACGAAGATCACAGACGTGTCCGAGCGGCTGATTAAAAACCTCTCCAAGGGGTATAAACAGCGTGTGGGAATGGCGGGCGCCATGATCGGCGATCCGGAGATACTGATTCTCGACGAGCCCACAGTGGGGTTGGATCCGAAGCAGATTCTGGAGATGCGCGACCTGATTCGGGAGCTGAGCAAACATCATACCATTTTTATGAGCTCCCACATTATGCAAGAGGTCAGCGCCGTGTGCAGCGAGATACTGATTATCAACGAGGGGCGTCTGGTGGTGTCGGATAAGGCGGAGGATATTACCGGCCATGTGGAGCGCACCCACGAGCTGAGCCTGTTAGTGAAGGGAAACAGGGATTTGATCCATAGCGTCATCGAAAAACTGGAGCATGTGGAAAACTTCAAGGTGATGAGGACACAGGAGAAGGAGGAGCAGCGCGTGGAGATCTCCACTCCGGCGGAATATGATATTCGGGAAGAAATTTTTTACTCACTGGCGGAGGCAAAATGTGCCATTCTTGAGATGAACCGCAAAGAGGCCTCTCTGGAGGAAGCCTTTATCCAGCTCACCGGAGACGGGACGCGACAGTTCGGCGGCAAAAAGAAAAAATCCGGCAGAGCGGGAAAACCGGAGGAAAAGAAGCCGTCTGAGATAACGGAAACTGAGGAAGACGCAGAGGCCCCGGAGACGATGGAAACTGCGGAGACCACAGAGACAGGAGAGGGGGAAAAAGAAAATGCTGGCAGTTTATAAAAAGGAACTCCGTTCCTATTTTACCACAGTCATTGGGTGGGTGTTTATCGCCTTTTTCCTTGTGCTGGCGGGACTGTACTTTATGATATATAATCTGTTGAATGGAATGACGGATTTTTCCTATGTATACCAGGGCGTCCAGATGTTTTTTGTGCTTTTGCTGGTGCCTGTGCTCACCATGCGGATTGTGGCGGAGGAGAACCGACAGAAGACAGACCAGCTTTTGTACACGGCTCCGGTATCCGTTTCACGAATTATCGTGGGAAAATACCTGGCGCTTTTGACGCTGTTTGCCATTGCCGTCCTGATTGTCAGCACCTACCCGCTCATCCTGAGCGGACTGGTAAGCGGTGTGGCGACCGGAGGGGAGTCGGTGGACTTTGCCGTAGCATACGGAGCTACCTTTGGATTTTTGCTGCTGGGGGCGGCCTATATCGCCATCGGCCTGTTTATCTCGTCTCTGACGGAGAGCCAGGTTATTGCGGCGGTGGCGTCGGGCGTCATTATGATATTTACCTATCTCATGTCGAGCCTGGCAGAGATACTGCCGTCCGACCATGTTTTCATTTTCTGGTTCCTGGCCGCGCTTATCATCATTGTGTGCTTTGTGCTGAATTTCTGGATCCACAATGTATGGATATCGGCGCTCGTCGGCATTGCGGCAGAGATAGCGCTGATTGTGATGTATCTTCTCTTTACCGACAAATTCGACGGACTGCTGGGCAATTTCCTCAGCAGCATATCCATCACGGACAGGTATACGAACTTTACGCTGGGCGTATTTGACATAAGCGCCCTGGTATACTATGTCAGCGTGTGCTTCCTGTTTGTATTCATCACGATTCAGCGGATCAAGAAAAAGAGATATAACTAGAGGGAGGAGACGAGAATGAAAAAAGGAAAAGGATTAAAGAAATCTTTCTCCAGCCGGAAGTTCAAGATGGGCGGTTTCCAGACGTTGGTGATGGTAATTGTCATCGCCGTGGTGATTGTCCTGAATCTGGTTGTGAAAAAAATGGATATAACGGTGGATCTGAGCCGGAACGGAATGTATTCACTGTCCGACGACTCGAAAAAGGTGGCCGATTCCCTGAAGGAAGACGTTGTGCTCTATTATCTCTGTCAGGACGGCGGCGAGAGCATATCGGCGGGCGCGGGTTATAAGACGATCAATATGGAGAATATCGTCCGTCAGTATGAGGAACTGCCGCACATCACCGTGGAGAAAAAGGATCCGGTGCTGTATCCGAATTTTGCCAAGGATTATACGGAGGATGAGATCTCCAACAACGACGTGCTAGTGGTCAACAGTAAGTCGAATAAGAGTGTCCATGTGGCCTTTTCGGATATGATCAACACCGAGATGGATTATACGACCTATCAGGAGGTGCCGACCGAGATCGATCTGGAGGGAAAAATCACCTCGGCCATTCAGCAGGTGACATCGGAAAATTCCCGAAAGGTCTACATCACGTCCGGCCACGGAGAGCAGGAGCTGTCCAACTCCTTCTCCGACGTGTTTGACAAGAGCAACATTGACACAGAGACGTTGGAGACACTGTCGGCGAAGAAGATTCCCGACGACTGTGATATCCTGTTAGTGAACGGCCCGCAGTATGATTTTTCGGAAAAGGAATATAAAATAATAAGCAGTTATCTGGCAAACGGCGGCAAGGCCATGTTTTTCAATAATCTTACTGCCGGCCTGAAAAATATGAAACAGTATTACAGACTGCTCGGCGATTACGGGGTGAATGTGGCAGATGGCGTTGTCATTGACACGGAGCAGTGCATGAGCGCGGATCTGCCGATTGTACTCAAGCCGACGATTGAAAGCCATGATGTGACCGGAGGGACGGAAAAACTTCCGGTGTATATTGATACAGTGACCGGCATGACGAGCCAGAAGGATGTGCGGAGCACTCTGAAGATTGAGCCGCTGCTCACCACTTCGGAGTCTGCTTTCAGCCGGACAGACACAAAGGACGGCGACTACAGCAAGAAAAATGACAGCGATATAAGCGGCCCGTTCAACGTGGCCGTGGCCGTGAGCGACGACTATGCGGAGAAGACACAGGGAGAGGGCCATGCCACCCGGCTTCTGGTGTTTGGCTCCCCGAATTTCACGCTGGATTCCCTGATTAAGAGCAACCAGTTTGGCAACCGTACCATGCTGCTGAACGGAATCACATGGCTCACCGGCGGCGAGAAGGTGTCCACACTGGCTATTCCGGCCAGGAATATGCAGGAGCAGAGCGTTATCATAAAGGACGGGGATATAGTATTCTGGACCGTGGCGCTGGTAGTCATTATTCCGCTGATTCTGCTCATCGTCGGTTTTGTGATCTGGTACCGAAGGAGGAAGAACTGATGTCAAAGCAAAAAAAGAACCTGCTTACCCTGCTTATCCTGTTCGCCCTGCTGGCCGTGGTACTGGCTCTGTACTTTTTTGTGCCGAGAGGCGGAAACAGCGGGACGGAGGAGGACTCCGACGCCGGAGAGACGATCACCGTTGATACCATCGACACAGGCAGTATCGTCCGTCTGCGGGTAAAAAACGGGGATAAGGAGCTGGCGCTCGAGAAGAAGGGAAAGGAATGGAGATTTGGCGACCGCGGGGACATTCCGCTGGACGAGGAGGCGGTGAGCGGTCTGCTGTCGGCCTTTGAGACGGTAAAGGCGACGGGAAGCCTTTCCTACGATCCGGATAGGCTGTCCGAGTACGGTCTGGATAAACCGTCCATGTCCATCACGGTGGAGACGTCGGATGGCAGGGAATACGCCTACAGCCTTGGGGCCGGCGTGCCGGTCAAGGGCGGCTATTACGGGCTCGCCTCAAAACCCGACAAGATTTACTTTCTGGAGCAGTCCCTGTACGATAAAATGGACATCAATTACAAGTCCCTGATAAAGAAAGATGATCTTCCGGAGATCGAGGAGGATTACATGACCTATCTGCATGTGGACAATCAGAAGGGAGAGGACTTCGAGGCAAAGACTGTCAGCGAAAAGGAGCAGGTGGCCTCCTACTCCAGCTGGAACATCACGAAGCCCTATGAAAAGCCGCTTGGCACCAGTATAAAGGACTGGAAGACGACGCTGGGATATTTCAGCGCCCTCACTTTCGATGAACTGGTGGAATATGGATCAAAAAATCCGGCGAAATACGGTCTGGATAAACCGGCCTCCGCAATCACCGTCCGCTATTACAGCGCAAAAGACGGCTACAAGCCAGAGGAGGACTCGCAGGGGGACGCACAGGACGACGCTTCCGGCGAAAAGGACGCCGGTACGGAGAACTCAGAGGACAGCGCCTCCTCAGACAGCGCACCGGAAATTCCGGAACAGTACCGGCAGTATAAGACGGTTCATCTGCTGGTGGGAAATAAAAAGGGCGAGGAATATTATGTGTGCCTGAAGGGCTCGCGGAATGTCTACACAATGAGCCAGGCGGTGGTGGAGAACATGACAAAACTGGACGCCTACACCGCGATGGATCACAGCGTCTATGCCACGCTGGCCACAGACATCAAAGGGTATGAGGTGAGATGCGGCAAAACCAAACTGAAGGTGACAAGAACTCCGGTGGAGGATACGGAACAAAATGATTCCGGAACGGACACCACTATGAAGAATAAGGAGCAGAATATCTGGAAGCTGAACGGGAAGCAGATATCTGCAGAAGACGAGCAGGATTTTCTGACTCCCTACTCCTCGGCCTATCTTCTGGAATTTACCTCCAAGGCGAAATCGTCTGTGAGGCCGGCGGACAAAAAGCCGGTGCTGACGATTGTTTACCATGAGGAAAAGCGCGATGTGACAGTGAAATATCTCCCCTATGACGGCACGAATTTCTATCGGGTGGACAAAGACGGCATGGATTATTTCCTGGTGGATAAACGCTCTGTGGACGACGTGATAGCAAAGTTCAGGGGAATTGAGAAGTTGGGAGAGAAGTAGTCCGGCCGTGGCGCGGGGAAAGCGTCCGCCAAACATCCGCAAAACAGATGATAAAAAGCACTTGAAAAATTCTCAGGTGCTTTTTATAATATATACAGTGTTCCGATAAAAACAGAGACGGAATGAGAGAAAGGACGATTCCCATGATGGATACAAAGACATATTTATATAATACACTGAGCAAAAAAATAGAGGAATTTGTACCGGTCGAGCCGGGTAAGGTGTCCATGTATACATGCGGCCCCACGGTGTACCACTATGCGCATATTGGGAATCTGCGCAGTTATATCATGGAGGATGTGCTGGAAAAATATCTCCGCTTTGTGGGATATGATGTAAAGAGAGTCATGAATATTACCGACGTGGGCCATCTGACGAGCGACGGCGATACCGGCGAGGACAAAATGCTGGCCGGCGCCCGGAGGGAGCACAAAAGCGTCATGGACATTGCCAGATACTACACCGACGCCTTTATGGAGGACTGCCGCAAGCTCGCCATCAAAAGGCCGGACGTGGTGGAGCCCGCCACCAACTGCATCGACGACTTCATACATATGATAGAGGTATTGCTGGAAAAGGGCTATGCCTATGTGGCGGGGGACAATGTATATTTTGACACCTCCCGCCTGGCTCACTACTATGTGCTGTCCGCCCAGAAGGAGGAGGAGCTGCAGGTGGGCGTCCGGGAAGACGTGGAGGAGGACAAAAACAAGAAAAACAAGACGGATTTTGTTCTCTGGTTTACCCGCTCCAAATTTGCGGATCAGGAATTGAAGTGGGAGAGCCCCTGGGGACTGGGGTATCCCGGCTGGCACATTGAGTGCTCCAGCATCAGCTTAAAGCATTTGGGAGAGAGACTGGATATCCACTGCGGCGGCGTAGACAACATCTTTCCGCACCACACCAACGAGATTGCCCAGAGCGAGGCCTATACAGGGCATAAATGGTGCAATTACTGGTTCCATATCAACCATCTGAATACGAAAAACGGCAAGATGAGCAAGTCAAGCGGCGAGTTCCTCACCGTCTCCCTGCTGGAGGAGAAGGGATACGATCCGATGGTGTACCGGCTGTTCTGTCTGCTTTCCCACTACCGCAAGCCGCTGGAATTTTCCTGGGAGGCGCTCGACAACGTGGCGGCGGCCTACGAGAAGTTGATGAGGCGTTTGAAAAAACTCACAGAAGAAGGAGAGGCGGAGCCGGAGGGCGCGGCTGAGTTTGAGAAAAAATTTGCCGGTGCGTTGGGGGACGATTTGAACACGTCTTCCGCCATTACGGTGTTGTATGATATGTTAAAATCCGATTTGCCGGACGCGGCCAAGAGAAAACTTGCGGCCCGTTTTGACGAGGTGCTTTCTCTGGGGCTTACAAGGGCTTTCGAGGAGGAAGCGGTGGACTCTGAACTGGCCGCCTATGTCGAGGAGCGCATTGAGGAGAGGCGGCTCGCCAAGAAGGAGAAAAACTTTGCCAGGGCCGATGAGATCCGTGAGGAGCTCGCTGCAAAGGGCATTGTGTTGGAGGATACGAGGGAGGGAACCCTGTGGAGCGTAAAGCAGGGGTAAGAGAGTATTTTCGAAGGGAGATTCACAGATGGGGAGACAATTTTTCCACGGGAAAAAGGCAGCCGGACAAAAGATAATTTCTTTTTGTCTGGCTGTTTTTATGTCGGCGGCTCTGACGGCCTGTGGCGGCGGAATTCGGGAGGAGACAAAACAGGCTGTCCGCGACAGAACCAGTCAGGCGCTTCAACTGTATAATGAGATAGAAAAGACAGTGAGGGAGAAACACCTGACGGCGGACAGCGTCTTTGCGGATGTGAAGGCGCAGCTGGCAGATATGTCAGAACAGGTGCAGGCGGGACTTGAGGACGCCACAGAGGAGGACGGGCAGGAGACGATAAGAGAACTCGACGCCCTGCTCCGGAATCTGCAGTCGGTAAAAGACGGTCTGGAATAATAAATATTTAAACTCATCTGCCAAATCTGCAGGGCAGGGCGCGCCTCATCGCCGCTTTCAAATCAGTCTTTGTCGCTCAGCTCCAGATAAAAGTTCAGAAAATCAATCCGTTCCTCCCTCGTGGCGGCAATGGCCGAGCGGGGGTGGCGGTTCATCTGTCCGGTGAGGAGATAGGGGACATTATAGCCCCAGATGATGCCGGATCTCTTTAATGGCTCGATATGTTTTTCCAGGAATTTGAGAATCGGGATAATGTCATACCTGGGGTTTTTCAAAAAGCCCAGTAACTGCTCGGTGGAACAGTTGCCGGCGCCACGTCCCATTCCGCCTGCGGTGGCGTCCAGATAGCTGATGCCGCGTGTGAGGGCGGCGATGGTGTTGGCAAAGGCCAGCTGCTGGTTGTTGTGGGCGTGTATTCCCACAAATTTATCATATTTCTCCGCCATCGCAAGATATTTGTCCGCCAGTTCCTCAATCTGCTCCATGTAAAGGGAGCCGTAACTGTCTACCAGATAAATGCCGTCCACCGGGCTCTTTCCAATCAGCTCCAGCGCCTCGTCAATCTCGGCTTCCTTGGCATTGGAGATGGCCATGATATTGATAGTGGCCTCGTAGCCCATGTTTTTGCAGTGCTCAACCATGTGGATAGCCGCGGGAATCGTGTTGATATAGGTGGCAATCCGGTACAGGTCAATGGCGCTGTCGGCGCGGGAAATAATATCCCGCTTGTAATCGCAGCGCCCCACGTCTGCCATGACGGATATCTTCATGTCGGTGTCGTTGTCCCCGACAATGCTGCGTATGGCGTCCTCGTCGCAGAACTTCCAGGGGCCGAAGTCTTCTTCCCGGAATATGTCTTTGGAGGCCTTGTAACCAAATTCCATATAGTCAACGCCGGCCTTTAAGTTGGCGGCGTACAGATCCCGAATGAAATCATCGGAGAAGCGGAAATCATTGACCAGTCCTCCGTCCCGGACGGTGGCGTCCACAACCTTGATGTCCGGACGGTATGAGAGAAGGGAACCTTTCTTTTTATCCATTTGTATATCCTCCTTTTTTTATCACTGATAGTTTCCATTGTATCAGACTTTTCTCAGAAAGAAAAGGATTTGTTGTTGCTATTTTGCGGCAGATAAGGTAAAATATATAGTTGTGAATACAATGTGGAGGGCGATGCTTATGAAGAAAAAATTACTGGCCTTGTGGATAATGGCGGCCATGGTTGTCTCCATACTTCCCGTAAACTACGTCAAGGCGGATACAGCCGGAGACGTGGCAGAGGCGAAGGTGCAGATTGATAACATTTTGAAGGAAGCGCCCACGGTGGCGGAATATACGCTGAAGATTGCGGATTCCGTGGACAGACTGGGAGTTCTCCTGGAGAGCATACCGGAGGAGAATATTCAGGACCTGGATACATATGTGGCGGATAAGACGACTTATGAGAGCCTGGCGAGTACCGCTTCGCCTCTCTATACTAAGGTGAAGGACTTTTACGAGGCATATCACAGTGCACAGGTCAAACTGCTTGCAGAGGAGGGGGCCGGAATCGACGCCGAGGTTGAAGGGCTTCTGAAAAAGGCCTTTGACCGGAAGGAATACGAGAGAGTCCGCAAACTCTATGACGAGGCGGACAAGAGGATACGGGACAGTGTGAAGAAAGAGAATGTCTCCGTGCTGGATCAGTTGAAGGAACTGCTTGAGGCGGCGGACAGGGCGACAGAGGCCGTAAAGAAAATTCCGGCTCTTGAGACAGGCGGCGGCAATTACGCGGATTTTGCCAGAGAGATCCGGAGCGCAGAGACGGCTGTGAATGCCTGCAATAGCAGATATACGGAGCTTCGCAGACTTCCGGTATATGAAAAGTGCCTGACAAGGGAAAATCAGGAGGCGCTGATTGCCAATCTTCCGGATTACAACAAAGCCCGGCTGATTCTGAGCGTGGAGGAGGCCTACAGCGACGTCGGCAGTTTTGAGACTATGACAGACGACGTTATGCAGAGACTTGCCGCACTCAGGAAAGCGGTTTCCGACGCGCAGGAGAGCGAGTGGAAGATCGCCGTGGGTTCTCTCTACAACGGCGGAGCCATTGAATCGCTTCTGAATCAATACGACAGGATACTTCGGTTTGTGGAGATGGTGAGTCTTGTGCCGGATATGCCCTCCTCAACAGCGGAACTGGCGGGAGCGCTGAGGGCATACGACTATTATGTAGAGGAACTGACACAGGACGAGCGCGCTCTTGTTCCGGAGGAGTACAGGACGAAATTGACAAACTCGATTCGGCTCAATACCGATTGCAACGACGTCATCGATGCGATCGACCGGATTGGAGTTCCGGAGAGCGATGAGAAATTCGGTGAATATGTGTCACGGTATGAAGATGCCAACGGAAAATATCAGGAATTTATCATTCGCTACAGCGGTGTCAGCGGAATTTCCGGACTGATAACCAATCGGAGCGTTCTGGAGGACGCCACGGCGGTCGTGGAACTGATAAAGAGTATACGCAGCCTGGAGGAGACAGAAGATGCGGCCATGTGCG
This sequence comes from uncultured Lachnospiraceae bacterium, assembly GCA_947629865.1. Taxonomy (GTDB): domain Bacteria; phylum Bacillota; class Clostridia; order Lachnospirales; family Lachnospiraceae; genus Eubacterium_F. The sequence goes on along the minus strand of CANRFJ010000004.1, from coordinate 111,135 downwards.
CCCAGATAATCCGGATGGAGGGAATACGGGCCGCCTACCAGGGACTGAGACCGGATCTTCAGAACCAGATTTATAACATCGGAGAACTGTATACTATTTACGCAGACGCCCAGATTGCCCAGACAATGCGGAACAAAATTGAGAGCATAAAGACATTTACGCTGGAGGACGAGGCCTACATTGAGGGGATTCGGACAGAGTATGATGCGATGAGCGGGAAGGCGAAGGCCTATCTGGGAGCCAGCCGGTATGCGATGCTGACTGCGGCGGAGACTCAGATGCGGGCGCTGAACCAGAACATGGCAAATCGGGTGATTGAAAAAATCGGCGCAATCGGCACGGTGGAGATCTCGTCGGAGGAGGCGATCCGCGCTGCGCGGAACGCATACAATGCCCTGACGGCGAACCAGAAAAAACTGGTGACGAACCTGTCTGTGCTGACCGCAGCGGAAAAGCGCTATGAGGAACTGAGGAGCGCCCGTACCCTGGCGAAGGCAAACGCCAGCGGCCCCAAATTGCAGTACAGTTATACCGGAAGCGCAATCAGGCCGTCGGTAAAACTGCGGCTTGGAAAAACCACACTGGTGAAGGACAGGGACTACACCCTTCAGTATTTTTCCAATATAGAACGCGGCATGGCGCTCATCCTGGCCAGCGGTACAGGAAATTATACGGGAAGCCTGAGAATATATTTCCATATTGTGAAGGCGTCCGTGAAAAAGGCCAGGATCACCGGTCTCAAAAAGACATACCGATACACGGGAAAGAAGATCCGTCCTGCCATAAAGGTGAAAAAAGACGGCGTCGTCCTGAAGAAAAAGAGGGATTACACCGTTACCGTCAAAAAGAATGTGCGGAGGGGAACCGCCTCCCTCACCATAAAGGGCAAGGGAAATTACAAGGGAAAAAAGACTGTGAAATTTGCGATCCGGTGACGGCTCCGGCCGATACACAAATCCGGAAAAGCAACATTGACCGCATATGGAAAAAATGCTACAATGAAACAAGTTATGACAATAGAGGAGGATTACTGGAATGGATTACAAGAAGGCAGGAGTTGACATTGAGGCCGGATATAAGGCGGTGGCTCTGATGAAGGAACATATCGCCTCGACGATGCGGCCGGAGGTTCTGACGGATATCGGAGGCTTCTCAGGAGCGTTTTCCATGAAAAGATTTGCCGGTATGGAGGAGCCGGTTCTGGTGTCCGGTACCGACGGGGTAGGAACCAAATTGAAACTGGCGTTTATCCTGGACAAGCACGACACCATCGGGATCGACTGTGTGGCCATGTGCGTCAACGACATTGCCTGCGCGGGAGGGGAGCCTCTGTTTTTCCTTGACTATATTGCCTGCGGAAAGAACGAGCCGGAAAAGATCGCCACGATTGTGAGCGGTGTGGCGGAGGGCTGCCGGCAGGCGGACTCGGCGCTCATCGGAGGCGAGACGGCGGAGATGCCCGGCTTCTACCCGGTGGAGGAGTACGATCTGGCAGGTTTTTCCGTGGGAGTTGTCGACAGAAAGGACATGATTACCGGAGAAAATTTAAGGGCCGGAGACGTGCTGGTCGGAATGGCCTCCTCCGGTATCCACAGCAACGGCTACTCGCTGGTGCGCAACATTTTTTCCATGAATACGGAGACGCTGAACCGCACCTATGAGTGTCTGGAGAGCGATCTGACGCTGGGAGAGACGCTTCTCACTCCCACTAAAATATATGTCAAAGCCCTACGGGCCATAAGAGAGGCCGGCGTGGAGATCAAGGCGTGCAGCCACATAACCGGCGGCGGCTTCTACGAAAATATTCCGAGAATGCTCAAGGAGGGGACTCATGCGGTGATTGACAGGAACAGCTTTACCGTTCCCCCGATCTTTAAGATGCTGGCCACGGAGGGCAATGTAAGCGAGGAGTCTATGTATAACACTTATAATATGGGAGTCGGTATGGTGACGGCTGTGGATAAGGAGGACGTGGACAAGACTGTCCAGGCTATCCGGGAGGCCGGAGAGACGCCGTACGTTTTGGGAGAGATCCGCTATGGAGAGAGAGGAATCAGCCTATGTTGAGAACAGCAGTATGCGTATCGGGGGGCGGCACGAACCTGCAGGCCATTCTGGACAGTCTGGATCAGGGCCGCATCACCAATACGGAAATTTCTCTGGTGGTGAGCAATAAGCCGGACGCTTATGCTCTCACGCGGGCGGAGGAGCACGGGATTTGCACCTGTGTGGTTCAGCCGCGCGACTATCCGTCGAGGGAGGCCTTTGGCGAAGCGCTGAACCGCGAGATGCAAAAGGCGCAGATCGACCTGGTTGTGCTGGCAGGGTATCTTGTCATACTGCCGGAAAATTTTGTGAGGGCCTTTGAGAACCGCATGATTAATATTCACCCGTCTCTCATTCCCGCCCACTGCGGGCCGGGATATTACGGATTGAAGGTTCACGAGAGCGTGCTGGCCAGGGGAAATAAGGTGACGGGCGCCACGGTTCATTTTGTCGATGAGGGCACGGACAGCGGCCCTATTATTTTGCAGAAGGCGGTGGAGGTCTTGGAGGGGGACACCCCGGAGACTTTGCAGCGGCGCGTGATGGAGCAGGCGGAGTGGAAGATCCTGCCGGAGGCCATTGATTTGATCGCCAATGACCGGCTTGCGATCGTGGACAATCTGGTGCGCCGGAAGTGACGGCGTTTGGGATGCATTACATATTGCGTTGATTTACACACACATAGAATGGAGGCAGTTATGAAGGTTTTGATTGTAGGGAGCGGCGGCCGTGAGCACGCCATTGCAGCCAGTGTGGCAAAGAGCAGCCAGGTGGACAAAATTTACTGTGCGCCGGGCAATGCGGGCATTGCGGAGCTGGCGGAATGTGTTGACATTGGAGCCATGGAATTTGACAGGCTGGCGGATTTTGCCCAGGAGAAGGGCGTCGGCCTGACTATTATCGGTATGGACGATCCGCTCGTGGGAGGAGTGGTAGACGTTTTTGAGAGCCGGGGACTTCGCGTCTTCGGGCCGCGCAAAAACGCGGCGATCATTGAGGGCTCCAAGGCGTTTTCCAAAAATTTGATGAAGAAATACAACATTCCCACGGCGTCCTATGAGACGTTTACGGATCCGGAGAAAGCGCTGGCCTATCTTGAGACGGCCAAAATGCCGATTGTACTGAAGGCGGACGGGCTCGCTCTCGGCAAAGGCGTTCTGATCTGCAGGACGCGGGAGGAGGCCAGAGCCGGTGTAAAGACACTGATGCTCGACAAGGCGTTTGGGGATGCCGGTAATGAGATTGTCATAGAGGAATTTATGACCGGGCCGGAGGCGTCGGTTCTCTGCTACTGCGACGGCACGCACATCGCCCCGATGACCAGCGCCCAGGATCACAAGAGGGCAAAGGACGGCGACCAGGGCCTGAATACCGGCGGAATGGGTACCTTCTCACCCAGCCCGTTTTACACGGACGAGATACGAAAATTCTGTGAGGAAAAGATATATCAGCCGACTATGGACGCCATGAAGGCGGAGGGACGGGATTTTGTCGGAATCCTCTTTGTGGGACTGATGCTTACAGAGGAAGGGCCGAAGGTGCTGGAGTACAACGCCCGCTTTGGCGATCCGGAGGCTCAGGTGGTGCTGCCCCGCATGAAAAATGACATAGTGGAGGTAATGGAGGCCTGCATCGACGGGAAGTTGGACGAGATTGACCTGCAGTTCGAGGACAATGCCGCTGTCTGCGTGGTACTCGCCTCGGACGGATATCCGGAGCACTATGAGAAGGGCAAGGTCATTACCGGTCTGGAGGACTTTAAGGGCCGTGAGGGATACTATGTGTTCCACGCCGGCACAAAGAGAACGGAGCAGGGCATCGTGACGAACGGCGGACGCGTCTTGGGCGTGACGGCAAAGGGCAGGGATTTGAAAGAAGCCAGAAAAAATGCCTATGAAGCCACCGAACTGATTCATTTTGAGAACAAATATATGCGGACGGATATAGGAAAATCCGTAGATGCAATAATAAATTAACAGAAAAGGAGAAACAGTATGTATTCATTTGAGGAAGTAAAAAAAGCCGACCCGGAGTTGGCGAAAGCAATGGAACTGGAGACCGGCCGTCAGAACGACCACATTGAGCTGATCGCCTCAGAGAATTTTGTGAGCCGGGCAGTGATGGCAGCCATGGGAAGTACCCTGACCAATAAGTACGCGGAGGGGTATCCGGGCAAACGCTATTACGGCGGGTGCCAGTATGTGGACATGGTGGAGGAACTGGCCAGGGAAAGAGCCAAAAAACTGTTTGGCTGTACCTACGCCAATGTGCAGCCGCACTCCGGCGCCCAGGCCAACATGGCGGTATTCTTTGCACTCGTAAAGCCGGGTGAGACGGTGATGGGCATGAACCTGGATCACGGCGGACACCTTTCCCACGGAAGCCCCGCCAATATTTCCGGTACTTATTACCACATCGTTCCCTATGGGGTAAACGACGCCGGATTTATCGACTACGACGAGGTGGAGCGCATTGCGAAGGAGTGCCGTCCCCGAATGATTATTGCCGGAGCCAGTGCATACTGCCGCAAAATTGATTTCAAGCGCTTTAGGGAAATCGCGGATGAAGTGGGAGCTTTTCTCATGGTGGACATGGCCCACATCGCCGGACTGGTGGCCTCCGGCTATCACGAGAGCCCGATTCCCTATGCCCATGTAGTGACGACTACAACGCACAAGACGCTCCGCGGCCCAAGGGGAGGTATGATATTGTCCTCAGAGGAATTTGCCACCGAGCACAAGCTGAACAAGGCGATTTTCCCGGGAACCCAGGGCGGGCCGCTGATGCATGTGATTGCGGCGAAGGCCGTCTGCTTTAAGGAGGCGCTGGACGACAGCTTCAAGGAATACGGAAAACATATTATCGAGAACGCCCAGGCGCTCAGCCGGGGCTTGATGGACAGAGGCGTGCAGATTGTGTCCGGAGGCACGGACAACCATCTGATGCTGGTAGATCTGGCGGACAAGGGACTGACAGGAAAAGAAGTGGAGAACTGGCTGGACGAGGCGAATATCACCGCCAATAAGAATACCATACCAAACGATCCGCAGTCGCCGTTTGTCACAAGCGGCGTACGCCTCGGCACCGCGGCCGTGACAACCCGCGGCATGAATACCGGAGATATGGATCAGATTGCCGATGCCATTGCCATGCTGATCGACGACCACGAGGCAAACACGGAGAAGGCAAAGGCCATTGTAAAGGCGCTGACCGATAAGTACCCGCTGTACTGATTGGAGAACGGAGGAGCGATATGTCAGAGCACAAGGCAGCATATTATAAAATTCTAGCTGAGAATATCATAGAAAAACTGAAGCTTCGCAATATGGAGGGGTATTACGCCGCCACAAAGGAGGAGGCCCTGAAGATGATACGGGAGAAATTTCTGACAGAGGGGGTTTCCGTTGCATGGGGCGGTTCCATGACGCTCTCCGAGGTGGGCGTGATGGATTATCTCAGGGACAGCGGCTGCATTGTCTACGACCGAATGGCGGCGAAGACGCCGGAAGAACAGAGGGCGATGAAGGCGAATATTGTCAATGCAGATTATTTTCTCATGAGCACAAACGCTATTACCATCGACGGCGAGCTGGTAAATATTGACGGCAATGCAAACCGCGTCAGTTTCCTCTGCTATGGCCCGGAGCATGTGCTGGTTGTGGCCGGCATGAATAAGGTGGTCTCCACGGTGGAGGAGGGCGTTGACCGGGTGCGCAATATCGCCTCCCCGCCCAATGCTATCCGCCTGAACAAAGACACTCCCTGCGCGAAGAACGGCCGCTGCGGGAACTGCTTTTCAGATGACTGCATATGCAGCCAGATTGTCATTACGAGGAGGAGCGGCCAGAGAGGCAGAATCCAGGTCTTACTTGTGGGAGAGGAACTCGGTTATTGATAAGGAATGAGGAGTCAGACATGTCAAAACGCCTGTTTATTGCAGAAAAGCCCAGTGTGGCGCAGGAATTTGCCCGTATCCTGGGCGTCAGTGCAAGGAGAGGTGACGGATATTTAGAATCAGAGGATACCATTGTGACCTGGTGCGTGGGGCATCTGGTCACAATGAGTTATCCGGAGGTATACGATTCGGCTCTAAAAAAATGGGCGCTTGATACGCTGCCCTTTTTGCCGGACAAATTTCTCTATGAAGTAATTCCCAATGTCAAAAAACAATTTAATACAGTGAGCGGCCTTCTCAACCGGGAAGACGTGGATACCATATATGTCTGCACAGACTCCGGGCGAGAGGGAGAGTACATATACCGTCTGGTCGATCAGATGGCCGGTGTGCCGGATACGAAGACAAAGCTGCGGGTATGGATCGATTCCCAGACCGAGGAGGAGATCCGGCGGGGAATACGGGAGGCAAAGCCCATGGCCGAGTACGACAATCTCAGCCATTCCGCCTATCTGCGCGCAAAAGAGGATTATCTTATGGGAATTAATTTTTCCCGTGTTCTGTCGTTAAAATATGGTTACTGGCTCAATAACAATTTCCAGAACGAGAAGTGGACATCGGTATCGGTAGGCAGGGTTATGACCTGTGTGCTCGGCATGGTGGTGTCGAGAGAGTGGGAGATACGCAATTTTGTCAAGACGCCGTTTTATCGGGTGCTTGGCTCCTTTTCCCTGGAGGGAAAAGTTTTTCAGGGTGAGTGGAAGGCCGTGGAGGGCTCCCGGTATTTTGCCTCGCCCTTCCTCTATCGGGAAAACGGATTTAAGGAGAGGGAGAAGGCGCAGGAGTTGATAGATTCCCTGATGAGGCCCGAACCGGTTCCGGCTGTGATTGAGGCGGTGGAAAAGAAAAGGGAGAAGAAAAATCCGCCTCTCCTATTTAATCTGGCGGAGCTGCAGAACCTCTCCTCAAAGCTGTTTAAGATCAGTCCGGACGAGACGCTCGCCATCGTGCAGGAACTGTACGAGAAAAAGCTAGTGACTTATCCCCGAACCGACGCGAGGGTTCTGTCCACGGCGGTGGCGGAGGAGATAGGAAAAAATCTGAGAGGTCTCCAGGGCTATGGACAGGCGGCGCCCTATCTGCCTTACATATCGGAAAATCAGACCTATAAGGGGCTGAAAAAGACGCGCTATGTAAACGACAAGCAGATTACAGACCACTACGCCATTATCCCCACGGGACAGGGGCTCGCTGCGCTCGGCTCCCTGGGGGAGCTGCAGACAAAGATGTATGAGGTGATTGTGCGGCGGTTTCTGAGCATTTTCTATCCGCCCGCCGTGTATCAGAAGGTGAACGTCACAGTTAAGGCGGGGGAGGAGCGCTTTTTCACATCTGCGAAGGTTTTGCTGGAGGAGGGCTTCCTGCCCGTGAGCCAATACTCGTTTACAAAGAAAAAGACGACCGGCCCCAAATTTTCGGAGGAGACCTCCGGAGCGGAGGGGGAAGAAGGGGATGAGGAGGAGAAAAACGGCGATGATCTGAGAGAGATTCTCGGCAAATTAAAAAAGGATATGCCGCTGCAGATGGAGCGGTGCGACGTCAGGGAGGGGGAGACATCGCCGCCCAAACGCTATAATTCCGGTTCCATGATCCTGGCCATGGAAAATGCCGGACAGCTCATAGAGGACGAGGAGCTTCGGGCACAGATAAAGGGGAGTGGGATTGGAACCAGCGCCACCAGAGCGGAGATATTGAAAAAACTTTTCAATATCGGATATCTGAAGCTGAATGGGAAAACCCAGATTATCACGCCTACCCTGAAGGGGGAACTGGTCTGCGGCATCGTCCGCTATTCCATGCCCGCCATGCTCTCCCCCAAACTCACGGCAAGCTGGGAAAAGGGGCTGGCCGGTGTGGCGGAGGGGACAATCTCGGAGGAGGAGTATATGGGAAAACTTACCAGTTTTGTCTCCCGACTGGTCGGAGCGGTAAAGACGGAGGATAACAGAGGCCGCTTAAACTCTTACTACCGGCTGGCGTCAGAGCACTACAAACCGGCCGCAAAGGGCAGAAAAACAAAGGGAAAAAAGTGAGGGAGGCTCCTTTTAAATTGGGCCTTCCTCTGCTTGACAATACAGGCAAAAAAATCTATAATTTATTTATATTTTTAAAAGTGATACAACATTAGGAGGCTGTCATGAAACCCTGTGGATTAAATGAATTGAGAAAAAAATTTCTGGAATTTTTTGAGAGCAAGGAGCACCTGGTGATGCCGAGTTTTTCACTGGTTCCCAGGAACGATAAAAGTCTGCTGCTGATCAATGCGGGCATGGCTCCGTTGAAACCATATTTTACCGGACAGGAGATCCCGCCCAGACGACGGGTGGCGACCTGCCAGAAGTGTATCCGCACCGGCGACATAGAAAATGTCGGCAAGACGGCCAGGCACGGAACTTTTTTCGAGATGTTAGGCAATTTTTCCTTTGGAGATTATTTCAAGCACGAGGCCATTGCCTGGTCATGGGAGTTTCTCACAGAGGTTCTGGAGATTCCGGCGGAAAGGCTGTACCCGTCCGTCTACGAGGAGGACGACGAGGCTTTTGAGATATGGAATAAGGAAATCGGCATTGCGCCGGAGAGGATTTTCCGCTTTGGCAAGGAGGACAATTTCTGGGAACACGGCGCTGGGCCCTGCGGCCCCTGTTCGGAGATTTATTATGACAGGGGAGAAAAATACGGCTGCGGCAAGCCGGACTGTACGGTTGGCTGCGACTGCGACCGCTACATAGAGGTCTGGAACAATGTGTTTACCCAGTTTGAGAACGACGGAGAGGGACATTACGAAGAACTGGAAAATAAAAATATCGATACCGGCATGGGACTGGAGAGACTGGCGGTCATCATGCAGGACGTGGATTCCATTTTTGATGTGGATACCATTAAGGCTATCCGGAATCGGATCTGTGAATTTGCGGGGGTGTCCTACGGCGAGAGCGAAAAGGCCGATATCTCGATTCGGGTTATCACAGATCATATCCGGTCGGTCACGTTTATGGTGTCCGACGGGATCACGCCGTCCAATGAGGGGCGCGGCTATGTATTGCGCCGCCTGTTGCGCCGGGCGGCCAGACACGGACGCCTGCTGGGAATACAGAGGGAATTTCTGGCCGAGCTTTCTAAGACGGTTATCCGCGAATCCCACACCGGTTATCCGGAACTGGCCGAGCGGGAGGAATATATACTGAAACTCATATCCGTAGAGGAGCAGAATTTCAATAAGACGATAGACCAGGGCCTGTCCATTCTGAATGACATGATGGCAGAGATGGAAAAGTCGGGGGAAAAGAGACTCTCCGGCGAGGACACATTTAAACTCTATGACACCTATGGCTTTCCCATGGATCTGACGGTCGAGATACTGGGGGAAAAGGGCTTTACCGTAGACCGCGACGGCTTTGAGAGGGCAATGGACAACCAGAGGGAGACAGCCAGGGCCGCCAGAGAGACTACCAACTACATGGGGGCCGATGTGACGGTATATCAGTCCATCGACGCGTCTGTGGAGAGTAAATTTGTGGGGTATGACAGACTGAGCCACGAATCGGTTATCACGGTTATGACGACGGAAGATGCGATTACAGATGAACTGCGCGCCGGACAGTCGGGGACTATCCTGGTGGAGGAGACGCCCATGTATGCCACCATGGGAGGACAGGTGGCGGATACAGGTGTGATCGCCACAGAGAGCGGGCGGTTTATCGTGGAGGACGTCGTCAAACTCCAGGGGACGAAGATTGGACATGTGGGCCATATGGAAGACGGCGTGCTGCGCCGGGGCGACCGAGTCGTCCTCACAGTGGACGCTGACAGGAGAAGCCGGACGGCGGACAACCACAGCGCCACTCATCTGATGCAGAAGGCTCTCCGCATGGTGCTGGGAAACCATGTGGAGCAGAAGGGCTCGCTGGTGGACAAGGACAGGCTCCGCTTTGATTTTACCCACTTCTCTCCGATGACGCCGGAGGAGATTTCCGGCGTGGAAGAAATCGTAAACAAAGAGATTCAGGAGGGACTCCCCGTAGTGACGGAGGAGATGCCGATTGAGGAGGCGAAGAAGACGGGCGCCATGGCTCTGTTCGGCGAAAAATACGGTGATGTGGTGCGCGTCGTGCAGATGGGCGATTTCAGTTCCGAGTTGTGCGGCGGTACCCATGTAGGCAACACGAAGGACATATCTGCTTTCCGGATTATATCGGAGAGCGGAGTGGCGGCCGGCGTGCGCCGGATCGAGGCGCTGACAGGCCCGGCCCTTATGGCGCACTATGGAGAGATGGAACAATATCTTGGAAAGGCGGCGGGGATACTGAAGTCGACGCCCGCGGAAGTGCCGGATAAGGTGCTCGCCATGCTGGAGGAGATCAAGGCTCTCCAGAAGGAAAATGAAAAACTGAAGGTGAAACTTGCCAGAGAATCCGCTGGCGACGTGACAGATGAAGCCGTTGAGGTAAACGGTATCTCCGTTCTGGCGAAACAGCTTCAGGACGTGGATATGAACGGTATGAGGGATCTGGGAGACGACACAAAGAACAAACTGGGAGAGGCATTTATCGTCTTTGCCTGTGAGGCAGGCGGGAAGGCCAATCTGATTGCCATGGCGACGCAGGGCGCAGTAGAGAAGGGCGCCCATGCCGGAAATCTGATACGGGAGATCGCCTCCGTTGTAGGCGGCGGTGGCGGCGGGCGTCCGAATATGGCCCAAGCGGGAGGTAAGAATCCGGCGGCGATTCCGGAAGCGCTGGAGAAAGCCCTGGAAGTGATGAAACAGCAGATCAGTCAGTGAACGGTAAAAGATAAGGAGGATTTCTATGGCACAGGGACAGGAAAAACAGAAAGTAGGATTTTTTTCAAAACTGGAATTTAAGATCGCGCTGGTCGTGGGGTGCGCGGCGCTGATTGCCTCGGCAATCTGTATGCTGATAGTGATTCCCGAAACCGCCGACAGCATGGCCGAAATGACACAGAATGAGATGTTCAGTCTTGTGACGGCTTATAAGGCGGAGCTGGAGACGCGAATGGGAAGCTGGGGCAAGATGAATTACGACGCTTACGCGGACGTCCTGGGGGACAAAAAGCTTGCGGGCGTGGAATCCTCCTATGCGTATCTGGTGGACTCCACAGGCGTCATGCAGTACCACCCTGACAAGGAAAAGGTGGGAGCGCCGGTGGAAAATTCCGTGGTTAAGAGTCTGGTGGAACAAATAGGGAAGGGAGATACGCCGAAGGATTCCGTAGTGGATTATGAATATCGCGGAAGCGCTAAATATGCGGGTTATGCCATTATGTCGGATAAGAGTATTCTGGTCGTCTCAGCGGACAAAGACGATATATTGTCCTCGGTCAGCCATGTGACTGCATTCGGCGTTGGCGGCGGAATTATCGTCACAATCTTGTGTACTGTGTTTGGCGTATTTGTCGTATTGCTCTTACTCAAACCGATCAACCGGCTCATTGATGTGATAAATGCCACGGCCGAACTGAAATTTACAGATGACGCCAAGGCGCGAGAAGTGGCGAAGCGCAGAGACGAAATCGGCGTTATGGGCCGGGCGGTAGTGAAGATGAGAGAGAAACTCCGCAACGTAGTGCTGGATATCCAGGCGGCCGGGCAGAAGATATCAAAGGACATAAATTCTGTCAACGACGTCAGCGCCAAAATACGCGAGGAGTGTATGGACAATTCCGCCACTACCGAACAGCTGGCGGCGGGAATGGAGGAGACCTCCGCCACTACCGGAACTATCAATACCAATATTGACAGCATGAGAGGCGGAGCGGCAGAGATTCACAAACTGTCCGGAGACGGCGTTAAGCTGTCAGAGGAAATTACGGAGAGAGCGCTTTCACTCAGGGAATCGACCAATGTGGCTGCAAAGCGCACCACCGATATGTATGAGACGATTAAGGAGCAGTCCGCACGGGCGGTCGAGGCCTCGGAGTGTGTAAAGCAGATTAATGAAATGACGGAATCTATTATGCAGATTTCCTCCCAGACCAGTCTTCTCGCGCTGAATGCCTCGATTGAGGCGGCGAGGGCCGGCGAGGCTGGCAAGGGCTTTGCCGTGGTGGCCTCGGAGATCAGCAAACTGGCCAACGAGACATCTGAGTCGGTGACAAGCATAAACAGCATTGTCGAGCAGGTAAATTCTTCTGTCGCCGACATGGTGAAAAGCATGGAGGACACGACGCACTTTTTGGACGAGGTCGTTCTCAAGGACTACGACCAGTTCAAGGAAGTGAGCAACAAGTACAATGACGATGCGGACGTTGTGAAAAGCAGTATGAAGAATGTGGAGAATTCCATTGAACATCTCACGGAGTCCATTGCTACGATAGCGGACGCCATCACGGGAATCAACGCCACCATAGATGAGTCCACGGCGGGCGTGTCCGACATTGCCGAAAAGACCACGACTATGGTATCGGAGACAACCCAGAACACAGACCTGGTGGAGGCCTGCATGGCGTCAGTGGAGCAGTTGGAAAAAATTGCCCGCCAGTTCAAATTGTGATTATAAGAGGAGCAGGCGTTTTACAATCGTTAAACGTTAAAAGAAAAAATTCCTGTATAATTAAAAGGCCCGGCTGAGAAGCGCGGGCCTTTTAAAAACGGCTTTACTATTTATTGCTTCGCCGCCATATATTCATGTTTTCCGCTTCTTTTATCAACTGGTCTCTGAAATCGGGATGGGCGATGCCAATCAGCGCCTCCGCCCGCTGCCAGGAGGAGAGTCCTTTCAGATTTACCATGCCATACTCCGTCACGACATACATCGTATTGGCGCGTGTGTCTGTCACGACGGAACCGTTTGCTAGGGTGGGGCGGATACGGGACTGGAGTTCGCCCTGTTTATTCTTGAAAGTAGAGGACAGGCAGATAAAACTCTTGCCGCCCCTGGATTTGTAAGCGCCGAGGACAAAGTCCAACTGGCCGCCCGCTCCGCTTATATTTCTCGTTCCGGCGGACTCGGCATTGACCTGTCCGAATAAGTCAATATCGACGGCGTTGTTGATGGAGATGAAGTTGTCATGAGCGGAGATGGTATTGATGTCATTGGCATAATCCACAGGTACGCTCATGCACTCCGGATTGTTGTCGAGATAGTCGTATAACTCTGTGGAACCGGCGGCAAAGGCATATACCTGTCTGCCCCGGTTGATATTTTTCCGCGAGCCGTTGATTTTTCCGGCTTTGGCAATCTTTACAAAGGCGTCAACATACATTTCGGTGTGAACACCCAGATCCTTCAGATCGGACTCGGCGATGAGCGAGCCGACTGCATTAGGCATTCCCCCTATTCCCAGCTGGAGGCAGGCCCCATCCGGAATCTGTGCGACAATCTGTTTTGCCACTTCCCTGTCCACGTCAGTCGCAGCGGCTCCGCCGCCCATCTCAGCGATCGGCGGGTTGTCGCCCTCGATGATCATATCAACCCTGGAAACGTGGATCGCTTCCTCAAATCCTCCCAGGCAGCGGGGCATATTTTTGTTGACCTCGACAATGATACATTTGCTGCGCTCACATGCCGCCATCAGATGCGAGGCGCTTGGACCGAAATTGAAGTAGCCGTGCTCGTCCATCGGAGCCACCTGCATCACAGCGACGTCAATATCCTCCGGCATATCGCGGTAGTAGCGGGGGAGCTCCGAGTAGCGGATAGGGGCGTAGAATGAAAAGCCCTTTGCGGCAGCCTTTCGCTCTATGCCGCCCATGTGCCATGAATTCCATGTCATGTGTCCGGCCGGATCCTCAATCTTAAAGATTTCCGGCTCCCACATCAGGATACCGCCCCGAAATTTGATGTCCGTGAGCGCCGGAAGGCGTTTTGCCAGGGCCGCGTCAAAGGCCACCGGCGTAGTGACAGTCCAGCCGTAATCTACCCAGTCCCCGTCCTTTACCACCTTCGCCGCCTCCTCAGGCGAAGTCAGCTTGCTCTCATACAATGCTCTGTAGTCCATAATTACCTCCTGAAATTTGATAAATATTTTTTGATTTTGATATTCATAATCCGAATCTTTGGCGGCCGTGTCATTCGGGAAAAATGACGCGGCATAAACTGTTTACATTCTAGCACCAGAATCCATGGCGGTCAAGAGGGCGCAGAGGGTAAAATTTCACACAAAAAACTTTGTTAATTTGTTGACAATATCACCTGCTTTTGTTATGATAGAAACGTGATGGTAAAACTATGCAGGAGAGGCTGTGAAATGATAAAAGCGATTTATCCGGGAAGCTTTGATCCGGTTACTTTCGGGCATCTTGATATTATAGAGAGAGCTGCCAGGGTAGTGGACGAGCTGATTATCGGCATATTGGTCAATAAGGAAAAAAAACCGCTGTTTACGATGGAGGAGAGACGCTTCCTTCTGGAGGAGACCACGAAGGAATTTTCCAACGTGACGATCCAGACCTTTGAGGGACTGACGATTGATTTTGCCAGAAAAAACGGCGCCAGGCTTATTATCAGGGGACTACGCGCCGTGACGGATTTTGAGTCCGAGATGCAGATCGCGCAGACCAACCACAGCATTGATCCGGAGATTGACACGATGTTTTTTACCACGAGCCTTGAGTATGCCTTTCTCAGTTCTACGATAGCCAGGGAGGTGGCATACTATGGATCCGATGTATCCAAACTGGTGCCGCCGGTGGTGGCCGGAGCATTTCGGGACAAATTTGGAAAATAACTGTGGTGCGGCCCGTCCGTATTGCAGATTAAACATTTAAGGAGGTTTTTTTCATGTCTAAAAAAGTTGTATTAGCAGGTGCCTGTCGTACAGCGATTGGTAAGATGGGTGGCGCACTGAGCACGACGCCGGCGCCGAAACTGGGTTCTATTGTGATCGAGGAAGCGCTGAAAAGAGCAGGCGTTCCCAAGGACGCCGTTGACCATGTATATATGGGGTGCGTAATCCAGGCAGGGCTGGGACAGAACGTCGCCCGCCAGGCTTCCATTGGCGCAGGACTTCCGGTCGAGACGACAGCCGTTACAGTAAACGTAGTCTGCGGTTCCGGTCTGAACTGTGTCAATATGGCAGCTCAGATGATTCAGACAGGAGATGCGGATATCGTCGTAGCAGGCGGTATGGAGAACATGTCCATGGCTCCCTATGCGGCAATGAACGCCCGTTTCGGTTATCGCATGAACAACGGCGCCCTGGTGGATACGATGATAAATGACGCGCTCTGGGATGCATTTAATCAGTATCATATGATGATTACGGCAGAGAACGTGGCAGAGAAATACGGAATCACCCGCGAGGAACTGGATGAGTTCTCGGCCAACAGCCAGCAGAAGTGCGAGGCTGCCATGGCAGCGGGCAGATTCAAGGACGAAATTGTTCCGGTTGAGGTCAAAGCAAAGAAGAAGACAGTCGTATTTGACACAGACGAGGGGCCGCGTCCGGGAACTACGGCAGAGAGCCTCAGCGCCCTTCGCTGCTGCAGCGGCAAGGAAGGCGGTCTTGTGACGGCCGGAAACGCTTCCGGTATCAATGACGGCGCCGCTGCCGTTGTTGTCATGAGCGAGGAGAAGGCAAAAGAACTGGGCGTTACCCCGATGGCTTCCTTTGTGGCTGGTGCGCTCGGCGGAGTGGATCCGAAGATCATGGGAGTCGGCCCGGTTGCTTCTACCAGAAAGGTTCTGGCTAAGACCGGTATGTCCATTGACGACTTCGACCTGATTGAGGCAAACGAGGCCTTCGCAGCACAGTCAATCGCTGTGGGAAGGGACTTGAAGTTTGATCTCTCCAAGCTGAATGTAAACGGAGGAGCTATTGCTCTGGGACACCCGGTAGGAGCCAGCGGTTGCCGTATCCTTGTAACTCTCCTTCACGAGATGCAGAAGCGTGATGCAAAGAAGGGCCTGGCAACTCTTTGTATCGGCGGCGGAATGGGCTGCTCCACAATCGTTGAGAGAGACTAATCACTGCGGGAAGTTGGCCGGTGTGCAAGCCGGTCAATTTCCGCATATATCTATCATGAAATTAATTTTGGAGGTATATCTATGGAATTTATAACATATGAGACAGAGGGGCAGGTCGGCATTATTACCATCAACCGTCCCAAGGCTCTGAATGCGCTGAACAGCACGGTGCTGGAAGAACTGGACGCCGTCCTTGACTCAGTCGATCAGGAGCAGGTTCGCTGCCTGATCCTCACCGGAGCAGGGGAGAAATCCTTTGTGGCCGGTGCGGATATCGGTGAGATGAGCACACTGACCAAGGCAGAGGGAGAGGCGTTTGGCAAAAAGGGAAATGATGTGTTCCGCAAACTGGAACTGTTCCCGCTTCCGGTCATTGCAGCCATCAACGGTTTTGCGCTGGGCGGCGGCTGTGAGATTGCCATGAGTTGCGATATCCGTATCTGCTCGGAAAATGCAGTGTTTGGACAGCCGGAGACCGGCCTCGGCATCACACCGGGCTTTGGAGGCACACAGAGACTGGCCCGTCTGGTTGGAGCCGGCATGGCTAAGCAGATGATTTACACGGCGCGCAATATCAAGGCGGACGAGGCTCTCAGGATTGGTCTTGTAAATGCGATCTATCCGCTGGAGGAGCTGTTGCCGCAGGCAAAGAAGATGGCGTCCGGTATCGCGAAGAACGCCCCGATTGCCGTCCGCAACTGCAAGAAGGCCATCAACGAGGGCCTGGAGACAGATATGGACAAGGCGATTGTCATTGAGGAAAAATTGTTCGGGGACTGCTTTGAGTCCGAGGATCAGAGATATGGAATGGAATTTTTCCTGGACAAGAACAAGGACAAGGTAAAGGAACCATTCAAAAATAAATAAAAAAATGGAGGTAAAATGTAATGAAGGTTGGAATTATTGGCGCCGGAACCATGGGCTCCGGAATTGCGCAGGCATTTGCGCAGGCAGAAGGGTATGAGGTATATCTGTGCGATATTAACGAGGAATTCGCGGCAAATGGCAAGAACAAAATTGCCAAGGGACTGGAAAAACGCGTATCCAGAGGAAAAATGGAACAGGCTGCCGCTGACGCCATTCTGAATAAGATCACCACGGGCGTGAAGGACATCTGCACCGACTGCGATCTGATTGTAGAGGCCGCTCTTGAGGTTATGGAAATCAAGAAGCAGACATTTAAGGAATTGCAGGACATCTGCAAAAACAAGGACTGCATCTTTGCGACCAACACATCTTCCCTCTCCATCACGGAGATCGGACAGGGCATCGACCGTCCGGTCATCGGTATGCATTTCTTCAATCCGGCTCCGGTTATGAAACTGGTAGAGGTAATCCGCGGTGAGAATACGACGGACGAGGTAAATGATAAGGTTGTCAAGATCGCCAAGGATATCGGCAAGACGCCGGTTGAGGTCAAAGAGGCGGCCGGATTCGTGGTAAACCGTATTCTGATTCCGATGATCAACGAGGCTGTCGGCATCTATGCAGACGGCGTGGCTTCGGTAGAGGGTATTGACGAGGCGATGAAACTGGGCGCCAACCACCCGATGGGGCCGCTGGCTCTGGGCGACCTGGTAGGTCTGGATATCTGTCTGGCTATCATGGAAGTGCTTCAGGCAGAGACCGGAGATCCGAAATACCGTCCGCACCCGTTGCTGAGAAAAATGGTGCGCGCCGGCAAACTGGGAATGAAGACCGGCATCGGTTTCTACGATTATTCCAAGTAAATGTGCAAAGCAGTTTGTAAACAAATGTTTATCTGAAAGGAGTTCAATCGAACATGGATTTTTTATTAGACAAACAGCATGAGATGGCTCAGCAGCTGTTCAGGGAATTTGCCGAGAACGAAGTGAAGCCGCTTGCTCAGGAGGTAGATGAGACAGAGACGTTTCCGCGGGAGACCGTCACTAAGATGCAGAAGTTAGGATTCATGGGAATCCCGGTCGCCAAGGAATACGGCGGACAGGGTTGCGATCCGTTGATGTATACCATGTGCGTTGAGGAGCTGGCAAAGGTATGCGGTACCACAAGCGTAATCGTATCCGCACATACATCTCTTTGCTGCGATCCGATTGCCACATACGGCACAGAGGAGCAGAAACAGAAATATCTGATTCCGCTGGCAAAGGGCGAAAAACTGGGCGCTTTCGGCCTCACTGAGCCGGGCGCAGGTACCGACGCCCAGGGACAGCAGACAAAAGCGGTTCTTGTCGGGGACGAGTGGGTACTTAACGGCTCCAAGTGCTTCATTACCAACGGTAAAGAGGCGGACATATATATTATCATCGCCGTCACCGGCACGGTGGAAAAACGCGGCAGAAAGATGAAAGAGATCTCTGCATTCATTGTAGAGAAGGGCACGCCGGGCTTTTCCTTCGGAACCAAGGAGAAGAAAATGGGTATCCGCGGTTCCTCCACGTATGAGTTGATTTTTGAGGACTGCCATATCCCGAAAGAAAATCTGCTGGGCGTACAGGGCAAGGGCTTCGGCATTGCCATGCACACGCTGGACGGCGGACGTATCGGTATCGCCGCACAGGCTCTCGGTCTTGCAGAGGGGGCTCTGCAGGCAACCATCGACTATGTAAAAGAGAGAAAGCAGTTTGGCCGTTCCATTGCCCAGTTCCAGAACACACAGTTCCAGCTGGCAAATATGGCGACGAAGGTAGAGGCTGCCAAACTCCTTGTATACAAGGCGGCAAAGGCAAAGGAAACCCAGAAGGTATACAGCGTAGAGGCGGCGATGGCAAAACTGTTTGCAGCAGAGGTTGCCATGGAGGTCACTACCAAGGCGGTACAGTTACACGGCGGCTATGGTTATATCCGCGAGTACGACGTAGAGCGTATGATGCGTGATGCGAAGATTACAGAGATTTACGAAGGAACTTCCGAGGTTCAGCGTATGGTTATCTCTGGCAGTTTATTGAAATAGGAGGTGCTCTCGTGAAAATTGTAGTTTGTATTAAACAGGTGCCGGACACCAAGGGGGGCGTTGTGTTCAACCCGGACGGCACATTGAATAGAGCGGCGATGCTTACCATCATGAACCCGGACGATAAGGCAGGTCTGGAGGCAGCGCTGAGGATCAAGGATCAGACCGGTGCAGAGGTAACAGTGCTCACCATGGGACTGCCAAAAGCGGAGGAGGTACTTCGCGAGGCCATGGCTATGGGAGCGGACAAGGGAATCCTGGTGACAGACCGGGTTCTCGGAGGCGCTGACACCTGGGCCACATCTACGACCATTGCCGGCGCTCTGCGCAACATTGATTACGATTTGATCATTACCGGCCGTCAGGCGATTGACGGAGATACCGCTCAGGTAGGCCCTCAGATATCCGAGCATCTGGGGATTCCGGTAATTTCCTATGCACAGAATATCAAGATCGAGGGCGACAGCGTGGTAGTCGAGCGTCAGTATGAGGATCGCTACCATGTAGTCAAGGCAAAGATGCCGTGTCTGATTACAGCTCTCTCCGAGCTGAACGAGCCGCGTTACATGACGCCGGGCGGCATCATGGAGGCCTTTGAAAAGGAGATCACCGTGTGGGGCAGGGCAGACTTAAAGGACGTAGACGATTCAAATCTCGGACTGAAGGGTTCACCCACCAAAATCGCCAAGGCTTCTGACAAGGTTCGCAAGGGCGCCGGCGAAGTTGTTACGCTGGATCCGACAGAGGCTGCGACTTATATCGTTGACAAGTTAAAAGAAAAGCATGTAATCTAGTTTGTGCATAAAAACACATATGTACAAGAATGGAGGGCAGTGTAAAAAATCACGCTGATGCGCTGATTTTTTACACGACTATTTGTGCCGGAGCGCCACAAATAGTAATGCGAACGTAGTTCGCTATAATGTACAGAGCAAAAACAGCTTCGCAGTTTTTTGCTCGTACTTCCTTCGCTGCGCTCCGGAATGGAGGGTAAAATGAATTTAGAAGAATATAAAGGTGTATATGTCTTTGCCCAGCAGGTTGACGGTGAAATCAGCAGCATCGCATTTGAATTACTCGGCAAAGCAAAAGACCTGGCAAAAGATTTAAGTACGGACGTGACAGCAGTACTGCTTGGCTCCGGTATTAAGGGACTGGCAGACTCACTGGCGGAGTATGGCGCCGATAAGGTTATCGTAGTGGACGATCCCGAACTGGAGGTATACCGCACAGAGCCGTATGCCCACGGCCTGGCTGCCGTCATCAACCAGTACAAACCGGAGATTATGCTGGTGGGCGCAACCGCCATCGGCCGTGATCTGGGCCCGCGGGTATCGGCCCGCGTTGCAACCGGTCTGACCGCAGACTGTACGGTTCTGGAGATTGGCGATTTCACTGACACAATGACGAAGGAAGTAGTTCCGAAGCAGCTGCTTATGACTCGTCCGGCATTTGGCGGTAACACCATCGCCACCATTGCCTGTCCGTACAACCGCCCGCAGATGGCTACCGTGCGCGCCGGCGTTATGCAGAAAATCGAGCCGGTTTCCGGAGCAAAGGCAGAGGTAATCGAATACAATCCGGGATTTACGCCGGACAATAAATATGTTGAGATTCTGGACGTAGTGAAGTCCGTGACCGACACGGTGGACATCATGGACGCAAAGATCCTGGTATCCGGCGGCCGCGGCGTCGGAAGTCCGGAGAATTTCAAACTGCTTGAAGATTTGGCAGAGGTGATTGGAGGAACCGTGAGCTGCTCCCGCGCCGTAGTGGATAACGGCTGGAAGCCAAAGGATCTTCAGGTTGGACAGACCGGCAAGACCGTTCGGCCGAATGTATATTTTGCCATCGGTATTTCCGGAGCCATTCAGCATGTAGCCGGTATGGAGGAGTCCGATATAATCATTGCCATCAATAAAGATGAGACGGCTCCCATCTTTGACGTGGCGGACTATGGAATAGTGGGAGATTTGAACAAGATTCTTCCTCAGCTGACAGAGATGCTGAAAGCGGAAATTAAAAAATAAGAATTTCTCATGAAAAGGCGGCCGGAATAATCCGGCTGCCTTTCCTGCCTGTGTGAAGACGGCCCTGTTACGGGAGGATACAGATGAAACCAATAGGAATTGTGATTTGCAACTACAACAAGAGGGATTTTGTGCTGGACTGCATACGGAGCGTACAGGAGAGCCGGGTGCAGAATTTTGACATTTATATGGTGGATAACGCCTCGACGGACGACAGCGTGGCGGCGGTGGAAAAAGAGTTTGGGGATACCGTTACTATCCTGCAAAACAGTGAAAATCTCGGCGGCTCCGGCGGCTTCAACACAGGGCTGCGGGTGGTGCTTGAACAGGGATATGAGTATTTCGTATGTCTGGACAATGATGTGCTGATAGATGAAAATGCTATTCAGGCGCTCTATGAATACATGGAGGAAAATCCGGACGTCGGAATGGCCGGTTCCCGCGTCTATCATATGCAGATGCCGGACTATATTCAGCAGTGTGGTCTTCTCATTGATTTTGACCACTGCGGCGCCGAGACGCTGTATGCCGATTGCCTGGAAGACGGAACGCTGCCGGACGTCATTGAGTGCGATACGGTGGCAACCTGCTCGGTCATGATACGGGGCTCCGTCATTCGCCAGACCGATGCGGGGATCATGCCGGAGGACAATTTTATATACTGGGACGATATGGAGTGGGGACACAGAATCCACCTGGCAGGGTACAGAATCGTGACGCTGGCGGCATCGAAGGTGCTCCACCAGATGGGGGCCAATGTAAAGAGGCCGGACACTTTTCTGGATTATTATATGTGGCGCAACCGTACCAATTTCTTTATGCGCTACACGCCGGAGGAAAAACTGGAGGAGATGAGCGTACAGGCGCTCGGCGCTATATTTGATGCGATGTACGAGAGCATGTTCCGCGAGGAGCACAATGTAATGCAGTCGATTTCCTACGCCTGGCACGACGCCATGGCCGGTGTGAGGGGAAAGGCGGACTCTTTTAAGATATTGAAAAACGACGCCAATGATGATAAACTGGCGGATTATGTAAAGAATAAGAAGACCTATGCCATTGTGGCGGACGGACAGGAGGAAGACGCAGTATACCTCCGCAATTTTTTGCAGAGCGTGAATCCGGCGCTGTCCGAGGAGGCGCGGGAGAGGGCGGATATGGTATTCCATCTGTGTCCGTATATTTTTCGGGTGCGCGAGATCCCGCAGCACGAGATAATGATTGATTCGGACAGAAATTGTGTCATAACAGACGACGACAGAACGGCGCTTCAGAATTATGAATACAGCAAACTTCTGTTTATCTATATGAATCAGGGGGCTTTTCTGGCGGCTGCCCGAAGGCTCAGGCAAAACTGATTTTACCGCAGTAAGAGGAGGCAGAGATGAGTGCACGATTTATGCGTTTTCCGGGTGGGAAGGGAAAGGCGGTAACGCTGAGTTACGACGACAGCATCGAGGCGGACGCAAAATTGATTGCCATGATGCAGAAGTATGGGGTAAAGGGTACCTTTAATCTGATTCCAGGCTGGTTTGCAGAGGAGGGGACAACTTATCCGGAAGGGGAGACCTACTGTCTGGTATCGCCGAAAAAGGCATTGGACATCTATGCGGTTCCCCAGGTTGAGGTGGCGAACCACGGGGACACCCACAGTTATATGACGACTCTGACTACCGCAGAGATGGCGGCGGAAATGATTGCCTGCCGTCGGAAGTTAGAGACGCTGTTTGGCAGAAACGTCCGGGGAATGGCCTATCCATACGGCTGGTACAATGAGGAGTTAAAAAAAGTCCTCTCCATGTGCGGCGTCGTCTATTCCCGCACAGTAAATTCCACCCACGATTTTGAACTGCCGGAGGATTTCTTGGAGTGGCACCCGACATGCCATCACGATGAACCGGAGCTTATGCAACTGACGGAGGCGTTTGTCGGCATGGAAGTCAGGGAGCAGCCAAAACTCTTTTATCTGTGGGGACATACCTTTGAGTTTGAGAGGAATAAAAACTGGGAGGTCATGGAGAACTTCCTGGAAAAAGTGTCCGGGAACGATGATACCTGGTATGCTACGAACATAGAAATTTATGAATATGTCAAAGCCTATGAGAGACTGGAAATATCGGCGGACGGGAAGCGCATTGTCAATCCGTCGAAAATTCCGGTGTGGTTCAGGCT
This sequence comes from uncultured Lachnospiraceae bacterium, assembly GCA_947629865.1. Taxonomy (GTDB): domain Bacteria; phylum Bacillota; class Clostridia; order Lachnospirales; family Lachnospiraceae; genus Eubacterium_F. The sequence continues at coordinate 88,074 of CANRFJ010000004.1, read as the reverse complement.
GGATAAGACAATATATAAAGTGGAGGATGTGCTGGTTCTGGAGTAGGGCCGGCGGGAAAGAACGGATATTAAGAAAGGACAGATGCAGTGTGAAAAAAGTATGGTATACGGGAGCATTGGTTTTGCTTCTGACAATAGCGGGAGCGGCGCTGTCTGGCGCATCTGCGAGAGCGGCTACTCCTGTCGGAAAGTGGGGGAGGCTGTCGGTCTCCGGAAGTAATATCGTAAGCCGGACGGGGAAAAAGGTACAGTTAAAGGGCGTCAGCACACATGGTATCGCGTGGTTCCCTCAATATGTCAACAAGTCCGCTTTTAAGAGTCTGCGCAAGATGGGTGTCAATACTATTCGGCTGGCGTTTTACAGCGATCCGTCTGCCGGTTACAGCAAAAGTCTCTATAGCAAGGTGGAGGAGGGCGTCCGGGCGGCGACCAGTCTGGGCATGTATGTCATTATCGACTGGCATATACTGAGCGACGGCAATCCGAAAATTCATCAGAAACAGGCAATGCAGTTTTTTACGCATTTTGCCAAAAAATATGGCGGACAGAAAAATATTCTCTATGAAATATGCAACGAGCCAAACGGCGATGTGACATGGCAGGAAGACGTCCGCCCCTATGCCGTTAAGGTCATACGGCGGATCCGCAAATATGACAAGAAAAACATAATCATCGTGGGTACCCCGACATGGTCTCAGGACGTGGATATTGCGGCGCAGAAGCCCTTAAAAGAGAAAAACATTGTGTACGCCCTGCATTTTTATGCGGCCACCCACACGGATTATATCCGGCAGAAGCTTATCACTGCCAGAAAAGCAGGATTGCCCGTATTGGTATCGGAATTTAATATTTGTGATGCGTCCGGCAACGGACAGATTGACAAAAAGAGCGGGACGAAGTGGATGAAACTGCTCAGAAAGTACAAAATCGGCCATGTGGCGTGGAGCCTGTGCAACAAGGCGGAGACGGCCTCTCTCATCAAGGCGTCCTGCAGGAAGACCGGCGGCTTTACAAAGAAAAATCTCACAGAGACCGGCCGGTTTATCTCGAAATGGTGGTAAGCGCAAACGCTACAGGAGGATAGTGTGAAAAATAGCTTGATAGCTATTTTTCACACAGCAATTTGTTTCTGAGCGAAAACAAATTGCTGTGATGGCAGATGAGAAACTGCATACGCAGATTTCTCATCGCCTCCTCGCGACAAGTCGCTCAGAAATGAGGAAGTATATGATTGACGAGAGATACCGTCTGCTGGGACAGAAGATGGCGGCGTTTCAAGAGAGCAAAAAACTATCCATCGCCTTCCTGGGCGGCTCCCTGAGCAGGGGCGAGGGCGTGCCGGGGGAAGACTGCTTTGTGTCGGTTTTCGGGCGGGAGATACAGAGGAGATGGAAAGAGCGGGGCAGGATTCGCGTCATACAGCGGGGCGAGTCCGGCACCATGTCCTCGAACGGTCTGTTCAAGGCGGGAGAGTTGTGTGAGCAGAAACCGGACATTGTTTTTATTGACTATGCCATGAATGACACAAGCGACCGGTATTTGTGGGAGTGCACGGAGGGGCTTGTGTACCAGTTTCTAAAGAATGAGATTGCCGTGGTGATTCTGCTGTTTTGCAACGAACAGGGCCAGTGCACCAGAGGGGCCATGGAGAAGACGGCCGCCCACTACCGGGTGCCGGTTCTGGACATCGGCAGCACGGTGTGGCGTCAAGTTCAGAGCGGCAAGATGTCCTGGGAGGAGTATGCGGGCGACTATGTGCACCCCACTGTCAACGGACACCATCGGATTGCAGAAATGCTATGCGATTTTATGGACGGTCTGGAGGCCGGTGCAGAGCCGGTAGTTTCTCTGCCGGACGAGCCCGTCTATTCAGGCGCCTTTTTGAACTATCAGATACTCAGCCTCCGCCGGGACATGCGGCACAGAAAACCGGGTGATGTCATATTCCGAAAGACAATAACCTGCCGTATGCTTCTGATGGAATTTATTCAGGACAAAATTAAAAATCCAGCCAATGTGCGCATTGAGATCAATGGCCGGCTGGTAAATCTGGCAGAGGCTTATGCCTCCATGGCATGGGGCAACCGGGTATGCCGCTATCTGTGCGGGGACGGCTCCCTGTCTGAATATGATGTGGCGGTGATTCTCGGAAGGGACAGACATCCGGACGGGTGGGATTATTCCGATATGGATTTCAAACTTCTGTGGGGCGGAGCCGGTCTATAACTTCCAGGTGCCCTGTCCAATCAGCTGTTTTAACAGATTGATGTAGGCGGGAGCAGTCTGCGTCAGAAAATGCTTTTTGCTGTAGGCCACGACAATTTTTCGCTCAGTGATCCCAAAGCAGCCCTTCGGCTCCTGAAGGCGGTAATAGACAGGGTGCTCGCGGAAGTTGCCAAAGCGGATCAGCGTATCCGGCAAAATGCCGATGCCGAGGCCGGAATTTATCCAGTGAAAGATGGTCTCTATATTATAGGCCCGCAGAGCGATCTCCGGCAGCCGTGTCTCGCTGCTGAAAAAATCAAAGGTGATGTCCCGGTCATTATTTTTTGTGTCCAGGACGATAAATGCTTCATGGAGACAGTCCCTTATGGAGATTTCCCCGCAATTGTAAAGAGCCGGAGAATCTGAAGTGATATCGGACGCTTTCAACTGACAGTCCGAATGGCGTCTGTTAAATTCGTGTGACGCGCCCACTGCCAGGTAATAGTGCTCCACAGATAACTCCTCGGTATAAAACAGTTCCGGATCAAAGGTGTCCGTCTCAATACATATGTCGATTTCTCCGGACAGGAGAAGGGCTTTTAATTCCTCCGGATTGGAGGTTATGACTTCCAGCCGTATGCCCGGAAAAGAAGACTTGAAAGCGGACAGGCTTCTCGGAAGCATACAGGAGGCACGGAATGGCGTTGTTCCGATTGTGAGCGTGCCGGTCTTCAATTCATTTATCTCGAACACGCGGTTTTCCAGTTCCCGTTCAGTGGACTGGATTTTTTTGGCGGCGTCGTAATAGGCCTGTCCCACTGTGGTGAGGCGGATAGGCGTGGAGGAGCGGTCAAACAGTGGCATACCAAGCTGCGACTCCATGTTTTTGATGAGCTGGCTGATAGAGGGCTGAGTGACATAAAGCTTCTTGGCGGCCTTTGAAAAACTCCCTTCTTCAGCAAGGGTAATGATATATTGAATCTGTTGTGCGGTCATCGGGTTCACCTGCCTGTTCTTGATGTTTTTATCATAACAGATAAAACGCCGTTTCACAACATTAACCTACATATTCAAGTAAAAATTTCCAGAAAATTACAAATAATTGGAAAATTTCTCGGAAAATAAAAGGGAGTTCTTGCAATAGATTTCTTTTCGTAGTATACTGAATACAGTTATTTTTATTACGGAGGAAATGTATATGAGTATTAAAATCCAAAAGGTTACAGATGCTTCATTCAGAAAGTACGGACGCATTTTGACGGACGAGTATAAAATTGATGAACTGATTCGGGAGATGGCAAAGACGCCCTGTCCGGACGACGTCATTTATATTCCGTCCGATGCGGAGCTGGAAAAACTTCCTGTGATGAAGGACTTTACCGACCGTCTTTATGGCGGTCTGCCGATTCAGATTGGCTATTGCAATGGGCACAATACACTGCTCAATGCCGTGGAGTACCACCGCTCGTCAGAGATCAATGTGGCCTGCACGGATCTGATTCTTTTAATTGGTTCCCAGCAGGATATTGAAGATGATTTCACTTATGATACGTCTAAGATTGAGGCATTTCTCGTGCCGGCCGGAACGATGATTGAGGTGTATGCGACGACGCTCCACTATGCGCCGTGCAGTGTGGATGGACAGGGATTCCGCTGCGTCGTGGTACTGCCCCGGGACACCAATCTCGATTTTGAGGTAAAACCGGAGGGCTCTGGAGAGGACAAACTTCTCACTGCCCGGAACAAATGGCTTATTGCCCATTCCGATGCGGGAATTGAGGGGGCTTATAACGGACTAAAGGGAGAGAATATTTTTGTAGGATAATATACCGTTTGCAGAAAAAGCGAGGTTGGAAACAATTATGAGAAAAACAATTAAGGGACGACTGACGATAAGTGTTATTGTAATTGTTGTGGCAATCATTCTTATTATCACAATAGGAATCATAACGATTGCCGGAAGCAGAATCCTGGATAACCAGAAGGATGAACTTCAGATTCAGGCGGACAAGTATGCGGAGGAGATCAATACCTGGATCGAGGGTGAGATGATGATGGCCACGGGGACGGCAAGGTCTATTGAAGTCACCGGAGATCTGAAGCAGGACTTCCTCCAGAAAGTGGTTGACACCCATGCCAGGGACAGGGAGGAACTTTTGAATCTGTACTGTGGGACGAGTGATTCCCGTTTTTACCAGTCCAATGCCGAGGCGGAGATTCCGGAGGGCTATAATCCGGTGGAGCGCGGCTGGTATAAGCAGGCGGCGGAGGCCGGTAAGACGGTCGTTACCGATCCCTACTGGGACGTGCTCACAAACCAGATGTGTACGACGATTGCCGCGCCGGTTCTTGTAAACGACAAGGTGGTGGCGGTCATCGGAGCCGACGTCAAACTGACTACGGTGACGGATCTTACTTCCAGCATCAATTACGAAGAAGGCGTGTACGGATTTCTGACGGACAGCAGCGACAACTATGTAGCTCACAAAAACGACGCCTATGAACCGACCGAGGATACGGCTACGGCCGTAAAGGATATATTGCCGGACATAGCAGATATACTGGCTAGTCCGGGGAGCAAGATTGTATCAGCGAAGGACTATGACGGCACAGGCAGTTATTTTGCAACGGGACTGGTCGAGGACTGCAACTGGAAACTGGGAGTTGTGATTCCGTCCGCTAATGTCCGCGCAACGGTGGTGAATATGATTATACTGGCAGTCATCATCGCTGTCATAGCGATCGTGCTCGTCGTCATCATCATGGCCGGTATCATCGGCAAGATGCTGGAGCCGGTACAGACGCTGAAGACTTTTGCCTCCGGCGATTTCTCCGAACATGCGGTAGCCGATAAGACGATTCCGGCTGAATGCAAAAATGAGACCGAGCAGATACAGGTGGCCACTGCCAATGTGAAACGGCAGATGCGCAATATTATTATGAGTACCAAGAACGAGGCGGAGCAGATTGAGAGGATTTCTGAGAACGCTTCCGACCAGATGTCGGCCCTGGATTCCAGTATATCCAAGATTCGCAAGGCGGTATCCGAGGTATTTGACGACACAGTTTCCGCCAATAAACTGTCTGAGGGAATCCATGCTACCGGCGAGGAGATGGGAAATGCGGTCGAGCAGGTGGCTGAGAAGGCAAATCAGGCAGCCCTGCAGTCCACGGATATACTCAAACGCGCAAGGGAACTGTACAAGGTGTCCGTGGAGTCCAGCGAACAGGCAAATCAACTCTACGACGATACAAAAGAGGACTTGAAAAAGGCGATTGCAGACAGCCGCCGCGTAGATGAGATCAACAATCTGACGGAGGAGATACTCGCCATCAGTACGCAGACGAACCTGCTGGCGCTGAACGCTTCCATCGAGGCGGCCAGGGCGGGAGAGTCCGGCAAGGGCTTTGCCGTAGTAGCAGAGGAAATCCGTGTGCTGGCCGACGACTCCAGACAGGCAGTGGATAAGATCAAAGAGGTCACAGAGGCGATTATCAAGAGCGTATCCAGTCTGTCAGACAGCTCGGAGAAGCTGTTGAATTTCATGAATGACAAGGTAGTGGAGGACTACAAGCATATGATTTCCACCGCCAGACAGTACGAGGAAGATGCGGTCTTCTACAACGAGATGTCCAGCGATCTGGGCGCCTCCTCTGAGGAGATGACAGTCAGCATGGAAGGCGTAAACCAGTCCATTGCCAATATCAACGAACTCATTGCCAATATCACTGAATACATGAAAAATATTGGCGAGTCCGCGGGAGAATCAAGCGATAATTCCACCAGTGTACTGAACCAAGTCAAGAGACTTTCTGAACTGGGTGAGGAACTGAACCGGACAGTGGCTGCTTTCAGAGTATAGGAAATAGAGTAAAAAATGGAAAATCCAACCGATTTGGAGGGGAGATGCTTCGCATCAAATTCCCTCATCGGTTGGATTTTTATATGTTCAGAAATATTGTCATATATAAAGCGCAATCAGTCTCTTTTAAGTTACTCTACCGTCACACTCTTGGCCAGGTTTCTTGGCTGGTCAACATTCAATCCTTTTTCCACTGCCACATAGTAGGCCAGATACTGGAGGACGACAGCGGCTAAAAAAGGAGCGAACAAGGGGCTGATTTCCGGCAGAACCACATGGTGGTCGCAGAGGGCGGCGTCAACGGCGACGTCCGGCCCGGTGATGAGGATCACCCTGGCTCCGCGGGAGCGCACCTCCTGGACATTGGATATCATTTTTGCAAAAACGTCCGGCTGGGTGGCTACGGCAATGACCGGTACGTTATCGGTGATCAGGGAGATCGTTCCGTGCTTTAACTCACCGGCGGCGTAGGCCTCGGAGTGTATATAACTAATCTCTTTTAATTTCAGGGAACCCTCGCAGGAGAGGGCGTAATCAAGCCCGCGTCCCAAAAAGAAAATGTCGGAGGCTTTGGTGAGACGTTTTCCGATGCTCTCGATCTGGTTATCGTAGTCAAGCACCTCGCTAACCCGCTCAATGGTATTCAGCATTTCCGTCATATATCCGGCCGCGTCCTGTCGGGTGATTTTCCCAAGGAATAGCGCGAAGCGGAAGGCAATCAGATACATGACAGCTACCTGTACGCTGTAGGCCTTGGTACTCGCCACGGCGATTTCCGGCCCCGCATGGGTATACAGGACATAGTCGCTCTCCCTAGCGATGGAGGAACCTTTTACGTTGACAACGGAGAGGGTTTTGGCGCCCCGCTCTTTTGCCAGGCGGAGAGCGGCCAGCGTGTCGGCCGTCTCACCGGACTGGGAAATCGTTATCAACAGTGTGTTTTCATCAATAATCGGATTCTGGTAACGGAATTCCGAAGCAATCTCCACGGTTACAGGTACCCGGCACAGACGCTCGATCATATTTTTCCCCATGAGGCCCGCGTGCATGGCAGTCCCGCAGGCGGTGATGATAATGCGACTGATGTTCCGGAACAGATCGTCGTTTATCCCGTCTGCGGAAAAATCCGGCAGACCGTCTACCATACGGGGCTGAATAGTATTGCGGAGGGCGTCCGGCTGCTCACGGATTTCCTTCATCATAAAGTAATCATATCCGCCCTTCTTGGCCGCCGCCACATCCCAGCTGATGTGGTGGATGGTCGGGCCGTACAGCTCGCCGTTTTCGTCCCTCACAAGAATTTCGTCTTTGGTCAGCCTGGCGATGTGCCCTTCCTTCAACACAAAGTAGTGCTTGGTGTAACTGACAAGAGCCACCATGTCCGATGCGATAATGGAGCCCTTGTCTGTGTGAGCCGCCACCAGGGGACTGCCGTTTCGCACGGCATAAATCGTGTCCGGAAAATCGGAGAATAAAATGCAGAAGCCATAAGCGCCCTCTAATTTTGCAATGGCGCGGCGGATAGCGGATTCGGGATCTCCGGTGTAGCAGTCGTTGATGACCATGGCAGCAATCTCGGTGTCCGTCTGGGATACGGGCGTCAGCCCTTTTTCCGCCAGTTCTTCCTGTAACTGTTTATAATTTTCAATAATACCATTGTGGATCAGCGTTACTTTACCGGCCGTATGGGGGTGGGAATTGGTGTCGGACACACCTCCGTGGGTAGCCCAGCGGGTGTGGCCGATGCCACAGGTAGTCTGATCTTCAGAAGCCGTCTGATTTACCTTGTCCTTCAGACAGGATACTTTTCCCACTGTCTTGATCGTCCGTATTTCACCGGCAGAACCGTCGGCGCCTCCGGTAAAATAAGAGATGCCGGCACTGTCATAGCCCCGGTATTCCAAAGTCTGTAAACCGTTAATCAACGCTTTTTTTGCGTCGTTTATACCAACATATCCAATAATTCCACACATGGTTTTAATCTCCTTTCCATATCCTATGAAATCGTACCATTTCTTATGCCAAATGTCAAGAAATGATACTTGCGAAACAGGCGCTCATAAGATATACTGAGAATAGAGGGCGGAGGCGGCGAAAAGGATAGCATAAAGGCTCTGTCCATTATGAAAGGAAGGATCTTATGAGCCGGTTTCAGGTTGAACTTAAAAAAGTAGTAGATGACTCCTATGAGGTGCAGATCGGACGGGATCTGATTCCCGTTATGATACAGGATATACGGGACGGACTGGCGGGGAACCGGAGGAAGTTTGCGGTGATTACTGATTCGACGGTGGAACCGCTGTACGGAGAACCCGTGCTGGCCGCCCTGCGTGAGGCAGGCTATCAGGGCGACTTGTTTGTATTTCCGGCCGGGGAGAAAAGCAAGGTGCGGAGGACAAAGGAAGAACTGGAAGACGCGATGCTCGCAAAGGAGTACCGGAGAGACTGCTGTGTGATCGCCGTGGGAGGAGGCGTCGTCACGGATCTGGCTGGATTTGTGGCGGGAACCTTTGGACGCGGCGTTCCCTTCATCAATTTTGCCACTACCCTGTTAGCGGCCGCAGACGCCTCTATCGGCGGCAAGACGGCGGTTGACACGGAACTGGCAACCAATCTCATCGGTCTGATCTATCAGCCCCTGAAGGTCTATGTGGACATTGACACATGGCGCACCCTGCCGAGGCGTCATCTCATGAACGGACTGGCTGAGACGGTCAAGCACGCCTGTCTGGCCGACAGTGCGTTTTTTGACTATCTGGAAACCCACTGCGGTGCGATACTGGACTGTGAGCCGGAGGCGTGCGAGTACATATCGGAGAAAAACTGCTCTGTGAAATACCGGGTGGTCATGCAGGACGAGCGAGAGAAGAATCTGAGGGAGATACTGAACCTTGGTCATACCGTGGGACGTGCGATTGAGACGGTCAGCGACTACACACTGCTTCACGGCGAGGCGCTGTCGATCGGCATGGCGGCCCAGGTGAGGCTCGGCTGCCGGTCGGGATACCTCACGGAGGGAGAGCGGGATCGGGTGATTGCCCTGTTAGAGAAGATCGGTCTGCCAGTGACGATTCCGGATTATATTGACAGGGAGGCGCTGGTAAAAAAACTCTACACCGACAAAAAGGTGAGGGACGGGAAACTCCGCTTTGTATTCCAGAGGGGAATCGGCGGGGTGATGACATTTGGAGACGAGGTGTATGCCCGTCCGGTGGACGAGCGGGAGATCCGCGATATTTTGATGGAAATGTAAAAAATGAAGTTACAGATAAGGAGGTAACAGAATGATAGCAGGAATTGTGATCGGAGCCATAGTGCTGCTGATTCTGATTGTATGTATTGTGGGGTATAACAGCCTGGTGAAGGGAAGGATCATGGTGGATGAGGCGTTTTCCACTATGGACGTATATCTGAAGAAACGGTTTGATCTGATTCCCAATCTGGTCGAGACAGTGAAGGGCTATGCCGGACACGAAAAGGAGACATTATCGCAGATTGTATCGCTCCGCTCGGAGGGATACAGCGGAATGTCCGTCGAGGAAAAACTGGAAAACAGCGCCGCCATTTCACGGGCCATACCGAAGATCATGGCGCTGGCTGAATCCTATCCGGACTTAAAGGCCAACCAGAACTTCCAGGAGCTGAGTCAGCAGTTAGAGACAGTGGAGGAGGATATCGCCAATGCGCGCAAGTATTACAATGGGGCAGTCAGAAAATACAATATGACTGTGCAGAGCGTACCGACCAATATAATTGCCGGCCTGTTCCACTTTGAGACAAAACCGATGTACGAGGTGGAGGATGAGAGTGAACGCCAGAATGTGAAGGTGAGTTTCCAGTGAGACGATTTTTTCTGTTGTTTTTCCTCCTTATCCTGACGGGAGCTTTGGGGGGACCGGCGCAGCCGGAATTGTATGCAAAATCCGGATACACCAGCGGCCGCATATCGAGAAGTCCGGCGGCCGGCGGCTATGATATTACGGGATACCATGTGGAGATTGACGTGGGAGAGGATAATGTATATCATATCCGCGAGGACATCACAGTGGATTTCCATCAGAGCCTCCACGGGATAAACCGCTACATTCCCCTGACGGGCAGCCAGCACCGAACCGATGGGAGCGGGGATACCGTGTATCACGGGAAAATAAAAAATATCGACTGCGGTGACGAGCCATGTGAGGTAAAGAGGGAGAACGGTCTCTGTACTATACGCCTGGGGGATAAGGACGAGACGGTACAGGGGATAAAGAAATACGAGATTTCCTACGACTACATATACGGCAAAGATCTCTTGGAAAATATAGATGATTTTTACTGGAATTTAATTGGCGACGGCTGGACGGACACAACTATATCGGGCGTGTCTTTTGTGATTCGTATGCCAAAGGCTTTTGACAGTAAAAATGTATATCTGTATAGCGGAAACAATGACGATATACACTTTGATGTGACGGACAATATCATCACCGGCGAGATGGACAGTCGGGCTGTCCTCTACGGCGGCGCGGGGCAGGGAGTGACTGTGCGGGTAATTCTGCCGGACGGATATTTTACAGTGCCTGTGGAATATCCGCTGATGGCGTACTTCGCTATTTTGTTCTGTCTTATTTCGGTGGGCGTTGGATTTTTCCTGTGGTGGATCTATGGCAGAGACGACGCCGTAGTGGAGACGGTGGAATTTCACCCGCCGGACGGCCTAAACAGCCTTGAGACTGCATATGCATACCGGGGAGACGTCACGAAGGAGGACGCCGTAGCTCTGATGATCGATCTGGCGGATAAAGGGTATATTGAGATTGAGGAAAAGGGGACGGGAGATTTTACGCTGATAATCAAAAAGCCTTATGACGGGAACAATGATGCAGAGAGGATTTTCATGGGAGGTCTTACCGTCAGGGGACAGCGGGTTTCCAAAAACGAATTAAAGAATTCCTTCTATCAGGTTCTGGACTCGGTGGCGTCCATTGTGGAAACGCAGCAGAGGAAAGTGATTTATCATGCCAGTTCGCTGAATAAGAGCTGGATTCTCTATCTTCTGTCAGTCATTATGTACTTCTTCGCCGGAGTTGTTCCTCTGTATGAGTACAGTTACAGCCTGGCGGAATGTCTGATTGGCACGCTGGGGACAGGTCTCCTTTTCACGGCGGCCTTTGCGCTCCTTGTGCGCCCCGGCCGCAGATCCGTCAAAATATTGCCGATTATCCTCTCCCTGGTGCCGGCTCTCATCACTCTTATAGGAGCCGCTTACATTTGTTTTTCCAATGTGGAGAGGGCGTTGGCGTATGCAAGCGTATGGTACCGGATTGCCTATTATGTGGCTATAGCGGCCAGTTTTGTGGTGATCCTCTTTGCCGCCCTGCTTCCAAGGCGCACGCCTTATGGGACGGAGCTGCTGGGGAAAATCCGCGGTTTCCGCAATTTCCTTGAGACGGCGGAGAAGGAGAAACTGGAACTTCTGGTAGAGGAGGATCCGCAGTATTTTTACAAAATCCTGCCCTATGCCTATGTGCTAAACGTATCTGAAAAATGGATGAAAAAATTTGAGGATATTGCGACGGTACCTCCGGAATGGTACAGCAATCCGTCCTCAACTGCTTTTCACATGCACTCCTTCCACCATTTTATGGATCATACCATGTCGTCCGCCAGGTCGGCTATGACCTCGCAGCCAAATTCCGGCGGCCGGGGAGGCGGCGGAAGTGTGGGAGGCGGTTTTTCCGGCGGCGGCGCCGGAGGGGGCGGAGGTGGCGCCTGGTAAGAAGCCTCGGCGAAAAGCAAATGACCTCGGCAGATAGTCTCGGCAAATATGCTTGGCAAATGGCCTTTTGCTGAAATCTTGACAATAACGTCTGTCTGTGTTACAATGCAAGACAGATTGGGGATATCCCAGGAAGGGGCACACCACCTTGGGTGTGGGTTTTCTTGGGATATTTTTTTATTCTACGAAGAAAATCCGCCTCTTGTGCGGGAAGGAGGGATTTGATGCTGAGGATAAACGGAGAAGAAAAAGAGGGCTGCGAGGGACTCTCGGTGGAGGAACTGCTGGAGCGGGAGGGCTTTAACCGAGAGCGGATTGCCGTGGAACGAAACGGCGTCATCGTGAGCAAGAAGGAATATTCTTCTGTGAGGACAGAGGAGGGCGATGTGATCGAAGTCGTGAGTTTTATGGGAGGCGGCTGAAAAAAGTTTGATGGAAGTAGTGTGAAACATCACGCCGATGCGCAGCTTTTTGCTCGTACTTCCGTCGCTGCGATCCGGAATAGAGGTTAAATGATGTGGATTAAATGGAGGGAAAAATGGAGAAGAAAACGGAAAAAAAAGACGACGTATTAATCCTGGGGGGACATGAGTTTCACTCCCGTTTTATACTAGGTTCAGGAAAATATTCACTGGATCTGATCCGCGCGGCGGTGGAGAATGCCGGCGCTCAGATTATTACCCTGGCGCTGCGCCGTGCCAACAGGGACGGACGCGCCAATATTCTGGACTACATACCGGAGGGAGTAACCCTGCTTCCGAACACCTCCGGCGCCAGAACGGCCGAGGAGGCGGTGAGAATCGCCAGACTTTCCCGCGAGGTGGGATGCGGGGATTTTGTGAAAATTGAGATTATGCGGGACAGCAAATATCTGCTGCCGGACAATTATGAGACGGTAAGGGCCACGGAGATACTCGCGAAAGAGGGCTTTGTTGTAATGCCCTATATGTATCCCGACTTAAATGTGGCCAGGGATTTGCGGGAGGCCGGAGCGGCGTCCGTGATGCCGTTGGCGGCGCCCATTGGCTCCAATAAGGGATTGTGTACGAAGGAGTTTATTCAGATACTCATTGATGAGATTGATCTGCCGATCATCGTAGATGCGGGCATAGGAAAGCCATCGGAGGCCTGCGCCGCCATGGAGATGGGGGCGGCCGCTGTTATGGCGAATACCGGTATTGCCACGGCGGGAGATATTCCGGCGATGGCAGATGCGTTCCGCCTCGCCATTGAGGCAGGACGGAAGGCATATCTGGCCGGAACCGGCCGGGTGCTTGAGCGGGGCGGAAGCGCCTCCTCTCCGCTAACTGGATATATTCAGGACGGCTCAGAGAAAGAGCAGCCCCGATAAGAGGAGAAGATTTTACAGGGGAAGCAAGAGGGGAACAGGACAGGAGGGAAGAACACAATGAGCAGGAATAACGAAAAGAGTATTGTCAACGAGAGTATTCTGAATGATGCCATACGGGAGGATCAGAAGGAAAACCGCATCGACCACATGACTTATCTGGAGGGAATGGAAGTGCTCCAGTCCGACGTGGACAGAAAGGTGCTGGAGGCGCTGGAGGCCTATGACTACAACCGCTATACGGCGTCGGACGTCACCAGGGCGATTTATTCGGACAACCGGACGCCGGAGGATTTTGCGGCGCTTTTGTCACCGGCAGCCCTTCCGTATCTGGAGGAGATCGCCCAGATGGCGCAGAAGGAGACGAGGAAGCATTTTGGCAATTCCGTCATGATGTTCACTCCGCTCTACATTGCCAATTACTGTGAAAATTATTGTATCTACTGTGGGTTTAACTGCCACAACAAAATCCGCCGTGCGAAATTAGATGCGGCGGGGATTGAAAAGGAAATGCGGGAAATCGCAAAAAGCGGCCTGCAGGAGATCCTGATTCTGACGGGAGAGAGCCCTGTGATGTCTGATGTAAAATATATCGGGGAGGCCTGCCGAATCGCCCGCAAGTACTTTAAGGTAATCGGACTGGAAGTCTATCCGGCCAACTCAGAGGACTACCGGTACTGGCATGAGTGCGGGGCCGACTATGTGACGGTATTTCAGGAGACTTACAATTCAGAGCAGTATGAAAAACTTCATCTGGCGGGGAGAAAACGCATTTTCCCATACCGCCTGAATGCGCAGGAGAGAGCGCTAAAGGGGGGGATGCGCGGCGTGGGGTTTGCCGCCCTGCTTGGATTAGATGATTTCCGTCGGGACGCCTTTGCCACAGGAATCCACGCCTATCTTCTGCAGCGGAAGTATCCCCATGCAGAGATTGCTTTTTCCTGTCCGAGACTGCGCCCCATCATAAATAACGACCGGATCAATCCGATGGACGTGCATGAGGCACAGCTTCTGCAGGTAGTGTGCGCCTACCGCCTCCTTCTCCCCTTTGCCTCCATCACGGTATCCACCAGGGAGTGCGCCAGGGTGCGGGACAATCTGATCAAAATTGCAGTCACCAAAATTTCCGCCGGAGTCAATGTGGGGATTGGCGGTCACAGCGGAGAGGAGGAGGGCGACGGGCAATTCGAGATTTCCGACGGCAGGGACGTACAGGAAGTCTATGACGCCATTCTGGCAAACGGCCTTCAGCCCGTCATGAATGATTACATCTATGTATAGGATAGCTGTCACCAACCGGCATCTGTGTGAGGGCGGTTTTCTGAACCGGATTGAGATGTTGGCGCAGGGAGATTATTACGACGCCATTCTTTTGCGGGAAAAGGATCTGTCAGAGGAGGAGTACCGGACACTATCAGAGAATGTACTTTCTATCTGCCGCAATTACGGTAAGGAATGTATTCTCCACACATTCTGGCAGACGGCGCTTAAGCTTTCCCACCCTTTTGTCCATCTGCCGCTTCCCGTGCTGGCGGAAATGCCCTCTGGACAGCGCGGACGATTTCGGAAACTCGGCGTCTCTGTCCACTCTCTGGAACAGCTTCGGTGGGCGGAGCAGTATGGAGCCTCCTATGTGACGGCGGGGCATATTTTCCCCACAGACTGCAAAAGGGGAGAGCCTCCCAGGGGGATTGGCTTTTTGCGGGAAATCTGTGATTGTGCGCATGTACCGGTCTATGGGATAGGCGGGATCTCCCCACAAAATGAGGAACAGGTGACGGCTCAGGGAGCTGCCGGTGTCTGCGTCATGTCGGGGTGTATGACGGGAAAATGTGGAAACCATGATTGCCCAATTTGAAAATCTGCCTGAAAAATGCCCGCTGCGGGCGGCGCCGATGAAGTTTTTCAGAGCGACTGGAGGCAGTTATGAGCGCCGTCTCTTGCATAACAGTCAGTTTTGTGTTAAAATGGCGGTTACGATAACTAATAAGAGGGAGGATTATATGCCTATTAAGATTCAGGATTCCCTGCCAGCCCAGAAGACGCTGGAGAGTGAAAATATATTTGTCATGACGGAGTACCGTGCCATGCACCAGGATATCCGTCCCCTGCATGTGCTGATACTGAATCTGATGCCGTCTAAGATTGAGACGGAGACGCAGCTTCTGCGCAAACTTTCCAATACGCCTCTGCAGGTGGAGGTTGAATTTATGCAGACTGCCAGTTATCAGCCAAGACATGTGGAGCCAAGTCATCTGGAGACCTTTTATACCGTTTTCGACGAGGTCAGGGAGCGGAAGTTTGACGGAATGATTATAACCGGCGCGCCGCTTGACTACAGGGAGTTTGAGGAGATAAATTACTGGCAGGAGTTATGCCAGATCATGGAGTGGAGCCGGACGCATGTACACTGTACCCTGCATATGTGCTGGGCTACCTATGCGGCTCTGTACTATCACTACAATATTCACAAGGTGGATTTGAAGAAAAAATTATCCGGAGTCTATGAGCACTATGTGCTGAAGAAAAGTTCGCCGTTATTCAGGGGCTTCGACGATGTGTTTTACGCGCCCCAGTCCCGTGCCATGACAGTGCGCAGGGAAGATGTGGAGAGGGTGCCGGAGCTGGAACTTCTAGCCTGTTCGGACGTGGCAGGCGTGACGCTGGTAAAATCAAGGGACAGCCGGCAGTTTTTCATGACCTGTCATCCGGAGTATGATGCGGACACACTTGCCAGGGAATACTTCCGAGATCTGGATAAGGGAATGAATCCGGATTTGCCGGTGAATTATTTTCCGGAGAACAACCCGGAGCGGTCGCCGGTAGTGCGGTGGCGCTCGGCAGGACAGCTTCTCTATAGCAACTGGCTGAATTATTATGTGTACCAGAGCACGCCGTATGATTTAATTAAAACAACGTAAGAAAGATGAATTTAAGTGCATATAAATGGATGTAAAAGACTTAAAAATTTTGTGAAAAGAACGTGCTATGAGTGCGTTCTTTTTTGCGCCATAATTTAATTAAAAACTAAAAGGACAGAGGAGGGAACCTTATAATTGCGCAGCAAAATTATTTAAACCAGCCGCGCGGTTCGTTCGGTGCGTTACTGCTTCACTTAGTGGCGGTGTGTTTTCTTTTTACAACACATATCACACACATAGAAAGCATAAATATCAAACAAATATTACACACATACAATATAGAACTTTTGCATGTTTTACACAACGCACATATTACTTGAAAAAATAACGCACATATGTTATAATTATACATATAAAATTTGTCTTAGGAGGTAACAACAATGCCGAAAGAATACACAGAGAAGCAGAAAGCTGCAAGGCGAAAAGCCGTAAGAGAGTATGAAAGAAGAAATTATAGGCTTAATATAGTATTTCCAGACGGCACGAAAGAAAGAATAGAACACCTTGGACTGAACAAGACGGCAAGCGCGTTCATTCGCGATACTGTTCTGTCTAAACTGGACGAATTGGAAAGGATCTTAAAATAACGCACACATTTGCTGAAAAGCAATTGACATAGTAACGCACATATATTACAATATAATTGTCAGGAGAAAAACCAACTGACAATTGCCGGAAGCGACGGCGGCAAGACCGGAACGGACGGAGAAAGGAGGAAAAAATGGAGGATATGCCAGTATTCAAAAGCTATTTAAGGGAATCGCTTGAACATCAAAAGGAACTGGAAAAAGCAATCAAAGAAAAGGATTTTGAAAAAGCCAAAAAATTGATTGATAAAATGATTGACCGCACCCAAAAGGGTATAGAGGATAATTAAAGCCTTATAGGACAGAGGGAGGGCGGGCTTGCCACCGCTCCCCCGACATGAAAATTATAGCAGACGAGACGAAAAAAATCAATAAAAATCAGACGAGAGGCTGCCTAGGGTAATATTGCACAAAAAATGATAGAGAAAGAATGTCTTTTTTGACATTCTTTCTTGTTTTTTCCATGGAAAAATGGTATAATTGACTGAAAGTGTAGTAACAGGAGTTTTATGTGTATTATTTGTCGAAAATATTATGTTATAAAGGAGTGAATACATTGAGAAAATCCATAGGATTAAAAATTTTGATTCCATTTTGCATTGTCGCCGTTGTCTGCGGACTCTGTTCCGGAATGATTTATTCCAGAATTGCCCGTATGAACCAGGTGACAACAGAGATTAGCGATAATTACCTGACTATTCTTGAACAGACAGACAGTATTGATACGAATTTTGCGGTCATGAAACATCTGCTGACATCATATGCCACCAATATGAATGATGATGAGATAAAAGAACTGAAGGAACAGATTGTGGGAAAGCAGGATGAGATCAGCGCGAGTCTGGAGGCGATAGAAAAGTACGGTGTCAGTGATGAGGATAAGAGCCAGTGCCAGGCACTGGCGGCTGCGTATGGAGAGATGAACGATGTGTTCAATAAGGCTATTGAGCAGATTGACAGTTATGAGATTATGGGCCTTAAGGCATTAAATGAGTACATCGGAGATTCATATAATGTGTTCGAGGGGAAGATTAATACTTTGCAGGAATACAACAGGACGCAGGTTGAGGCCGCCCAGACGGCTCTCACCTCTGCCGGACGCCAGAGTACGCTGGCATTTGTCATTCTGATTGTCCTGCTTGTGATTTCTGTTATTGCCTGTATCTTCCTGGTACTGCTCACGGTGCTCCGCCCGACCAGACATGCGATTCACAAACTGGATACGGTTGTCACGAGCATTGAAAACAATCAGGGAGACCTGACGACACAGATTCCGGTGACAACTAAAGATGAAGTGGGAACGCTTGTAATGGGTATAAATAAATTTATTGATCTGCTGAAAAATATTATTGTGGAGATCAAGTCCGACGCCTCTGAGCTTCAGAGCAATGTGGAGTCGGTATTTAAGGGAGTCAACACTTCCAATATGGACATTAACCAGGTAGCGGAACTTATGAATCAACTGGCTGACGGAATGGAGGGCGTGTCCCAGCACGCAGAGAATCTGAACCAGCAGGCGGACACGGTATATCAGACCATAGAGGCCGTCACCGGCCAGGCGGGCGGCGGTTCGGATTTTGCCAGGGAAATTAAAGAGCGGGCGGATTCCCTTCGCGCCAACGGCGAGGAGAGAAGACGCATTACCGGCGAGATGGCAGCGGATATCAACTCCCTGTTACAGAATTCCCTCGAAAAGAGCAAAGATGTAGAAAAGATTAATGCCCTGACGAATGAGATTCTGGAGATTTCGTCCCAGACAAATCTCCTTGCCCTCAATGCATCAATCGAGGCGGCTAGAGCAGGTGAGGTAGGACGCGGATTTGCCGTTGTGGCAGATGAGATTCGTCAACTGGCGGATTCCAGCAGGGAGACGGCAAACAATATCCAGGGAATCAGCAGGGAAGTGACATCTTCGGTGGGCGAGTTAGCGTCTAACGCCAACAAGATGCTGTCGTTTATCCGTGAGGAGGTACTGCCTGATTATGATTATATGGTAAATACGAGTAACCAGTACAGCGACGACGCAAGCCGTGTGGACGACATTATGCTACAGTTTGCAGACAGCGCCGCCGGTCTGAAAGATACGATGCATGACATGACAGAGAAGATTCGCAAAATTTACGAGACGGTTCATAACAGCTCGTCTCAGGTAAGCGGGGTGTCCGGTTCAGTCAAGGCGCTCAAGGACAGCATGTCGGATATCCAGTCCAGTATTGAAGTTACCGAGAACGTGTCCCGACGTCTGGACACAGAGGTGGCCCGATTTGTGACTGGAAGAACCATGTGACGGAAGAAGATACCAGATATTTGCGGAAAGCTTGCTCTTGACAGAAAATTAAAAAACCCTCTCCCAGCGAAACCGGGAGAGGGTTTTTATATTTTTATTTTACTGTAAAGCCCGCCCCTTGCGGAGCGAAAACGCTTACTTCTTTTCCACCTCAGCCATTTTCATGGCGCGCACCTTAGTGGACAGACCAAAGAGATTGATAAATCCCTCTGCGTCGTGATGGTCGTACAGGTCGCCTGTGGTGAAGGAGGCGATGCTCTCGTTATACAGGCTGTATGGGGAAGTGGTACCGGCTTTGATGATATTTCCCTTATAAAGTTTGAATTTCACTTCTCCGGTAACATATTTCTGTGTAGATTCAATAAATGCCTGCACTGCCTCGCGGAGCGGTGAGAACCATTTGCCCTCATAGCAGATCTGAGCCAGCTTATTGCCCATATCCAGTTTCAGGGTGGTGGTGTCGCGATCCAGAATCAGCTCCTCCAACTGCTGATGCGCCTCGTAGAGAATCGTTCCGCCCGGCGTCTCATAGACGCCGCGGGATTTCATGCCCACAACGCGGTTTTCAACGATATCCACGATGCCAATGCCATGCCGTCCGCCAAGTTTATTTAATGTGCGGATAATGTCGGCTATTTTCATTTCTTTTCCGTTGACGCTCTTTGGAACACCTGCCTCAAAGGTCATGGTGACATATTCTCCCTCGTCAGGAGCCTTTTCCGGCGTCGTGCCGAGTACCAGCAGATGGTCGAAGTTCGGCTCGTTGGCCGGATCTTCCAGTTCCAGTCCCTCGTGGCTGATGTGCCAGAGGTTGCGGTCGCGGCTGTAGCTGCTGTCTGCGGAGAACGGGAGATCAATGCCATGGGCCCTGCAGTATTCAATTTCGGACTCGCGGGAATCCAGCGTCCATTTATCGCTCCGCCAGGCGGCGATGATTTTCAGGTCAGGCGCCAGCGCCTTGATGCCAAGCTCGAAGCGGATCTGGTCGTTTCCCTTGCCTGTGGCGCCGTGGCAGATGGCGGTAGCGCCCTCCTTGCGGGCGATTTCCACGAGGCGTTTGGCGATAACCGGACGCGCCATGGAAGTGCCGAGTAAATATTTGTTTTCATATACGGCATGTGCCTGTACGCAGGGAAGCACATATTCCTCGCAGAATTCATCGACGACGTCTTCTATGTATAATTTAGAAGCGCCGCAGAATTTGGCACGTTCTTCCAGTCCGTCCAATTCCTCACCCTGTCCGCAGTCGATGCAGACGCAGATGACTTCATAATCAAAATTTTCCTTTAACCACGGAATGATGGCAGTGGTGTCCAGACCGCCTGAGTAGGCCAGAATAACTTTTTCTTTCATAAGAATAACCCTCCATTTTTTTATTTTGAAATTTCTGTCGTGTCCTGCTTCTATTTAATATACACCAGAAATGTATATTATGCAAGTAATATTTCCATATAAAATAAAAAACCAAAAATATAATGAATAATGGTATTGCATAATGAGCGGAAAAGAGGTATAATGAATAAAGTTTCAGAAAAATATGAATATTTATGCAGAAATATGAATATTTTATTGAATATTCAATCAGGAATGGAGGATCAGGGCGAGATGATAAAAGCAGGGATTATCGGAGCTACGGGATATGCGGGCCAGGAACTGGTGAGGCTGTTGCTGCAGCACAGAGAGGCGGAGATTGTCTGGTATGGCTCGCGGAGTTATGTGGACAAGGCCTTCAGTTCCGTTTTTGGAAATGTCTTTGAAATTGTGGAGGACGTGTGCAGGAGCGATGATTTGCAGGAACTGGCCGGAGAGGCTGATGTGATATTTACCGCCACGCCCCAGGGCTATCTGGCGGGTGTTCTGACGAAGGAAATTCTGGAGCAGTGTCGTGTGATCGATCTGAGCGCCGACTACCGCATTAAAGACGTGGCTGTGTATGAGCAATGGTATAAGATTCACCATGAGAGTCCGGCGCTCATTGAGAAAGCGGTCTATGGACTCTGTGAGATTAACAGGGAAAAAATCAGGGGGGCCAGGCTTATCGCCAATCCCGGCTGTTATCCCACCTGTTCCACACTGGCGATCTATCCTCTGGCAAAAGCCGGAGTGATAGATATGGATACGCTGATCATTGATGCCAAATCGGGGACATCCGGAGCCGGAAGGGGAGCGAAGACGGCAAATCTGTACTGCGAGGTGAATGAAAATATTAAAGCCTATGGAGTTGCCTCGCACCGGCACACACCGGAGATTGAAGAACAGCTTTCCTATGCGTGCGGTCGCCCCGTTACATTAAACTTTACCCCTCATCTGATTCCCATGAACCGCGGCATACTGATTACGGCCTATGCAAAGTGCAGCGCCGGTGTGACGGCAGAGCAGCTTCGCCGCCTCTATCAGGAGGCCTATGGAGAGGAATACTTTGTGCGCGTTCTGGAGCCGGACGTGTGTCCGGAGACCAAATGGGTAGAGGGGAGCAATTTTGTAGACGTGAATGTAATCTATGATGAGCGAACCGGCCGGGCTATTATGATGGGAGCGATGGACAATATTACCAAGGGCGCAGCGGGACAGGCCGTGCAGAACATGAACCTGATGTTTGGCCTGGACGAGAGAGAGGGACTGCGTCTGGTACCTATGGTACCGTAAATCTGAGACGGACAGAACGAAAAGAGAATGGAGGCAGAGAGACAGGATATGAATAGTGTCGAGGGAGGCGTCACAGCGGCGCAGGGATTTCAGGCGGCCGGTGTGGCGGCGGGGATCAAATACAAAGACAGGAGCGATATGGCTCTCGTCTATACGGAGAAACCAGCCGTGTTCGGAGGCACCTTTACCACAAATGTGGTGAAGGCGGCGCCGGTCTGTTGGGATAAAAAACTGTTGGAAAAAGGAGAACCGGTACATGCGGTGGTGCTAAACAGCGGAATCGCCAACGCCTGTACGGGTTCAGAGGGCGAGGCTCTCAATTATGCCATGGCAGAGGAAGTGGCAGGACAGCTCTGCATAGAACCGGAACAGGTGTTGACCGCATCGACCGGCGTGATTGGAATGCAGTTGAAGAAAGAGGCGCTGGTTCGCGGGGCGGCCCTCTTGAAGGCGGCTCTCTCTGACAGCGCAGAGGCGGGCGCAGAGGCCGCAAGAGCCATTATGACGACGGATACTGTATCCAAAGAGGCGGCGGTCTGCTTTGAGGCAGAGGGAAGGACAGTCACAGTCGGAGGAATGAGCAAGGGTTCGGGAATGATTCACCCGAACATGGCTACCATGCTGTCAGTCACAACTACAGACGCCGCCATTGACAGGGAGGATCTGCAGGAACTGGTGAGCGGAGCTGTGAGGGACAGTTTCAACATGATTTCCGTAGACAGGGACACCTCTACCAACGACACATATCTGGTGCTCGCTAACGGGGCTTCCGGCGTCACGATAAAAAAGGGGACACAGGCTTACGAGGATTTTAAGGAGGCGCTTTTTTATGTGGCAAAGGAACTGGCCAAAAAAATGGCCGGGGACGGAGAGGGCTGCACCAGACGGTTGGAAGTTCGGGTAGTCCACTGCGCCTCAGAGAAAAAAGCCAGGACACTGGCAAAGTCGGTGATTACATCGAATCTCGTAAAGGCGGCGATGTACGGCAGCGACGCCAACTGGGGCCGGATTCTCTGCGCCCTCGGATATGCCGGCGAGGAGTTTGATCCGGAGAAAATATGTCTCACCATTGAGGCGGGGGGAGACAGCCTGCTTTTGTTTCGGGACGGCGCAGCTGCCGCCTACAGCGAGGACAGAGCAACGGAGATTCTCAAAAACAGGGAAGTTATTATTATATGCGACATGAAGGAGGGGGAGGCGTCCGCCACGGCATGGGGCTGCGATCTGACTCATGACTATGTGAGCATAAACGCCGACTACCGGAGTTAGAAAATGGAGGAAAATATGAATAATATGATGCAAGATGTAACGGCGAAGGCGGAGACTCTGATTGAGGCCCTCCCGTACATAAGGGATTTTAATGGGAAGCGCGTGGTTGTCAAATACGGCGGAAGCGCCATGCTGGACAGCAGGCTGCAGGAGTCCGTCATTAAGGACGTAGCGCTGCTAAAACTGGTCGGTATGCAGCCGATTATCGTACACGGAGGCGGCAAAGAGATCAGCAAATGGCTTGGATATATGGGCAAAGAGAGCCGGTTCGTCGAGGGACTGCGCGTGACTGACGCCGATACTATTGAGGTGGCGGAGATGGTGCTTGGCAAGGTAAATAAGCACCTGGTTCAGATGATGGAGAAACTGGGGGTAAAGGCGGCCGGTATCAGCGGCAAGGACGGCGGCACCCTGCTCTGTGAAAAAAAACTGGTAAAAGGGCAGGACATCGGTTTTGTCGGAGAGGTAAAAGACGTCAATCCGGATCTGATCGACACACTGATCGAGAAGGATTTTATCCCGATCATCGCCCCGATTGGCATGGACGAAAACTATCAGGCATATAACATCAATGCAGATGATGCGGCCAGCGCCGTGGCTAAGTGTATTCATGCGGAGAAACTTGCCTTTATGACGGATATCGAGGGCGTGTGCCTGAATCCGGAAGATCCCTCTACGCTGATCTCCGTCCTTTCTCTGGAAGAAGCCAGGAAACTTATCACAGACGGCGTGATTGGCGGCGGCATGATTCCGAAAATCCGAAACTGTGTAGAGGCCGTGGAGCAGGGCGTGAGCCGGGTGCACATTCTGGACGGGCGGCGCGAGCACTGCCTTTTGCTGGAATTTTTCACGAAAAAAGGTATCGGAACGGCCATCATCAACAATCAGGTCAATCTCTATTCCCATGAAAAAGAGTAGGGAGAAAGGAGAAAATCATGGACAAACAAATACAGGAAGCAGAAAAGTATCTGATACATTCCTATAACCGCTATCCGGTGGTGCTCGACCACGGAGAGGGCGTGTATTTATATGACACAGCAGGTAAACGCTATCTGGATTTTGGCGGCGGGATCGCCGTGTGCGCCCTTGGCTACAGCGATGATGCGTTCAAAGAGGCCCTAAAAAAGCAGATTGATAAGGGAATTCATTTTTCCAATTATTTTTACTCTGAACCCATGATTGCGGCCGCCAGGGGATTGGCAGAGGCGACCGGACTGGAAAAGGTCTTTCTGGCGAACAGTGGGACGGAGGCCAACGAGGGAGCGTTAAAACTGGCCCGCAAATATGCCATCTTGAACGGGCATGAGAACCGCCATGAGATCATTTCCATGAACAAAGCGTTTCATGGACGAAGCATGGGAGCGCTCTCCGTGACGGGGACGGCAAAATACAGGGAACCCTTTGAGCCGATGCTTGCAGGCGTCAGCTTTGCCGATTACAATGACCTCGCCAGCGTCGAGGAAAAAATCACGGATGATACCTATGCCGTCATAGTGGAAGCAGTTCAGGGCGAGGGGGGTATCTATCCGGCCGAGCCCGAATTTCTGCAGGGTATACGCCGCCTGTGCGACGAGCATGACATTATGATGATCTGCGATGAGATTCAGTGCGGCATGGGGCGTACCGGCGCCATGTTCGCCTATCAGCACTACGGTGTGAAACCGGATATCGTGACGATGGCGAAGGGAATCGGAAACGGAATCTGCGTGGGAGCCATTGCCACTACCGCCCGTATCGCAGAGACGCTGGTTCCGGGAGACCACGGCACTACCTTCGGTGGAAACCCGCTGTCCTGTGCGGCCGTGGCGGAGACGCTGGCAATCTTTAAAAAAGAGCATATACTGGAGCATGTGCGCGAGGTGGGAGGCTATCTTGAGGAGCGTCTCGGACAGCTGGCAGAGACCAAAAAAACGGTGCGGGAGCGCCGCGGCAAAGGACTTATGCAGGGACTGGAGCTGACGGAACCGGCGGCGGACTATATCCGGAAAGCGCTCAAGGAGGGATTGATCCTTATGGGCGCGGGCGCCAATGTGATCCGTTTGGTTCCGCCTCTTGTCATTGAAAAAGAACATGTTGACGAGATGATTTCTGTTCTGGAAAAACTTTTGTGATAACTTCCGCCAGACACTTAAAAAGACATCTGCTTCTGTATAATTAAGATGGTTTTTGCCGATACTAACAGGCAGACCGGAAGAATTTACAAATCGTACAGAAAGCAGGTGTCTTTAAATTATGTGGGGAATCCTAGTGGCAGCCATATCCGGCGCGCTAATGAGTATTCAGGGCGTATTTAACGCCGAGGTGACAAAGCAGAGCAGTATCTGGCTCTCGGCTTCCTTTGTGCAGCTGACAGCCTTTGTTGTGTGCGTGCTGGCCTGGCTGATAACCGGACGGGACGGAACGGTGGGCAGCCTTTTGCAGGTGACACCGAAGTATATGCTGCTCGGCGGGGCGATTGGCGCGTTTATCACCTATACGGTGATCTACAGTATGAACAGTGTCGGCCCGGCCCGCTCGGTTATGTTTATCGTGGCAGTTCAGCTGTTGGTGGCCTATCTGATCGAACTGGCCGGTATATTCGGTGTGGATAAACAGCCGTTTGAGTGGCGCAAATGTATCGGTGTCGTCATAATCATCGCGGGAATTATAACCTTTAAGTGGAAATGAGAACCCTGAATGATAAAAATATGAAAAATAAATGAAAAATATTTGAAATAGTATTGTAAAATCTTAAATTCACTGGTAAAATAACATTGTGCATCTAATTTCCTTTTTTCCGGCCTGAAATAAGGAGATAGATAGAATGGACAAGAGCAAAAAAGTCAGGGCAGTGGCGGTGGCGACCGCCGTACTTCTCTGCGGCACCGCATATTTTTACACCAGTTACCGGCAGGGCGCCGGTTCTGCTCCGGATTCCGACACGATTGTCACGGAATCCTTTTTGGACGGAGAAAAAAGCCATGCCTCTGCGTCGCCGGGGACAGCTGACGATTCTGCTTCCGGTGAGAGGGAGGGGGACGTGTATGTCCATGTGTGCGGCGAGGTGAAAAAGCCGGGCGTCTACACCTTTGACAGGGAGCCGCGGGTGATAGAGGCGGTGAAGAAGGCGGGCGGTTTTACAAAAAGAGCGGACAAAAGTTCCATCAATCAGGCGGAGAGCGTACCGGACGGGACGAGGCTTTTTATTGAGACCGTGGGCGCGGGAAAGAAGCAGTCCGGAGACAGAGAGGACGCCGCCGGAGGGGAACAGCCAGGCGCTTCCCGGAAGGTAAATATCAATACTGCGTCCGAGGCGGAACTCATGACGCTGAGCGGTATCGGCCAGAGCCGGGCTGTCGGGATTATCTCATACCGGGAGAAAAACGGGAACTTCCGGAAAATTGAGGATATAATGAAAATATCAGGCATTAAGACAGGAATTTTCGATAAAATAAAAGAGTATATTACGGTTTAATAAGTGGAGGCAGATTTATGGCAAAGAGAGTGCTGGTAGTAGACGATGAAAAGTTAATTGTAAAGGGAATCCGGTTCAGTCTGGAGCAGGACGGAATGACGGTTGACTACGCATACGACGGCGAGGAGGCGCTGAATTCCGCCCATCGGACGGAGTATGACGTAATCCTGCTTGACGTTATGCTGCCGAAGATGACCGGCTTTGAGGTCTGCCAGCAGATTCGGGAGTTTTCGGACGTGCCGATTATTATGCTGACTGCCAAGGGAGACGACATGGACAAAATCCTTGGGCTGGAGTACGGTGCGGACGACTATATTACCAAGCCCTTTAATATCCTTGAGGTAAAAGCAAGGATCAAGGCGATTATGCGCCGCAGTTCCCGACAGAAACAGGAGAGCGAAAAGGAGAATCCATCCACGGTTGTGTTTGGCGACATGCGGGTGGACGTTGACAGCCGTCGGGTGTTTGTGGGCGACAGAGAGGTAAATCTCACAGCCAAGGAATTTGATTTGCTGGAGCTTCTGATGAATCACCCGGGCAAGGTATACGGGCGAAATAAACTGTTGAATGACGTCTGGGGATATGAGTATCCGGGCGATGTGAGGACAGTGGACGTCCACATACGCCGTCTGCGGGAAAAAATTGAGACGAATCCAAGCGAACCAGACTATATACATACAAAATGGGGTGTTGGCTATTATTTCCAGAATGAGGGATAGACTAAAGGGCTTGAAAAGCCTGCGTGTCCAGAGCCTGTGTGTGTTGATTCTGACCGGTATTCTGCCGCTGATAATTTTCACCCTGATTCTTTTGGGCACATATCGCTCCAGGGCGGTGTCGCAGCAGATTGCCGAATTACAGACAAGAGGTTCTATTCTGTGCAATCTGGTGGTTTCCTCCGCCTTTCTCAGCAACGATCTGACTTCGGAAGTGGACTCGGAACTGACGCAGATTTCTGACATTTACAATGGAAGGATTCTGATCGTGGATTCGGGCCTTGTTGTAGTGCGCGACACTTATGGACTGGAGGAAAACCGAACCATACTGATAAAGGAAGTTCTGCAGTGCATACGGGGCGATGAGGTCAGGGTTGTCCGAGAGGGAAAGGAAGATGTCCAGATCGTGCTTCCGGTCTATTATACAGAGAAGGATACGGCCGACGGCGCCGTGATCATGAATTTTTCCCTGAGCAGTGTAAACCGCATGTACCGGACGGTAGAGACGATTTCCCTCACAATGATTCTTCTGCTGGGAGTAATCGTCATTGTGAGCTCCGTTCTCTATTCGGGACAGGTGATCCAGCCTTTGAGGGAGGTGGACGCCTCTATCGCCACCATCACCCAGGGCGATCGGGGCGGGACGATGGATCTTCACGGTTTTGTGGAGGTAGAGAAGATTTCCCAGGACTTTAACCTGATGCTCGGCGATTTGCAGAATCTTGAAGAAGCTAGACAGGAATTTGTCTCAAACGTCTCCCACGAGCTGAAGACTCCCCTGACGTCGGTTACGGTGCTGGCAGAGTCCCTGATTAGCCAGGAGGAGGCGCCGGTGGAACTATATAGGGAGTTTTTGACGGATATCCTTGACGAACTGGATCGTATGAATAAGATTATCAACGATCTTCTCAGCCTTGTTAAAATGGATAAAAATGCCTCTGACGTGAATGTGAGCGAGGTCAATATCAATGAATTTGTGGAGAGCATATTAAAGCAGTTACAGCCGATTGCCGACCAGAGAAATATATCGATTATCTTCGAGAGTGTCCGGCCGGTCACTGCCCAGATAGACGAGGTGAAGCTCGGCATGGCCTTCCGCAACCTGATCGAGAATGCAGTGAAGTACAATTATGACGACGGCTGGGTGAGGGTATCGCTAAATGCGGATCACAAATTTTTCTATCTGAAGGTGGAGGATTCCGGAGTGGGAATTCCGGAGGAATTGCAGGATAATATCTTCGAGCGCTTTTACCGGGTGGACAAGGCCCGCTCAAGGGAGACCGGCGGCAACGGGCTGGGGCTGGCGATTACCAGGAGCGCCATACTGCTGCACAGGGGCTCGATCAAAGTACACAGCGTGGAGCAGCAGGGAACTACCTTTACCGTGCGAATCCCGTTAATCTTTCTGGAATGAGGAGGAGAATAAAGTGAGACGAATCATGTATAAAATGCTCATTGTGGTATCGGCGCTCTTTCTTGTATCCTGTTCCGGAGAGTCAGATGGGACGGAGGCCGGTCTGTACCAGATATATTATATGGATACGGAGGGGACGGGACTGATAAAGCAGGATTACGGGATACGGAGCCAGGCACAGGATACGGTCGGAATTTTATCCGAACTTCTGGAGCAGCTCCACACCGGCGTCCGTGAGGGAGTAGGTCAGAACCCCATTGCCCCCGAACTTGAGGTGCTTGACTTCCAGATCAAGGAGGCAAAACTGTCGGTATATTTTTCGGCCTCTTATAACAATAAAAGCGGTCTGGAGGAAATTCTGTCACGGGCGGCCATTGTCAAGACGCTGTGCCAGGTGTCCGGCGTCGATTATGTGGAATTTTATGTGGAGGATCAACCGCTGATGCTGTCGGGCAAAGCGGTGGGACTGATGAACAGCGACAGTTTCATCGACAGCCTGAATGAGCGGAATATAGAACAGCGAAAACAGGTCACAATGTATTTTCCGGACAGTACCGGACAGAGACTGGTGGAGGTCTATACGGAGATTACATATGATGCGGCGCGGCCGCTGGCCAGACTGCTGATGGAAAAACTGATAGCAGGCCCCGAAAGTATCCATACGGATATATCCGGTCTGCTGCCGGCAGTGCCCTCCAATACGGTGGTAAACAGCATTACCATACGGGACAATATCTGTTATGTCGATGTCAGCCGGGAATTTCTGGAACTGCTTCCGGAAGTAAAAAGCGATATTGTGATCTATTCCATTGTCAATACGCTGTGCGGGCTCTCGAATGTGAGCCGGGTGCAGTTCAGCGTGGAGGGAGAACAGCAGGAGAAGTACGGGGAGACCACAGGCTTCAATGCGCCCTTTGAGAGAAATCTGGATCTGGTGATGGCAGAGAGCGGGACGGCGGGATAATGTAAACCTATGCGATAAGACGGGACAGAGCGTAAAAAGGAGGGAGAGCGTGTTAAGACGTCCACTGTGCGTGGCGTTGGTGATTACCGTGGCGGCTATTATTTTATTTTACGGCCACGGGCGCAGAGGTTCAGAGCGGATATACAGGGGAGAGAGTAAGCGCCTGCGATGCCAGGTGGAGGAAATAAACGGACAGGGGGACAAACAAAACCTCACTGTCTGTGATGTGACAGACGAGTCGGGCAAGGCGTTTGCCAGTCGGGTAAAACTATATTTTCCGGACGGCCCGCAGGGGATAAAAATCGGCAACATTCTTTCCGTACAAGGTGAGATCTATTCCTTTCAGAGACCGGGAAATCCCGGACAATTCAATGAATATCAGTATTATCACAGTCAGAATATCCAGTACAAAGTCTTTGCAAAATCACTGACCATAGAAAATCAGGAGTACAATCCGCGCAAACAATGGCTGCATGAACTGCGCAGCCGGCTGTTTGATACGATTATGGCCCTTCTCCCGCAAGATAAGGGAGGAATCGTCGCGGCCATGCTGTTAGGGGAAAAGTGCGCCTTAGAGGAAGATGTAAAGGAACTGTTTCAGGAGGGAGGCATCGCGCACATACTGGCTATTTCGGGCCTTCACATATCCTTTCTGGGAGCCGGCCTCTTTTTCTTCCTCCGAAGGTTTGTCATGCCCATGCAGGCGGCGGCCGTCTGTACAGGGGGCGTGCTGCTGCTCTATGGCGAGATGACGGGATTTCCGGTGTCGGCGACGCGGGCAATCATCATGATGCTCTGTATGCTCGCGGCGCGTCTGTTGAGCCGGCACTATGACCGGCCGAACGCTCTGGCTCTGGCGGCGCTGATTCAGTTGTGGCTCCAGCCCATGGCGCTGTTTCAGGCCGGATTTCTGCTGTCTTATGGAACCATTCTGGGCATCTGCCTCTTTGTCCCCGATTTTTCGGAGGCAGTTTCTTCCGGCGGTTTTCTCTGGAATGTGATTGGCGATTCCGTCGGTATCTTTCTTGTGACGCTTCCGGTGATATTGTATTTCTATTATGAGATGAGCCCCTACAGCGCACTTCTGAATTCCGTCGTCCTTCCCCTTGCGGGCGCGCTCCTTTTGATGTCCATAATGGGGAGTGTCCTGGCCTTTATCAGTATGGGAGCCGGACGTTTTTTGTCCGGAACGGTATATGCCATCTTATCCTATTATCAGCTTGCCGCCGGGTGGGTGCGGGAACTTCCCCTG
The DNA here is from genome assembly GCA_947629865.1 of uncultured Lachnospiraceae bacterium. Taxonomy (GTDB): domain Bacteria; phylum Bacillota; class Clostridia; order Lachnospirales; family Lachnospiraceae; genus Eubacterium_F. The sequence goes on along the minus strand of CANRFJ010000004.1, from coordinate 57,387 downwards.
GCGGTGGTGATTACCGGGCCGCCGGGCCCGATTCCGATTTTACTCTATTATGCGCTGCTTGCCCTGTGGAAATACGGGAGAGGCGCAGGGGGTAAAAGGGGAGGAAGCGGCAGTGAGGAAATTGCGGAGAGAGGGGAAAACCGAGAAAAACAGGAAAATCATAAAAGACAGATAAATAAGAAAAATCAGAAAAGCCGGTGGCTGCTCCCGCTCCTTGCCTGCGCCCTGTTGCTGTTTCACATGCCCTATCCGTCCGGACGCCTCCGGATTACCAGCCTTGACGTGGGACAGGGTGACTGTATCCTTATCCGAACCGGCGAGGCGGTGCTTCTGATTGACGGGGGAAGCTCTGATGTAGAGGAGGTGGGGAAATACCGCATCAGCAGATTTTTGAAGCATGAGGGAATACAGAAAATCGATGCCGTCTTTTTTACCCACAGTGACAGCGACCACACAGGGGGCCTGCTGGAAATGATTCAGGACAGGCATTATATGAATTTTAACATTGGAAAAATTGTGCTGCCGGACATACGAAAACAGGACGAGGAATATAGAAAACTGGAGAGCGCCTGCCGCCGCTCAGGTATTCCCGTGCAGAAGATGGGGCGAGGAGACAGGGAAGCATATGGGGAGTTAAATCTGGAGTGTCTGCATCCGTACTATGGATATGAGTGGGAGAGCGAGAATGACTACTCGCTTGTACTTCAACTGGAATACAGGGGATTTACCGGACTTTTTACCGGAGATCTGGAGAGGGCAGGGGAGGAGGAGATTCTGAACCAGATTCAGGATGTGGACTATCTGAAGGTGGGACATCACGGTTCCGCCGGTTCTAGTAGTTGGGAATTTCTGGAAAAAGTGCGGCCGGAGGTCTCTGTCATTTCCGCCGGGGAGAATAACCGGTACGGCCACCCGTCGGGAGAGACGCTGGAGCGGCTGGCAAAAATCGGTACACGATGTCTGTGCACGGCGGAGTCGGGGGCCGTGACTGTGGATTTTGAAGGCGGGGAAATACGGGTAAATACTTATAAATGACTTGAAAAAATGACAAGATGTAGTAAAATGAATACAGTCAGTTTTTTTCGGAAGGGAGCGCCGCGCCATGCTTACAATTGATGAAGAACTCAAGAGAGATACCCTGTCACAGGTTCATCTGCTGTATGGCGGAGAGTGGTATATGGTGCGCTATTATAAGCGTATGCTCATGGAGAAGCTCACTGTTCCCGGAGATGATATGAATTGCGCTGTGTTTCAGGGAGAGGCGGCAAAGACGCCGGATATTGCCGATGTGGGACAACTCCTTCCCTTTATGGCGTCCCAGCGGGTAATCCTGATTCAGGAAAGCGGTTTTTTCAAGAGCGCCAATGATATGCCGGACATATTGGAGACTTTTCCGGCCTCCACCTATGTCATTTTTGTGGAGAGGGAGGTGGACAGGCGCAGCCGCCTTTACAAATGGGTTGCAAGTAAGGGATGCGTGACAGAGTGCAAGCCGCGGAACGCCGACAAACTGGTGCCGTGGATCGGAGCCTATCTCAAAAAAAACGGCAAGTCTATCTCCGCCCGCACAGCAGAGCATCTGATTGAGCGCGTGGGGACGGACATGGAATTTCTGAATAATGAGATGGATAAACTCATCGGATATGCGGGAGAGCGCGACTCCATCGGTCGAGAGGACGTAGACGCCGTCTGTTCCGGAGTGGCCGTATCCAGAATCTTTGATATGATTGACGCCGTGTCGCAGGGGGAGAGGGACAGAGCTCTCCGGCTGTATGACGACCTCCTCGCCAACAGAGAGTCCCCGCTGTCGATTTTGCACCTTTTTTCACGGCACATCAATATATTATTGCAGTACAAAGAATTATCCGCCAGGGGCCTGAATAGAAATGAAATGGCGGGAAAGATCGGCGTCCCCCCCTTTACGATAGCTAAATACGGAAAACAGGCGGATATGTTTAAGCGGGGAGAACTGCTTGCCATGCTGAATAACAGGCTGGAATACGAGGAAAATTTCAAGCAGGGGAATCTGTCCGATCAGCTGGCTGCGGAAATGTTTTTGATTCAGGCATTGACAAATCGTTAAAATAATGGTTTAATCAGAATTGGCCTTTTTATTTATAAGATGCCATCGATCATGGCATAAGTTATTCTGGAGACGTATCGAAGTGGTCATAACGAGAACGACTCGAAATCGTTTTGCCTTCACGGGCACGTGGGTTCGAATCCCACCGTCTCCGTTCTTTATTTATCCTACATTCTGCCGGCAGTCTCTCTGCCGGCATTGGAGGCCGTTTTCCAGGGGGAGGAAGGGAAATGAAAGAGAATAAGAAGTTTATCATCGGAGGGATAGCAGGCGCCGTAGTTTTTCTGGGGCTTCTTGCTGCGTTTTTTGTGTGCAGCAGGGAATTTTATGCGGGCCGTTTTTCCGCTCATGCCATGGTGAGCAACACAGATGTCAGCGGTATGACGGCGGAGGAAGCCCTGCAGTCCATGAACCACTCCGACGGTTTTTCCATCAATCTCAAGAAGGACGGAACTTCTTATGCGGTAGATATTTCGCAGGCGGTATTTCGGGAGTTTGACAGCGGAGAGGTGCAGGGGTGCCTGAGCCGTATTTCTTTTCTTGACTATCTGTTTCGCAGAGAGGTTGTCCTGTCGCTGAAACCGGATAAAGTCCAGGTGAGAGATGAAAAACTGCAGGAGATTTTGCAAAAGGCGCTGCCGAAGGCGACCGCCTATACGGCAGACGCATATTTTGACGAGGAACTGAATCTGGTTGAGGAAGTGTACGGAGACGATATCAATTATAAAAATCTGCTTGAAAAGATACGGACGGATATAGCGGAGGGCAATGAACTGGAATACCGTCTGGAGGACTATTGCAACCAGCCGCAGGTAAAGGCGTCCGACGCGGCCATGGCATCGGCAGATGAGACGATCCGCAAATATAAAAATATGTCCATTGTATTTACCTTCGGGAAAGAGAAAGAGACGATCGATGGCGCTATGATCTGCCGTCATCTGTCCTATAAGGACGGGAAACTGGTTCTGAAAAAGAAGTGGGTGTCCGAATTTGTCCGGCAGATGGCGCGAACTTATAATACTTACGGAAAGACACGCAAATTCAAGACGACGAAAGATGGAGTGGTTACGATTCGGGGCGGGATTCTCGGCTGGTGGATCAATGAGGACGAGACGACAAAGAAAATAAAGAAGCTTCTGGATAAGCAGAAGTCGGAGACCACAGAGCCGATATACCGGAACGTGGCGGCACGGCACGGCAAAGACGACGTGGGCGATACTTATGTAGAAGTGAGCCTGAAGCGTCAGCACCTATGGTATTACAAAAATGGCAAAAAGATTATGGAGTCCAAGGTGGTGACGGGACTTCCCACCAAGGAGAGGCAGACCGTGAAGGGCGTTCACCGCATCTTCGGAAAACAGAGAGACCGTTGGCTTGGCACCATTGCCGTCCAGGGGTATCGGAGCCATGTGAATTACTGGATGCCGTTTAACTGGGACGGACAGGGGCTTCACGACGCACCGTGGCGGCACGGGCGCTTTGGGGGAACGATTTATAAAACCGGCGGTTCCCACGGCTGCGTCAATATGCCTCCGGAAACGGCGGCAAAGTTATATGATTACGTCAGCATCGGTACGCCGGTGGTCGTATACTAAGGAGTGAGACGGAATGTGGATTTTCCTTGCAGCAGGCTTTCTGGTTTTCCTGGCGTTTGCGGGCTATTCCCTTCTGCGGGGATATCATCTGTGGCTGAGAAACCGGATTCCCAATGCTCTGTATATTGTGCTCCAGGCGCTGCTGCTTGGGGCTCTGTTTGTTTGTCACTGCGGTATTCCGCTGCCGGGAGAAGTTTTCAGGGAAATATTGCAGATTATCAGCGCCGTCTATCTGTCTGTTCTGCTCTGTCTGCCGGTTCTCTGTTTTTTTCGGGGAATTATCCGTTTTGTCGGCAAGAGACGCGGGAAGAACGGGAGAATCTATCGCTTTTTCAACCACCCGGCCAGATCCCTTTATGTTTTTCTTGGAATCACCGCCTGTATCGGCATTTTCTCCTTGTTTCGCATGAGGTATGTGCAGGTCAGGGAATACTCGGCGACGGTGCAGAAGGAGGCGGGGGTGAAGGAGTGCAATATTGCGGTACTGGCCGACCTGCATCTTGGAACCGGAGTGACGAGGTGGGGACTGGATTCACTGATTGAAAAGGTAAATGCGGAAAAACCGGATATCGTAGTCCTCCTCGGAGATATATTTGACGAGAATACAACGGAGGAGTTAAAGCGGGACGCCGTGGAACGCATGAAAGAGCTCTCCGCCGGACAGGGAATATTCTATGTGGACGGCAACCATGAAAATCGTCTGAGAGAGGACGTGGCGTCCCTTCTTGAGAGCGCCGGCATCGTGGTGCTGAGAGATCAGGTTGTCCGGCTCACTGACGGAGTGCAGCTGGTCGGCGTCAGAGACGAGACGGACAGTGAGAAGATAGATCCGTCGCACTGGCTGGGAAATCTGGACGCGGACAGTCCCATTATCGTCCTGTCCCACCGTCCGTCCCATCTGTCTGAGATGGAAAAAATGGGAGTCGACGCCGTACTGTGCGCCCACACCCACGGGGGCCGCTATCCCTTTTCGTGGATTATGCTTCCCTTTTTCAACGATATGATCTATGGCGAAAAAAAATATGGCGCCATGAGCGCCATTACTACTTCCGGAGCCGGTGGCTACGGAATTCCGGCGAAACTCACAGCGCCCAGTGAAATTGCCTGTCTGAGGCTCTCTTTTCAGTGACGGGAATCTATCCGACGGCCTCTCCCAGAACCTGTCCGATCGGTTCGCGGATGACAAGGTCTGCCTGGCGGTCGCGGCCCGTTGAATCCCGATTGATGAGTACCAGTCTGTCCCCCTGATAGTAGTCGATTAGTCCGGCGGCCGGATAGACGGCCAAGGACGTGCCACCGATTATGAGCATATCCGCGTTGCGGATATAGGAGACGGCCTTTTCCAAAAGATAGGAGTCCAGCCCCTCCTCGTACAGGACGACTTCCGGTTTTATGATCCCGCCACAATCACAGTGCGGGACGCCGTCCCTCTCAAGAATATCCTCCAGTGAAAAGAACTGGTGACACTGCATACAGCGGTTGCGCAGAACCGATCCGTGCAGCTCCAGTACCTCTTTGCTGCCGGCCTTCTGGTGAAGTCCGTCGATGTTCTGTGTAATCACAGCCTTTAATTTTCCCTGGGCCTCCAGTTTTGCCAGGGCCAGGTGCGCCTTGTTTGGCTCTGCGTCCTTAAAAATCATTTTATTGCGGTAAAACCGGAAAAACTCCTCCGGCTTTCTCATGAAAAAGGTGTGGGAGAGAATGGTTTCCGGCGGGTAGTCGTATTCCTGGTTATACAGGCCGTCCACACTGCGAAAATCCGGTATATTGCTCTCCGTGGACACACCGGCGCCGCCAAAAAATACGATATTGTCGCTGGATTCGATCCATTGTCTCAATTGCTCTGTCTCATTCATGCTATCCCTCCATTCCGGCCTCTTATCTGTCGCCGACGATTTACTTTGTTTCGGCATCCCGTTGTTTCACACTGCCATAATATCATCATAGCATATCTGCCATGGAAAATCAAAAATTTATCGGAGGCGGCAGATCCGGCTGTATGGGGAGAGACGCCACTTTTTCTTCTGCCGGATACGGCTTCTCAGGCGAACTTGTATCTTTTTCCCTCTGGCAAGGGTTTTCCTCATTTTCTTTGTCTTTGTTATAACCAGGCGGCTTTTTTTCGGCACGATGGTCTTTCGCCATTTTCCGGAGCCGCACCGGATATATACAAGCGTCTGGCTTCCCGCCGTCTTTTTCTTCCATTTCAGAACCCATGCGTTTTTCTTCCTCCTGCACCGGATCCTGACGGGCGCTTTCGGCTTTTTTAAGTTTGCGGACGGGAGAGGGGAAACTGTTTTCTGCGGAGAAGCGGTGGAAGGCGGGGAGTTAATCGGTTGTCCGGACGGGGCCGGAGCGGTCGGGCGGGGCGCATTTTCTATCTCCCGCACAGCAAAGAAAGAGCCGCTGTCATTGGAGTAATACAGCGTGCCGTCCTGCCCGCACACTACGTCAGAGAGGCAGAACTGACTGGCGGAGGCGGGAGGCGTATAGAGTGTCTGAAGCGCGCCGGAGGTGGCTTCTTCGTTATCTGCCAGACAGAAAAGGGCGCCGGGCATGGCGTTGCAGGTCACATAGACATAGACCAGATGGTGATTATCCTCTGTGGCATAGCCGGTGCTTACAAGCGGAGAGGATTTGATCTCTGCATACTGTTCGCCCCTCACGCAATAGTGGAGGGAGAGAGTCGAGGCGTCAAGCACGGAAAGCCGCCCATAGCCGTCCGCTATGCTGCCGACATAGAGGCGGTTGTTGCAGATAGTGGGCGTGCTGGTACAGTTGACGGATAAGGAGCCTGGCACTGCCGGAGCAGAGAGGATATTCCGGATTGTCCCGTCCTCTGAGGCGCTGATTTTGTAAAGGACGCCGTCGTTCGAGACGGTATACAAAGCGTCATTTTCCGCATCAAAGGTGAGCCCCACCCGTATCTTTGCCGTGTCTGTCAAAACCTCTGTGTCGTATATCTCATCAGTGAGCAGGCTGTGGGAGACTAAAATTCCGTTATCTCCGGCAAAAAACAGGGCGTTTCCGCAGGAGACGGCGCCGCTCCAGTAATAGCCGCCGGGGTGTTCCGTATCCTCGTAGCGCCAGATGGTGCGGCCGTCCGATGCGTCCAGACAGTAAAATACACCGGTGGTCGTGTCGGAATCCACCATATGGGTGGTGCCGCCGTAGAGGGCTCCCCCGTGATAATACAGGGAGGAGAGGGACTGCCCGCCAAAGGGTTCGCTTGTCCACGCCGTCTCCATTGACGGGATGCGGACGCACTGAACCAGTCCGCCGGACAGGGGAATATAGAGAAAATCGTCCACAAGCAGGAGGCGGCAGACGGAGTCCATGGAGGCGGACAAGGTCGTCTGGCCGGTGATATTTCCCTGGTAATCCAATTGATATAAACGATTTTCATTTACAAGATAAATGGATTGTCCGGTGAGAACCGGATTGGAGTTGTACGAGGTTTTGCCGGAGGAGAAGGAACGGCTCCAGAGAGTCCCTCCCCTCCCTGTGTCAGTGGGAGTCTGAGCCGCTACTACATTGCCGGAATATGCTGTCTGTTCATTCCGGACGGCTGTAAAACCGCACAGGAGCAATGCGGCGGTCAGGAATATGCATGGAAGAAATCTGCTATGTCTCATAAATAATCCTTTCTGTTATTTGATCCGCACTTTTGCCGGCTTGCTAAAGGCGCTGTAGATGCGCTTTTTCCCTTTCTTTCTGTACGCCCGCACCCGTATGTACCAGGTTCCCTTTTTTAATCGGGTGTGCATCTCTATATAGCGGCTTGTTGTTTTCCTGTCTGCTAATTTTTTATAGCCCTTTTTCTTCTTTTTTGACAGGTAGACGCGGTATCCCGCCGCCTTTTTTACCGACTTCCATGTAATCGTGACATTCTTCTTCTTAAACAGAGCCGCGTGACGTGGATTATTTTTGTTGATCTGCCATGCGGCTACTGATTTTGGCTTTGCCGGCGCTTTCACTTTTTTGCCGGTGGTATTAGAGCCTTTGGCAGGGGAGGGAGTAGCTGCCGGCGTCTTGGTGGCTGCCGGCGTCTTAGTGGCTGCTGGCGTCTTAGTGGCTGCCGGAACCTTGGTGGCTGCCGGCGTTTTTGCCGGCGCTGCATCGGTCACAGTTACCAGGGCATAAGGTCTTGATATGTCGTAGTGGATTCCGTCCGCCGCCCTGCGTGAGGCGGAAAGCACGTACCGTCCGGCCTGGGAGAAGGTGAGGGAAGCGGTTCCGTCGCTATTTGTCTGCGCAGAAACAACGGGAGTCCCTCCCTGGAGCGCACCGTTTTCATCGTGGCAGGCGGCCGCCGTGAGGGTTGCTCCGGCAACTCCTTTCACAGCGCTATCCGGCGTCCACTGAATCTCATGTGTCATCAGGGTGAGTGTGAGAGGCGTGCCGACGGCGGTGGTATATTCCGCTTTTTCAAAAAAGGTATAGAGAGTCTCATCTTCTGCGGGATAGGGACTCCACAGTCCGTATATTACGACGCTGTCGGAATCTGACAGGGCAGCCTCTGAGATTCCCACGGAACCCACATTATCATTCACGGCATAGTTCCAGTAAACACCGGACAGGGCGTCTGCGCTGGCGGCGCCGTCGGTCGTTCCGTCTAAGGACAGGCCATTCATGAAAAGGCCGCCGTATGAGGAGGGCTGAGCCATGATATAGCGGCTCATTGTCTCGTCTGTAGCGCCGCGGTATTCAGTCATATATTTTGCAAGAGCACGCAGAGGGGAAAAAGCGGCATCAGGGCCGGTGGCGAGACCGATGCCATAATCCCGGTTCAGATCGTCTGCTGTCATTGTGATCTGCTTTGGTGGCAGGAGAGTAGCCGCGTCCTGTTCAATCCGAAGGGTGACAGTAATCGTTTCGGCCGCCCTCGCCGTAAATCCGTTGGTCAGGGAGAGGATAAGAGACAGAATCACAAAGAGACTCGTCCGTCTTTTTACAGATAGAAATTGTTTCATAATATACCTCCATTCCGGAGCGCAGCGACGGAAGTACGAGCAAAAAGCAGCGTAGCTGTTTTTGCTCTGTACATCATACTATTTGTGGCGCTCCGACACAAATAGTTGTGCGAAAAATAGCTATCGAGCTATTTTTCACACTACCTCCATTCCGGTAATCTTCATTCCAAAAGCGCCTGTGCGACAGAGCAATCGAGAAACGGGCAGATACAATTTGCGCAGAAAGTTCTCCGGCTGCCGCACCGGCGGTGGTTTCCACTTGAATCATCGTAACAATTATAACAGGGGCGGATATATTTGTCTAATAAAAAAATCTTGTATATTTCCCGTTTATTTGTTACTCTGAATAATGTAGGAGGTGAGGCGTGTGTTCCGAAACCGCGGAGGAATAAAAATATGTCTGGCGGCATTGATCGTGCTGGCCTGTGTCCTTGTATTAAAGGCGACGGGACAGGACGGGCGACATTCCCTGCCGACCGGAGACGCACAGGGCAGTCCGGCCGTGTCTGTACCGGCCGTCCGAGCGGACGAGGGGACGAACGGCGCACGGGCAGAGTTTACTCCGGACGATGCGAAAAACGGCGACTCCGCTGCCCAGCCCCACGCCACGGAGAAACCGGAGAGAGACCGGTCTGAAAGGACGCCGACGCCGGCGCCGGAACAAAATAAAAAAGCAGACAGGCCCGCCAAGTCCGGTAAAACCTCCCAGCCCAGTAAAGCCTCCAAATCCGGAAGTTCCTCCAAGGCGGACAAGGCCTCCCGTTCGGGTAAGGCCTCTCCGAAAGAAAATAATTCGAAGGCGCGCAAAAAGAACGAGAAAAAATCTCTGCCATCTGCCGCTTCTTCTCCGACGCCGACAGCGGCCGCCGGTTCCCAATCGGATCCGACGGTACAGTTTCAGATTGTCTGCACGGCGATCATGGACAAGAAGGAATTGTGGAAGGATGGCATAGAGGATATACTGCCCTCTGACGGCATTTTTTACAGCGGACAGACAGCCGTTCAGAAGGGAGATACGGTGTACGATCTGTTAAAGAGAGTGTGTGCGGATAACAATCTGGTGATGGACAGCCAGTTTACGCCGATCTATGGAACCTACTACATACGGGGAATCGGCCATCTCTATGAATTTGACTGCGGGGAAAACAGCGGGTGGCGGTATTCGGTCAACGGCGCCATTCCCGGCATGGGCTGCAACCGCTGTGAGGCACATGCCGGCGATACGATTGTTTTTTTCTATGATTATCACTATTGACAGTAACAGGAGAGAAAAAAATGGATTCCTTTTCCAAACTGCACCCCCTCGCCATCTTTCTGTATTATGGCCTGGCGGTATTTCTTATGATATGGCTGGCGCATCCGGCCCTGAACGCCCTTATATGGATTCTATCCCTGCCGGTATTCTTCGGCCGCGCCGGACGTAGGAAGGGAATCTCTCTGTTTGGGATCAGTCTGGCGGGCGCCCTTCTCTGTCTTGTCATGAATCCGCTCTTTAACCAGAGGGGGTTGACGCTACTCCTTTCAATCGGAGGGAGGCGCATTACGCTGGAATCAATGGCTGCCGGAGCCCATATGGCGTCCATGCTCATGGCCTCGCTGCTTTTGTTCGCAAATTTCAGTCACTATATGACGTCCCGCAAGATTATGACGCTATTTGGGAGGCGGCTGTCTTCCCTGGCGCTTCTGTTCTCCATGATTCTGCGCTTTGTTCCGGGCGCGGCCAGGGACTTCCGTGAGATGTCGGCGATTCATGGATCCGGGCCGGCGGTCTGGGCCGGCTTCTTCGGCCTCACGCTGGAGGGCGCAACGGAGAGGAGTTTTTCCATGAAGGCAAAGGGATACGGAGCGGGAGAGAGATCCTCTTATTATTACAGGCGGCTGGCATGGCGGGAGGTCGTTTTGCTTGTCTTTATGGCGCTGGCAGGAGGCGTGATTTTGTGGCAGGAGGCGGCCGGTCTGTGGCAGGCCCGCTTCTTTCCGGGAATTAAACTGCGGGCGCCGGGGCCGGCCGGCTGGCTGGCTCCCGTGCTTTTCTACAGTCTGCCGCTTCTCGTGGCGGGAAAGGAGGAGATTGCATGGCTTTTATCCAGGCGGAAAATTACCGGTTCTTCTATCCGGATGAACCGGCTCCCGCTCTGTCGGTTCCGGAGCTGAGAGTGGAAAAGGGTTCCTTCTGTCTGGTGGCAGGGGCCTCCGGAAGCGGCAAGACTACGCTGCTCCGCCAGCTATCAGGGGAGGTAAAACTGCAGGGGCAGGAACAGGGAAATCTGATATCCGAGGCGGAAAACTGCGCCTATGTCTGGCAGAATCCGGACGGGCAGATCGTTACGGATCAAGTGGAATATGAGATTGTATTTGGACTGGAAAACCGCGGAATGGAAAAAGATAAAATGATCCGCCGTCTGGCAGAGGTAGTGACTTTTTTTGGACTGGAAAATCTCATGAGTCGGGATACGATGGAACTGAGCGGCGGAGAGATGCAGATATTGAATGTGGCGGCGGCCGTGGCGACGGGGCCGGATCTTCTTTTGCTCGATGAACCGGCCAGTCAGCTGGATCCGGTGTCGGCAAGGCGTCTGTATGAACTGCTCCGCCAGATCAATGAGGAGTCCGGCATCACCATTTTGCTTGCTGAACAGCGTCTGGAGGAAGCTGTCGCACTTGCGGACAGCATGATTCTCCTAAGAGGGGGAGAGTTGCTGGCGCAGGGAACTCCGGAGTCGGTATTCAGTAGTGTGAGAGATATGCCGGAGAGGGAATTTTTTCCACTGTACGCCAGAGGTTTTTCTTCCCTGGACAGCGGTATCCTGTTGTCCAAAAAAGAAGCCAGGATATGGTTTGAAAAAAATTACAGGGAAAAGGACAATTTTCCGGCGGAGACGCCGGTAGGAGAGCATATAGCCCGGACAGAGAGATTTCTTTCCTGTCGCGATTTATATTTCCGCTATGACAGGCGGGAAAAAGATGTCCTGGCGGGGTGCAGCTGCGAATTTCCCAGAGGGAAAATCATCGGTCTTGCCGGTGGGAACGGAAGCGGGAAGACGACTTTTCTGCAGCTTTTGACGGGGCGTCTGCGTCCGTATCGGGGCAAAATCCGTTTTTGTGAAGCCTCCGGCAGAGAGACTGTCTCTACGGCTTTTCTTCCCCAGCAGCCTCGCTATCTTTTCCTGGAGGATACGGCCGGAGAGGAGTGGAAAAAGGGAACGGAGCACACGGGCGAACTGGCCGGGCGTTTTGGCCTGCTGCCGTTTGCAGACAGGAATCCGGCGGATTTAAGCGGGGGCGAACTGGAGCGACTGGCCCTCTGCAGGGTATTGGGGGAGGAGGCGGACTGCTATCTGTTGGACGAGCCCACCACGGGACTGAATGGCAGCATGAAAGAAATTCTGGCGGAGGTGCTGGCGGAGCGGAAGCGTGAGGGGAAAACTATTCTGATCGTTTCTCACGATATGGAATTTGCCGCCGCCCACACGGACATAATGGCGTTCATGTTCAGGGGGCGGATTGAACTGGTGGCAGATACCCGCCGTTTCTTTGAGGAAAACCAGTTTTACACTACGGCGGTGAACCGGATTGCCAGAGGGGTGTCCGAGCACATCATTACCTGGGAGGACGTGGAAAAATATGCGGAAAAGAAGACTCTATAACGGAATTTTACTGCTTCTGTCGCTGCTCCTGCTCTGGTACGGCGTGGCGGTTCTTGAGGGGCGGGAATACTATTATGTCAGCTGGGGGATTCTGATAATTGGCCTTCTTGGCTTCTTTTTCCGGTTCGAGAGGAGTCGTCCGGAGGCGCCGCTTCTCGCGATGATGGCCGCCCTGTGCGCCGCCGCCATTGTCTCCCGCATCGCCTTTTTCTTCCTTCCTCAGATGAAGCCCGTGGCGGCGGTGGTCATCATAGCCGGAGCCGCCTTTGGAGCGGAGACAGGTTTTGTGACGGGGGCGGTTGCCATGTTTGTCTCGGATTTTTATTTTATGCAGGGCTCCTGGACGCCGTTTCAGATGTTCGCCATGGGACTGGTCGGCTTTTTCGCCGGCCTCATATTGAGACCGGAGGCGGAGAGAGGCGCTGGAACTTTCCGACGGGGAAGGATACTCAGCGCGCTGTACGGCTTTTTTTCTGTCGTGATTGTATACGGCGGAATCGTGGAACTGAACACGCTGTTTTTCACAATTCAGGATCCCTCTGCCGCGGCGGTTCTGGCCGTCTATCTGCAGGGGCTGCCGTTCAATCTGATGTTTGGGGCGGCCACGGCTGTTTTTTTGTTCTTTCTCTATCGTCCCGTGTTGGCGCGTCTTGAGCGGATACAGAAAAAATACCGTCTGATTGACAAGGAAGAAAAAAAATAGTATGATTCTAATTATGAAAACCGGATAATTCCGATTCGGATACCGGACGGCGGAATGGAGGAAATTATGAAAAAAACAGCGGTCATAACGGACAGCAACAGCGGCATCACACAGGAACAGGCGAAAGAACTTGGAATCCAGGTGGTTCCGATGCCTTTTTTTGTAAATGGAGAAATCTACTATGAAGATATCAGCATGAGCCAGAAGGAATTTTACGGTTATCTGGAACAGGGAGCCGAGGTGACGACTTCCCAGCCGAGTCCGGATACGCTTACTGAATTGTGGGATAAGATATTGCAGGAGTATGAGGAGATCGTCTATATTCCCATGTCAAGCGGCCTGAGCAGCTCCTGCGGAACGGCCATGATGCTCTCCTATGAAGATGAATTTAAGGATAAAGTATTTGTGGTGGATAATCAGCGGATCTCGGTCACGCAGAGACAGTCCGTGCTGGACGCTCTCCAGATGGCCAAACAGGGGTATACCGGAGAGAAGATTCGGGAAATACTCCTGCGGGAAAAATTTGAATCCAGTATTTACATCATGGTGGACACACTGACCTATTTGAAAAAGGGCGGGCGTGTGACGCCGGCCGCAGCGGCAATCGGCACTGTGCTGAGAATTAAGCCGGTTCTTCAGATTCAGGGAGAAAAGCTGGATGCCTATGCGAAGGTCAAGACTCTGAAACAGGCAAAAACAACGATGATAAAGGCTGTCCGACGGGATTTTGAGGAGCGGTTTCACGATCCGGACGGCGATAACTTCCACATGGCTGTTGCCTATACCGCAGACGACGGGGAGGCGCTTTGTTTCAAGGAGGAACTGGAACAGGAGTTTCCGGGACACGACATATGGGTGGATCCGCTGTCGCTCAGCGTGTCCTGCCACATCGGGCCGGGAGCGCTGGCGCTCGCTGTCTCAAAAAGAGTCAGGGCAGAATAGAATACGCCAAAACAGGCTGTCATACGAAGGGGGTTCCTCCGGCATGGCAGCCTTTTATAATTACCATTTATAATCAGTTCTTATGACCTTTTACATAGACGTCCTGATCATCAATGTCGTCGTCATCAAAATCGTCCTCAAACTCATCATAGTCAAATTCACCATCGAAATTTGCGTATTTCGGGCTCATAAAGCGATAGACGGCAAAAGCAATGGCAGCTATGGTAGCTACTGCCCCGATAATTGCCAGCACCCACAAAACACAGTTTTTGTTTTCTTCCTCCGCCTTTTTCCTGTTTAACAATTCCGTGAGTTTAGCATTGTTGATAATCTCATCTAACTTTCCTGCCATAAACGTAACCATCCTTTCTAACGATATATGATTATTGTAACACGTTTTCTGATTTTATACTACTGTTTTTTAGATTTTTCTCAATTTTGCAAAAGAGGAGCGAAGTTTGCGCCGTCCAAACGTTTCAAAATCCACGACGACCTCATAGTCTCCGTCCAGCGAAACCATATCGGTGACGACGCCGACGCCAAATTTGAAATGGGAGACGGTGTCTCCGGTCTGATAGTCCGGCGTCCCGGCTGACATGGTGATGTCCAGTCCCTTTTGTATGTAAGGATTGTCCGCAAAGGGGTTTTTCCTGTTTTTTGTATATAGGGAGGCTCTCCCGTCTGAGAGATTCCGGGACGGAGGTGTGGGCTCTGCTTTCGGCACGGCGCCGCAGGTCTGCTTGACAAGGTAGCGGGGGATCTCATGGATAAAACGGGAGGGGCGGTTATAGGTGGTCTCGCCGTTGCGCATACGCTGTCTGGCGCCTGTCAGCGTGAGTTTTTTCATGGCGCGGGTAATGCCGACATAGCAGAGGCGGCGCTCCTCCTCTAACTCCTCCGGATCGTCCATAAAAGCAGCCATGGCTCCCGGAAAGAGATTTTCCTCCATTCCACACATATACACGCGGGGAAATTCCAGTCCCTTGGCGCTGTGCAGCGTCATGAGGAGAACCTGTTCGGCGTCATCCGATACTGTGTCAATATCCGCCACCAGGGCAATCTCCTCCAGAAGGCCGTTCAGGGTAGGCGTCTCCTCCGTGCAGTCGGATTCATACTGGACAATCTTATTCAAAAGAGCGTCAATGTTGTCGATTCTTGACTGAGACTCCACGGTATCCTCCGCTTCCAGCTCCCTTACATAGCCGGTGGTATCTATGATTTCCAGCAAAAGATCCTCCAGTGAATAATCCTCGTCCTGCAGCTTCCCACGCAGCAGTTCAATCAGGCTGACAAAAGAGGTGATGCCACCGGCGGCCCTGCTGCAGCCCGGAATGTGATCCGCCTGACAGAGGGCGTCATAAAAAGAGACTTCGTTGCTTATCGCATAATCGGTGATGCGCCCGATGGTAGTCTGTCCTATACCGCGCCTGGGAATGTTGATGATCCGCTTGATGGCGATGTCGTCGGCGCTGTTATTTATTGTTTTTAAATAGCACAGAAGGTCTTTGATCTCCTTTCGCGCATAAAAGTTGACGGCCCCCACGATCCGGTATGGAATGTCCTCCCTCACCAGTTTTTCCTCAAAGACGCGGGACTGGGCATTGGTGCGGTAGAGAATGGCAAAGTCTGAATAGCGGCAGCCCTCGTTCAGAACCGCCCTGTGTATATCGTCGGCGATACCGGCCGCCTCCTCATATTCGTTGTCATACTGCCCGTATGAAACCGGTTCTCCCTCCTCCGCCTCAGTCCAGAGCGTCTTGTCCTTGCGCATGGAATTGTTCCGGATCACCGCGCTTGCCGCCGCCAGAATATTGCCGGTGGAGCGGTAATTCTGTTCAAGCCGTATAACCTTTGTGCCGGAAAAAACCTTTTCAAAATTCAGTATGTTATATATATTGGCCCCGCGGAAGCGGTAAATCGACTGGTCGTCGTCACCTACCACGCACAGATTTCTGTCGCGGCTGGCAAGAAGACTTAAAAGCGTAAACTGTGCCGTGTTGGTGTCCTGATACTCATCCACCATGAGAAACCGGAACCGATCCTGATAGAAAGCAAGTACGTCTTCCCTGCTGCGCAGGAGTTCTACGGTAAGCATGATCAGATCGTCAAAATCCAGGGCGTTGTTCTGCTTCAGACGCCTCTGGTATTCGCGGTAAACCGTGCCGAAGATTTTTTTGTTGTATTCTTTTTCCACTTCGGCGGCGTACTGCTCCGGCGTCTTCAATTCGTCCTTCGCAGACGAGATGGCATTGAGAAAAGTTCTCTCGCGGTATTTTTTTGTGTCAATGTTCAGGTGCCTGCATATGTCCCTCATCAGCGTCTTCTGGTCGTCGCTGTCATATATGGTAAAACTTCTGTCATAGCCGAGATAGTCGATGAAACGGCGCAGAATACGCACGCAGGCGGAGTGGAAGGTGCTGATCCATATGTCGCTTGCCCCGTACTCCACAAGGGAGTCCACCCGCTCCCTCATTTCCCGCGCCGCCTTATTGGTAAAAGTAAGCGCCAGAATGTGATAGGGGTTGATATTGTGATTTTCAATGAGCCAGGCGATGCGGTGGGTAAGCACCCGCGTCTTGCCGGAACCGGCGCCGGCCAAAATAAGGAGCGGCCCCTCGTAGTGGAGAACCGCTTCCCGCTGTTTGTCATTTAATCCTGCCAGTAAGTCCTTCATATATCTATTTATCCTTTCTGGAATCGGAGAGCGTCTCGTCAATCAACCGCTCTACCAACTGTTTTTTCAGGTAGGCGTCAAAACTCAGCAGACAGATAAAGGCAAAGCGGGAGAGAAAATCCAACTCCTCCTCGCTGCGCACAGAGGGAAATAACTGCTGGGAAGCCTTAAACCGCCTTAAAATATCCTTGGTCAGATTGTCTGTCTGAACCCGTTCCATCTTAAAAATGGCCCGGTAAATATCCTCCAACGACACATCTCTGGACTTGTTGCCAAAAAACATATCCGTGAGAGGAGTGAAGATCTTCTGTATGTCGCTGATGGAGAGCACATTTTTGAAATAGTAAAGAAATACGAGCAGAAACATGTGCTCTTTTGAATATTTCTTCTTCACCGGTGGAGGAAGCAGGTCGTTTTTGGTATAGTTGTTGATCATGGTCTTAGTGAGAATCTTGTCGTCGTCCATCCGCTTACAGGAGGCCAGATGCTCGTCCATAAAAGTAGTGACCTGATCCATATAAAGTTCAATGTCCGGAATATCCTCCGGATTGATGTAATCAATTTCATTTAGTTTCTGGATAATATCCATGATATTTTCCTCATTGGAGCGCTCCATACCAAAAATCCTCCGCATTTATTAGAATAGTATCAGTATATCTGATTTGGAACGGTAAATCAACCTTTGTGTTGTGGAAAAGTGAAGTTTTTGGTATAATCGGAGAATAAAGGAGGTAACTATGAAAAAAAACGATTGCTGTGAGGGAGAGGTGATTTCCCTCCGGTTTCCAAATAAAGGAATGGTTCGGACAGAAGAAAGCGAGGCTCCGGTTCTCGTAAAAAACACCCTGCCCGGACAGAGAGTGCGGTTTCGTGTGAAAAAGGCGCGGAAGACAAATCCAGAGGGAATTCTGATGGAAATTCTGGAGAAATCCCCTCTTGAAAACGCTGAGCCGCCCTGTCCGCATTTTGATTTATGCGGCGGCTGCGCCTACCAGACTATGGATTATGAGAACCAGAGGGCGCTCAAACTGTCCCAGGTTCAGACGCTCCTCAAAGCGGTTTATCCGGATTTTCCCTTGGACGACTGCCTGGCCTCGCCGGATGAATGGGAATACCGCAACAAAATGGAATTTTCCTTCGGCGACGAGCACAAGGACGGGCCGCTCACTCTGGGCCTTCACCGCAGAGGCAGTTTTTATGACATCGTACCAGTGCCGGACTGCCGGATTGTAAACGGGGATTTCCGCAGGATTCTCTCGGCCACGCTGGAATTTTTCAGGAAAAAGGAAGAACAGGGGACGCCGGTTCCCTTTTACCACAAGATGCGCCACGAGGGGGTTCTCCGCCATCTGCTTGTCCGCAGGGGGCGCGGGACAAAGGAACTTTTAGTATGTCTGGTAACGACCTCGGAGCAGGGAAAACCGGACTGGCTGGAGGAGTATAAGGAACATCTTCTGAAAATCCCTCTGGAGGGAACGTATGCCGGTATTCTGCACATGGTAAATAACAGTCTCTCCGACACGGTAAAGTCCGAGGAGACGACTGTTTTGTACGGAGAGGATTTCTTTACGGAGAAGCTGCTTGGACTCACCTTCCGCGTCTCTCCCTTTTCCTTCTTTCAGACAAATTCCGCCGGAGCGGAGATTCTCTATAAACTTGCGCGGGAATATGTGGGAGACATAGAGGGCAAGGTGGTCTTTGATTTATACAGCGGCACGGGTACGATTGCACAGGTACTGGCGCCCGTGGCGAAACGGGTGGTGGGAGTGGAGATTGTAGAGGAGGCAGTCCTTGCCGCCAGGGAAAATGCGGAGGCAAACGGCCTCTCTAACTGCCGTTTTCTGGCCGGTGATGTGTTAAAAGTACTGGAGGGACTGGAGGAAATACCGGATACCATTGTGCTTGATCCGCCGCGCGAGGGGGTTCACCCAAAGGCCCTCCGGCACATTCTGGATTTTCAGGTGGAGAGGATTGTCTATATCTCGTGCCAGCCCGCCAGCCTCGCCAGGGATTTGCAGGTGTTTTTGGAGTACGGCTATCGTCCGGTCAGGAGCCGGTGCGTCGATCTGTTTCCGTGGACGAGGGGGATTGAGACGGTGGTTTTGTTTTCCAGACTCAATGTCGAATAAGGCGCTGTTGGAAAATATCAGACAGTCTAAGTATCCAAAGGAGAAAGAGGCGGCGATTAAGGCGGCGCTGGGAAATTATAAGATGGTGTAAGGGAGGCATTATGATCAATACAGGTGAAGCAATAATTACGCTGATGAATATGCAGCAGTTTAGTTTTGAATGTTTACATGGTAATCCTAAGGCCTTAAATCAAGAAATCATGGAGCAAATGGCAATTAACTTGCCCGTCAAAAAAATGGATCCAGATGTTTATTATAGGGCAAGGATAATAGATGACAAAGATGGTGAAAATACGGGGATTACACGTGAAGGAGGAATCCCGATAACTGGATATGATGTCAATCATTCTGGAGTAGCACCAAAAGATAAAATAACAGAAAACGGGCGCGTAAACCATATTGGTGAGCAAATACTATATTTATCAGAAGATGAACAAACATCTTGTAGGGAAACTAAAGCAGATAAAAATACTTATTTATCTGTTGCCGAATGCCCAATTGATCGGCCGATAAGGATTGTGGATTTTACATATTCCGTCGCTTGCGGATTAGAAAAAATGTTTGATGAAAAAATTATAAAAAAATTTCGAACATCTTATAAGATAGACATAAGAATGTTGTATATGGGACTGAGAGAATATTTAACTGCTCCAAATTATAAGAAAACGGAATATATTATTCCTTTAACATTTTTAGATAAATTAAAGAAGCAAAAGGATATTTCAGGTATAAAGTATTCTTCTTCTTACACAGATAAATGCAATATAGCATTATGGGATGAAAATAAATATTTGGATTGTATCAACAGTAAAGTGAAAAAAGGGCTGTAATAATACTACTGTGGCTTTTAAACTAAATAATAAAAAATATGATTCCCCAACGGTACGCTTTTGAACGAAAAACCATATAAACCGGCGGTGCTTTCACATAAGTTCAGGGGGGAGACTTGCCATATCGGTGAGTCTCCCCCACTGGTGTGGTTTGTGTATTACAAATTACACTTTTTCAGCAAATAGATAAAAGTAATTAATCTAACTTAAGAAAATAGCGTGTTGACTTTGTTGTATGGAATGGATATAATATAGGCAGAATACTACTACCGCCACAAATTAAGGAGGTGCTCTTATGAATATTCGTCCATCTGCGGCAATCCGTCAGAATTATAACGAGATTGCTGATATGTGTAGAAAGACTGCAGAGCCGGTTTTCCTTACCAAGAATGGTGAGGGGGATTTGGTTGTTATGGATATTGAAACTTATAACAGAAGGGAAAAGATGTTAAAACTCCGTGAGGAACTGCTTGCAATTGAGGAAGACAGGATTGCAGGAAGGAGTGGCTGTACGCTTGACGAACTTGACGCTTATCTCGATGAAGTTATTGACGAGGTGTAGCGTATGGCAGACAGTAAGAGATATAAAATTATTGTTTCCGACAGGGCAAAAAGAATGTTGGGAACCCATATCCGATTTATGGCACAGGTCAACAAGCAGGCAGCGGCAAAAAAAAAGAAAGAGATTATGACTGCTATGCGTTCTCTTTCCTGTATGCCGCAGCGTTACCCGTTTTTTGAAGAACTGTATATTACACCGAATAAGTATCACAAGATGTTTATTGAAAAATGGTATCTTGTCCTTTTCCAAATTCAAGGAGATACGGTATATGTAGAATATATCCTTGATTGCCGCAAGGATTACAGTTGGCTTATCAGGTAACAGGAAAAATGTTACGATAAATAGGTCGCTTTGAATCCGTTGATTTTGTCTCTCTCAATCTACAACAGGATATCACTTCCTCTTTCACACTATAATCACAATCAGACAAAAGATTTATTCCCCGTTCGACTGGAAAATATTACATCGTATTTTTTCAAAAAAAATGTGGCATAATCCGGTCGCCTATATCATAATATAAGTATGTTAGTATATCGCATAGAGCGAATACGATGATATAAAAGGGGAGGTGTCTGATACATGGGACGAAGATGCAGATTCATGTATATCGTAATGGCATTTGTGCTGATGATATCCGGCAGCGCCGGGCAGGTATGTCTTCCGGCTGCCGCCAAAATGAAAGAGGGAAAAAATTTCCGGTGTGGGACTTACCGCTACAGAATCCTCTCCCTCAGAGGAAAGGTCGGTACGGTTTCCCTGACCGGCACAGAAAACAGATCGATTGCATCGGTTAAGATACCGGAGACAGTGACAAAAAACGGCTGCAAGTTTACCGTGACTTCCATTGGTAACGCTGCGTTTAAAAATTGCAGGAAACTGCGCGCCCTCAAAACAAATACCGGATTGAAGGTTATCGGTAAAAATGCGTTTAAGGGCTGTAAAAGACAAAAGAACATAGATATTACTACCACACATCTGAAAAAAGTGGGTAAAAATGCGTTTAAGCGGATTAGCGCCAAGGCGGTCATTACCGTGCCCGCCAGCAAACTCTCCACCTATTCCAGATTGTTGAAAAATAAAGGATTGAAGGGAACGGTAAAGATTGAAGCCGGAGAGAGCGGAAAATCCGGTTATTCTGTTCCGGCTTCTGTCGGTACAGTCTCTAATTCCCAGACGCCCATTAAAAAGGCCAATCCACCGGAGATCCAGACGGCAGCAAAAGAGACGGAACGGCCGGAAGGCGGGACAGCAGCGCCGACCGATGCATCGTCCCCGGCGCCTTCTGCGTCACAGAAGCCCAACCAGACATCGGTAGAACCGGATACTGCCAGTGCGCCGGAGATTACCGGAGAACCGAATCCTACCGCAGAGCCGGAGAATATCGGAGAACCGGAGATTACAGGGAAACCGGATCTTACCATAAAGCCGGACGTTACAGACAGACCGGACATCGCCCGCGCGAGCGCTATGCCGGAGGAAACAAAAGCACCGGCCGATACGGGGATTTTAGGAATGGAACAGGCGACAAAATCCCCGGCAGCCACAGTGCCGCCGGAGGCAACAGGTACGCCAGTGGCAACAGCTACGCCAGTGGCAAGCGCCGTCCACACTCACAATTATGAAAATTGGAAGATACTAAGAGAGACTTCCTGTGTCATTTACGGACTTAAAGAGGGAACCTGTTCTGTGTGTGGAGCCACCAAACAGGAGATAATTCCCGCGCTTTCTCATAAACTGGAGCCCACCAGCACAATAGCGCCCACCTGCACCCAGAGAGGCGCAGAGTATTATGAATGTAGCGTGTGCAGGCAGGTATTTTTCCATGTGATACCTTCACTGGGAGGCCATGAGTGGGAAGATACATTTACGGTTGACGTAAAACCATCGTGCACGGAGGACGGCTCAATGTCACGGCACTGCAGGCACGAGGGCTGCAATGAGAGACTTGATATCCGTGTGATCCCGTCAGCGGGGGGACATCGTTTTCCTGAAGAACTTACCATTGAGAAGAAGGCGTCCTGTACGGAGAGCGGACTGGGTGTCAGAAAATGCCTGAACTGTGATGAAAAACAGTATGAGATTATTCCTGCCACCGGCCATTCCTACAGTGGCGATTTTGTCATAGAGAAGAAGGCAACCTGCATGAGTCCCGGCACAATGAGCAAGACATGTACTCTGTGCGGACACAAACAGACGGCTTCCATTCCCAAGCTGAATCATGCGTTCCGTCCAAAACCGCTGGAGCAGGAGGGTGTTTGCTGCGATGGCGGCAGCGTAGTGGCTGAATGTGAGGAGTGCGGGGGCAAAATGATTATAACGGTTCCGTCGGGGCATGACTGGGACGATGAACTCACACTGGACAGAGCGCCTTCCTGTAGGCCGGGCATCAAATCCAGGCACTGTAAGAGGGACGGTTGCGAGAGACGCACGGATTATGTAGTGCTTCCCGGCACCGGACATACATGGGTAGACGGCGTGTGCTCCGTGTGCGGCCAGGGCAAGCCGAAACACCGGCATGTCTGGGGCGTAGTGTACTATGCTGACACGTCTATGTGCGAGGGATATGTGGACGATAGAGGAGAGACCGTTTCCTGCGTATGGAAAACTACGATAGTGGAAAAGGAAGACTGTCAGTCCATACAGATAAAAGCGCCGCAGGCAAAGCCAGGTTTCCACTTTGTCGGCTGGAAGGACGCCAGTGATCCGCATGGAGAGATACTGGATAGAAATCCGGAGAGAATAGATACATGGGAGTCCATGGACAGGGCGTATGAAGCGGTCTATGCTGCTGATTAAAAGAGGACGGGAGGCAAACATTACGATACGATAAAAAAGATACCATACTCTCTGCAAACGGCGCTGATGGAAAATCAGTGTCCGAATGAGGGAGTATGGTATTTTTTCTCTGCCCTGCGCGGCATATTATATATTATATTTTACATGAGTCGGAATAAGCCCACAACGATGCCAAGGATCACTACCTCATCGACATAAATCGGCTCCATTGTATCGTTTTCCGGCTGAAGGCGATAGCGGCCTTCCTCTTTGTAATAGGTCTTGACAGTAGCGGAATCCTCCACAAGCGCAACGACAATATCGCCATTTTTGGCAACCGGCGTCTGCTTCACTATAATTTTGTCCCCGTCGCAGATACCGACATTGATCATACTTTCTCCCCGAACATCCAGCATAAATAAGTTGCCCGCCGGAAGTTCACTTGAGAGAAGCGGAAAATATCCGCGGATATTCTGCTCGGCAAAAAGCGGAACACCGGCCGCAACATGTCCGATCACCGGAAGATTGCGCATCTCTCTGCGGCTCATGTTGAACTCATCATCCACAATCTCAATGGCCCGCGGTTTTGTGGGATCGCGGCGGATATAACCGTTCTTTTCCAACGTCTCCAGGTGGGAGTGGACGGAGGAGGTGGATTTCAGATGAACGGCGGCGCAGATCTCGCGGACTGCCGGGGGATATCCCTTTTCAATAATCTGATCTTTTATATATTCCAGAATTTCCGACTGCTTTTTTGATATTCTGCCATTTCCCATTAGCAAAGGCCTCCTTTAAATTCATTACCAAACAAAAGTTTGCTTTATGAATTAAATATATCACATTTACGGGGCAATGTCAAACGAATGTTCTGATTTTCTGAGAGACTTTTCCGTAAAAAGATATTTCTGTATATTTCTCATGGACAAACGGCGGCGAAATGGTTATAATAAACAGAGATATTATTCTATATTGTAAAAGGGAGTGTACCAAGGAATGTCAGATCAGAAAGAAAAGAAAGAGAATTTTTTTACACGGATGGGACAGGCTGAGAACCGTGGCTTTGAGATAACCATGTTTATTATAAGCGTTGTTGTGGCGATTGCCGTTTTTGTCAGCATAATCTGGCTTGCCGTACTGTGGAGGCAGGATGCGTCGGACAGTGTGGTGGATGATGAGGATACGCTGGCCTCCGTTACGGAGAGCGCAGTGACGGTCACGGAGGAACCGACGGCCACTCCCCACGGAGACGCCATTATCAGCGGAACCAGCGGCAGTGAAGAAGATATGGACGGGATGGAGGAAGATCTCTCTGACAAAAAACAAGGATATACAACAGCCGTTGTCAACCTGAGGAGCGACGCTTCCCTGACTGCGTCTGTGCTGACAAAGGTACCCAAAGATACAAAAGTAAAATTTATAAAACTCCACGGCAAAGAGTGGATGGAAGTTGAATACGAGGGAACCAGCGGATATATCAATACCGCATATCTGACGGCTTCAAAGCCGGAACCGGCGCCTACAATTGCGCCCGCCCAGACGCCGCATCCGACGGCGTCTCCGACGAAGACGCCAAAACCGAAAAAGACACCGAAGCCGAAAAAGACGCCGAAGCCGACGAAGACACCGAAGCCGACGAAGACGCCGAAACCGACAAAGACGCCGAAGCCGACCGAGGAGCCGACCGCTACGCCGACGAAAGAACCGACCGCCGAGCCGACGAGTGAGCCGACCGCCGAGCCGATGGAGACACCGTCTAATCAAGAGCCTGAATCGTGATAGAGGAATACAGAAGCGAGGGAAATATGGAACAGCTGACGCCGATGATGCAGCAGTATATGGAGACAAAAGAACAGTACAAGGATTGTATACTCTTTTACCGGCTGGGGGATTTCTACGAGATGTTTTTTGAGGATGCTCTCTGTGCCTCAAAAGAATTGGAACTCACACTGACTGGCAAAAGTTGTGGATTAGAGGAGCGGGCACCCATGTGTGGTGTCCCGTTTCATTCTGCGGAGGGGTACATCAACCGCCTGGTGGAAAAGGGATACAAGGTCGCGATCTGTGAGCAGATGGAGGATCCAAGCCAGGCGAAGGGACTGGTAAAAAGAGATGTCATCCGGATTGTGACGCCGGGAACCAATTGTTTTACCAGCTCGTTAGATGAATCCAGAAATAACTATCTGATGGGGATTGTCTCCGCCGGCGGGGATTTTGGCATCTCGTTAGTAGATGTGACTACGGGCGAATATGTTCTCATAGAGGTGGACAGCCTATCCGGACTGCTGGACGAAATCAATAAATTTATGCCTTCTGAGATTATCTGCAACGACGCCTTTTTCATCAGCGGCGCCGACATGACGGATCTGGGAGAGAGGCTTGGTATCGCCATATCCGCCCTGGAACCGCATTATTTTGATAGGGACACCTGTGTCCGCGTGCTCTGCCGCCATTTCGGAGTGGCCTCCCTGGAGGGACTCGGCTTGGAGGAATACTCCATTGGCGTCACGGCGGCGGGATGCGTGATGCAGTATCTGGAGGAGACACAGAAGTGCTCGCTGGTACATATATCCACTATAAAGCCCTATCAGACGGGCAAATACATGCTCCTTGACCGCAATACCAGACGGAACTTAGAACTGGTGGAGACGCTCAGGGAAAAACAGAAAAGGGGCTCCCTTCTCTGGGTTCTGGACAAGACGAAAACGGCCATGGGCGCCCGTAGACTTCGCAGTGCGCTGGAGCAGCCGCTGATCGATGAGAAAGAGATAGTCAGGCGCTATGACGCGATTGATGAACTGAACGGGAACGTCATCACAAGAGAGGAAATGAGGGAATATCTGAATCCCGTGTATGACCTGGAGCGACTGATCAGTAAAATCAGTTATAAGACTGTCAATCCCAGGGATATGATCGCTTTGGAGTCCTCCCTGTCCATGCTGCCTCACATTCGTTTTCTGTGCAGCAATTTTACCTCCGGATTGTTTCGGGAGTTCTATGAAAGACTTGATACACTGGAAGATATATATGAACTGATACATAACGCCATCGTGGAGGAGCCGCCTGTCTCCGTGCGGGAGGGCGGGATTTTCCGGAACGGGTTCCACGAGGAGATTGACCGCCTGCGGAATGCCAAAACCGAGGGGAAGACCTGGCTGGCGGAATTGGAGGCAAAGGAGCGGGAGAATACCGGAATTAAGAATCTGCGGATCAAATTCAACAAAGTGTCTGGGTATTATCTGGAAGTGACAAAATCCTTCATCAGCCAGGTACCGGACACATGGACGCGCAAGCAGACGCTCACCAATGCCGAGAGGTATACGACGCCGGAACTCAAGGAGATGGAAGATGTGATTCTGGGCGCTGAGGACAGGCTCTACAGTCTGGAATATACGGTTTTCTGTGAACTGAGGGACAAAATATCCGGACAGATGGAGCGTATACAGAACACGGCCTCAGTCATAGCAGACATAGATATGCTGGCCTCCCTTGCCTATGTTGCCGAGCACAACCACTATGTGAGGCCCTCCCTGAATCACAAGGGGGAAATCCGCATAAAAGAGGGGCGGCATCCGGTTATTGAGCAAATTACCGAGCACGGCATGTTTATTGCCAACGATACGTTCCTGGACGGGGACACCCACCGGGTTGTAATCATCACCGGGCCGAATATGGCGGGAAAATCCACTTATATGCGGCAGACAGCGCTGATTCTCCTCATGGCGCAGATAGGTTCCTTTGTGCCGGCGGAATCGGCGGATCTGTCTCTGGTAGACCGCATCTTTACCAGAGTGGGCGCCTCGGACGACTTGGCGAGTGGCCAGAGTACCTTTATGGTGGAGATGACGGAGGTTGCGAATATTTTGCACAACGCCACAAAGGACAGCCTGATTATTCTCGATGAAATTGGGCGGGGAACCAGCACCTTTGACGGACTGAGCATTGCCTGGGCGGTAGTGGAGCACATTGTGGACAGAAAGAAAATCGGCGCGAAGACGCTGTTTGCCACCCATTATCACGAGCTGACGGAACTGGAGGGCAAGCTGGCCGGCGTGCAGAATTACTGCATTGCGGTAAAGGAGGACGGAGACGATATCGTATTCCTGCGCAAAATCGTAAAGGGAGGAGCCGACCGCAGCTACGGCATACAGGTGGCAAAACTGGCCGGCGTGCCGGAGGAAGTCCTGTGCCGGGCCAGGGAGATTTCGGACTCCCTCGAATCGGGAAGCCAGATCTCCGGAAACCTGCCGTCAGAAACCGGCGCCGGCGAGCAGCAGCCCGCGGGCGGGGAGGAAATGGTTCAGATGTCCATTTTTGACATGATGGGAGGCAGTGGGACAGAAAATATCTTATTTGAACTAAGGGACATTGATTTGTCCAATGTGACGCCCATGGATGCGATGAACCTCGTCTATAAGTGGCAGAACCGTCTAAAGGAGCAGTGGTAAAGCATGATACAGATTCTGGACAATGACACGATTAATCAGATAGCGGCGGGTGAGGTGATCGAGCGCCCGTCCGCCGTTGTGAAGGAACTGGTTGAAAATGCGATTGACGCCGGTTCCACTGCGATCACGATTGAGATCAAAGAGGGAGGAATTTCCTTCATACGTATTACTGACAACGGATCGGGCATTGCCAAAAACGAGATAAAGACCGCATTTATGCGCCATGCGACCAGTAAGATCCGAACCATGGAGGACTTACTCACCGCCAGCAGCCTCGGCTTTCGCGGAGAAGCTCTCTCCAGCATTGCGGCCGTGGCCCAGGTAGAGCTGATTACCCGCTCCAGACAGGAGATTACCGGCGTCCGGTATGAGATTGCGGGAGGCGAGGAAAAGAGTATGGAGGAGGTGGGATGCCCGGAGGGAACTACCTTTGTCGTGAGAAATCTTTTCTACAATACTCCTGCGAGGAAAAAGTTCCTCAAGACGAAAACGACGGAGGGCGGTTATATACAGGATTTGGTTCTCCGGTATTCCCTGGCCCATTCCGATATCCGGTTCCACTTTATTGCCGACGGGAAGACCAGGCTCCAGACCTCCGGCGACGGACAGGTTAAAACGAATATATTTTACAATTACGGCCCGGACGTCACCCGGTGTATTGTTCCGGTGGAGGCAGAGAGCGGGGAGATGAAACTCACGGGATTTATCGGGAGGCCGGAACTCTCCAGAGGAAACCGCACGTTTATGAATTATTTTGTAAACGGGAGATATATCAAAAGTCCGGTCATTACCGGAGCCATTGAACAGGCATACAGAGAATTTCTCATGAACCACAGATACCCCTTCACCGTTCTGATGCTCAGCATTGACAGCCGCTGTCTGGACGTTAATGTGCACCCCACCAAACTGGAGGTGCGGTTTACAAACCAGGAGGAGGTATACAACTTCTTTTACCAGAGCATCTATGATGCGCTGAAGCAGAGCACACAGATTCCCGAAGTGACGCTGGAGCCGGAGACGAAGCGGCGGGAGCCGGCCGCCCCTATGCCGAGGGCAAAGCAGGAGGAGAAATCGCCGGAACCCTTTGAGAAAAAAGCCATAGAGAGAATGGAGAAAGAGCCCGGCTACGCAGAGATGCTGCCGGAGGAAAAACCGCCCCTCTGCGTGAAAGAGGGCGTCCAGATGAATCTTATCAGGGAAGAACTGATACGGGAGGATGTCCCGCAGTTCAGGATCATCGGACAGGTATTCGACACCTATTGGCTGCTTGAGTACCAGTCGGAGCTTCTGATTATTGATCAGCACGCGGCTCACGAAAAGGTGCTGTACGAAAGATTGATGAAACGGCTGGAACAGAAGGAGGGGCTTACGCAGAATCTGGCGGCGCCGGTTGTTGTGACGCTTTCCGCCCGAGAAATGGAGACGCTCTCCGCCAACGCAGAGGTGTTTGAGAATATCGGATTCCGTTTTGAGTCTTTTGGAGACAGAGAATATCTCATTCAGGGCGTGCCGTCTGATTTTCTCGACGTGCCCGGAAAGGAACTGTTCCTAGAGCTGTTGGACGGCCTCATGGAGGAGGGAAACAAAAAGCCGGAGACGGTGCTGGAGCGCTGTGCTTCCATGGCATGTAAGGCCGCCGTCAAGGGAAATACCCAGATGTCCCTTGCGGAGGCCAGGAAACTGTTTGAACAGATGCTTTGCATGGACCAGCCCTATCACTGTCCCCATGGAAGGCCTACCACAATCGCTATGAGCAAGAGGGAATTTGAAAAGAAATTCAAGAGGATTGTATAAGGAGGAGATATGTTGAAGAAACCGGTTCTTGTTCTGACCGGCCCCACGGCGGTAGGAAAGACGGAGACGTCTTTGCTGCTTGCCAAAAGGTGCGGCGGCGAGATTATCTCAGCGGATTCCATGCAGGTGTACCGTCACATGGACATTGGCACGGCAAAACTCCTTCCCGGACAGAGACGGGGGATCCCCCATTATATGATTGACGAGTGGGAGCCGGAGGAGGAGGCAAATGTCTTTCTCTTTCAGAAAAAAGCGAGGGAGTATATGGCAGACATTCATGCCAGAGGGAAAATACCCATTCTCACCGGCGGCACTGGATTTTATATCCAGGCCGTTTTGTATGATATTGATTTTTCAGGGGAGGAGCCGGACGCCAGCTACCGCAGGGAACTTGAGGAACTGGCGGAGAAAAAAGGAGTGCGCTTCCTCCATGAAAAACTGGCCTCCATCGATCCGGCGTCTGCGGCGGCCATTCACGAAAACAATGTGAAAAGAGTTATACGGGCGCTGGAATACTATCATTTTACCGGCGAAAAATTTTCCGTTCACAACGCCAGGGAGAGGCAGCGGGAATCGCCGTATTCCTTTCTCTATGTGGTTCTCACAATGGAGCGCGAAAAGCTGTATAAGCGCATTGACGAGCGGGTGGATCGCATGATGGAGGAGGGACTGGCGTCGGAGGTGCAGCAGCTTATGGATCGGGGGTGCCGGCGGGAGCTTGTCTCCATGCAGGGCCTCGGCTACAAGGAGATAGCGGCGGCGCTTGATGGGGAGTGTACGATGGAACAGGCTGTCTACCGCCTGAAAAGGGACACAAGACATTTTGCCAAGCGGCAGATGACATGGTTCCGCCGGGAGAGGGACGTGGTTATGCTGGAGAAGGAAAAATACGCTTCTACCGGCGAGATAGTAGATGAAATTCTGCGCATGGCAGAGAGAAAAGGAGTTCTTCGTGGATATGAGTAAAAGAGACGATAAGTTGGAAAATAAAATGACGCAGGGGGAGGAAATCCGAGACAGCTACCGCGCCTTTGGAATCGACGGCAGGGTAATCGATTTCGGCAACCGGATTCTGGAGGAGCTCCGCGGGCGCTTTGAGGCAATAGACGAGAGGGCGGAAATCAATCAGCTCAAGGTTATTCGGGCCATGCAGAAAAACAGGGTGGGAGAGAATCATCTGAACGGAAGTACGGGATATGGGTACAACGATAGCGGCCGAGATGTGTTAGAGCGCGTATATGCCGACGTATTCCGCACGGAGGACGCACTGGTTCGCTCCCAGATTACCTGTGGGACACATGCGCTCACAATCGCCCTGTCCGCTATCCTGCGGCCGGGGGACGAGCTGTTGTCTCCGGTCGGAAAGCCATATGACACGCTGGAAGGCGTCATCGGCATAGAGGGTTCAGGGACAAAGGGCTCCCTACGGGAGTTTGGCATAGGCTACCGGCAGGTCGATCTGCTGGCAGACAGCGAGTTTGACTATGAGGGGATTCGGGCCGCCATTAACGGGAAAACAAAACTTGTGACTATACAGCGCTCCAAGGGCTATGCCCTGCGAAAAACATTGTCAGTGGAGAAAATCGGCGAGCTGATTTCTTTTATCAAGGGGATTAAGCCGGAGGTTATCTGCATGGTGGATAACTGCTACGGCGAATTTGTGGAGATTACGGAACCGGCCGAGGTGGGAGCCGATCTGTGCGTCGGCTCTCTGATCAAAAATCCGGGCGGTGGGCTGGCTCCGCTGGGAGGCTATCTGGTCGGGCGGAAAGACCTGATTGAATTGGCTGCCTGCCGCCTCACGGCGCCGGGGCTCGGAAAAGAGGTGGGCGCCTCTTTACAGGTCAATCCTGCCTTTTATCAAGGGCTGTTTCTGGCTCCGACTGTGGTAGCGAGCGCCTTAAAGTCCGCGGTATTTGCAGCGAATCTCTATGAAAAACTGGGATTTACCGCCAGTCCGTCCGGCGCGGAGAGCCGCCATGATATTATTCAGGCCATCGCATTTGGGAGTCCGGAGAGAGTAATTGCTTTCTGCCAGGGAATCCAGCAGGCGGCGCCGGTAGATTCCTATGTGCTGCCGGAGCCATATCCCATGCCGGGTTATCACAGTGATGTGATCATGGCGGCCGGGGCCTTCGTCCAGGGATCGTCGATTGAACTGAGCGCAGACGCCCCCATCGAGCCGCCCTACAGCGTATTTTTCCAGGGGGGACTCACATGGCCCCACGGGAAACTGGGAATTTTAAAAGCATTACAGAATATGGTAGACGGCGGTTTTGTCGAACTGCCGTGAATCCTGTCAGAACAATTGTAAATTTTACAGAAAAATCTTAGTTAAAAGGTATACTTTTTGTGCATTGTATGATAAAATAGTTATGTTTGGTTAGATTTGGATTGATAGGGAATATGAGGGAAAAAAACAATTATACCATGAAAGAGCTGCCGGAATCGGAAAAGCCCTATGAGAAATGCGTCCGTCTGGGCGCCGGAGCGCTGTCCGACGCAGAACTGCTGGCGGTGATTATCCGGACAGGGACGACGGAGAGGACAAGTCTGTCTCTGGCGATGGACGTGTTGAAACTCCACCCTGCCTTTCAGGGACTGATGGGACTTCAACACCTGACCTTTCAGGATCTCATAAAGGTCAGGGGCATCGGACGGGTAAAGGCGATTCAGCTTCTCTGCGCCGTGGAGCTGTCCAAACGCCTTGCGAGGGAGACGAAGGAAAAACTCGTGCGGTTGGATTCGCCCTGGGAGGCCGCCTCTTATTTCATGAGCGAAATGAGGTGCCTTGAACAGGAGCATCTCTATGTGGCCTATCTGGACGCGGGCTGCCGCCTGCTGCGGTATCAGGTGATGTTCATCGGAACGATCCGGACATCTCTCGCCAGTCCGCGGGAGATATTGCGGACGGCTCTGCAATATGATGCGGCCCAGTATATGGTTCTGCACAATCATCCCAGTGGAGATCCGACGCCAAGCAGGGAGGATATTGAAATTACAAGGAGGCTGACAGATGCCTCTGAAATTGTGGGGATTCCGCTTATGGATCACATTATAATTGGAGATAATCAATATATAAGCCTGCGGGAGCGGGGCTTTATTGAAGACTGACTGCCGGTTTGGTGCAGAAAGATAAGAGAGGAAGAATGAATATGTCAGGAAAAGCGATTGGTATTGATTTTGGGACAAGTTCCATTAAGTTCTACAAAAACGGAGAGGGAGTAATCCTCCACGAAAAGAGCGTTATAGCCATCTACAACAAGAGCCATACATTCGCCGTGGGAAACGAGGCCTTTGAGATGTACGAGAAGGCGCCGGTGAATATTGACGTGTCATATCCCGTGAAGAATGGCGTGATTGCGGATATCGGCAACATGCAGGCCATGGTAGATTACTTTTTCCAGGAGTTAGACGGCAAGAGGAGATTAAAGGGCGCCGACTATTATATCGCCGTGCCCACCGATATAACCGAGGTTGAGAAAAGAGCCTACTTCGATCTGATTTCAAATACAAACTTAAAACCGAAAAAGATCCATGTGGTTGAGAAGCCGATTGCGGACGCTCTGGGAATGAGCCTTGACATCACCAAATCCACGGGGACACTGGTAGTGGATATCGGCGCCAATACCACGGAGATTTCAGTTCTGTCCCTGGGCGGCATCGTACTCAGCCGTCTGATTCCGGTCGGCGGCAATAAATTTGACGAGGCCATCATCAGCAAAATCAAGAAGGACAAAAATTTTGTCATTGGGGAGAAGACGGCGGAGGAAATCAAAAAGACCATTGGATCCGCCTATGTCACAGACGAGACCATCGACATATGCGGGCGGAATCTTGTCACGGGCCTGCCCAGCGAGATAACAGTGACAAGCGAAGACGTATATCAGGCTCTCGGAGAACTGTTCCAGAGCATTGTGGATTCAGTCAAGATTATTCTGGAGCGGACGCCGCCGGAGATATCCTCGGATATTTACAAGGCGGGCGTCTACATCACCGGAGGTTCCAGCCGCATCAAAGATCTGGGCCGTTTTGTCTATGAGCAGCTCGGCCTGAAGGTGAATCTGTGCGAGGAGCCGGAGAGTACCGTTATCATGGGACTTGGAGCCATTATTGAGAATCCGGATCTGGCGAAACTGACACTTTGAAAAAGGCGGCAAAGATTGGAGAATCCCTATGAAAAGACGCAGGAAGAAAAATTGGATACACCCCAAAATTTTATATATCTGTCTCTCCTTTTTGTGTGTGATCCTAGTGTTGCTTTCCTTCCGGTTTTCGAACCAGTTCGCATCAGTGAAGACCATGGCGGGCAACCTCGTCTCCCCGATGCAGAAGGGGATCAACACCGTGGGTAAGTATCTGTCGGACAAGATCGATCTATTCCACTCCAAGGAGTCGCTTTTACAGGAAAACGAACAGCTCAGGGAGAAGTTGGATTCTCTCAGCTACGACAACAAGATACTGGCGGGAGAGAACAGCGAACTGGAAAATTACCGCAAACTGTACCAGCTTGACCAGAAGTATCCCGACTATCCCAAAGTGGCGGCCACCATTATCAGTCGGGACGGGAACAACTGGTTTAATCTGTTCACCATTGACAAGGGGAAAAAGGACGGCGTAGATGTGGATATGAATGTGATATCCGGCAACGGGCTTGTCGGCATCGTCTCAGAGGCGGGCAACCACTATGCCAAGGTGCGGGCGATTATAGACGACAAGAGCAATGTGAGCGCCATGTTTGAGGAGACCGGTGAGACCTGTATGGTCAAGGGAAATATGCAGAGTATTTACAATGGCTATATCGACGTGGAGATGATAAGCAACTCAGCCAAGATTAAAGAGGGGGACGAAATCGTCACCTCCCATGTGAGCGATAAATTTCTCCAGGGACTTTCTGTCGGCTATGTCAAGGATATCACAAGCGACAGCTCCACCCTTACCAAGACCGCTCATCTGACACCGGTGGTAAACTTTGACCAATTGGAATATGTACTTGTCATTACACAGTTAAAAGACACTTCAGAGATTGGGGATATATCCAGTTATGATTAAGAGAAAAGCCGTAACCGTACTGATAATACTCATAATGCTCGTATTGCAGACAACCGTTTTTCAGGCTTTGGCGCTGGCTGATGTAGTGCCGAACCTCCTTCTGGTTGTCACGGTGTGCTACGCCTATCTCAGGGGCCGTACCTCCGGGCTGATTACCGGCTTTTTCTGCGGACTGCTGATGGATATGCTCTATGGCAGCGTCGTCGGACTCTATGCCTTTATCTTCATGAGTATCGGCTTTGCGGTGGGATTCTGTCAGAAGATTTATTTTACCGACAGTCTGATATTACCGGCGCTTCTGATTACAGGGAGCGATTTGGTATACGGCATATATTATTATGTTGTCGAGTTTCTCATGCGGGGCCGGATTAATTTTGGTTTTTGTTTTCTGCGGGTGATTCTGCCTGAAATGATTTACACCGCCCTGGCGGGTATCCTTTTGTACCGCCTGCTCGTGGCGCTGGAACAGTTCCTCACCCCTCAGAGGAAGGAGGCATAATGTGTTAGACAGCATACTTGAACATATTAAAAACATAGTAAAATCACGGCTCTTTGCCATGGTGACAACATATATCGTACTGTTTAGTATTCTGGTGGGACGAATGTTTTATCTGCAGATTATCAAGGGCGAGACCTATGACAAGGAGGCCTTTCTCCAGACGCAGAAGACAAAGACGATAAAAAGCGCCCGCGGGGAAATCTATGATTCCACCGGAAAACTGCTCGCCGCCAACGAACAGAGTTACGCCATAACCATTGAGGACTCAGGGGAGCTGAAGGATAATCTCTCCAAAAACACGATGATACGCAAATGTATCCGCCTCATTGAGAAAAATGGAGACGCCATTGACCTGGAGTTTCCCCTTGTGCTGAACAGGAAGGGAAAGATTCAGTGGTCGGGCAACAACTCGGCGCAGCTCCGCTTCAAGAGGGATATTTTCTTCTGCAAGTCCGTCGATGAGCTGACGCCCGCACAGGTAAATATGACGGCTGAGGAGTGCTTTACCTATCTGCGCACGTCGGATGATATAAATTCGCCCCGCTTTTTCGATACGGAGCGGGAGAAGGATTATACAAAAGAAGAAGCGCTGAAGATCATGATGGTGCGCTATGCGCTGTTAATGAATACCTATTCCAAATATGAACCGATCACGCTGAGTTCCAATGTGTCGGAGCGGACTGTGGCCGCCATCAAGGAAAATTCGGCGGATATGCCGGGGGTGGAGGTCTCCACGGAAATGAACCGGGTGTATTATGACAGCCGGTATTTTGCCCATATCATCGGATATACGGGACTGATTTCCTCTGACACACTCTCCCAGATGCAGGAGAAGGGAAACACCGAATATACGGCGGCAGACCAGATTGGAAAGACCGGCATCGAGAAGGAATACGAGGACGAGCTCAAAGGGGAGAAGGGCATGGAACAGTTGATTATAGACAGCAGCTCCCGAATTGTCAGTTCGCAGAAGACAAAGAATTCCGTGGCGGGCAATGATATTTACCTGTCCATAAACGCGAGTCTGCAAAAGGCCGTCTACAAACTGGCGGAGAAGGAGATTGCCAGTATCCTGACGTCTAAACTGGTCAATGGCAAGAGCCACGGGACAAAGGGCAAAAACGCAGCCGGTATTCTGGTCTCCATATACGACGTATACGACGCCATATTGCAAAATAGCATTGTGGACGTGACCGCCTTTTCCTCGGACAAGGCCACCTCCCTGGAGAAATCTGTCTACAGGAAATTTCTCTCCGCAAAGAAATCAGCGGCCGCCAGTATCCGGAGGCAGTTGGCCTATGACAATAAAAGAGCGGGGGAAGACCTCTCAGAGTCTCTGGACGGCTATCTGGATTATGTGTTTTCCATGCTCCGCGAGGACGGGATTCTGGACAACCAGAAAATGGATACTACCGATACGGTATATAATGACTATGTAAACGACAGGATCAGTCTCAGCGAATTCCTCGTCTATTCCATTAAAAACAACTGGATTAATCTGGAAAATCTGGAAATTGGAGATGATTATTACAGCTCCGAGGAGGTATTTGAAAAGATAGTTTCCTATGTGAAAGAGGAGATTGCGGACGACACCGCTTTTGACAAAAAAGTATACCATTTCATGGTGGACAGGGGAACGCTGACAGGGACGGAAATCTGTCTTTTACTCTATGACCAGGAGGTATTAAAAAAGGACAGAAACACTTACAATAAGCTGTTGGAGGGAATGATATCCCCCTACAATTTTTTGAAATCAAAGATACGCTCGCTGGCGATCCCGCCGGGGGATTTGGGGCTCACGCCCTGCGCCTGTTCCGTAGTCGTCACCTCGGTGAAGACCGGAAAGGTGCTGTCCCTGGTATCCTATCCGAGCTATGATAACAATAAATTTGCCAATGTGGTGGACAGCAATTACTATGCCAAAATAAGCACCAGTACGGCTTCGGCGCTGATGAACCGCGCCACACAGCAGAAGACGGCGCCCGGCTCCACCTTTAAGATGGTGACGGCCACAGCCGCCCTGGAGGAGGGTATCATCTCTCCCTATACACAGGTGCGCGACGGAGTGCAGTTTACCAAGATCAACAAGCCGTGGCCCAAGTGCTGGAGTTCCGTCTCGCACGGGAACCTCAATGTATCCTCGGCCATTCAGCACTCCTGCAACTATTTCTTCTATGAGATGGGGTACCGCCTTGGCAACGGCCACAGCAATGTGGTAGACAACGAGCGCGGCTTGAACCGGCTCAGGAAATATGCGGAAAAATACGGGCTTACGGACAAATCCGGCATTGAATTACCCGAGGCGGAGCCCACCTTTTCCGATATCGACATTGTGCGTTCCGCCATCGGACAGGGATCTAACAGTTACACGCCGGTGCAGATGGCACGCTATGTCACGACCATTGCCAACGGGGGAACCTGCTATGATCTGACGCTGGTGGACAAAATCAAAAATACCGACACCGGAAAGATAAAGAAAAACTCGGCCAATGTAAAGGATAAATTGGATCTTTCTCCGTCTACCCTGTCCGCCATCACAACGGGAATGAACCGGGTGGTGAATAACGGGAGCATCGTCAGCCTGTTCCGCTCTGTTCCCGTCCAGGTGGCCGGAAAGACCGGTACGGCCCAGATTACGGCAAACGAGCCGAACCACGCTCTGTTTGTCAGTTTTGCCCCCTATGGGGATCCGGAGATTGCCGTGACAGTCCTGATATCCAATGGCTTTACATCTTCCAATGCGGCGGAGCTTGCCAGTAAGATATACCGTTACTACTTCGACAAAAAAGCCAGAAAATCCCTGTTGGATCAGAAGGTTACAAGTCCTACCATAGGAGGTAACAGGGTTACTGACTAGCGCCTCCGGCAGGGTTATATATAAGGGACGGCGGACGGCCGGGCCAGAATATGAAATGAGGGAGAATATGAAAAAAGCACCCGTAGTTATCAAGGGAAATAAGTCGGGGATCCGCATTGTGCTGGATCCGGAGATGGAATTTGAAGAACTGACAGAGGAAGTGGAGAAAAAATTTTCCGCCAGCTCAGATTTCCTGGGAAACGCCCAGGTGGCCGTGTCATTCGAAGGCAGGGAGCTGAGCGAGGACGAAGAAGCCGTGCTTCTCTCCTGTATCTCCGAAAATTCCAAACTGGACGTAGTGTGCATCATCGACAATGACAAAGAGCGGGAGAAATATTTTACAAAGACGCTGAATGAAAAACTGATGCAACTCAACACAAATACCGGACAGTTTTTCAAGGGAAATCTGCGTTCGGGACAGGTCATGGAGTTTGAGACGAGCATCGTTATCCTCGGCGACATCAACGCCGGTGCGCAGGTGGTGTCTACCGGAAATGTCGTGATACTCGGAGCCCTGAACGGCACCGTATACGCCGGCGCCTCCGGCAGAGAGAACTGCTTTGTGGCCGCGCTGAAAATGAATCCCGTGCAGATACGGATTGGAGACGTCATCGCCCGCTCTCCGGACGGGAAGCAGGCGCCCCCGCCGGAGCCGCAGATCGCCTATCTGGACAAGGGCAATATTTACGTTGACACTCTGTCGCGACAGACGCTGGCAGATATTCATATATAGAACGGAGGAATAAAACAATGAGTGAAGTAATTGTAATAACGTCAGGAAAGGGCGGCGTGGGAAAAACCACCACCACTGCCAATGTGGGAACCGGCCTTGCCATGGAGGGAAAGAAGGTTGTTCTGATCGACACCGATATCGGTCTGCGTAACCTTGATGTGGTAATGGGACTGGAAAACCGGATCGTATACAATCTGGTTGACGTCATTGAGGGAAACTGCCGTATCCGTCAGGCGCTGATCAAGGATAAGAGATTTCCCAATCTCTATCTGCTGCCATCGGCTCAGACCAGGGATAAGACGGCGGTAAATCCTGAGCAGATGTCCAAACTGGCAAAGGAACTGAAGGAAGAATTTGACTACATACTGCTGGACTGTCCGGCGGGAATCGAGCAGGGATTCAAAAATGCCATCGCCGGAGCCGACCGGGCCATCGTCGTGACGACGCCGGAGGTATCCGCCGTCCGCGACGCCGACCGCATCATAGGGCTTTTGGAGGCCAATGAGATCGGCCGTACAGAGCTAGTGGTAAACCGTCTGCGGGCTGATATGGTAAAGCGGGGCGACATGATGTCCAGTGAGGACGTGGTGGAGATTCTGGCCGTTGACCTGTTAGGCGTCGTGCCCGATGATGAGAATATTGTGATCTCCACAAATCAGGGAGAGCCGCTTGTGGGAAGCAAATCCCTGGCAGGGCAGGCCTATGAAAATATCTGTCACAGAATT
This sequence comes from uncultured Lachnospiraceae bacterium, assembly GCA_947629865.1. Taxonomy (GTDB): domain Bacteria; phylum Bacillota; class Clostridia; order Lachnospirales; family Lachnospiraceae; genus Eubacterium_F. The sequence continues at coordinate 18,369 of CANRFJ010000004.1, read as the reverse complement.
ATGGGAGAAGATGTGCCGTTTTTGAATTTGCTTCAGAAGAATGGTTTCTTTTCCAAGCTAAAGAACAAATTCAAAAACTAAGGAGATGAGGGAAAATGGGTTTTGCAGACTTTTTTAGGAAGAAATCTTCCAGCAATGTGGCAAAGGACCGCCTGAAACTGGTTCTGGTGTCAGACCGTGCCAACTGCTCTCCGGATATTATGGAGCAGATTAAAAACGATATTATCCATGTAATCTCAAAATATGTGGAAATCGATCTGGAGGGCCTTGACATCAAAATCGAGCAGACCGAGTCCGAGGGAAACAATGGGACTGTGCCTGCCCTGTTTGCCAATATCCCCATTAAGGATATAAAACATACAAAAATAAAGTAGGCAGGTGGAATCAACATGCGGGAACGAATCGAGCAGTGGTTTCAATTCAAACGATACAATTGGAGAAATTATGATGTCTTTCTGGTAGTGATAGTGCTTGCGCTCTCTCTGATCAGTTCTTATGTGCTGTCTGTTCTGGGGGAGACTTCCTTTCACCGGCAGCTTATCGCCGTCGTGGCGGGACTGGTGATCGTGGCTGTATTCTCGCTGATTGACTATCACGACCTGTGCCTGTATATACCGATTCTCTATGTGATTGCCACCCTGATGGCGGCCGCTACCAGACTGTCCCCGCTTGGCTATGCGGGCGGAACCGGTTCCTACCGCTGGCTGGACTTTAAGATCATCAAATTCCAGCCCTCGGAGATATGCAAAATTGTCGTTATACTGGCTCTGGCCTCTCTTTTCTACCGCATGAGAGAGAACTTAAAGACCTTTAAGACATTCTTCCTGGCATGTGCGATTGCTATGCTGCCCACTTTTTTCATTCTCATTCAATCGGATTTGTCCTCCAGTGTGATAATCGTCATGATACTGGTTATGATGTTGATTTCGTCTGGCATCGGACACCGGATACTGGGGCCGGTGGCGGCGGTAGTCCTGCCGGTTATCGCCTTTCTTTTCTGGTATATCCAGCAGCCTGACCAGCGTCTTCTGAGGGGCTATCAGCTGGATCGCATCATAGGCTGGCTCCACCCGGAGGGGAAGGAGCTGGGCGTAATGTATCAGCAGACAAACTCCGTTCTGTCCATTGGCTCCGGCAAATTATATGGGAAGATGCTGATGGACGAGGGAGCGGCCAGGAACTACACGAGCGTCGATGTCATTGAGAGTGATTTTATCTGGACGCCAATCAGTGAGGAATTTGGATTTATCGGCTGTATGATTATCCTGGTGCTGCTCTCAATTGTCATTATAAAATGTTTTATTGCGGCAAAAAATGCAAAAGATTATATGGGTATGATGATAGCGACGGGAATCGGAGCCATGTTCTGCTTCCAGACGTTTTTCAATATCGGCGTCGCCACATCGATCCTGCCAAATACCGGACTGCCGCTTCCGTTTCTGAGCAATGGACTGACTTCTCTAATGAGCAACATGATGGCGATAGGGATTTTGATAAATATTGGGATACAGCCAAACAGGGGGAGCAGCAGTAGTTTTGAGATCCGATAACGAAAGGAGTTAAGAAATGAATATAGGCCTGATTGCACACGACTCAAAAAAAATCCTGATGCAGAATTTCTGTATTGCTTATCGGGGCATATTAAGCAAACATACGATATTTGCCACCGGAACCACCGGACGACTGGTGGAGGAAGTGACAAATCTGAATATCCATAAATATCTCGCCGGTCATCTGGGTGGAGAGAAACAGCTGGGCGCGCAGATTGAGAACAACGAGCTGGATCTGGTTATCTTTCTGCGGGATCCGCTGACTCCCAAAGTACACGAGCCCGATGTGAATACGGTATTCCGCCTGTGCGATATCCATAACATTCCGCTCGCCACCAATCTGGCCACGGCGGAATTGCTGGTAAAAGCGCTCGAGCGCGGCGACCTGGACTGGCGCGAACTGGTGCGTATGTAAAGGTGCGGGAATCTCTCCGTCGCACCTCTGATTATTTTTATATGCGTACTATAACTTTAATTTTTGCCAATCCGGCCGCAGAAACTGATGGCATAAAGACCACACAGACCGATTACCGCGTAGATAATGCGGGAAAGAATTGACATGGAGCCGCAGATAAAGGCAACCAGATCCAGGCCGAAGAAGCCGATGAGTCCCCAGTTGATGGCTCCGACAATCACTAAAAGCAGTACGGTATAATCCAATCCTTTCATAGATGCCAACCTCCTTTGGGATTATTGTACCATGAAGGGATAAATAATATTCATTTGAAATGAAAAAACAGAAAGGAAGAACTTTTGTGAGCGCCAGAAAAGTAGTTCCCATGAAAAAGAGGTTCCGCCCTAACATAGCGCTGTTTATTTTTTTGATGATCCTAGTTTATGTCATTGTACTCGGCTGGAATTATTTTACAAAAGAACATGTGTCGATCTATGAGGTCAACACCACAGAGATTTCCGATGATTCGCCGATATATGGCTTTATTCTCCGGCAGGAGGAAGTAGTGTACACGGAGCAGGAGGGATATATCAATTACTATAACGCAGAGGGAACGCGGGTAGGCGTGGGGGACGTCGTATATACGGTGGATCAGAACGGCGAGATAAATAATATGTTAAAACAGATTCAGAGCGAGGGCACAGCCTCCGGCAGCATCTCCTCGATGAGAGAGGCGATTGCCTCTTTTCAGAATTCCTTTTCCATGGCCGCCTATAGTCGGGTTTCGGATTTTAAATTTTCACTCAGAAATGTGATTTTTGAGCAGAGCAGAGGACAGCTCTACAGCGATCTGAACAAGGCGATCAAGGCGTCGGGGCGCGGCCAGAACTTCTCCCGAGTCACGGCGGCAAAAAGCGGGATCATTTCCTATTCCGTGGACGGCTATGAGATGACGACGCAGGAGGATATTACGGCGGAGTTGATGGATAAGTACGGGATCGAGACCAGGCGGCAGGTACAGAGCAGTGACAGGGTGAAGGCCGGATCGCCCGCCTATAAACTGGTGACGGGAAACGACTGGTCGCTGATTGTAAGGCTGGACGACGCCTACTACAACCAGTTAAAGGAACTGGACAGCGTCCGGGTGACAATTGAAAAGGACGATATATCCTTTAACGCGGCCATCTCTCTCTTTGACAGGGACGGTATTCATTTTGCCAGGCTCACGACCTCGCGGTTTATGGAGCGCTACCTCAACGACCGTTTCCTGGAATTGGAATTTCATTTGAAATCGGCAGAGGGGCTGAAAATTCCGAACAGTTCCATTCTCACCAAGGATTTTTATGAAATCCCGCCGTCTTTTATCACCACCAGGGGCGGAGAGAAAGGCGTTGTCCGGCAGTCTGTGAATGAGGCGGGAAATACTGTCACGGAGTTTGCCGCCATTGACAATATTCTCACGGTAGGGGATTTTTGCTATGTAAATACATCTGCCCTGAGAGGAAACGACGTGCTGTTGGACGAGCAGCTGCAGGGAACCCATGTAGTGAATTCCACAAAGCCCCTGAAGGGAGTATACTGCGTCAACCAGGGCTTCTGCCAGTTCTGTCCCATTGACGTCCTATACCAGAACAAAGAATATACAATCGTCGCGGACAACACACAGGGCGGCCTGTCGGCCTATGATCACATTGTCGTGGATCCGTCCCGTCTGCAGGACGATGATTTTATCGAGTGACAGTATTTTGTCAGCACAGAAGCTCTGACGTACAGTAAATAATACACAGAGCAATACATAGACAGTAATACACAGAAATGAGGTGCCAAGTATGGTTACGGAAAATCTAAAACAGGTGGAGGAACGGATCCGGAGAGCCTGCGAGCGAGCGGGGAGAAAGCGGAAGGACGTGACGTTAATTGCCGTCAGCAAGACAAAACCGGTGGAGATGATGAGGGAAGCCATGGAGTCCGGTATTGTCACCTTCGGAGAAAATAAGGTTCAGGAGATTGTAAACAAACAGAAAATACTCACAGAGCCCCTGCAGTGGCACATGATCGGGCATTTGCAGAGAAACAAAGTCCGCTCTCTGGCAGGGAGGGTGGTTCGGATCCATTCGGTGGATTCCCTGAGACTGGCAGAGCAAATCCAGAGCGATTTTGCCAGACTGGGAGAGACTGCGGATATCCTGATTGAGGTAAATGTGGCGGGAGAGGAGTCAAAATATGGCTTCAGACCGGAGGAGACAGAGGAGGCAGTGCGAAAAATGGCGCTTCTTCCCAATGTGCGCATACGGGGCCTCATGACAATCGCGCCCTATGTGGAAGATCCGGAAGAAAACAGGGTGCATTTTCGCAATTTGCGCAAATTACTAGTTGACATAAACAACAAAAACATTGATAATATTAGTATGGATGAGCTTTCCATGGGAATGACCGGTGATTATGAGACCGCAATCGAAGAAGGGGCCACCTGGATCCGCGTGGGCACCGGCATTTTCGGGAGCCGAATATACTTATAGAAAGGAACGATGGTATGGGTTTTAATTCCATTTTGAATTTCTTCAAATTAGATGAAGATATGGACGATGATTATGAGGAGGACGGTTTTTACGACGACGGCTACGAGGAGAAAACCGAGCCGCCGGCACGCAAAAAGCCGGCCCGCCAACCGGTGGAGGATCATGCTGAGGAGCCAAAGCGCACCGGTTTTCTGGGTGCCAAGCCAAAGGTAGTGTCCATGAACCGCACTACGATGCAGGTTAGCATTATCAAGCCGACTACCTTTGAGGACTCCCAGGAGATTTGCAATATGCTCCTGGCGGGCCGTCCGGTTGTGGTAAATCTCGAGGGATTCGATCCGGATGATGCACAGCGGATTATGGATTTTATTTCCGGCTGTATTTATGCCATCAATGGAAAATACCATCAGATTTCCAAGTACATCTTTATCTTTTCACCGGAAAATGTAGACATCAGCGGCGATTCCCTGACTCTCGATGGAAATATGGCCACTATGCCTGTTATCAACCGTGAATTCTAAGATGGAAGAAAAAAAGGAGCATTTTTTTGCCCGTCATCTGGAGGAGCTGGCAGTTCGTGCATACCAGGGAAATTATCCGGTATTCACGGACTTTATGACGACAAAAGAATATGGGATTCTTAACAAACGCAAAGGGCAGATGCCTGGCGTCTCCGTGGTCTTCTGGGGCGGACACAGGGACTGTGACCGTGTGATTGGCGGCTTTTTCCCGGCAGATTATCTGAGAGCGGAAGATAAACCGGAAGAACTGTTCCCCGTGGCCTGTATCCGCATACGGCCCGGAAATGCCAGATATGCCGAGACGCTTTGCCACCGCGATTATCTGGGAGCGATTCTGAATTTGGGAATGGAGCGGTCGAAAATCGGAGACATTCGTGTTGACAGGGAGACGGCCTTTGTATTCTGTAAGAAGGATTTCGCTTCTTTTATTGTAGATAATTTAAGTACAGTAAAACACACACCGGTAGTCTGTGAGATGACAACTGCCGAAGAACTTCCTCCCATGCAGTATGAGGAGAGGGCGGACAGCGTGGCCTCCCTGCGGCTGGATAATATTGTGGCAGCAATGACGGGGACGGCCAGAAAGAAGGCGGCGGAACTGATCACACAGGGATATGTGGCTGCGGGACACGAGGAGCGCACCTCCGTGAGTTTCCGCTGCCAGGACGATATGATAGTGACCATACGGGGATATGGCAGATACAGACTGGAGATTCCCGCAGGCGCCTGTACCAGAAAGGGTAAACAGAAAATAAAAATATATAAATACCTATAAGGAGGAATGGTTCATGTTATCGCCGTTGGATTTGCAAAACAAAAAAGTTGTGACCAAAAAACGTAAATATGATAAGGCTGAGATGGACGAATATCTCGAGCTTGTCTTTGAAAATTATAAGGAATTATTTAATGAAAATCAGGAATTGCAAAAGCAGGTAAAGACGCTGAGCGACGGAATACAATACTATCATTCCATTGAATCCACCCTGCAGAAAGCGCTTGTCCTGGCAGAAAAGACGTCCAAGGAGACAAAGGACGCCGCCATTTTGAAGGCAGAGGCCATTGAGAAGGACGCAAATTCCAGAGCGTCTAAGATCTTGGCGCAGGCAGAGCAGAGTTATGAGAAGACAAAAGAGAAGTGTCTCTATCTGATACAGCAGTTTAATCAGTACAAGATGCAGTTAAAACAGGTGGCGGCAGCGCAGTTGGAGCTGGTAAACAGCGAGTCCTTTGAGGTGAATTCACCGGAGATAGAGGAGGATACAGCCGCACCGGTTCCGGACATTGCGGCAGAGCCGAAGACGGAGCCTACTGTGACGGCCTCCGAACCGGAGCAACCGCCGATTGGCAGAGACAGTGCGGAAAACGAAATGGATCTTGTATTTGATACCGGAAGCGAGACGGAACAGGCGGCCGCACAGGAGATTGCACAGGAGACCGCGGGCGGAGAGGAGAGTCCGGCGGCGGAGACGTTTGATAAGACCATGGTAGTTCCAGATCTGAAGCCGGAGTTAGAGCGCAGAGAGGCATCGGATGAGGAGACCTTGTCCATTCTGACGGCCGACACCATCGACCTGCGGGATTCGATTGAAGCCGTAAAAAAAGAGGAACAGCAGATTCAGGAGCCGGTAGAGGCCAGGCCAAAGGAAGTTCAGGATGCTCTGGTGATTGAGCCGATAGATGCCAGACCGGCCGCCCCGCTTGAGGCGGAATTAAAGGAAGCGGACATAAAAAATTCCAAGCCTGAGGTTTTGGAACCGGTGAAGAAAAAGGAAAAAGAAGCGCCCACGCTGGATTCTCTGCTCCAGAGCATAAATATGGGCGGCAAAAAGAAAAAGAAGAAGGGCCAGCAGGAAGACGAGGATCCATTTGAGTTTCTCGGTTCTGTGGATGATTTTTGATGAAGAAGACATATCTGCATACAAACCTTGTGTTTTCGGCAATCCTTATCCTGCTGCTTGCGCTGGACCGCATCACTAAAAAGTTAGCGGCTCTCCATCTGCCAAAGGGAGATATCAAACTGATTCCGGACATTTTGTGCCTGCACTATCTGGAAAACAGGGGCGCCGCCTGGGGGATGTTGCAGAATGAGTTCTGGCTGTTTTTTATCATAACCGTCGCAGTAGTCGTTGCTATGGTTTTGTTTTACGCCCGGATTCCCTTTGAAAAAAGGTATTGGTATCTGCGTTTTACAGTTATTTTACTGTCTGCCGGAGCAATCGGGAATTTTATCGACCGCGCCGTCTGGCATTATGTGGTGGATTTTATTTATCTGGAATGTATCCACTTTCCAGTCTTTAACGTGGCGGACTGCTATGTATGTATTGCGGCAGCGCTGTTTTTGCACTGTATGCTATTCCATTATAAGGATGAAGATTTTCTATGGAAGAAGAAACAATAACACTCACTGTGGCAGGAGAGTGGGAGGGAACGCGTCTGGACAGTTATCTGGCGGAGATGCTTCCCCTTTCGCGCTCCTATATACAGAAACTCATTAAAAACGAAAAAATACGCTTCAACGGGAACTTTATCACGAAGGCTAAAGTTCCCGTTCGTTCAAATGACTGCATTGAAGTCACACTGCCTCCGCCGGAAAATCCGGAGATTTTGCCGGAAAATATGGATTTGGACATTCTGTATGAGGACGAGGAGCTTTTGGTAGTAAACAAGCCCAAAGACATGGTAGTGCATCCTGCGGCAGGCCATACCTGCCACACACTGGTAAACGGCCTCTTATACCATTGCAGAGGCAATTTGTCCGGCATCAATGGCGTCCTGCGCCCCGGTATTGTACACCGTATAGACAAGGACACAACCGGCGCCCTTGTTGTGTGCAAGACCGATCGGGCACACCGGTCGCTGGCAGAACAACTGAGCGTCCACTCTATCACAAGAAAATACAATGCCATCACCTGTCACAATTTTACGACAGAGACAGGAACGATAGATCTTCCTATCGGAAGAAATCCGAATCAGAGGAAGAAAATGGCGGTAATTCCGGAGGAACAGGGGGGGAGGAGAGCCATAACCCACTACAGGGTGCTGAGCCATCTGAATGGCCGTTATAATCACATAGAATGTCAGCTGGAGACCGGCCGGACGCATCAGATACGAGTTCATATGGCCTATATACATCATCCGATTCTGGGGGACAGCATATATGGTGAAAAATCTTCCGGAATTTATTCTGGACAGGGGGCGAATCTCCGCAAGACTTCCTCCCTGTGCGGACAGACACTCCATGCCAGGATCATCGGTTTTACGCATCCTGTCACAAATCAATATATAGAAGTGGAGGCGCCGCTGCCTCAATATTTTGTAGACCTGTTGAACACCCTTGAAAAATAAGGATAAAAAGTAGAAAAAATGCTGAAAAATGCTTGACAATTTTGTATCTATAGGTGTAGTATGGAATTGTTCTCAACGCAAAAGTTAGGAGAAACCTGTAGAATACAGAGAAGAAATTTTACTACATGAGTAGATAAGATAAACTACAGTTGTAGATAAACGAAATGTGGGGGATTTTGATAGCAGGTGGGAAATACAGCAGTAAGGAGGGCTTATATGGCATGAGTAAAGAACCGTCAAAAGAAATTCGATTACATGAAGGCGAACTTAATGTAATGGAATTATTGTGGTCTAATAAAGTCCTCGCTGCCAAAGATATATCTAAAATCATCAAAGAATATATCGGCTGGGAAAAGAATACGACCTACACCGTGATCAAACGACTGATTGATAAGGGAGCTGTTTCCCGCGAAGATCCCGGATTTTTGTGCCGGGCCGAGGTGACAAAGAAACAGGTTCAGGAAATTGAGACCAATGCCTTGTTGTCGAAAATGTTTAACGGCTCGCTGTCTACCTTTATTACCGAATATCTTGCAAATTGCAGGCTGACGACAGAACAGGTTATTGAACTGCAGAGAGTGTTAAACAAACAGATATAAAGCAGTGCACGGACAGTGTGCTGCTTATCTTTCAATATAACTCTCTTGGACAAACTCCAGTTTTTCAAAAAGACTTGCAATTAAAACGGGAATATGATATAATTACAGAGTAAGGAGGTGCATTTACTTGGACAGTAAGCTTACATACCATGAACAGGTAATACGCGAGAATACGCTGAAACTCCGGAATGTTCTCGCGACGCTCCCCGGGTTTACCAGGGATTATTTCCGCGCCATCGAGCCAAACACTTCGGCTAAGACGAGAATTTCCTATGTATATGATATACGGCTGTTTTTCCACTTTCTCTGTGAGAACAATCCCTGTTTTAAGAACAGAGGCGACATTACGGCTATCCAGCTGTCTGACCTGGAGAAGCTACAGCCGGTGGATATTGAAGAATATCTGGAATATCTGAAATATTATGAAGACGCTTCCGGCGTAATCCACACGAACGGCGAACGGGGTTTGAAGCGCAAACTGGCGGCTCTGCGCAGTTTTTTCAATTATTATTATAAGCGGGAACTGATTCACAGAAATCCGACGCTGATCGTGGACATGCCCAAACTGCACAAAAGAGAGATCATACGGCTGGATTATGACGAGGTGGCCAATCTGTTGGATTATGTGGAGCATGGCGGCGATGAAATGACCGGAATGAAAAAGGTCTATTTTGAAAAAAATAAGACAAGAAATCTCGCAATCTTCACTCTCCTGCTCGGCACGGGAATCCGTGTGTCGGAGTGCGTGGGACTTGACCTGGAGGATCTGGATTTCAAGAACAACCGCATTAAAATTATACGCAAGGGCGGCAAGGAGGATTTTGTCTATTTCGGGGACGAGGTGAGCGAGGCCCTGTACGACTATTATGCCGAGAGAAAAAACCTCCCAACAAAGGAAGGCCATGAACACGCGCTGTTTTTATCCGCTCAGAAGCGCCGTATGTGCGTCCAGTCCATCGAGAATCTGGTATCGGACTGTGCCAGACACGTCACTACTATTAAGCATATTACCCCTCATAAGCTCAGGAGTACCTATGGAACCAGTTTATATCGCGAAACAGGGGATATTTACCTGGTAGCCGAGGTATTGGGCCATAATGATGTAAATACCACCAGAAAGCATTATGCGGCTCTGGAGGAAGACCGCAAGCGGCGGGCCGCCACAGCAGTCTCTCTCCGGAAAACCGATTGATTTATCGCCCGCTTGCAATTTATCTGCCCGTTGGTTATCTGCCTGCTGGCAGTTTATAATCGGTTATATTATTATCTACCGTCCGGTAGGATATTTCTTAAACATATTTACAATGCCGTCATAGATGGACTTCGCCGCCTTCTGCTGAAAAGCGCTGTTCGTCAGTTTATTGTAATCCGTGCTGCCGGATATAAAGCCCAGTTCAATCAGAATGGCCGGAACTGTGTTGTGCTTGGTAACATAATAGCCGGCTGTTTTTGTGCCTCGGTTTTTCAATTGCAGATCAGCCAACAATTTGTTGCGGAACAGATTTGCCATCTTCTTGCTGGTAATCCCGCCAAAACTCTTGCTGTTGTTCGACACGGAATAATATACCTCTGTTCCGTTTGCGGAGGAGGAAGAAGCGGAATTCATATGAAGGCTGATAAAGGCATCGGCATCTACGCTTTTGGCAAAAGCAGCGCGATCTGCCAGCGTCACATAGGTATCGGATGTCCTCGTCCAGTATACTTTTATGTCCGGCGCATTTTGGGAAGTATATTGTTTCATCAGGGTATAGAGAATCTTAAAAGTCAGATCCTTCTCATCTGTCCCCTTATTCGTGGCGCCAGGATCGATGCCGCCATGCCCCGGATCCAGTACGACAATGGCGCTGTAAATCTTTCCGGGAGCCCCCATTGAGACGGTAAAGGAATCCTCCTTCTCATATATTTTATAGCCCCTCAGCGAAGACGTAGTCACTGTGATGACCGTATTGCTCCCGCTGGCGGACACCGTTATCCCCTTGACTGAATTATCGTTGATGACAATGGGGTGGTTCTGGAAAAATTCCAGATGATTGCCGGCGATTATGACCTTGAATTTGTGGCTGCTATACAGATCCTCGTTTGTGACATTGGCGATCGTTACGTTCTCAGGCTTAGGAATCGACAGGGAGCCTGTCGCCGCCGCACTTACCGCTCCCCCATAGGCGCGCAGCACATTCAATTCCAGAACACCGTTCTGGATAATATAGGAATACTCGGCCGTGCCATCGCAGGTGAGTGACAGGGTGACGGTGTCCTCTTTTGATGTCACCGCCAATTTATTGACTATTTCCCCAAAATTGGAAAATTGATTTTTGTTCAGCAGATAACTGGACTTTGGCACAGTGACTGTAATCAGGCTGCCGTTTCGCCTGACTGTGAGAGTCTTCATAATCTCCTGCGAACTGCCGGAAAGTTTTATATCGACAGAACCAATGCCGCTCTGCTCCGAATAAGCGGCCGTCATCGCATAGAGGTAATTTTTCTCGGTGTCCGCCTTCTGTTCTTTTGTCATTTCCTCCTTCCAGGAGAAAAACTGTTTCGACTGAATTGTGTAATACTTATTGGATTTATTCCAGCCTCTGGCATAATTTAACTGTTTTAATACGCCGGCCGCCGGTATACAGAGCACGCTGCTTTTTTTGTCGAGATTCTTGATCTGTCTGACAGGCGCGCTGAGTGTCACCGGACTGCCGTTTAGCGTGGCCTGGGCGGATCCGTTCTGACATGTAAAGGCCAAATTCAGATCCTCGTTGGTAAAGGTCAGCTTCCCCGTAGAGGAATTGTACTCGTACTTCAGGTTTAATATATTATCAATAGTTTCTTCCGCCGGCATATACCAGGTACCGGAAATCTTGATTACCGGCATTGTGGCGAGGGAATAGGTCTTGTGATTGTAGTATATCTTCCCCTGGGTGCCGGTATAATATACAGTATTTCCGTCATAGGATAAATGGAGAGGCGCCTTCAAGCGAATGGCGGAACCGGATTTTTCATAGGACAGATGAAGGGCTTTTGCGATGTAATTTACGGGCACCAGTATCTTCGTCTTCTTTTTGGAGACATAGCGCACGGATAACGGGGCCACCGGCATAGTGGATTTCTTGCCATTTATTTTGGCAGTCCGGCTTCCCACCTTCATTTTTATGGAAACTCCGTTTTTGGAAATCTTCAGGGATTTCTTATTTTTGGAATACTTGCAGGAGGCCTTGACGCCTTTCTTAAAAACATCTGCATAGGAAACCATGTAATATTTTTTTATGATAAGAGCTTTATAAGATTTTTTGGAGACCGTTTTGGAATTATATTTCACGGTCATTTTTTTGCTTTTATTTTTGTGAGTCTTACCGTTATAACGGATTTTGACGCCACTGGAAGCGGCTTTCGCGGCCGTACCCTCCCACAGGGGACTGGCGGCAACAGTGATAAAAAAAAGGACAAACACCAATGGCAGCCATACTCTCTTTCCTGCTTTTCTGTCCAAATTTCCAAACATTGCACTCATCTCCCATATTTTTGATATACTGAATATAGCGAATGGAAATGACAGAAATTTGTCAGATAGCGCCGAAGTCTCCCGTCTCTAGCAAAAATTCGGCATTAACAGGTACTCTCCTGCGCGGATATACTCGGATGAAGATATATTGTTGAGCGAGACGACGGCCTCCAGGTATTCTTTCTCTGACATATGGGATTTAACCGGAGCATACGAACATGCCAGGGAGGACAGCGTATCGCCGTCACGGACAAGAACGGTCTCATATCCCTTCATAACCCCTGTCTGGCCGGAATCCGCCGATACCGGACGGGAAAACAGAAGGAAAAAGCAGGCGGCTACTAACAGCGTGGGAACTGTGACTAATAAAAGATAATGGGAATTTAATAATCTTTTCATAATAAAACTCCTTTCAGGACAAATAGTTATAAGCAAATCCGAACATCTGATACGAACATACGATACGAACAAATGTTTAACTATACTATAGCACCCGAACGGGTGTTTGTCAAGAAAAAGTTTAAATTATTTGTTATGGAATCAGCGCCTCAAATAAATCGGTGCCGTAGCTTGTATAATTCGGCTCTCCCGGAATGATACGGAAGGTTCTGGTTCCGTCCTCTCTCCTCTCCGCCGTCAGAAATTTTGTGTGCATAAGATTCTTCCGGTACAGACTCCGTGCAAATTCAAACAAATGCGTTACCATCATTGTGGTGATCCCCTTTTCATAAAAGGCGCGGATAATTCCATCGGCAATCCGTGAGCCCTCTTTTTCCGTCGTGCTGGCAAAGGATTCGTTGAGAAGGAAAAGGCTGTCGGGAACCGCCGCCTGGATCATGGCGCTCATGCGTCCCAGTTCCTCCTGAAGTCTTCCGTGGTTCAGTTTTTCGTCTTCTCTCCTTGTAAAATGGGTGAAAATCTGCGGGTAGAGCGGAGCCGAGAATTCTGCGGCGGGAACCGGTATCCCGCACTGCATCAGTATCTGGGCGATGCCATAACTGCGCAGAAAAGTGGATTTTCCTCCCTGGTTGGCGCCGGTGATTACCGTCAGGACAGTTCCGTCAAAATCGGCGTCATTCGTCACCGGCCTGTTCTGCATATAAATGGCCATTGTGAGCTCGTAGAGCCCTCTGAAGGCCGTCTGGCCGCTTCCGGCGGGCTTTGGCTCCGGCATGGACAGCGGAATGGAAATTTCACTCATTCGCTGCATCAGGTTAAGTACGCCCTTGTAAAAGGCCGTCTCCTCCGCAAAATGCTCAAAAAACGCCATTGTCTCCCGCAAAAACGGAGCAAACAGTTCCAGGCACCCCATCACGGTATTCTCCGTCAGCAGCCCGATATCCTGCTTCAGCGCTTCGGAATCCAGGGGAATCGTATCTTTTTTCAGATGCTTCCAATAGAGATTTTGCAGGGAATTTCCCATTTTCCCCTCCCGTTTTTTCCTCTTTTTGCTGACACAGGAGCAAAGAACGGCCCGGCCTATTTTCATTCCGCCGCAGAACTGTAAGTGGTAGACGACCTCTCCTCCCTCTGTGTAAAAATGGAGATCCTTTATTTTCTGCGCCAGTTTATCCAGCGGTTCCTCATTCAGCCGGCGGCGCAGCGAGAGAAGCCCTTCTGAGCGAAAGCCCTCCTGCTGATAATGTTTCTCCAGCGTTTCCCGTATAGAGAGGAGGCGCTGTATGCTTCCGGAGAGAAAGTGGAGCGTATCTATCATTTCTCCGGATTTTCGGGCAGTGCGTGTCCGGTTTTTCTCCATGTCACTCCTGTACTGCTCAGAGATCTTCTGCTGTTCGGCGGCGTGCCGGTATAATTCCTCCAGAAGTCCGGGGCTGTTTTCAAAGTCTTTTATTATTGCATGGCGGTAATATACCTCCTCCGGCGTTGTCAGCGGCACCATGATCACCTTGCGCGCCTTTTCGGCGATCCGCACGTCCTCTCTGGCCATGGTACGAAAAAGTATATTCAGATTCATATCCTTTATGATATCCCCCTGAAAGGCATAACTTTGCTTTCCCTCTGTGGAGGAGTCGGGGTAGAGTAAATACGAATCAGTCATGATAACCTCCTTTTCACATCTTCATAGGTCAGCTCAAACTGTTTTACGAGGGATTCGGAATAACCATATCCGCGGGCGGGCATCGGCAGTATCTTGTATGTGCGTCTTTCACTCTCTCCGTCCTCGATCTGCGCCACCAGACTTTGAATCCGGTCAGTCTGTTCCGCCAGTTCCTGAATGTGCGTGACATAGATTCCATAGCAGTCCCGCTCCAGAAAATGCTCCATCACCTTCCGTCCCATAATCAGAGCGTCGTAGGTGGTAGCGGTGGTAAAGAGTTCATTCAGCACGACAAAATGATTTTTGATATGGGATTTCATCATGGGCGCCAGGCGGTCGATTTCTTCCTTGAGTTTTCCGGAATTGGACTCGACGCTCTCCTCCACTTCAAAATGCGTGGAAATTCCCTGGAAAAAGGGCATGGTGAGGGAGGAAGCAGCGGCGGGAAGCCCTGCCAGCGAAAAATATACCGCCTGTCCCATAGCGCGGGCAAAGGTGGTCTTGCCGCCCTGGTTCGGGCCGGTCAGCACAAAGAACGAGGGGTGCTCCGGACAGGAAAAATCATTGGATACGACCGGACGCCCCCGTCTGGCGTTTTTCCACACAAGCGCCAGGTCATAGTTTCCCACAGCGAAAAAAGCGCCTCCCTCCGTCAGCACCGGCCTGCAGAAGGAATAGCCGAGAGCCTCTGTCTTTGCCTGAAACTCCCTGGCGCTTATATAAAACTGCACTTCGCTCTCAAAATCCAGAATTTTTTTCTCATAAAAATCCGGATAGGATTCATAAAACTGTTCAATCTCACGGAAAAGTTCCGGCTGGCTTTTCTTCAATATGCGGATCAGCGTCGTCTCCAGAAACGAAGGCTCCAGTACGTTTGGAAAGGGATTCTCCAGCGCCGTGTGCCTGTGCTCTCCCTCCGGCAGAAGGATATCCGCCAACTCCTCCATGTAGTTTGCCCCTGTCTCCGCATCTTCCGTTATGGTGATGCGGTCGGATGTGATAAGCAGCGTAAAGCGGATTTTCTCCAGAAGCTGCGCCGCTTTTTCAGACGTCCGGAAAAATCCGGATGCCTCATAGGAGGCCGTCAGTTCAGAGATAAATTCCCGCAGGAGAAGAAAACCCTCCGCGAAAAGATCCGCGCCCAAGAGCGCCTCTGAAAGGCCGGACACGGCACGGCAGTACCGGACAGCCGCTTCCAGATGATAACTGGCGGCCTGGATTTTTTCTCCACACTGGAGAGACAGGTTATATGAGCGGCGCGAGCGCTGCATCTGTATGCAAAACTGTTTTACCGCTTTTGCGAGCGCCGGATCTCCCAGCTGTTCATATATCTCCTGCCGATAGGCGATGTCCTCCGCGCTGCGGGGCAGCGTATAATAATACGGCCGGATCGAATACCCCTTCGACTGGTTTTCCAAAATCCCCAGAAGGTAATCCAATTGCAGATCGGAAAAATATGAGGGGGCCGTCTTTTGCAGCTCCGGTCTATGATTTTTAAATAATATACTGGTAAAATTTTTCACTATTATCACCCTCTCTCCGCAGGCGACGAACTTTTTTATAAAGTTTGAGGCCCGACTGAAAATCGCGGGCCTCAGAAATTATGAGCAGTTACTCCTCTATGTCGTCTTCTTCTGCATCGATTTTAATTGCGCTGCTTGACAACTCGTCAATGGCAATTGAGAGTGGTTTCGGGCATTGAGCCGTATCCACCAGAGGATTTGAGCCGGCAATTAACTGTCTTGCTCTCTTGGCGGTAGCCAGTACAATGGAATAGCGGCTGTTGACAACCGGCTGTTCCCCCTGTTCTACCTCGCTGTTGGCAATATTCATTAAATCTGTATAAGACGGGTGAAGCATAAGGGTAATTCTCCTTTCTGTGTTTGTTGTTATATATTTACCGGAAAAATCACGGTACTCCAAATTTACTGAGAGGCCATATCCTCAAAAATACCTTTCCGGCTATGTTTTCAAATTTTACCGGGCCCGGTGCATCCGGATCCTCATCCGGGGAAGTGCGGCTGTCCAGACTCACGGATCGGTGGTCTCCCAGCACAAAATATTCGCCCTCTTTCAGCTTGTAGGGCTTCTCCGCGATCCCCGCCTCGTCCATGCCGTCCTTGGGATAGGGATCCTCAATCTTTTCCCCGTTTATGTAAATATCATTGGCTTTAATCTGAATAGTCTCGCCGGGCAGACCATATATGCGCTTCACATAATATTCATCTACGTCTTTTCCCTTCGGGTAAAAGACAATGATATCATAGCGCTCCGGATCGCTGAAGTGATAGGATAATTTGTCCACCAGAAGGCTCTCTCCGTCTTTGAGCGTATCTTCCATGGACTCGCCGCTCACTACCGTCCGCTGCAATATGTAATTTGGCACCACATATACGCAGAATATAATCAGGATAATATAGAGAAGTCCCTCCGCCACATAACTGGCGGGAGAACGCTTTTTCTTTTTCTTCCCTGTATCCTCCGGCTCACTCACCGTTGTTTCTTCCATATCCATATAAACGCTAATCTCCCTTCACAAATTTTTTGTTTTCTTCCGAATTCATACGCGCTGCAATTGTCTCTGGCAGCAGAGAAGAAAGGACAACCGTATGATTATCCATGACAAGCGCTGCCTTTGTCTTTCGCCCGCAGGTGGCGTCAATGGCGTCGCCGCTGTCCCTGGCGCCCTGTATCAGCCGCTTGATGGGAGCGGCGTCCGGACTGACAATACTGGACACCTTATCGCTGTTGACTACATTTCCATATCCGATATTCACAAAAGACATAGGTAACACCTCTTTTACTCAATATTCTGTATCTGTTCCCGAATCTTCTCAATCTCGGTCTTTATCTCAATTCCGTAATCTGCCATTATGATGTCGTTGGCCTTGGAGAGGACTGTATTGGCCTCCCGATTCATCTCCTGTGTCAGAAAATCCAGTTTCCGTCCAACGCCTCCGCCCTGCTCCAGCGTCTCCTTCATGTGCAGGATATGTGTGCGCAGCCGGACTATCTCCTCGTCCACGCAGGTCTTATCCGCATAGAGCACGAGTTCTGTCGCGAGTACGGTATCATCAACCTGTGTATTTCCCAGCAGTTCCTTAACCTTTGCCGTGAGTTTCGCACGGTACTCATTCAGTATCTCCGGCGAGCGCCGTTCGATCTCATCTGTCAGAGAGGACAGTCTCTCCAGTTTCTTCAGCAGATCTTCCCTCAACTGCTGTCCCTCTTTGGCGCGGCTCTCCACAAACGCCTCTCCGGCGGCGGACATCGCGCTGTCTAAGAGCGCGGTAATAGCCTCCTCGTCCAGATCCGGTTCCTCCATGGTAAACACATCCGGAAATCTTGACAACCTGACGGCGTCCACATCATATTCCAGAGAAAAATCCCTGGAAAGCTGGCGGATCCCATCGAGATACGCCCCCGCCGTCTCCCTGTTATAGGCTATTCCGGTACTCTTGCCCGTCATGTCCTCAAAACTCATGAATATATCGATCTTGCCGCGGCTGGCATAGGACTTTATCCGGCTCCGCAACAGAGCCTCATATCCGTTCAATTTGCGCGGTACGCGGATACCCACGTCGCAATAGCGGTGATTTACGGACTTTATCTCTATCAAAATTTTGTAATTGTCGTCTGAGGCCTCTCCCCGGCCAAAGCCTGTCATGCTTCGAATCATAGCTTCCCCATTTCTATCGTAATCTCTGGTCGTGTTCCGTTATGCCACATACTGTTTAATTATAGTGCAAAAATGTCAAGAAGTCAAGAATTGCCGCAGTTGTTATTACTGTTGTATATGCCGCAGTTGTTATTCAATGTCATTTAGTTTAACAAGTTAATAGTTATATGTAAGTGGTTCCTATTCATTGGGAGCCGCTTTTTATACTCA